>JAQXBM010000078.1 GCA_029252405.1 Crocinitomicaceae bacterium
ATATATTTGTACACAAGTATCCCAACAATGAAAAAAATTGGCATTATCGGCGCAGGGCTCTCTAGCCTATACTCTGCTTGCTTTCTGGCAAAGGAAGGACATGCTGTTGAAGTTTTTGAAAAGAACAAAATGGCAGGCGGACGCTCTCAGTTTTTCAAGGCTGATGGATTCACATTTGATATGGGACCTTCTTGGTACTGGATGCCTGAATTAGTTGATGGTTTATTCAATGATTTAGGCGAAAACAGAACGGATTATTTCAACCTGACACGTTTGGATCCGGCTTATCAAGTCCTCTGGAAAGACAAGACAGCGACGAATATTCCTGCAAGCAAAGAAGAACTCTTGGCACTTTTTGATTCATTCGAAGTGAATGGAGGAGAAAAACTGACGCAGTTCCTAAAAGATGCGCAAACGAAGTACGAAATTGCGACTGAATCTTTTTTAGAAAATCCAGGGTTGAAAATTGGAGAAATAGCCAAGTTGAGCGTCTTGAAAAATGCACTCAAACTGGATGTTTTCAAATCTGTTGAAAAGGACGTAGCAAAACGATTCACTTCTGAAAAGGCGCGAAGCATTCTCAACTTCCCTGTCTTATTCTTAGGTGAAATGCCTGGGAATATTCCTTCTCTTTATACATTAATGAACTATGCTGATCTAGAATTAGGAACGTGGTATCCTGATGGCGGAATGCATGCTTTGGCTGCGGCTTTGGAAAAAATCGCACTAAAAGAAGGAGTGAAATTCCATTTCGAGTCAAAAATTGAGGAAATCTCTGTTGAAAATGGAAAAGCAACAGGATTGCGCACTGACGGAGCCTTGCACACTTTCGACGCGATAGTTGGTGGTGCAGATTACAATCACATTGAACAAAACCTTATTCCATCTCAATATCGCCGTTACTCACCAGAATACTGGGATAAGCGCAAACTGGCGCCTAGTTCATTGATCTATTATTTAGGAATCAACAAAGAAATCCCAGTACTAGATCACCACAACCTCTTCTTCGATGAAGATTTGAACGATCACGGAAAGGAAATTTACAACAATCCAAAGTGGCCAACGAAGCCTTTGTTTTATGCATGCGCTCCCTCAAAAACAGACAAAGAGGTAGCTCCAGAAGGTCAAGAAAACGTTTTTATTTTGATGCCTTTGGCGCCAGACTTGGAAGATTCTGAGGAAACACGCGAGAAATACTTCCAAATAATCATGGATAGAATGGAAGATCGATGCGGAACGGCTATCAAAGACAGTATCGTTTACAAACGATCATTCTGTATTTCAGATTTTAAATCAGAGTATAACTCATTCAAAGGCAACGCTTACGGCCTCGCCAATACACTATTTCAAACAGCTAATTTAAAACCTAAGATGCAATCTAAGATTAAAAACGTATTTTACTGCGGGCAATTAACGGTTCCGGGACCAGGAATTCCACCCGCTTTAATTTCCGGTAAGATTGCAGCTAAACAACTAATTAAGTCACTATGAGAGCACTTTTCGATACATATTCATACAAAGCATCAAAGCACGTTACAAAATCGTACAGTACATCATTCTATGCTGGAGTGCGTTTCTTGGACAGTAAAATTAGAAATGATATTCACGGAATTTATGGCTTCGTTCGCTTTGCAGATGAGATTGTTGATACATTTCACGAGCAGGACAAAGAACTCTTGTTGAATGAATTCGTTGACGATACATACAGAGCCATAGAACGCGGAATTTCACTCAACCCTATTTTGAACTCGTTTCAAATGGTAGTGAACAAATATCAGATTGATCACGCGTTAATTGATCAATTCTTGCACAGCATGCGCATGGATTTGAATCCTGTAGATTATACTCAAGCATCTTACGAAGAATACATTCTTGGTTCTGCAGAAGTTGTTGGTTTGATGTGTTTGAAAGTCTTTGTTTACGGAGATGAAGCGGAATATCAACGTTTGAAGCCGTATGCAATGAAACTCGGTTCGGCGTTCCAAAAAATCAATTTCTTGCGTGACATGAAAGATGATTTCCAAGGTTTAGGGCGTATTTATTTCCCTGGAGTAGACATGGAAGGACTTTCATTGGAAGATAAAAAACGCATCGAAGAAGAAATTCAAGTAGAGTTTGATGAAGCATACGTAGGAATCAAGCAATTACCGAAATCATCGAGATTGGGTGTTTATGTGAGCTATGTTTACTACACGAAGCTGCTTCGAAAAATTAAGCGCAAAACGGCGCACGAACTTCTTGAGAGCAGAATCAGTGTTCCGAACAAAACGAAGGTGTTCCTTTTCGCGAAGTCTTATGTCCGCAACTCAATGAATTTATTGTAGAATGGAAAACGTAATTCTCGTTAATGAATTAGACGAGCCCATCGGTGAAATGGAAAAAATGGAGGCCCACGAAAAGGGATTACTCCACCGTGCTTTTTCCGTTTTCATTTTCAATGATCAAAACGAATTGCTTCTTCAAAAAAGAGCGAGCATTAAATATCACTCTGGAGGTTTATGGTCGAATAGCTGCTGCAGTCACCCAAGAACAGGAGAAACAAACGTGGAAGCTGGAATGCGCCGTTTGACAGAAGAGATGGGCTTTATAGTTCCTTTGGACGCTGTTTTTTCATTCATTTACAAAGCTGAATTAGACAATTCATTAACCGAGCACGAACTCGATCATGTGCTGATTGGTCGATTCAATGATGCACCAGCAATCAACCTAGACGAAGTGGAAGACTGGAAGTACATTGATCTGGATTCACTGGAAACAGACATGGCCAATCATCCAGAAAACTATACCGAATGGTTCAAAATTGTCTTTGATCGCGTACGAAATGTGTTGAATCAATCCATCTCAAATTAATGGCTAGATCGTCGGTTCGCTCGAATAAAGGAATCCAGCTTATCATTGGAATTCTCATTCTATTTCATGCAATTGGAGTCGGAATTATGCTCCTTTATCCTGAAGGCGCGAAGCTTTCTTATTTGAATCTCATTTTAGCCGCATTTCTCTTATTTCTGAGTGAAAAAAATTACATCCGAACGGCTGGAACATTTGTGATTATTCTGGCAGGAGGATTTCTGGTTGAATACATAGGCGTTCACACGGGATTGCTTTTTGGAAATTATGAATACGGAGCTGCGCTCGGACCAAAAATTGGCGAAATCCCCTTGGTGATTGGCGTAAATTGGTTTTGCATAGTCGTTGCGAGCTCGGCACTACTCTATTCATTTCGCATCAACATCGTTCTAAAAGCCATACTCGCAGGCGCGTTGTGTACAGGAATGGATTTCTTAATCGAGCCAGTGGCCATCAAATTGGATTTCTGGGATTGGGAAAACGGCGTGATCCCGATTTGGAACTACGTCTGTTGGTTTGGATTTTCTACTTTCTTCTCATTTATCTATTACAGTTTAGGGAAATCAAGAAACAAACCTGCACAAGCGCTTTATTTCATTTGGGTTCTATTCTTCAGTATTCTTAACTTTGCATTATGATTATTGCATTTGCACTTATTCTCGCTTTCTGCCTCATGGAGTTTGCCGCATGGTCGGCTCACAAGTACCTCATGCACGGATTTCTTTGGAGAGTGCACGAAGATCATCACCAGGTGACGAAAACGATATTCGAGAAAAATGACCTCTTCTTTTTGATTTTTGCTATCCCTTCTTGGTTGTGTATCATGCTAGGATTCATTTACGACGTGCCCTTCTCGATTGGTTTTGGTTTTGGGATTGCGGTTTACGGTTTGGTGTACTTCCTTGTGCACGACGTCCTGATTCATAGAAGGTTCAAATGGTTTGATAAAACCAACAATGCCTACTTCAGAGCGATTCGAAAGGCACACAAGGTTCATCACAAAAAACAAGGAAAAGAAGACGGAGAGTGCTTTGGGATGCTCGTAGTTCCAAGGAAATACTTCAAGGTATGAAAGGATTATACCTCCTTCTTGATGGCTTAACCCTGTTCTTTCCCTTAGTTCTGAGCTTTGACAGACGTGTGAATTACGTTTCTAAATGGAAATCCGTTCTCTACGCAACACTCATCATTGCTGTTCCTTTTTTGATTTGGGATTTCATTTTCACAGAACACGGTTTTTGGGGATTTAACACTGATTATTTAGTGGGAATTGACATTGGAAATCTTCCACTTGAGGAAGTGCTGTTTTTCATCGTTGTTCCATTCGCCTGTACCTTTATCTACGAATGTGTCAAGTATTACTTTCGGAAACTTCGCTTTCAACTCTTGGATCGAATCCTCTATTTTGCGCTCCCTATCTATGCCATGGTTCTGACGCTACTCGAACCTACAGGTTGGTACACCTTGAGCGTGGTCATCTCATCTGGAGTCGTTTTGTTCTTCTGGTTGAGGGATCCACGATACAAGTTTGTCGGTATTTCTTTTCTGATTAGTTTGATTCCCTTCCTGATTGTGAACGGGATTTTAACGGGCGGAGTTACTGAGGAACCTATCGTTTGGTACAGTGAACTGCAGAAAGTCACGCCACGCATTTGGACAATTCCTGTTGAAGACGTACTCTACTGTTTCACACTGATTGTCTCCGTATTTCTCCTCACAGAATTCTTCGAGAAAAGAAAATCGATATGAAGCGTATTGGTTTAATGTCGGACACGCACGGATTCATCGATCCAAAGATTTACGAATACTTTAAAGATGTAGATGAAATCTGGCATGCTGGTGATGTCGGTGATGTTTCTGTGATTGACGAATTGCTTGAATTCAAGCCACTTCGCGGAGTCTATGGAAATATTGATGGATCTGATGTTCGCGTTGAATTCCCAGAATTCAATCGCTTTCAGTGCGAAGATATTGAAGTGCTGATGACGCACATCGCTGGAAAACCTGGGAAATACAGCAAACCAGCCTACGAAGAATTAGTGAGCAATGGCGCTCCGAAACTGTTCATTTGTGGTCACTCCCATATTTTACTTGTGAAGAATGATCCGCGTTACAATATGCTTTGGATGAATCCTGGAGCATGCGGATTCAAAGGATTTCATCAAGTAAAGACCGTTTTGAGATTCTCCATTACAGGTGATAGAATTCACGATTTAGAAGTGATAGAATTGGGAAAGCGTGTATAGCTAGATGCGAATTCCTAGCACACACACATCATCGACTTGCTCCCGTTCATCGCGCCATTCATTGAAACATCTTTCCAATAAATCGCGTTGTCCTTTCATCGGTAAATGAGCTGCTGACTTGATCAATTCACGGAATTTCTGACTTCTGAACTTCTTACCCGCTGGCCCACCGAACTGGTCGGCATATCCATCTGAGAACATGTAAACTTGATCTCCATGCTTCAATTGTAAGCGCGTTGACGCAAACTCTTTTCGATTCGGGTAATCGCCAATCGGCTGTCGGGATGACGGCAATTTCTGAAAACCTTCCTTCGATACAACATAAGCAGGATTGTTCGCTCCAGAATACTCGAGGATAAGTGTTTTCAAATTGATTCGACAAAACGCAATGTCCATTCCATCGTGCATTCGGTGATCTCCTTTTGAGAAATGTTCTGTTACGACTTCCGCAACTTGATCAAGGATGACGCCCGTTTTCGTTCGATGCAGGTCTTGCACTACTCGATTCAAAGCATTGGAACAAATTACGCTCACCATCGCTCCTGGTACACCGTGACCTGTACAATCGGCAACTGCTACGTAGACATCATCTCCAATCTGCTCCATCCAGTAAAAATCACCTGAAACAATGTCTTTAGGTTGATACAAAATGAAGAAATCTTCAAACAAGTTTGAGAAAGTTCCTTCCGACGGCAAAATGGCCGATTGAATTTTCAAGGCATAGTTAATCGAATCGTTGATGCTCAGGTTCTTCAGCTCAATGGTTCGCTTTTGCTCTTCAAGTTGCGCTTTTTGCTTCTCCTCATTTTTCAAGATTCTTCGAGCATAAACCACCACAACAACCGCCATTATTACAACAATAATGAGCATCATAATGGCTCCATTCAAAAACTGAGCACGTACTTCATCGACAAACGAGGTGAATTCTTCATCAGCTTCAAGCACTCCAACCAATTTCCCATGACTGTCCCGAATAGGGTAAAACGCAGAAATCCATGTTCCATTCTCGGTCTCATAACGCGGAATGGTTCCTCCCGTCTCCATTTTTTCGAGGAGGATATCGGGGTAATTCACGTATTTATGTCTAAAGTAGACTTGATCGTCTGATCGAATTCCGTATTCAAATGCATCGTGTTCCTCGCTAAAAATCAAGATGTACATCGGAGAATTGATGTTGTTGTAATCGACGACTTTGTGCATGATATCGCTATACTTGCGATAAATTCCATTTTCAGACTTGCTTGTAATTCCATCCTTCTCCGGATACGAACTCATCATATCATCGATTTCGTCGCCATCCATTTCCATGGCGATCGAACTGACAACGGCCTGTAGTTTACGGTACTGACCTTCTTCCTGAAGTGCCAATTGATCGTAATAGCCAAAAATTAAGAAAAACGCCGATAGCGCAATGATCAACAAATAAATGATGAACATTATTCGGGTAGTAGAATTGCGAAATATCGTAACGAGTAGGTTACTCATAATCAAATTTTCGGTGAACCAATAGTCTGGTGAACAGTCAATATACAAATTTAGACCTGAACTCTATAAATCGAAGTTCATTCAAAATGCAGAAAAAGATCAGTGGATTAAAATTTTTAAACTTTCTTTGCGTTAAATGCATATGAAAATTAGACTTCTGATCCTCACACTCGCTTTTTTGCCAGTGGCAACAGCTCAAACAGGCGGTGAGAATGCTTTTCCATTCCTTGATTTATATTACAGCGCACAAGATGCTGGATTGGGAGGAAACTTTATTACAGGAGCAGGAGACGATATCAGCATGGGAGTTAACAACCCTTCTCTTCTCAACAGTGAAATGGAGAAAGGTGTAAGCATAAGTCAGGCGCTTCATGCCGGAGGCATCAATCACGGAATGTTCAACTACGGATTCGGTTTAAAGGATTACGGAACAATGGTTGGTTATATTAAGTACGTCGATTACGGGAAATTTCAACGAACAGGGACAAACGGAATTGCAGAAGGAACCTTCAGTCCATTTGAAATGATTGCAGGAGCAGGTTTTGGTAGACAGCTCAACGAACGATTATCGATTGGAGCGAAGGCCAACATTATTTACTCTCAACTAGAGACCTATTCATCTTTGGGAGCAAGCATCGACTTAGCTGGAACCTATTACGATGAGGATAAAGGATTCCTCGCGACGGTTTTGGTGAAAAACTTCGGTTATCAATTCATGTCTCACACGCCAGGCAATCGAAAGCCTTTGCCAGTGAACTTTCAAATGGCGGCGGCGTATAAGTTGCCACATGCCCCATTAAGATTTACACTCTTGGCGCACTCGCTGAATAAATGGGACATCACCTACAATGATCCTACTCTTGTACCAACTGTTGATCCGCTCTCAGGCGACACCATTCCAGTACCAAGAGCTGGGTTCTTTGAAAAGCTAGGAAATCATTTCTCTTATCAGCTTGAAATCAACCTATCGAAAACTATTCACCTCAGAACGGGCTTCGATTACCACAGACGCAAGGAATTGGGGATTGAACAGCGCCCTGGCGCGGCTGGAATGTCATTCGGTCTTGGCTTGCATTTCAACAAGTTCAGCCTCGATTATGGGTTCCTTATCTACTCCCAAGCTGGGTTTAACAACATTTTAACACTCACCACCAACCTCTCGAAATGGCGGCGTTAGCAAAGATTTGCTAATCATTTTATCGAAAATCTTCTTTTCAACTCATTTCTGTGGACTTCTTTTTTGGAACCTTTTGGAAAAAGAAACGTACATTAGACCAAACCAAACAAATTAAATTTTTATGAAAAAGTCAATTTTAGCGGTTGCAGTAATTCTTGGAACATCTGCAGCTTTCGCTCAAGACCTTACATCAAAAAAAGGAGAAAACTACTTACCAGAAGCTGGTGATTGGGCTGTCGGTATCGACGCAACTCCACTTTTGGGGTACATTCAAGGAGTATTTGGATCAAACGGAGGTTCCTCTGCTGGATCTTGGTCATTCTTGAACGGTAACAACGTAATCACTGGTAAGTACTTCGTTGCTGACGACTTGGCATACCGTGGTGGAGTGAACATTGGATTTACTTCAGTAACAAACAAATCATACACTGCTGCATTAGATGCAAACGGTGCTGTTGATCCAGATGCGGATCTAGTTATTGATGAAATGAATACTACTGGAAGCAACATTATGTTGACAGGTGGTTTAGAGTGGCGTAAAGGATCTACTCGTCTTCAAGGATACTACGGAGGTGAGCTTGGTCTCGGTTTCGGTGGTGGAACTAAGACAGATTACACTTACGCAAACGCTTACTCGTGGAACGGTACTACTGGTACTGCAACGCAAACTCATGCGGTAGATGGTTCTGTTGATGTGAACAACGTAACACAAAAAGGTGGCGTAACGTTCGGATTAAGAGGATTCGTTGGAGCTGAGTACTTCGTATTGCCTAAATTGGCAGTAGGTGGTGAGTTCGGATGGGGACTTGGTCTTCAGACTTTCGGTACTGGAACGACTACGACTACTCGTATCGAGCCAACTGCTGGACAGACTACTGAGCAAATCGAAACACAAACTGTTGCAGGAGGTTCTGCTTTTGGTTTGGGTACTGATAACACAAACCCATTCTTCGGACCTACTGGTTCATTGCAAATTACTTTCTACTTCTAGGAATTAGAAATTCAAAATTGGAAAGGGATGATCGAAAGATTGTCCCTTTTTTTTGTTTCCAATCTTTCCAAAATCTCTGAAATAATGCGTTTCTTTGTATACAACGATGAGCGATAAAATCACCATAGCGATTGATGGATATTCTTCCTGCGGGAAAAGTACCCTCGCTAGGGAACTAGCAAAGTCTTTACATTACGTTTTTATCGACTCCGGGGCGATGTACCGAGGTGTTACCCTCTTTGCCCTCAAGAATGGTTGTATTTCGAACCGAGAACTGAACCGAGGATCACTGATCTCTCGTTTGGATGAAATTGAATTGAAATTTGTCCTCAACCCGGAAACAAAATCTCCAGAACTGCTATTGAACGGCGAAAATGTCGAAAAAGAGATCCGAACACCTGAAGTTTCTTCATTCGTTTCTGAAGTGGCTGCGATTAAAGAAGTCCGCACGAAACTCGTTGCAGAACAACAGAACATGGGAAATACTGGCGGTATCGTCATGGATGGTCGTGATATTGGGTCGGTCGTATTTCCAAATGCTGAATTGAAGCTATTTGTTACGGCGGAAATCGACACGAGGGTTGAAAGAAGGTATCAAGAACTCATTTTCAGAGGAACGCCTACCACTAGAGAGGACGTTAGAGAAAATTTATTGAGAAGAGATCATATCGATAGTACTCGAAAAGAAAGCCCTCTCCTTCAAACTTCTGATGCAATTGTTATTGATAATACTGAACTTTCTAAATCAGAGCAATTGACCATGGCACAAGGCTTTGTCGACCGCGCGATTTCTACGCTAGCTTAACCGTTGTTATTTAATTAACACTTTTTGCTTTTTCAAACATAATTTTATTATTTTTATCGCACAACGATTCAGAGCATGAGTTCCATTAGCAAGATTACCGAAGACATAATCAATCGCAGTCCCTTCCTTCGAGAAGCGATGACTGAAAACCTGATCAATATCTCCGCATTGGCGAGAAAAATCAAACCAGAAATCGAAAAGACTGCTGGTAAAGAGATCAAAGAAGGTGCAATTGTAATGGCGATCAAACGAATGACGCCAGGAGTTTATCACAAACTCAATGTGAAAATCAACAATATTATTGGAGGAATTGGCGATTTCTTAGTGAGAAGTGACCTCGTTGACTTCACCTATGAAAATTCTGAGACAACACAACTGGCTCAAACGCGACTCATTCAATTCTTGCAAGAAGATAAAGACTGTTTCTTTACATTGTGTAAAGGTATCACGGAAACGACATACATTCTCAACTCGAAATATGCTGGAGAAGTACATCAAATCTTTGGCAGTACGAACTTGAAATCTCACGGTAAGAACTTATCTTCGATAACGGTGAAATTACCACACGCAAATACTGAGACTTACGGTGTTTACTACTATATTTTGAAGCATTTGGCTTGGGAAGGAATTAACATCGAGCAAGTCGTTTCTACCGCGAACGAGTTCACGGCTATTGTCAATTCAAACAATATTGATGAGGCCTTTAAGATTTTGATGCAGCTGAAGCGAAATACTTAAGCTTCCGCACCTTCTGGATTCAAGCATTGCTCGTCCGGTTGCGCACCGCACAAACCACAAGCTGCACCCTTCTCAGTTAGGAGTGGATTGTTACTTGCACATGTTCCTGCGAACTCACCATCTTTCTTAGCCCAAATTTTGATTGCGATTCCTGCGAATCCTAATGCTAAAAGTCCGATACTTAATAAGACAACTTCCATTTCTTAAACTTTTTACAAAGGTACAACTTAAACCTTAATTCTGATCAATTAATTCGCCTTCTCCGTACTGATTATATTCCAGGAAAGTTGGAGTTCCAATGTACCAGACGTCCCCGTACGATGATGTTTCAACGCGCGCCGCTGTTCCACCGAGATTAATCTTCATTCGTTCAGAGCTCGACGAGATGACCGTTGCAGAATCTTGGATTTGCAGATCGTAGAGATCTCCGAAACCGTTATCGCGCAAATCAATTTTTAAATAGTTCGTTTGACCTTCCACGTCGTAATTCCCCCAACCGAATCCCGATCCTAGAAACAGTGAATTGCAATTCAAATTAAGATTGCACTGCCCTGCCCCTTCCTCAATAACAAAGGTGAGATAAGGTAAATCCAGTTGATTCGAACAGCTTAGCTCTTTCGTCCCTCTGAAAAGAACATTGATCACATTAATTAAATGAATCTCGACTTCAATGACATGTTTATACGATCGAAGAAAATTACAAGTGTTATTGTTTTCGATAGTCAGCTTCCCATCAGTAACATCTAGCTGAATGAAATTTATCAGGTTCTCTCCTCCTCGCACTATGACTTTTTCAACTGTATCTTGAACGAGTACGACTTTCATTTTCGGACCGATATCCAACTTATTAAATGGATCGACTTCATGCACTAGCTCCGCATCTGCTCCAGCGGATTTCACACACCGACGATTTTCTGCCTTCTTGCATGCAGCAAGCGACATCAATCCCATTAAACAAATTAGTAATCCTCTCATCTTCCGAAGCTATATCCAATTCCGTATTCAAAGTAATCTGCTCTTGCCCAATGTGACTTGAGCGCGATTCCAAGATTGATCCCATTGTCGAATACGTATCTCACCCCAACTCGGTGATAAAATCGATCAATTGGAGAAAACTTATCGCGAACGTAAACCCCCATCCCGAAAACGAAATGTAAATGATCCAAAGGCAGAATATACCCAGCGAAGGCGCCCAATTGAATCAAATCCAATTGAGTTTTCGGCACTTCCGGCTTGAATTCCACATTCGATTGCTTTGACATAATATCAAATGAAAGCTCCAGTCCAGCCTTGTCTCCAAGCATCTTACGACCGAATAAACTTAAAGCGATAACTGGGTAACGTTTTCCTCCTGTTGGGAAATTCATCGACGCTGAACCGATTCCTAAGGCTCCAAAGTAATAGATTTGTTTTCCCAATCCAGCTACAGCGCAGGTATCGCAGAAATTGCTTTGTTGAATGCGACGTCCATAACCCAAACTCACGTAGGGCAAATTCAATCCTAAATTCGGAACTTTCGTCGCTCCATTCGAGAAATGCGTCATATCTAATCCAACAATCGCAGAATTATTCCCAAAAACGAAACGACTCTCAACCCCTGCTACAATCATCGCGTTGAAATGAGTCGAAACGGCTGCACTCAAGATATTGTTGTCTGGATCATATACCTTGGTTCCATATCCTAAGCCTCCTCCCATTTTAAACGAGAACGTATAAAACTTCTGTTTAATCAAAGGATAACTAACGAATGCGTACGAACCAAAATAATGTCCTAGTAACTCTCGGTTCCCAACAGATCCAAAGAATGCCGTAACTCCGTACGTAGGTTTTTTATATTGATAGTGCCAATCTTTTTGCCCTTTTGCTTGAATCAAATAGCTCACTTCTCCACCAAATGCGTGCTCGGTAGGTAAATGGCCAATCATTCCTCTGTGCGCTGCCAAAAAACCCGCTTTGAATTTACCCTCTACCCAGATCTCATCTTTTCCCAAAGGCTGAGCATTGGCCGAGGCACTCAAAAGAAGAATGTAAAGCGAAAGAATTAAGCGCATGGCAGCAAATTTACAAATTCCAAAGTAGATGCTGAATTAATCTTAATTTTGCCATTCATCATTGAAAGAAAAACATGGATCAGCGCCTCGTTGCCTTTGAACGCTTACTGAATATAATGGACGATCTCCGAGAGAAATGTCCATGGGATAAAAAGCAAACGCTTGATTCATTGCGCCACCTCACCATCGAAGAAACCTACGAATTGGCTGATGCAATCACAAACAATGATTTAAATGAACTCAAGGGAGAAATTGGAGATTTGTTCTTGCACATGGTGTTTTATTGCAAAATTGGATCGGAACAAAATGCATTCGATGTCACTGACGTATTGAACGGTATTTCCGACAAACTTGTTCACCGTCATCCTCATATTTATGGAGATGTTGTAGCTGATTCTGAAGAAGAAGTGAAATCAAACTGGGAAAAGCTCAAACTGAAGGAAGGCAAGAAATCCGTGCTTCAGGGAGTTCCAAAATCGCTTCCTGCTTTGGTGAAAGCCTATCGAATTCAGGAAAAAGCCAAAGGAATTGGTTTCGAGTGGGAAAAGCGTTCAGATGTCTGGAAAAAGGTTGAGGAAGAATTAAGTGAACTCAATGAAGAAGTTGAAGCTGAAAAGCTATCCAAAGAGAAAATTGAAGATGAATTTGGCGACGTATTATTCTCATTGATCAATTATGCACGCTTCATTGACATTAATCCTGAAGATGCTCTATCACGAACGAATCAGAAGTTTATCAAGCGTTTTACTTTGATGGAAGAACTTATGAAAAAAGAAGGTCATCCCGTTGGAGAAACCGATTTGGAAACGATGGATCAGTATTGGGAAAAAGCCAAAATTATTCAGCGAAGCTAAACCGTTGAATCAATTTTTACTACCGTTTAAATCCTTTACGGCAAAAGCTTGAATTAATTACGCACTTTGTTGTATCTTCGCTGCACTTAAATCTGCTTATTTAGGCTTATGAAACTGTTAATTACTCTAGTTCTCTCCCTCGCATTCTCGTCCGTTGCTCTCTCTCAGGATTTTACGATTCGCGGATTCATCTATGATGATAAAGGGGAACCAATGCCCTTTGAAAAAGTTCGTCTTCTTTCGAACGATAGTACTCTCCTCGAAGGAGCTGATACAAATGTCGATGGTCTTTATTCTTTCTCAAAACTGAAAAAAGGGTCGTACATCATTAAAATTCAATCTGCTGAGTTCAAAACTCAGACAAAGAACATTGATGTAAAAGCTGCCAAAGGCGTAACAATCGCAACATTCAACCTCACGAAACGAAGCGATGTTTTGGATTTGGACGATATCATTGTTAGTGCGGCAGATGCACGAAAACGAAGCGAAATCCTTATCTCTGAAATCAAGTTGGACAAAAAAGGACTCGAAAGAATCCCATCCATGGGAGCTGAGAACGATATCGTTGGAGCATTTAGTGTGACTCCAGGGGTAACAACAACAGGAGATCAAGGTGGTCAACTTTACGTTCGTGGAGGAACACCTATTCAAAACAAAATATTATTGGATGGAATGACTATCTACAGTCCGTTCCACTCTATCGGTTTCTTCTCCGTTTTTGAAACGGAATTGATCCAAAACGCAACAATCCTAACCGGTGGATTCGATGCTCAGTACGGAGGACGTATCTCTTCTGTAATGGATATCACTTACCGAGATGGAAATAGAAAACAATTTGGTGGAAAGGTTTCAGTTTCTCCATTTATGGCCAAAGCAGTGCTTGAAGGACCAATGGGTAAACAAAAAGAAGACGGACGACCACCAGCGGGATCGTACATCTTTTCTGCGAAACACAGTTTACTCGATAATACGTCACAAGGACTTTACCCTCGAATCAATGAAGGAAATGGGATGCCATTCACCTTTACGGATGTTTATGGAAAAATGACCATCAAAGGAGATGGCGGATCAAAGTTTAGTCTTTTTGGTTTCCATAACAGAGACAGTGTGGATTACGGAATTGCTGATTTAGACTGGCAATCTTCTGGAGGAGGTATGAACTTCTTACTTGTACCATCAAGTTCAGCCATTGTTATTAAAGGTCACGTAAACGGATCACACTACCAGACCTCATTCTTGGAGCAAGGTTCTCCATTAAGAACTAGTTCTATCGGTGGATTCGACCTTGGATTTGATTTCACATACTTCCTTGCAAACGAGGGAGAATTAAATTACGGAATCAACTTGAGTGGATTTAATGTTGATTTTGAAACATACAACGAACTAAATAGAAAAATCGAAAACGTTAACTGGTCAACAGAGATTGGTGCATTCGTTAGCTACCGATTTGTATCGACGCGCTGGGTGATTCAGCCAAGTATTCGATTCCAGGCATACGCATCACTTAGTACTGTATCTCCGGAACCACGTTTAGGACTTAAATTCAACGCTACTGATAAGTTGAGATTCAAAATGTCTGGAGGGCGTTTCTCACAGAACTTTACGTCTGCATCATCGGATAAAGACATCGTGAACTTGTTCAATGGATTGCTTTCGGCTCCAACGGATGTTCAGAGCACATTCATCACTCAGTACCAGAACGAAAGAAATCCTGAAAACGGATTGCAGTATGCATGGCACGCGATCTTAGGATTTGAATACGATTTAACGAAAAAGATCGCCATCAACGTTGAGGGATACTACAAGTACTTCTCTCAATTGAGTAACATCAACCAAAACAAAATTTACGCGAACGACGATAGTTTCCCAGAAATTGATGATATCTACAAGAAAGATTTCATTCTTGAGAACGGAGAATCATACGGAGTTGATTTCTTAGTGAAATATTCTGATGCTCGTTTGTTCTTATGGGGAGTTTACTCTTTAGGAAAATCAACGCGTTGGGATGGATTCATTACTTACGCGCCGGTATTCGACCGCCGTCACAATGTGAACTTGGTTGGAACGTACTTGTTCGGAAAGAAGAAAGATTTGGAGGTGAGTGTTCGTTGGAACCTTGGTTCTGGTCTACCATTTACACCAACTGCTGGATTCTACGAAGAAAACAACTTCGCTGGAGGTGTAACGACAGATTACACAACAACGAATCCAAACTATGTATCGACAAACTTGGGTGAATTCAACAGCCAACGTTTACCTTACTACCACAGATTGGACATCACCGTGAAGAAAGGATTCATCTTCGAAAACAAAAGTGTATTGGAAGTTATTGGATCGATCACGAACATTTACGATCGTAACAACATCTTCTACGTGAATCGTGTAACTGGAGAAACTATCTACCAATTCCCTATTCTTCCAAGTTTAGGTGTGAGTTACAAGTTTTAAGAAACATACCCGAAAGGCATAAAAAAATCCCCCGACGCTAAATGTCGGGGGATTTTTCATTTAAAGGCTTTTATCTTTCTATTTCCTCCAATGCCTCAAGGCTTTTTGCTGATGAGAATTCGGATCTTTAACCAGTTTTAAGCTGTATTTATTATAGAAGAAGCGCTGCACTTCAGGCAATGTAAATGAGATCATTCTACCCGAACGTTTCACAGTTAATTTCTTTACGTCCTCATCAAAGTATCGCAGCCACTTGTTCAGCTCGCCATCACAATGAATGTCGTTTACAGCAATAATTTCATCTTCGAGCATGAGTCCGGCAGTTTCTGCTGGTCCTCCTGGGAACATTGCTTTTACGGTGAATCCATTCGCTGTTTTCAACGTCTTGAAGCCTAACTTCCCTTCAGAATACACTGACGATGGCTCATGACACAATTCTATCCCCAAATAATCGAGGCTGTCAAACAAGATCGATTCGAATGGTCGCGTTCCGTGGAAATAATCGTCGAAGAAGGATTGAAACGACGTTCCAGCAATGGATTCAATTGTCGATTGATAATCTTCTGCGCTCACTCCTTTATTTTGAAGAGCGAAATTGAAGAACAAACGCTTCATTACCTCATCAAGTCCATATTTGTCACCTGTTTCTATTCTGAGCATAACATCCGTAACAAAGGCTAACAAACAACCTTCAGTGTAGATGGAAACTTTTCGTCCAGGCGCGCCTGCAACGTATCCATCAAGCCAAGTATCAAATGAAGATTCAGCCACTGAGTAATGGAAACGACCCGAGTTATCGAAATGACGCTGTAATTGCGTTGTAAGTTCTTTGAAATACTGATCCAAATCAAACACACCGCTTTTCAATAAGAACAAATCTCCCTGATATGTCGTTACACCTTCGCAGATATATCCAAGTTGTGAGTAATTTTCCTTCGTGAAATCATAAGGATACATTTCAATTGGGCGAATCGCTTTTACGTTCCATGTGTGATACAGCTCGTGTGAGCTCACGCCTAACAACTCTGAGTAGTATTCCTCAAAGATGGCATAAGATGGTCCGAGAAAAACGACAGTTGACTTCTGGTGCTCAACACCGTGATATCCTTTGTAAGGCACAATCTGATTCAAGAAATGGTATTCTTTCACCGGGAACTCCGTAAATTTTTCAATCTGTGAAACGGTGAATGCTTTGAAATCTTTGATCAAGCGGTCCCAATCTGGTTTCACTTCTCCATTGAACCACACATAAAAGAGCGTTCCTCCTACTTCGTAGGTTGTGTATTGAAGTCCAGCCGAAGCAATGAACGGTGTATCCAATAGCTCTTCTGTATTCTTAACTGTCCACTTATCCCCTGCTTTTGTCATCGAGGAAGCAACTTCCCAGATTTTGGGAATGTTCAGCGAAATTTCCACTTCCTCATGGTACGTATCCTCTGTGAAAACACAGCAATTAACTGGATTGACATAGAGTTGTGTTTCATCCAAAAATGTCGATCCGGCATTTAATTCAGCAGCGTAATAATTGTACTCGACGCGAATCGTCTCCGTTTTTGAAGAATCCACTGACCAACGATCTTTCGCTACTTTCTCAGCAGCAACCAATTGATTGTTCGAATCGAACACTTTGAAATTACGCACGTTTTTCGCGAAGTTTCCCAATTCATATCGACCAGGTCTCCATGCTGGAAGCTGGACAAAGGTTTCATCATTCTTTGCAGAAAATGTCGCCGTGATATGAACGTACTGTTGATTGGAATTCGCGCTGTCAAAAGTAAATTGAACCATGTAAGATCGTTTTTGGTAAAGTTAACAATTGGATTCTTTTGTTGAGATAATCAGTGAAATTCTGATGCAAATAATAAGGGACTTAAAGTCCCACGTTTTTGAAACATGTACCATTTTTTGTATTTTTGGTACACATTTATTTGATATGGGACTTAAAGCACCACATCCTGATTTAACAAATTTGCCTCTTCCAAAGGAGAAGTTCGAGACGATTGCTATACTCAAACAAGCATCGATTTCCGCTGGTTTACTTGGAGAGATGAAAGGAATTGCTCAAACACTACCGAATCAGGCGATGTTGGTGAACGCCATTGTTTTGCAAGAAGCAAAAGACAGTTCGGAAATTGAAAACATCATTACAACACAAGATGAGTTGTACGAAGCAATGACATCTGAGAAGAGAGATATGCCTGCAGCAACGAAAGAAGTGATTAGTTATCGCGAAGCGATTTTTAAAGGCTTTAACTTGATTCAAAAGAATGGGATTCTCAGGTTGAAAGACCTTCTCCTCTTACAAGAAATGATTGTCGATAATGACGCTGGCATCCGCAGTATTCCGGGAACGGTGTTAAGAAACGATGTAACTGGAAAGGTCGTATACACGCCGCCTCAGGAAAAAAAGGAAATTCAAGATTTACTGGCGAATTTCTTAGAACACTTTAACCGAGATGACAACGATACTTCACCGCTAGTCAATTTGGCTGTTCTGCATCATCAATTTGAAAGTATTCACCCCTTTTACGATGGCAACGGAAGAACTGGGCGGATTTTGAATATTCTGTACTTGATTATGAATCAGCAATTGGATTTACCCATTTTGTATCTGAGCTCATTCATTATCGATCACAAGAAGGATTACTACCGTTTATTGAATAAAACCAACGCGAATACCGATTGGGAAGAATGGATCATTTTTATGCTAAGGGCAGTCGAAGATACGGCTCGAAGTACTATTCAAAAGATTTCGAATATTCGAGATTTATTGGAAGAAACGACTCATTTTACGCAGGAAAACGCGCCAAAGATCTACCGAAAGGAACTCATTGAATTGCTTTTCGAACAACCTTATTCGAAAATTGATTTTGTGACACAACGCATTGGTTTGGAGCGAAAAGCCGCCGCAAGACACCTGAAAAAAATGACGGAGATTGGTGTTTTGGAATCAATTAAGGTTGGAAGGGAAACGATTTATATTAATCGTAAATTGCTGGAAGTATTGAAGTAGACCATTTTGCTTATCAAAGAACCTTTTCATGCAAGAAGAACTTATAGACTCTGATAATCAAAAACCTTCGAAACGCAAAGAACTTTGGACTGTCCGACTTTTGCTCCTAGCTGTTGCCTCCTGCGTATTAACAATTATGATAGCTACATTAGATGGTGAGCTCTCTATCCGACATAGATCGGTAATGACCACTACCCCAATTTTGATAGGAACCGCTCTTCTTTCAAGCATTACTGGCTTCATTGTTGGATTTTATGAGCTCAAGAAGAAAAGACGTCGAGCACTCTTTGGAATCATTGGAAATCTGATATTCTTGATTTTTTACGTTATCGCGACAATTGCAATTATTAGCGCTGTTCAGTCATTTGGACCCAATTAGTAACGTGAAAAATTTAAGTGCTAAATGTTAAAATCCTTCTCTAACAAAATATACTGAACTACAGTACGTTCGATAATCAAACGAACAGCTGCTATCATGAAATTCATTCTCGCTTCGCTACTACTTCTAGCCACATCTTATACCTATTCTCAAAATAGAGGCTGCACTGCACCTCCACACGAATCAATTATTGAAGCCAAGGTTTTTACCTCTGATGGAACCGAGAAAACGGATCAAGCTTGCGTACAGTTTTTTCAATTTCAAACATTTTCGAATTACGTAAATCATAACTCTAACGAAGGCAGTACGCCGGAAGAATGGGTCATTCATATTGAACCTGGTGAACAGTTAATATTGGATTCGAAATTTGGCTCAGAAAACACATCCGTTTCCGATCCGAATGGATTCATTACGGTTCTAAGTGGTCAGATTTCAGACTTTCAAAAATCAATTTACTCAGTGTACTATGGAAGCTGCTACCTCGAGGGAAAAAACTATGTAGCGACAATCAATGAAGAGATTGAATTGGAAGTTGCTAGTCCAACCTATGCGCCGATTCTGAAAATCAGAGTGAAAGTTGTTGAACCGGAACCTTCACAAATCGACGTGGTTTCCTTGCCTTTTATTTCCCAAGTAGTCAACAACGACGAAGTAATTATCACGACAAATTCTGAATTAACCGAGGTAATCCAAGTTCATTCTATTTCAGGAAATTTGATCAGAACCTTCGACGTCGAAAATGGCCAAAAAGTGCAGTTAGCGGATCTTCCCAAAGGAATCTACCTACTGACATCAGAAGTAAATGGAAACACGTTAAAGGGAAAGTATAATCGACTTTAGCCTAAGCGTAAAAACCTTCCTGCAATTCTGCGATCTTCGAATCTTTCAAGTAATCTTCGTAAGGCATCATCTTATCGATCATTCCGGTTGGCGTAATTTCGATAATACGATTTGCAACCGTGTTCACCAACTCCTGGTCATGCGATGTAAACAACATTGTTCCTTGGAATTCTTTCATTCCCGTGTTCAAGGCAGTAATCGACTCCAAATCGAGGTGGTTCGTTGGCTCGTCCATGATGAGTAAGTTCGCTTTCGCCAACATCATTTTAGACAACATACAACGTACTTTTTCACCCCCAGAAAGAACATTCGCGGTTTTCAACGCTTCTTCTCCCGTGAACAACATACGACCGAGGAACGTTCTCAAGTAAACTTCTTCACGCTCTTCATCTGTGTGCACGTATTGACGCAACCAGTCGATCAATTGTAATTTTTCTTCAAAGAATTCGTGGTTCTCATTTGGCAAGTATGCCGTTGAGATTGTTGTTCCCAAGTTGAACTCTCCAGTATCTGCTTCTGCGTGACCATTCAAAATCTCAAAGAACTTTGTTGTCGCCATTGAGTTTCGTGAAATGAATGCAATTTTATCTCCCTTATTGACAGTGAAGGAAACATTCTTGAACAATACTCCATCAGCATTCGATCCTGAGAGGTTATCCACGTTTAAAATTTGATTTCCTGCATCACGCTCTTGGTGGAATGTAATTCCAGGGTACTTTCTACTTGAAGGTTTGATCGTCTCCAAATCCAAGTTGTCGAGCATTTTACGACGACTTGTTGCTTGCTTTGATTTCGATGCGTTTGCCGAGAAACGAGCGATGAAATCCTGAAGATCTTTCTTCTTCTCTTCGGCTTTCTTGTTTTTATCAGCGCGCTGGCGTAACACCAATTGCGACGACTCATACCAGAACGAGTAGTTCCCCGTAAACAAGTTGATTTTGTTGAAATCAATATCACAAATGTGCGTACACACTGTGTCCAAGAAGTGACGGTCGTGAGATACAACGATCACTGTGTTTTTAAAATCAAGTAGAAAATCCTCCAACCAAGAGATTGTTTTCAAGTCAAGGTCATTGGTAGGCTCATCGAGAACCAATAAATCTGGATTTCCAAATAAGGCCTGCGCCAAAAGTACACGTACTTTCAAGTCATTCGAAAGCTCTTCCATTTTCATGTAGTGCTTCGACTCATCAATTCCTAAGTTTGAAAGCAATGCTGCAGCATCTGTCTCAGCGTTCCATCCTTCGAGATCAGCAAATTCCCCTTCGAGTTCAGCTGTGCGCATTCCGTCATCATCATTAAAATCAGGCTTGGCATACAAAGCATCTTTCTCCGTCATGATTTCATACAAACGTGTATGCCCCATGATTACGGTGTTCAGTACTTGAAATTCATCAAATTCGAAGTGATCCTGCTTCAGCACGGCCATTCTCTTTCCAGGTTCAAGCACAACGTGCCCCGTTGTTGGATCTTGATCGCCCGTTAGAATTTTAAGGAATGTCGACTTTCCAGCTCCATTCGCACCAATAACCCCGTAGCAGTTACCGTTAACGAATTTCGCATTTACGTCATCAAAAAGGACGCGTTTTCCAAATTGGAGAGAAAGATTATTTACTGAAATCATTGCAAAGAAATTTGCCGCAAAGATACGGTTTTTCTATGATAATCAGAATGATTCGCTAGATTTTACTGCTTGGTCAGACGTTCAACAAAAACTCTCTCCTCATCGAGAATCATTCGAACAAGATAAACACCAGCGGAGAGGAATGATAAGTCAAACACATTCACCCCTTCCGAAAGATTCTCTTTTCTTATTATTCGTCCATTAATATCAACAATCTCCATAATTCCTCCTAACGTAGACTCGATAGACAGATCTCCCGTTGCAGGATTCGGATACATGATCGGTTGTTGATGATTTTCACAGAAACAATTCACCACTTTCACTTCCGAATAGTCCATTGATCCATCCATATCTACTTGACGTAAGCGGTAATACATTACTCCATTTTTCGTGAAGTTGTAATCGCGAGCTAAATAATCGAGTGTCGTAGATGAATTTCCAGCTGCCAAAACAGATGTCACATCTTCCCAAGTGGCCATATCATACGATCGTTCAATTACAAATTCACTTGATTCTTGCTCCGATGCTGTTGACCATGAGATAATATTTGAACAACCATCATTCTTCACATCAAAGGAAGCGAGAGTAACTGGCAGCGGGGTATTAACAGGATCAGTAGAACCAATCGTGAAGAAGAATCCTCTTAACTGATCCATTGGATTTCCTGATGGAGCGACTAAATCTACTTGAAAGTAAGCGATGTTCGTTGCGTTATTGAACGAAGTTGGTGCGAGGGATGTCGCACCGTTAGTAAAGTTTCCATCTTCATCGATTAATAGGCGCGTATTCGCAAGATCGTTCGCTCCCGCAACCCCTCCAACCCCTGGAACCGCGTTGAAATCAAATTCCATTGTAACAGTTCCTACTGTTCCTGATTCTTCTGCTTTCCATATTCGCTGAAAAATCGTTTGAATTGTTTCGGCATTGTCTGTTGGATACGAAACAAGTGCTGCCCCATTGTGCATCATCGGCTGCGCATTATGCCCCCAGATCAAGTGAGAATTATCTACACTCATAAATGAAGGTGATGCATATGAAACTCCATTAGCAATCGTCAACATATCGGTATATGTTCCCGAAGTTGCACCATTGGTACTATGTGATTTTCGTTGATCTAAGCCAGAAGCATCAGATCGACTAATTCCTGCAATGTCGTTGTTATACCCTGCATTTGCCACTTGCGCCCAAATGACTGAACCATCAGAAGGAGACGAATAATCCATGGATGTACCATTCATTCCTAAAGTAATTCCATACTTCAATGCGAGATAGGTCTCCACACGACGTCGTTCGGAAGTCGATAAATCAGCATCCCAAAGGATGGCCTCCATCACTCCTCTTGACATTCCATATCCTGGCCAATATCCAATAGATAGCTCCATAAAGTTTCCTCCGCCATGGAACGTTCCGATGTTTCCGTAGGACATATCATTCCCGTTCATGGTGTTCCCTCCAGAGCTGTTCGAAGTGCCGTGCATTCCAACGAATCCGGAATTTTCTGACATCTGAGCCATCGCCACATTATCATACACATGTGTCGTTCCATTGCTGAACAATGATCCTAGCCCACCATGTCTAAAGCCCCACGTCAACCATTGATTCGCACCGTTTGATGCGGGGTTCGTCTGAACAGAACCGTGAAACTCGAACATCAAATCGGGAGCATTGTTTAATTGGTATGCCGCGTACATTGTTACCTCATTTCCAGAAATGAGTTGAGTGCGATCAGATACTTCTCCGTGAAATGTCCCATTGTAAGCTCCTGTTGTAGTAACAATGTCATTGTAATTTGCCCTTAAATCATTTGATGCTAGTGTTCCGCCATTCGTAGAAGAAAGTGTAGGAATATTAGCATTTGGTCCAAGGTTATTCCATTGAACTACAGGGGTCCCTATAACACCATTACTGGCGTCAAACCATGTTTGCAGTCCTGACGCGATACCCCCTGGACTCGGATTACAAGCTCCAATTACTCTATTGCCTGCGGGGTTCGTAACCGAAGGGCTATATCCCAACCCTCCCACAACCAATCCTCCGCAGTTTGCGTCGACACTATTCCCATTAGTTGTTGGTGTAATGAAATTATAAACCACCCAGAAAAAATTACTACCTGCACTAAGTACTTGACTACCCGTAATATTTACGACTCCTCCTGGAGCGATGCTACCAAACAATGTCGTTGGAGCATATACTGAAGAAGCTCCAGTATAGTAAATATCAATGCTTGAAACTTCAGCAATATTCGTCGTTCCAGCGGTTCCAATTGTAAACTGTGTAGCACTTAATGGACTTAAACCACCATTCGTAACGATCTCAACGCCAATAATTTCTGCTGAGCCTTGACAATTTTGAATTCCCGAGGTAGATGCCTGAGTAGTTGTTGACGAAGTATAAGTCATTGATACAGGATTGGTATAATATACTGTTATCGTCCAACTGTTATTGTTAATTGTTTGATACGTTGTATTACATCCAGAACCTCCCCAAGTTCTCCACGCTCGCATCTCAAATGTCAATATACCAGTAGCTGATACACCGTTCGCAATGTTTACGCCGGCGCGGTTATACACTTCCGTTCCTGCACTCGTGCCACCAGAGCCTGAAATTACACCTTCAGTCAATCCAGTTTCTTGACAGTGAATTTGGGAACGTTGTTCAGACATCCAAGCGCCCGAAGCAGCAGTAATTGAATAGGTGATATCAATCCCCGTTACAGTTGCTCCGGCGGGAATTGTAACAACCAATGGAGTAATCGGCCCGTTACAAGTAGCCGAATATGAAGTCATGTTTGCTGGGATGTTACCTACTGAATATGTCGACGTCGATGTTTGCGCAAAAGCAGCTACCGAAGTCAGTACGAATGCAAGTAGGGAGATTTTCTTAAGCATTAGTAATAGTTTGGTGCAAAGGTACGCACGCAACGGTATGGATCAATAGTAAGGCGTTAACAATACGTTTACTTATCGTTTACATTCTATTTACTTAAACAGTTTAGTGTCTGGATAAACGCCACTAAATCTTCATTCTTGGCTAAACCAAGCTTTTGTTTGAGTCGATGCTTAAAAATTCGAATAGACGAAGGCTCGACGTTTTTCAATTGTGCAATCTGCTTTGTTGAAAGCTCCAAACGAATGAACATCGCGAGTTGAACCTCACTTTTTGAGAGATTTGGAAACTGTGCTTCAAATCGTGCCTTGAATCGATCATCAACGAGGTCAGAATTTCGTTTCAAGAGTTCACTGATCTCATCTGCTTTACTCATGGACCTAATGAATTGAACCAACTGACTAATATCTTCGCTCAAGTCTCCTTCTTTTGACCTTAGCTTATCCAGGCGCGAACTTACTTCTTGAAACAACGTAGAGTTTCGGTCAACTGCACCCAGCATTCGCTTCAGCTCTAACTTTCTATTCTCCAATTCCTTCTCGGCAATTTCCATTTCCAGTTGATTGGCGCGCTCTTTCTCAAGAACTAAGTCTTTTTTCAACTCGAACATTGCCTCTTTCCTTCTCTGCTGACGTTTCTTGTAGACAAACCACGTAATCGCTCCAAGAACAATAATAATCAAAAGAATAACTGAAATAATAACCAATCGTCTCAGCCGCGAGTTCGACAATTCTAAGTTCTCTTCTGATTGTTTCCTTAAATCAAGGTTAGCCGACACAAGCCCCAATCGATCCATATAAACAGAGTATTGCAATTTCCCAGCTATCGTTAACTGCTCCCGCTGATACTGTTCGATTTCACGCTCCTTAATTCTTAACGACTGCAAAGTTTGTTTAGCCCTTGTCGTAGAATGACACGAAACATCCAAATCAAGTTCTAATTGATAAAACCTACTGTGATATTCATCGAACTTGTTCTCCGGAAGTATTACCCTAAGTTTTTCAAGATAAATCTCTGCTTTCTGACATTCACCACTCTCAACGTAAAACTTGATTAACTTCGAATAGATTTCGGCATGAAACCAGTCCTCTTGTCTTCGAAAAAAATCACTTTTTTCAATTCTCTTCAAGTAATCCGACCCTTCTAATTTCTTGCCCTGATAAATTTTGAGAGACCCCAAATTACTCTGTACAATATAGTATTGGATTGAGTCAGGCTTCGACACAGAATGAAATTCCATTATCGCCCTTTCATAAAACCTTTCAGCATTTACATAATCCTTCTTTAAGAAATAGACGTATCCAATCGAATTTAAATGTGAAAGTCGATCATTATCAACGGTAGCAAGTGACAATGCCCGTTTATAGTACAAGGTTGCCGAATCCAACTCTTCCAATTGAATAAAACACCCACCAAGCTTTCCATTGATATACGCCTTAAACTTTCCCGTTTTATAGGTCAATCCATTTTTAAAGAAAGCAGTTGCCAATTCATAATTCCCGATCGACTCAAAAGCCTCTCCGACCTTTCTGTTCAATGACTCCAGTTCATCGCCACACAAATACTCCCGATAAAGTGTAAGTAACTTAAGCTGTGAATACAGGTCTCCTAAGACATTCCCTACTTGATAGTGATATTCTCGCTTTATCTTTAGAAAAAGAATTGAATCCAACGCAGAATCTTCTGCTTTGAGGATATGTTCTTTGATAAAACCGTTTAGCTCTTTTTCTTCGGCCTCAACATACTTATCTTCCCAGCGAACGACCTTTCTAGCTTGGTTCAAATGCTTGAAAACTTCTTGCTGTGAATACTTTTCCGCCGATTGTTGCGCCAACCCGAGACAAGCATTCAAAACAGTAAACAGAAGACAAATGAAACGCGTCATTTTAGGAATGGTTTATTTCATCCAGTGAAGGTTTCTGGAATATAAAAAGATGAACAGGCCTGTGAAAATCACATTGACAATTGGCAGAATGACGTGGATGTTCTCAGGCGAGACATACAGCAGAACTCCTCCTATGGCCAGCAAAGAGTACACGATATACATGTGAAAACCGAGCTTTCTTCGACGCAGCATGAAAATCACACCAAATAGACCTAAAATATCTGTAACGAACAGTACGCCTTTGGACAAGTAGAAATTGTCATTCGTTTCCTCTAGCATTCCCTCAAGCTTGTCGTAAAAAGAAATCATTCCATCCATTCCAACTCGCCGCATTTCTGTTTTCGACTGTGCTGTAACCACGCGCTGTTCGATCAGCTCTTCTTCGCTCATTGGACCTCCGAACAATCCCGCTGTATTCAGTATAATTGACAATCCGATTGAAATGAAACTCAAAATCGACAAAACCAATAATAAGGCGGGTCTTCTATCTTCTTCGTATTGTTCTAAAACCTCAGTCATATCTTCTATTCTTGATTAAAAATCATTCTTTACAAAATCCACGCTCGCAGCAATTAGCGGATGCAAATAAGTGTCTTCTTTTACGAACGGTACTTTTGTTCGGTAAGCAGTTCGAAGTGCTTCTAAATTTGGTGATGTTTTCTCTTTTCTGAAATCCATGGCTTGAGCAGCGTTCAACAACTCAATTCCTTGAACAGAGTAGCAGTTTTGAATCACTCGGTACAATTTCGTAGCAGCATTTGCTCCCATACTCACATGATCTTCTTGTCCGTTACTTGAATCAATTGTATCGACTGACGCTGGCATACAAAGTTGTTTATTCTGACTGACAATTGAAGCGGCGGTGTACTGCGGAATCATGAATCCAGAATTTAACCCGGGTTCAGCAACAAGAAATGCAGGCAAACCTCTAGTCCCGCCAATTAATTTGTAAACGCGGCGTTCAGAAATACTCGCCATTTCAGCCAGTCCAATTGCCAAGAAATCCAATATTAAAGCCAAGGGTTGACCGTGGAAATTTCCAGCCGAAACAACATCATCTTCCTCAGGGAACACCGTTGGGTTATCCGTTACCGCGTTGATTTCTCTCTCTACCACAGTTGAGCAATGGTGAATCGTATCGAAGGAAGCTCCGTGAACTTGCGGAATACAGCGGAACGAATATGGATCTTGCACGTGTTCTTTTTCGCGCTGAATCATTTCGCTTCCTGCCAACATGCTGCGCATAAATTTGGCTACGGCTATCTGTCCAACTTGATTTCGAACGACATTCACATTGTCCTGGAATGGGTTCAAACGGCCATCGTAGGCATCCAAAGAAAGCGCGCCAATGATATTGAACTGACTCGCCAATTTCTTTCCGTTGGCCACAGCGTAAGTCGCGTAAGCACTCATAAATTGCGTTCCATTCAACAAAGCGAGTCCCTCTTTCGAGCGCAATTGAATTGGCTCAAGGTTGAACTTTTTCAAAAGCTCCACCCCTGAAACGCGTTCTCCATTGAAATCCACTTCGCCCTCACCAATTAGCGGCAAAGACATGTGTGCCAAAGGAGCTAAATCGCCTGACGCACCTAAACTCCCTTGCTGATAAACAACAGGTAAAATATTTTCGTTATAGAAGAAAACCAATCGGTTGATCGTTTCAAGTTGAACCCCAGAATGTCCATGAGCCAAGCCCAATACCTTTAGTAAGAGCATGCGTTTTACTATCTCCGCTGGCACCTCCTCTCCTGCTCCGCAAGCGTGAGAGATTACAAGGTTTCGTTGCAAAGTTCCAAGTTCATCAGCAGAAATTGCCGTATTGCATAAAGAGCCAAACCCTGTGTTAACACCGTAAATTAGTCGATCAGCGTTCTTGACTTTCTCATCTAGGAAGTCGCGACACTTTTGCACTGCTTCGATAGCAATTCCTCCTAATTCAATTTTCTTCCCGCTTGAGAAAAGAGCTTCAAATTCGCCAAGCGTCAACCATTTATTGTCAATTGTATGCATCTTCTCTATTTCAGTAATTGAATCAATCCTTGAACATTCACTGATGTTTGATCACCAGAATCCATGTTCTTCACTTTAATGTAGCCTTCTTCGATCTCATTAGCTCCGAGCATCGCCACGTGTTTTACTCCGCGAGCATTCGCGTACTTCATTTGTTTCTGCATTTTTGCTGAAGTCGGATATACTTCAGAAGAAATTCCTTCCGCTCTCAATAATTTCACTGCTTTCAAACAATGTCCTTGTTCCATTTCGCCAAAATTCACGAATAGAACGTCTAGTCTGTTATCCACCGTCGCAGGGAATAAATCCAATTCTTCGAGTACATCATAAATTCGGTCAGCTCCAAATGAAATTCCCACTCCAGAAACGCCTTTCATTCCGAAAACGCCAGTGAGATCATCGTAGCG
This sequence comes from Crocinitomicaceae bacterium, assembly GCA_029252405.1. GTDB lineage: Bacteria > Bacteroidota > Bacteroidia > Flavobacteriales_D > Crocinitomicaceae > UBA4466. The sequence goes on from JAQXBM010000078.1 coordinate 28,687, forward strand.
ACCACCTCCACAAATGCTTCCGATGTTCACTCCGTTCGCTTTCACTTCGAAAATGGCTCCTGTGTAGTAATTCAGTCCACGAGCGAGTGTCACGTCGAACTCAACGCTATCCATATTCATTCCGAGGTCTGCAGCTTGTTTCAAAACGTATTCCAATTCCTCGATTCCTTTGAGACCAATTTCACTTGATTTCAAATACGTCTTCATTTGATCCAAACGCTGTTCAGTAGATCCCGTTACCCCGAACAAAGGCATGATTTTCTTCAACGCTTCCTCTGAAATTCCTTTCGCAGTGAGTTCTTTGATAACTCCATCAACACCAATCTTGTCTAGTTTATCAATCGCAACGGTAATAGCGATAATTTTTTCAGCTTCACCACATACCTCAGCGATTCCTGAAAGAATCTTTCTGTTGTTAATTTTAATGGTGAAATCTGGAATATTTAAGTTTGAGAGAACTTCATCGAAGAGTAACACGAAATCTACTTCGTAGAGCAAAGAATCGCTTCCTACGACATCGACATCGCATTGATAGAATTCTTGATAACGTCCCTTTTGTGGTCGATCTGCTCTCCAAACTGGTTGAATTTGGTAACGCTTGAATGGGAAAGCCAATTCGTTTTGGTGTTGAACTACGAAACGTGCAAATGGCACTGTCAGATCGTAGCGTAATGCTTTCGACGAAATATCGTTCGTTAATTTATTGAGTTCTTTTTTCTCATCAGAAGTCAACTGATCAAAGGACTTTTCAGTGTACGACTCAATGTTATCTGGAAGAGTGATGCCTTTCTTTTCGAAGAGGTAGTTTCCCGATCTCAGAATCTTAAAAATTAAACGATCTCCTTCATCGCCATATTTTCCCATTAAGGTGGATGACAACTCGAATGAAGGTGTTTCAATTGGTGAGAATCCGTAGGTCTCGAAAGAGTTACGAATGGTATCAAAAATGTAGTTTCGTTTCGCTACTTCAGCTGGTAGAAAATCCCGGGTTCCTTTCGGAGTTGATGGTTTTTGCGCCATTTAGAGTTCGTTTGGCTTCAAAGTTAATAAATTGGATTTGTTGGGATGTTGGATTGTTAGATTTTCCGATTTAGTTTAGCACTTCGACCCAACCTTTTTTTGATTTTTTGTGTTCTAGTTCTAAAGTAAAAACCAATCTTTGCACGATCTTAATTTACACTCAATGAAAAAGAAAATTTTATTTGCACTAGCGCTCACAGCATTTGGAGCTAATGCACAACAGAAACTAATCGGCTTAGCCACAAGAGAGTTTGATGAAACAACCGCCTTGGTTTACAATGACTCCATCGGTTATACGTACAACACATGGCAAGGATCACTCACTTCAAATGAGCCTGAATTTAAGTTTAATGAACCTGTATTTGACTTCCTTTACAACCTACCAACGATCAAATCTAACGAGGAAAATGTTTACGGAGGTATGCCTTTAGCATTCGATTACTCGCGACAAAATACGATCGTCAATGGAGAAATTACTGATTCGGAAGTTGTACAAAGTGAACGTCAGGAATTTACATACGACGCTTCAGGTAATTTGACGAAAATTGAATATTACTTCTGGAACATCACTCAATTTGACGTTTTCGGTGAGTCTAATTTCGAATATGATGCGAACAACAACTTGTTAGTAGAAGCATATGTTTCGGACCCAATCTCGAATCCAAACACGGAATCTGTAGATTCGTCATTTTACGATGCATCAAACAACTTGATCCGCTTCATTGCGCACGAATGGGATGGGGTTTCTTTGGTTCCAACATCAGAAAGCTTAATGACCTTTACAGGAAATGAAATAGACAATTTACAACTGTTCGAAAATTCTGGTTCTCAGCTCGAATGGGTATACGATATCTACTACACATACACTGGAGGAATGCCAGATCATATTGATGCGTTCGCTGTTACCAGTGGTGTACCATCAACGACGACTGAAATTGAAATTTACTACACGTACAATGCTGATGATCAATTGTCGTTGTATGAAGGTTTTGTAGGCGGAGATTTACTTTTTCAGCAGGAGTACACGTACGATACCGAAGGTTTCGTAACGAAGATGGAAAATAGCGATTATGATTTCGCAACGTCCACGCTATTCATTTCTGAAGTACAGGATTTCTATTACCAATCAACTGCTGATTTGAACGAATTATCGACAGTAGAGGCTATTGTTTATCCAAATCCATCGAATGATTTCATTACAATTGATTCGGATGAGCAAATTGACCAAGTGACAGTATTAGCTGCTGATGGTAAAGTAATGATCGAACAAAAAGGAAACACTGTTGACGTCTCTAACTTGACAACAGGAATTTACTTAGTAAACGTTATGACTGCTGAAGGGCGTTCTCAAACACGATTCGTGAAGAACTAGTCGTTCAAATTTTGAAAAAAAAATCATCTAGGCTTTCTCAGAAGGTCTGGATTTTTTTATTCAATTGATTTCGCTTTGCTCTGCCTTTGTTAGGGCCTTGAGAACTTCTTACCTCAATGCTCAGCATTCAGAGATGAAATTGTTAAAGCGATTTCTTACCCAACCATCTCAACACATTTCCATGCCAGATATCATCGGATTCTTTCTGCGTGAGGATATCTACCTCAACAGCAAAATCAATAACACGACCGGGATATGAATTTTTCACTCCCTCCATCTCTCCAAGTGGGTATGGATCATCTAATCCCGCTACAATTTGCTCGGATCCAACGCGTGTTTTGAGTAGCTGAAGTGTGTAAGAATCGTGCACCAAGGTATCGAAGAATAAATTGGGATGACCAAGAGACTGTCGCGGATCTTGACTTCCCTCAAATAAATCAGGACGGCCATCAAAACCTTGTAAGCGGCGACCATAGTTCGCTTGACCGAGCATGCACCCATGTGCAAAGCACGTTCGAACATCAGGGAATCTGTTTGGGAAATCGCGTAAGGTGAACATGTGCAGTGTATCTGCGGTTTGAGCCATCATCCAAACTAAATGGAAACGCCAATATTCATCTTTCAGCTTCACCATTTTCTGCCCATCGTACGGATGAATTTCCACTGCCAATTTGTAATGGTTCGCGAGTTCGAAAATTGGAACTACGCTTTCATCAGCCACGGAGCACCACTCCTCGTCTTCATTCAAAAAGTGAGAAGGCAAACAAAGTAAATTCATCTTGTGCTCATTGACGCAGCGCTCAATTTCTTTCAGAGCATCATCAATGTATAAAGGCTGAACCACGAAACCACAGGTGAATTTATCAGGACGGCGCAATTGCACGCTCGCGTTGAAATCATTTTGCCAGCGAATAGCATCGTAAGCATCTTGTCGCTCCCAACCATTGCAATAAACTTGGGACAAGTTGAGCATTACAGCGTGATCGATGTTGTAACGATCCATCCAAATCAACTTTTCATCAAAGAAAAAGCTCGCATCAGTAATTGGTCGTGACCAGTTCTCTCCCTGTCGCATGAACTTCCTGTCTTCATCAATCCAGAACAATTTCTTGTCTTTCATGAATTTCGGAATCTCATTCGGATCAGGTAAAATGTGTCCGTGCCCGTTGATTTTTATCTTCCCCATTTATTGAAGGTGTTTATTGGTATCGATGGTGTTTTTCAAAAATAGAGAAATCGTTGACACAATAATGGAACTCGAGTTACATTCTCATAAAAAATCCCTGTCTAGACGATTCCTGATAGATATCGGGATGTCCAAACAGGGATACTGTTTTAGTTTGATCTATTTTAGTTCTTTACAACGCGAACCACTTTCTGTCCGATCGAATTAATGATGTATAGGAAATAAATTCCAGATTCAGCTTCAGTTAAATTAACCTGTGCTGCGTCCATTCCATCTCCGCGCTGAACTATTCGTCCGCGAGCGTCGTGAACTTCAAACGTGAATTCTCCTTCCAATTGAACCGTGAATTCTCCGCTCGTTGGATTTGGGAATACTTCAACGTTCGCCAATTCATTTTCTCCGATTGAAGAACAATCTTCAACAACAATAGTTTGAATTGATACTGCTGTACAGCCATTTCCATCAGTAAATGAGTACTCAATGTCGAATTGACCTTCACCGGAAGCACTCGGATCGAATGTCGCACCTGCTACTCCTGTACCTGTGAATGTTCCTCCTGAAGGCACTCCTGATAAGAAAATGCCGCCCGCTTGGGTACACGTCGTATCTTGAGTTAACCCGAAGCTTACAATTGGCAAGGAGTTAGCGATAATCTCTACTTGATCTGAACCAGTACAACCGTTCCCATCAATTCCCGTTACTTCATACGTTACCGTACCCGCCGATAAAGTGAAAGGAACTCCGTCAACAACACCATTGTCCCACGTGTAAGTCGAAGCACCTGATCCGCTCAACGTCAACTCGTCGCCTTCACAAAGTGACTGATCTGCACCTGCATCAACAGCTGGTGGTGTATTCACTAAAATTGACACTGGATTCGATGTTGATGAACATCCGTTCGGGTTCGTGTATGTTAAATCGTATACTCCAGAAGTGTTCACCACGATAGTCGTTGTTGTATCAGAAGTACTCCACAATAATCCGTCTGTGTAGGTTGTAGACAAGATAACTGAATCGCCATCACAAATTGAAGATGGACCACTCATACCAATAACTGGCGCCACAGGATTTTGATTCATCACAACTGATATAGAAGCTGCAACCGATGAACAACCGTTCGCATCAGTAAATGTAACTTCGTAGACTCCTGTAGCGGAAGTCGTAATGTCTTGTGCTGTTTCCATTGTATTCCATGCGTTACCTGAAGCGTAAGAAGAACTCAACACTACCGATTGACCTGGGCACAGATTCGTTGGGCCGTTAGTCGAAATCGATGGAGTTGTTGGAATTGGATTCACCACAACATCGAATGGTACTGAAGTTGCTGAACAACCGTTTTCAGTTACCGTTACTCCGTAAGAACCTGAAGTGGTAACTGTGATCGCTGAAGTAGTTGCATTGGTAGACCACACATTTCCATTTGAGACTGAAGATGTCAATTGAACAGATCCACCATCACAGAATGTCGTTAATCCATTAGCAGATATTAGTGGAGTCGCAGGTGGTGTTGGATCACTCAAAGAAGCTCCTTGCTGTATTGATGAACAGCCATTTGCATCTGTGTAAGTGAAGTTATAGAATCCAGCTGTAAAACCAGTTCCTGAGTACGGTAAAGAAACTCCCGTAAAGGTGCCTGTCGAAGCTCCTGTCCATGAGAGATCTCCTGTTCCTGAACCAGTAATCTCAACCACACCTGTTGCTGTCGCACAGGTAGTAGGATCTGAAACAGTTCCCAAACCAATGGTTGGATTCGGATTCACAACAATCGAAACTGGAGCTGAAGTCGCTAAACATCCATTTCCATCTGTGTAGGTAACAGAATATGTTCCTGACGTATTCACCGTAATTGCATCTGTTGATGCCGTCGTAGACCAAGAGTTCCCTCCAACCTCAGAAGAAGTTAAAGTAACAGAGTTGCCGTCACAGAATATTGCCGATCCGCTGTTTGAAATTGTTGGCGCTGCAGGCAGTGAGTTAATCGTCACTGTTTGCGTTGATGTTTCAGTTCCGCCGTTGATATCCAAGGTTATTGTTTTCGTTCCACCTGAAGTATAGGTCACAACGTGAGGACCAGCCCCAGTTGCTGTTGCAGGTGTTGCTCCAGCTCCGAAGTTCCAAGCCCAATCTGTGGCTCCTTGCGAAGCATCAGAGAATGTAACTGTTTCCGTAGCACAGAAGTTTGTTCCGCTCCATGTGAAATCCGAATAATCGGGAAGTGTCACACAGAAGTTATGAATTGCCTGACTGCCGAAGTTAGCTGGTCCCATTTGAACTAAAGTATCGTTCATATCTGAAATCACGTAGTAATCTCCATCTTGACCACAGGAAGCATACGACGAACCTGAAAGACCGTCTCCATATGAATCATTGATAATGAAATCGTAGCAGCCTGCTGACAGACACACTGAATCCAAATTCATTTGAAGTGCGTTACCATCACTGTAAGGTCCTCCTGAAAATACTGGAACTCCAGATGTATTGACAATTTCCCATGTACATTCTGATCCCCAGCAATCTTCGATCACTTGCGTGTAGATTTCAATCCCGTTGTCGATACCATTGTAATTAACCAATACAGAATCATTCTCTAAATTGACATCAGCAATTCCATTTGGCATTGACGTCCAAGCTTTGAAGTCGTTTTGTCCACCTGCTGTAACAGTCGGCAGTGTAATATTCACTGAAGTCCAAGAAGCTAAATTCCCAGTCCAGTTAAATGTCGAAACCGTTCCATTTCCAACTTGGTAGTTGATATCTACTTGAGTCAATGGGCTCGATCCGTAATTTCTCAGTCTTACTTCTGGATCGAATGTATCTCCACAAAATGATCCTGTTGGATGAGAAATTTCCGCTATACCTGCGTCATCAGCAAGAACAGCTATTGAGTAGGAACCTGACTCCCAAACTCCTCGACCATAACTTCCTGCGCGAATCATACCGCTCGCTTCGTTGAGTTCAAGATCATTCACAATGACATTCGGAAGGTTCACCATAAAAGGAATGTAATCTCCCAGTGCATCATCTCTATAGTATACCCCGATATCCATTCCGACGTAAAGTGCATTTGAAACAGCAGAAGATGATTCGAACTTCACCACGTTACATGGCAAGTTTGGCAATGTTCCAGAGACATTTGTCCAAGAAGTTCCGCCATTTGCAGTGTAAGCCACTTTCACACCATCAGTAAATCCGCTAATCGACACCCAAACCCGCATTGAATCGGCAGGGTCAACTTCGATAGAAGTGATAATATTCCCACTTAAAATTCCAGAAAGGTTGTTAGTCACCTCAGTGAATGCAGCTCCATCGTTTATTGTACGATAGATTTGATCATTCGTCGCTACGTAGATTACATCAGAATCTCCATCATAGAATTCAATGCTTCTCAATAGTTCAGGAAAGTTGAAGGTTGATAATTGGTTCCAACCACCACTGTACTCGTAAAGATCATTGTAGCCTGCAACAATTCGATTCGCATTGGGATCAAACTGCATTGGAGTTACCCAACGTCCAGCTTCAGGTCGTCCTAATCCTTGATTGGAATTACCTCCATTCGTTGATCGGTACAAATTCCCGTTTTGAATCATTCCATAAATCAAGTTTGAATTGGTAGGACTGATTGCGGCTTCCATTCCATCTGCCCCGTAGTATACTTTCCACGTTGCGTTGTTGTAAACATAACCACCATTGTCCTGAAGTCCTCCAGCGATTGTCGTTACATCATTTTTCGATCCACCGATTCGGTAGAACTGGCTAATTTGAATTCCATCCGTTAAGTCCGCAAATGAATTTCCGTTGTTTGTTGAGCGATATATCCCACCGTCGGAACCACAGTAAATTTTATTACCGTAACCTCGAAGGAAGTGAATATCGGCGTGCGTGTATGCCGCCCCACCTGGATTACTCCAACTATTCAATTGAGACAGAGCTGTCCCACCATTCGTTGATCGCCAGACGTTCAATACTCCTGTAAAAATAGATTCAGCATCTGTTGCTGAAGCACCAATTGCCATGTCGTACCATGATTGCGTTGAACCATCAAAAACATCTGTGTTTGTATTTCTAGCTGTGAAAGAGACTCCACTATTCGTCGATCGGTAAATTCCACCATAATCTCCACCACCAGTTGCGCGCAAAAGGTATACGTAATTGTTGTTGGCTGGTGTGACTGCTAATCCAATACGACTGCTTCCTCCTGGGATTCCTGTTGCCAGCGTCCAAGTCGCACCGCTATTTGTTGAGTATCGCACTTCGCTAGAAGTTGCTGCGTAAACTGTTGATGCCGTTCCAGGCTTCAATTCAAGATCTCTGTAAGAACCAGCTAACACTTGATTCCAGTTTGTTCCACCGTCAATTGTTTTGTAAACACCGCCGTTTGAAGCGACATAAACAATGTCCTCATCAGCAGGGTCGACAACAATGTCGCGTAAGTTTCCTCCTACATTTCCTATTTCAGCCCATGTTAATCCCGCATCAGTAGATTTCAATACACCAATACTGTAGGTGTCACCACCATCTGCATCACCTGTCGCGAGGTAGAGTACATTACTGTTTGCTGCCGAAATAGCAATTGAGGAAACCCCCATCACTGCGAGTTCATCGCCGAGTGGTGTCCAAGTCGCGCCTGAATCCGACGATTTCCATACGCCTCCTGCTGGCGCGCCAATGTAAATAATGCTTGCGTTGTTTGGATCTTCAACGATGAAGTTCACACGTCCGAGTCCTGGACTCCAAGAATCCGTATTGTTGTATGTGAACGGTCCCATTGGTGACCAATTACCTGCGTTTTGCAAGCTCTTAGCTTGACCGTTTGCAGACATGTATAGTTGATAATCGTGGAAAGAGCTTTTGAAATCCGGGAACGTTCCATCCGGCATTAATCTCGTTTCCCAGAAGGCCTGCCAGCGTTGGTACTGCTTCCAGCCTTTGCCTTTCACATATTGTTTGCCGTCCCATTCGAGATCGAAGGCTTGTTTAATCGCATTGAAATTCGCGTCCTTTTTGAGCATTTCATCGACCCAAGGCGTTTGAGCGGATAGATTGAGGGTTAGAAAAATTCCGAAAATAAGGGATACGGAATTTCTAAACGTACGTCCCGATAAAAATCGGAATGGAGAGGGTACAGTTTTCATAAGAGCATAGTTTGATATGCTCAATATAACGAAAAGGAGAGCGGGAAAGTAATTTTTGGACTGAGAAGATGAGAGTAATGTGGGAATCCCAAATTAATCAACTGAAATAGAATATGTTATCTTATCCTTTAACCACAAAGACCGTAAAGCGAGCAAAGCTCTTCCACAAAGTTGCAGTCTGCATCTTTAGACTATCAAGGCAAACTAATGCATTTACTTCGAGAAAAGGGAATCTACGAAATGCTTGCGGTTGAACAATTGAAGGTCGTTTACTCCCTCTCCAACGCCGATGTAGCGCACAGGAATCTTCATTTGATCAGAAATTCCAATTACCACTCCGCCTTTGGCTGTACCGTCCAATTTTGTGATTGCGAGAGCTGTGATATCAGTTGCTGCAGCGAATTGTTTCGCTTGTTCGTAGGCATTTTGTCCTGTTGATCCATCCAAAACCAGCAGTACTTCGTGTGGAGCTCCAGGAATTACCTTGCTCATTACACGCTTGATCTTCGTGAGTTCATTCATTAAATTCACTTTGTTGTGAAGTCGACCCGCTGTATCGATAATTGCGACATCCGCTCCTTGAGCTTTTGCTGATTCAAGTGTATCGAATGCGACAGATGCTGGATCCGCGTTCATTCCCTGCTCAACAATTGGCACTCCTACTCGCTCTGACCAAATAATCAATTGATCGACTGCTGCGGCACGGAAGGTGTCTGCTGCACCGAGAACGACTTTATTATCACCTTCTTTGAATTGGTGAGCAAGCTTCCCGATTGTCGTTGTTTTTCCCACTCCATTTACTCCAACGACCATAATTACGTGAGGTCCGTCATCGTGCTTCGGAATTTCGTAGTTCTCCGTATCTGAAGAGTTGTTTTCTTCGAGTAGATTGGTAATTTCTTCTTTGAGAATGACATCAAGTTCGCTTACGTTCATGAATTTATCACGAGATACGCGCTCTTCAATCTTCTCGATAATTTTGAGCGTTGTATTTACACCAACATCAGAAGTAATTAATGTTTCCTCTAGGCTATCTAGCACTTCAGCATCAACACGAGATTTACCGGCAACCGTACGCGCCAACTTGCCAAAGAAACTTTCCTTTGTCTTCTCCAACCCCTTATCGAGTTGTTCTTTTTTGTCCTTTGAAAAGAAACTAAAAACTCCCATAGATGCCTGTTGATTTAAAATAACAAAAGCCTCCGTCAAAAAGAGGGAAGCTTTATTTAATGTATTACACTAAAGTGATTAGTTCTTAGTGAACCACTCTTTCACTTTGTCGTTGTGT
>JAQXBM010000081.1 GCA_029252405.1 Crocinitomicaceae bacterium
AATATTTCTCGTTGAGAAATGTTAGCTAACCTGAGTTAGATTCTAAAATCTGCTCAGAAATTCTTTTGATTAGAATGGATTTAGGCATTCTTTGTGAGTGACAGCAAGCTATCGGGAAAGAAAGATAACGACAAGTCATTTAATCAAAAAGGATTAGCAAGACACCATTCGATTTCACTTGAAGCAGGACATTTTTATCGCTTAAATTCATCGAAATATTGATATATTCCTTCTTCTTTAAACTCAACTCTGCCCAATTTCAAGCGATCTGAGTGCATTTAAGAATCGAACTAAGGTTAGTTAGACGATTTGAATTTTTTAACTGCTTCAGTCAAACGCGGAATAACCTCAAAGGCATCTCCAACAATTCCGTAGTCAGCTGCCTTGAAAAATGGTGCTTCAGAATCTGTGTTTACCACAACAATTACTTTCGATCCATTTACTCCAGCCAAATGTTGAATTGCTCCAGAAATCCCTGCTGCGATGTATAAGTTTGGTCGAATAGCGACACCTGTTTGTCCAACGTGCTCGTGGTGAGGGCGCCATCCAATATCAGCTACTGGGCGAGAACATGCTGTTGCTGCTCCTAACTCAGATGCTAACTCTTCTACCATTCCCCAGTTTTCAGGACCTTTCAATCCACGACCTGCTGAAACAACTAATTCTGCTTCCGGCAATGGAATTTCACCTTCTGGTTTTTTTGTTTCCAACACTTTGATTGCTGCATCGCCTGCGTTTGATGCAAAATCTTCTACCGAGCAAGCACTTCCCCCACCTTCTGGTTGAATGCTGTTTGGGAGCAATGAAATGATTTTCTTGTCCGTGTTGATTTTTACATGACCAAATGCTTTCCCTGAGAATACATTCACTTTCACTTTGTCTCCTTCTGGAACGGCAACTGCTCCTGAAACCAATCCAGCTTTCATTTTAACTGAAAGGCGTGGTGCAACAGCTTTTGCTGTCAAATCGTGAGAGAAAACCACTGTATTCGCTCCTGTAGCTTCTGCTGCAGCGTTAACCATTCGTGTAATTTGCTGAGGATCTTCAACAGAACGATCAACCATTACTTTTGATGCTCCGTATTCTCCTAAATAGGCAAGAGCTGCTTCATCAGCGCTACCATTTGCAACAACGGTAACATCACTTCCTAATTTCTTCGCGTAGCTAACAACTTCTAAAGCGGCTTTCCCGATTCCGTTGCTGCTGTTTATATATACTAATGTTGACATAATATCTTTGTTTTAATAGACATAAGACATTTTAGACGCTAGACAAAAGAAATAGAAATCTATGAAACTTTTGTCTTGAAGTCTAAAGTCTTCGAGTCTTTGGTCTAACTTAAATGACTTTCGCCTCGTTGTGTAACAAACTCACTAATTCATCCATGTTCTCTGGATCGATCATTTTGCACGCAGCTTTTGCCGGTGGAAGATCGTAGCTCTCAAAAGAAGTTAGAGAAGGAACATCCGCCGCAGCAACTACATTCAGTGGCTTCGTACGAGCCGCCATAATCCCACGCATGTTAGGAATACGTTGCTCAGCCATTCCCTTAGCACAAGAAATAACCGCTGGAATTGATACTTCGCTTACTTGAACTCCTCCAGGGATTTCTGATTCGACAGTTGCTGTACTTCCGTTCACTTCTAATTTTGAAGCCAAAGAAATAAATGGAACGTCTAATGCTTCAGCAAGCATTCCACCAACCTGTGAACCGTTGTAGTTGATTGTTTCTTTTCCTGTTAACACAAGGTCAAACTCATTCGCTTTTGCGTACTCAGCAATTTGCATCGCTGTGTAATAAGCATCTGTTGGTTCAGCATCGATACGAACGGCTTCATCAGCTCCAATCGCCAATGCTTTGCGGATAACAGAATCATCTGCAGCAGATCCAACTGTGCAAATTGTAACTGATCCTCCACCTGCTTCTTTCAACTCAAGAGCGCGAACAAGTGCATACCATTCATCGTATGGGTTAACAATATATTGAACTCCATTTTCATCAAACTTCGAGTTTCCTTCCGTGAAGGCAATCTTTGAAGTTGTGTCTGGAGATTTACTAATACAGACTAATAGTTTCATTCTGGAATTTTTTATTAAATCGAGGACAAATTTAATAATTAAATCCGCCTTTTTAGGTAGAAAACGAACAAAACTTTATGCATACATAGTATTTTTTGATGAGTGCTTGATCCCTCCCGATTTTATGAAGGCTCTCGATTGATTGAAATCCAACAAACCCAGTCGATTCTGTGACATTTTTGCGATGTCAAACAAGGAATTCTTGACCTTATGGTATTTTGGTTCATAATTCTTTTTGAAAACTTCGATTTTTGTTACATTTGGCGACCTGTTTCTTGCAGGTTTAAACAAGTTAGAACATGAAGACTTTACAATTTAGAGAAGCTCTGCGCGAGGCGATGTCAGAAGAAATGCGACGCGATGAGAAAGTTTTCCTCATGGGGGAAGAAGTGGCAGAGTACAATGGAGCCTACAAAGTGTCTCAAGGAATGCTTGACGAGTTCGGTGCGAAACGTGTGATTGACACACCAATTGCTGAGCTTGGTTTTACAGGAATTGGGGTAGGAGCTTCAATGAATGGTCTTCGACCAGTTGTCGAGTTCATGACATGGAACTTCGCGATTTTAGCTGCGGATCAGATCATCAATAGTGCAGCGAAAATGTTGCAAATGTCCGGTGGACAATACAGTTGTCCTATTGTTTTCCGTGGAGGAAATGGTACAGCAGGTCAATTGGGAGCGACGCACTCACAAAGTTTCGAGGCGTTTTATTCGCACGTTCCAGGATTGAAAGTGATTACACCATCAAATCCAGCAGACGCAAAAGGTCTATTGAAATCGGCAATTCGTGATAACGATCCAGTTGTTTTCTTGGAGTCTGAGAAAATGTACGGAGATAAAGGTGAAGTTCCAGAGGGAGAATACTTGATTCCGATTGGCGTTGCTGATATTAAACGAAAAGGAGATCACGTAACGATTGTAAGTTTCGGTAAAATCATGAAGGTGGCATTTGAAGCTGCTGATGCTTTGGCGAAAGAAGGAATCGAATGTGAAGTGATTGACTTAAGAACAGTTCGTCCGATTGATTACGGAACAGTAGTGGAGTCGATTAAGAAGACGAATCGTTGTGTTGTGCTGGAAGAGTCATGGCCGTTGGCGTCAATTTCTTCTGAGATTGCTTATCATTTGCAACGCTATGCATTTGACTACTTGGATGCACCGGTTATGCGCGTTACGCAGACGGATACACCATTCGCATTTTCACCAACATTGATCGAAGAAGCGCTTCCGAATGCGTCTCGATTGATTGAGGCGGTAAAAGCTACTTTATACAGATAATACGTAATTCTATTATATGAAAGCGGACTGAGCAATCGGTCCGTTTTTTTTGGTGGTTAAAATGAATACTTTTATTTAAATAATCGATATGCGATTTCACACGAGAAAATGGGTTAAGCCCGAAGACCTGAATCCAAACGGTACACTTTTCGGAGGTCGTTTGCTGCAATGGATCGACGAAGAAGCTGCGCTTTACGCTATTGCTCAACTTGAAAACACGAAAATCGTGACGAAGTACATTTCTGACATCAACTTCCAGGATAAGGCCGAGAAAGGAGATATCGTGGAGATTGGAATGGACGTTGTGAAATTTGGGAAGACATCTTTAACACTTCGCTGCGAGGTTCGAAACATGATGACGCGAAAGACAATTATCTCCATTGATACGATTATAATGGTCAGTCTTGGTAAAGATGGTATGCCTTCGCCGCATGGCAAAACTAAAATTGAGTTCATTAAGGATCGGTTCAAAGACGATCGTGAGTAGCGCTATTTGACATTCAAAATCGCAGATTTGTATCTGCGTTTATCCCAATAAACAACAATACTTCTTTCGTCGGTTTTTCTGAATTCAAGAGCAGGATTTTGTATAATGAATTTCTTTTTCGTTGCGGTAAAGTTGTAAATGTATTTCTTTCTGTAGACGAACCAGTTGTCGCACCAATCAATTGAATTTCCCATTCCAATTGGTTTTCCAGCGCCCATTACAAAACTAACGTTTTTGCCTCCATTGATAATGTAGGTGCCGACGTCCCCCGATAGTTTACTTTTAACGATAAAAGCGATGTCGATTTTTTCATCGCCTGTAAAATCTGCTTCAAAATAGAAAGGATTAATTGAATCGATTATTTCGTAACTTTGAAACAAATTATCCGATTCGAGCACTTTAGAAGCCCACTCTGGGATGTGTTTGTTGTACTCTGTTGAGTCTTGAGCTTGAGAAAAATTGAATAAAAGGAAAGTTGTCAATGCGAAAGTTAGAAGTCTGATCATAAGTTTTCTTTTAAAGAAACAGTAAATGCCGCACTACGCAATTCGAAATCGCACAAGAATTAAGTAGAAATATACAAGTGTAAGCTGCGGTATTTATCAGGGAAGCTGAAAATGTTAAATAGTCTTCAGCTTTGCTGGCACAGTCTCGGACTTCAATCGAACTGAATAGTTGGGCTTGATGTAATTGTAAATTAGGATTCCGTTTTTAATAACGTAAACCGCGAGAACTGGAAAGGTATGGTGCTTTTCTCCCGACCATTCTTCTACATCCATTTTGTACTTGTCTCGATATTTGATCCAGTTCTTATTGTGGACTTTCATCTTAACCCAAAAGCAGAGGTGAGTTCTGCTCTGTTGTCTGAAAGCAGTGTATAATCAGTTTGTGATTTCATTTCACTTACGGCTAAAGAATCGAATTGATCCAATGTCACACCGTATAATGTATATCCAAGCGAGTCAATTTTATTTTTGATTTGTCCAAGAGCGTTCAAATGCCGCGTGCAATAACGGCACCAACCACCGCGATAAAAAACCACGATCGATTTTCCTTCATTCAGTAATTCTCCAAATTCAACGCGCTCTCCGTCAGTTTGAGTGAGTAGAACCGAATCTGGAATTTCCTCTCCGACCTTCAAAGGGCATACGTCATACATTTGATCTTGGGCATTCAAATTGAAGAATACGCTAATCTGAAATAGGAGAATAAGGCTTTGTTCATTTAGGAATTTTAATGTGAGACGAAATCGAATGGAATTTCATTCAGATTTTTAGAAAAAAAGTAGAATTGTCTTTTCGACTTTTTTCCGAAAAAGCTATTTTTGAATAAGCGAAAACGACCGGCATTTTGGTCGATAATTTTCTCCAAAAAAGATGTAAACATACCCCTGTGAAAAAAACCATCTTTTTTCGCTGAAACCCTTGGTTTTTAAAATAAATCCCGTACATTTGCACCCCGAAAAGTGTTTTTGGGCAATATTTTTATTAATTAAAGTTAACAGTATTTTTATGCCAACTATCCAACAATTAGTTCGCAAAGGGAGAAAAGTTGTAGTGAAGAAGAGCAAGTCTGCAGCACTTGATTCTTGTCCTCAACGAAAGGGAGTATGTGTGCGTGTGTACACCACTACACCTAAGAAGCCGAACTCGGCTATGCGTAAAGTTGCCAGAGTGCGACTAACAAACGGTAAGGAAGTCAACGCTTACATCGGAGGTGAAGGTCACAATCTTCAAGAACACTCATTAGTATTAGTCCGTGGAGGAAGAGTAAAAGATCTTCCAGGGGTACGTTACCACATTGTTCGTGGTGCGGAAGATACAGCAGGAGTTGAAGGAAGAACTCAAAGACGTTCAAAGTATGGAACTAAAAGACCTAAGAAGTAAAATTCTTTAACCTTTAAAAACATCACAAGATGAGAAGAAGAAAAGCGAAAAAGATAACTATTCTACCAGATCCAAAGTTCAACTCGGTGACGGTAACGAAGTTTGTGAACAACCTTATGTTCAGCGGGAAGAAAAACCTTGCATTTAAAATTTTCTACGAAGCAATGGAGATCATTGATGAGAAAGTAGAAGATTCAACAGGATTAGAAACGTGGAAGAAAGCATTGGAGAACATTACTCCAAGTGTTGAGGTTCGTAGTCGCCGTGTAGGTGGAGCTACTTTCCAAATTCCAACTCCAGTTCGTGAAGGACGTAAGCAATCACTCGGAATGAAGTGGTTGATTGGGTATGCACGTAAACGTAATGAGAAAACAATGGCTCAGAAATTAGCTATGGAAATCATTGCTGCTTCGAAAGAAGAAGGTGCTGCTTACAAGAAGAAAGAAGATACATTAAGAATGGCTGAGGCAAACAAAGCATTCTCACACTTTAGATTCTAATAAAATGGCTAGAGATCTTAAATTTACAAGAAACATCGGTATTGCCGCACACATTGATGCAGGTAAAACGACAACTACTGAGCGTATCCTTTATTACGGTGGTGTAAACCACAAGATTGGTGAGGTACACGACGGTGGTGCTACAATGGATTGGATGGAGCAAGAGCAAGAACGTGGTATCACGATTACTTCTGCTGCAACAACATTGAATTGGAATTACCGTGATCAAAAGTATCACGTAAACATTATTGACACACCAGGTCACGTTGATTTCACTGTTGAGGTGAATCGTTCATTGCGTGTACTTGATGGGTTGGTATTCTTGTTTTCAGCAGTTGATGGTGTTGAGCCACAATCTGAAACAAACTGGAGATTGGCAAACAACTATAACGTACCTCGTATTGGTTTCGTTAACAAGATGGACCGTCAAGGTGCAGATTTCTTGAATGTTTGTGCTCAAGTAAAAGAAATGCTTGGTAGCCACGCGTTGCCATTGCAAATCAATATCGGTGCTGAAGACGATTTCAAAGGTGTAGTTGATTTGATCAACTTCAAAGGGATCGTTTGGAACGAAGATGATATGGGAATGACTTTCGAAGAAATCGAAATCCCAGCTGATATCTTAGATGAAGCAACTCAATTGAGAGAAGAGCTTTTGGAAGCAGTAGCTGAGTTCGATGATACTGAAACATTGATGGAGAAATTCTTCGATGCACCAGAATCGATCACTGAAAGAGAAATTTTGGATTGTTTGCGTGAGGCAACTATCGCTGGAAAAGTTGTTCCAATGATGTGTGGTTCTGCATTCAAAAACAAAGGAGTTCAAGCAATGTTGGATATGGTAATGGAAATTCTTCCTTCACCATTAGACGTTGAAGCAATCGAAGGAATCAATCCTAAGACTGATGAGCCAGAATCTCGTCAACCATCTTTCGATGAGCCATTCGCAGCTTTAGCATTTAAAATCGCAACGGATCCTTTCGTAGGTCGTTTGTGTTTTACTCGTGCTTACTCTGGTAAATTAGACGCTGGATCATACGTGTTGAATGCTCGTTCTGGAAAGAAAGAGCGTATTTCACGTATCTTCCAAATGCACGCTGATAAACAAAATCAAGTTCCGGAATTAGGAGCTGGAGATATCGGTGCATTCGTAGGATTTAAAGATATCAAGACAGGTGATACATTGTGTGATCAAGATGCACCAATCGTATTGGAATCAATGGACTTCCCAGATCCAGTAATTGGTGTTGCAATTGAGCCTAAAACTCAAGCGGATGCTGATAAATTGGGTGTTGGTCTTCAGAAATTAGCTGAAGAAGATCCAACGTTCCAAGTTCGTACAGATGAGGAATCAGGTCAAACAATTATCTCAGGAATGGGTGAGTTGCACTTGGATATCATTATCGACCGTTTACGTCGTGAGTTCAAAGTAGAAGTGAATCAAGGTGCACCTCAGGTGAACTACCGTGAGGACATCACTGCTCCTGTTGAGCATAGAGAGCAATACAAGAAACAATCTGGTGGACGTGGTAAATTCGCAGACATCGTTGTTACAATTGAGCCTCAAGAAGATGTTGAGAAGTCAGGATTGGAATTCGTTAACATCATTAAAGGTGGTAACATTCCAAGAGAATTCATTCCATCTGTAGAAAAAGGATTCAAAGAATCAATGAAGAACGGTGTAATGGCTGGTTTCGAAATTGACCGTATGAAAGTTACATTGAGAGATGGATCTTTCCACGCAGTCGATTCAGATGCATTGTCATTCGAATTGTGTGCGAAGTTGGCCTTCAAAAACGCATTACCAAAAGCAAGCCCAGTACTTCTTGAGCCTATGATGAAATTGGAGGTTGTTACTCCAGAGGAAAACATGGGTGATATCGTAGGTGACCTTAACCGTCGTCGTGGTATCATGAGAGGAATGGATGATAAAAACGGAGCGAAAGTGGTTAAAGCTGATGTTCCATTATCAGAAATGTTCGGATACGTTACTCAATTGAGAACAATGTCATCTGGACGTGCAACGTCAAGTATGGAATTCTCACACTACGCTGAAGCTCCTTCAGGAATCGCTAAAGAAGTAGTAGAGAAAGTTAAAGGTGTTACCGCATAATTTATTGAAAGATGAGTCAAAAAATCAGAATCAAATTGAAATCATACGATCACAACTTAGTTGACAAGTCAGCTGAGAAGATTGTAAAAACAGTGAAATCTACAGGTGCGGTAGTAAGTGGTCCAATTCCACTTCCAACACACAAACGCATTTACACAGTATTGAAATCACCACACGTAAACAAAAAAGCGCGTGAGCAATTTCAATTGTGCTCTTACAAACGTTTGATGGATATCTACAGTTCTTCTTCGAAGACAGTTGATGCCTTGATGCGATTGGAATTGCCAAGTGGTGTAGACGTAGAGATTAAAGTATAAGGAAGTATTGAATAGGAATGTAGGCTGAGGTTCTCGAAGCCTACATTCTCTCAATGATTTAATAAACAAAAACAAGTAGAAACAATGCCAGGGATTATTGGTAAAAAAGTCGGAATGACTAGCATCTACAGTGCCGAGGGTAAAGCAATGCCATGCACGGTGATAGAAGCTGGTCCTTGTGTGGTCACTCAGATCAAAACACAAGACAGAGATGGTTACGATGCCATTCAATTGGGCTTTGGAGAGCGTAAAGAAAAAAACACTCCAAACGCAATGAAAGGTCATTTTAAGAAATCTAACACGGAACCTAAAGCGAAACTCGCAGAGTTCGATGGTTTTGAAGATTTGAATCTCGGTGATACAGTTCAAGTGGACATCTTCGAAGAAGGAGAGTTTGTAACTGTAGCAGGAACATCAAAAGGAAAAGGTTTCCAAGGGGTAGTTAAACGTCACAATTTTGGTGGGGTTGGACAAGCCACTCACGGTCAGCACAACAGATTACGTGCACCGGGATCTATTGGAGCAGCATCTTACCCAGCACGTGTATTCAAAGGAATGCGTATGGCTGGACAAATGGGTAACGCTCGAGTAAAAGTGGAAAACCTACAAGTCTTGAAAGTACTTGCGGATAAGAATTTATTAGTTGTGAAGGGATCAATTCCAGGTCACAAAGGTTCAACAGTCGTAATTGAGAAGTAATGGAAGTAAAGATAACTAGTGCAAAAGGAAAAGCTACTTCGAAGTCAGTTAACTTGTCGGATGACGTATTTGGAATTGAGCCAAACGATCACGCAATCTATTTAGATGTTAAACAACATTTAGCGAATCGTCGTCAAGGAACACACAAAGCGAAAGAGCGAGGTGAGATCAATGGATCTACACGTAAAATCAAGAAACAAAAAGGAACTGGTGGAGCTCGTGCGGGATCTATCAAGTCTGGTACTCGTGTTGGTGGAGGACGTATCTTCGGACCACGCCCACGTAACTACCACTTCAAATTAAACGTAAAGTTGAAGCGATTAGCTCGTAAATCAGCGTTTGCATACAAAGTAAAATCAGAAGACCTAGTGGTAATCGACGATTTGAAATTTGATGCAATCAAAACAGCTGATTTCAAAGCGATGATGGCTGATATGAAGTTGGACAACAGTAAAGTGTTGATGATTTTAGGTGAGAAGAATGACAACGTATACTTGTCATCACGTAACCTTAAGAAAGTAAAGGTCGTAACTGCTGACTCAGTAAATACATTTGATGTATTGAACGCTCAAAAAGTAGTAATGGCTAAAAGTTCAATTGAAGTGATCGAAAAGATCTTAAACTAATTGATGATGAAAGCAGGAATTATTAAGAAGCCTATCATTTCGGAGAAAGCAACATTGTTAAGTGAGAACGAAAACCGTTTCACTTTCGAAGTTGATCCGAAAGCAAATAAGATAGAAATAAAAAATGCCGTCGAGAACATGTATGGAGTTCAGATTACTGAAGTTCGGACCATGAATTATGGCGGTGGAAAATCCTCTACGAAATATACGAATAGAGGTATCGTTGAGCAACGTAGCAAAAAGTGGAAAAAAGCTGTTGTTACTGTTGCAGATGGAGAGACGATTGATTTGTTTAATAACTTTTAAGAACTAAGAGAATGAGTCTTAAAAAATTCAAGCCTACAACTCCAGGGCAAAGACACAAAATCATCAGTGATTACAAAGACATCACGCAAAGAGCTCCAGAAAAGAGCCTTGTGAAAGGTCGAAGTAAGTCTGGTGGACGTAACAATGACGGTCGAATGACTATGCGCTACATTGGTGGTGGTCATAAACAAAAGTACCGTGAAATCGATTTCAAGAGAAACAAGCATGGTGTTCCTGCTACGGTTAAAGCGATCCAATACGATCCAAACCGTACTGCAAGAATCGCTTTGTTGTACTACGCTGATGGAGAAAAGCGTTACATCGTTGCTCCTGAAGGATTGAAAGTTGGTGATACAGTAGTATCTGGTAAAGACGCAACTCCTAACGTAGGAAATGCAATGTTCTTGGCAGATATTCCTTTAGGAACTGTTATCCACAACATCGAATTAAAGCCTGGAAAAGGTGGTTCTATCGCTCGTGGAGCTGGAACTTATGCACAGTTAAACGCTCGTGATGGACGTTATGCAATCGTTAAAATGCCTTCTGGTGAAACTAGAATGATCTTAACTACTTGTTTAGCAACAATCGGGTCTGTTTCTAATTCTGAACACAGTTTGTCTGTATCTGGTAAAGCAGGTCGTACACGTTGGTTAGGTCGTCGTCCACGCGTTCGTGGTGTAGTTATGAACCCTGTCGATCACCCAATGGGAGGTGGAGAAGGTAAAAACTCTGGAGGACACCCAAGATCACGTAATGGCATACCAGCCAAAGGATACAAAACTCGTTCTAAGAAGAAGTATTCAGATAAGTTCATTGTTGAAAAACGTAAAAAATAAGTAGGATATGAGTCGTTCGTTAAAGAAACCACCATTCGTACACTACAAGCTGCTTAAGCGAGTAGATGACGCACAAGAGTCAGGTAGCAAATCTGTTATCAAAACATGGTCAAGAGCAAGTACTATTACTCCTGAATTTGTTGGATTGACATTCGCAGTGCATAATGGAAATAAGTTTATTCCTGTTTTCGTAAGTGAGAACATGGTAGGTCACAAATTGGGGGAATTTGCTCCAACGCGTAACTTCCGTGGTCATGGTGGAAACAAGAAAGATAAAAAGAGATAAAATAGCAAATCATGGGTGCTAGAAAAAGATTAAAAGCAGAGGCTCGCAAAGAGGCGAACAAATCAATCGCTTTCGCGAAATTGAATAAGTCGCCTATCGCTCCTAGAAAAATGAGATTGGTTGCAGATCTTATTCGCGGAGTTGAAGTGAACAAAGCCTTGAACATATTGCAACACAACGCAAAAGATGCGTCTACTAGCTTGGAGAAATTACTTCGTTCGGCTATTGCCAATTGGGAACAAAAGAATGAAGATAAAAGTATCGAAGAAGAAACACTTTTTGTGAAAACGATTGAAGTAAGCGGAGCTGCAATGCTGAAACGCATTCAACCAGCGCCACAAGGTCGTGCTCACAGAATTAGAAAAAGATCAAATCATGTTACTATCGTCGTAGACGCTAAGAACGCTGAATAATTTTAGATAAATGGGACAGAAAACAAATCCAATAGGAAATAGATTAGGTTTCATCCACGGATGGGAATCTAACTGGTATGGAGGTGATAACTATGGAGACAAACTCGTTGAAGACGATAAGATCCGTAGATACCTTCGAGCTCGTTTATCTAGAGCAAGTATCGCGAAAATTGTGATCGAACGTACACTTAAGTTGGTAACCGTTACTATCAACACTGCACGTCCAGGAGTAATTATCGGGAAAGGTGGTCAAGAGGTTGACAAATTGAAAGAGGAGTTGAAAAAATTGACGAAGAAAGAAATCCAAATCAACATTTTCGAGGTAAAACGTCCAGAATTGGATGCTCGATTAGTTGCAGATGGTATCGCTCGTCAATTGGAAGCTCGTATCTCTTTCAGAAGAGCAATCAAAATGTCTATCGCAAGCACAATGAGAATGGGTGCAGAGGGAATCAAAGTGAAGATCTCTGGTCGTTTGAATGGTGCTGAGATGGCAAGAACAGAGATGTACAAAGATGGACGTACTCCGTTACATACGTTCAGAGCTGACATCGATTACGCACTTTCAGAGGCGCACACTACTTACGGTCGACTTGGTATCAAAGTTTGGATCTGTAAAGGTGAGGTTTATGGAAAGCGTGATCTTTCACCAAACATCGGTCAGAAAACCAACAAAGGTGGTGGTCGTAATGACAGAAAAGGTGGAGGCGCTAGAAGAAGACCTAAGAAATAAATAGAAGAATTTCAAAATTGAACAGAAATGTTACAACCGAAAAGAACCAAATTTAGAAAAGCGCAGAAAGGACGAAATAGAGGTCTTGCTCATAGAGGAAGTACTGTATCTTTCGGATCGTTTGGGCTAAAGACTTTGGAACCAGGATGGATCACATCTCGCCAGATCGAAGCATCACGTATCGCCGTTACTAGATACATGAAACGTGAAGGAAAAGTGTGGATCCGCATCTTCCCAGACAAACCTGTAACAGCTAAACCAGCTGAGGTACGTATGGGTAAGGGTAAAGGAGCTCCAAGTCACTGGGTTGCAGTTGTTAGACCAGGACGTATTTTGTTTGAAGCAGACGGTGTACCGTACGAAACTGCAAAAGAAGCAATGCGTTTAGCAGCACAGAAATTACCGGTGAAATGTAAATTCGTTACACGTAACGATTATGTTGTACCAGGAAAATAAGAAATCATGAAGCAACAAGAAATCACAACAGCATCAGTGGAAGAGTTGAAAACGCAAACTGCGAATTTGACTGAGCAATTGGAAAAGATGAAATTGACGCATGCAGTAGCTCCTATGGAGAACCCATTGCAAATTCGTCACACTCGTCGTACAATCGCTCGATTGAAAACTGAATTAACAAAACGTGAAGCACAGGCTTAGTTGTTTGTAGCAAATTGAAACAAGCGTAAAATGGAAAAGCGTAATTTAAGAAAAGAACGTATCGGGATCGTTACCAGCGACAAGATGGACAAGTCTATCGTAGTAGCTGTAGAGCGTAGAGAGAAACACCCGAAATACGGAAAGTTCGTTAAGAAAACTACTAAGTTCGTTGCTCACGATGAGAAAAACGATTGTGGTATCGGTGATACAGTGCGTATCATGGAAACACGTCCTTTGTCGAAATCAAAGAACTGGAGATTAGTAGAAGTTATTGAAAGAGCTAAATAATCATTAGTAATGATACAACAAGAATCAAGACTTAAAGTAGCAGACAACTCTGGAGCGAAAGAAGTATTGTGTATCCGTGTACTCGGAGGAACAAAACGTCGCTATGCCTCTGTAGGGGACAAGATTGTCGTTGCTGTTAAGAGCGCAATGCCCTCTGGAGCTGTCAAAAAAGGACAGGTTGCTACGGCAGTAATAGTAAGAACAAAAAAAGAAGTACGTCGTCCAGACGGCTCTTATATCCGCTTCGATGATAACGCATGCGTTATCTTGAATCAAGCAGGTGAAATGAGAGGAACACGTATTTTTGGACCAGTTGCTCGAGAGCTTCGTGATGCAGACTTTATGAAAGTCGTATCGTTGGCTCCTGAGGTACTTTAAAATAATTGAAGTTATGCAACAGAAATTACACATTAAAGTAGGAGACACTGTTAAAGTAATTAGCGGTGAAGCGAACGGTCAAGAAGGGAATGTCCTTTCTATCGACCGCAACAAAATGCGTGCAACGGTTGAAGGTGTGAATCTTATGAAGAAACACCAAAAGCCAAGTGCGTCAAATCCTGAAGGAGGAATTATCGAAACAGAAGCTGGAATCCACGTATCTAACCTTATGGTTGTGGTAAATGGTGAAGCATCTCGCATCGGAAGAAAGCCTAACAAGGATGGGAAAATAGTACGTTATTCTAAAAAATCCGGAGAGGAGATCAAATAATGGAATATACACCAAGACTTCGAGAAAAGTATAAGGGGGAAATCATTCCAGCCCTTACTGAGCAGTTCGGTTACACAACAGTAATGAAAGTGCCGAAATTGACTAAAATTGTATTGAGCCAAGGTATCGGTGATGCCGTAGCTGATAAAAAACTTATTGATCACGCAGTGGAAGATCTTTCACGTATTGCTGGTCAAAAAGCTATCTCTACGCTATCTAAAAAAGATATCTCGAACTTTAAATTGAGAAAAGGAATGCCAGTAGGTACGAAGGTAACTCTTCGTGGAGATCGTATGTACGATTTCCTTGATCGTCTACTGTCAGTTGCTTTGCCACGTACTCGTGACTTCCGTGGGATTAACCCAAAAGGATTTGACGGTAGAGGTAACTTCAACTTCGGTGTTAAAGAACACATCATTTTCCCAGAGATTGATATCGATAAAGTAAATCGTATCATGGGAATGGATATCACGTTCGTAACAACAGCAGAGAGTGATGAAGAAGGTAAAGCATTGTTAGATGCATTTGGTTTCCCATTTATTAAAAAATAAGCAGAGATGGCAAAAGAATCAATGAAAGCGCGTGAGCGCAAAAGAGCTAGAATGGCAGCTCGTTACGCTGATAAGCGTGCTGAGTTAACAGCAATCTTGAAATCATCAGATGAGTCTGAGGAAATGCAAGAGAAAAAGTGGGAAGCAATGATCGCATTGCAAAAATTGCCTGCTAACTCTGCAAAAGTTCGTGGTCACAACCGTTGTGGTTTGACTGGACGTCCTCGTGGATACATGCGCCAATTCGGAATTTCACGTGTGACTTTCCGTCAAATGGCACTGGATGGAAAGATCCCAGGTGTTAAGAAAGCAAGCTGGTAAGCGAGAGTTGAAAAGAACTTAAATGAACAAAAAGATGAGGGCGATTAGTCTTTCATCTTTTGTCTTTATATCTTTGCACTCCAAAAAAAAGTATAAACTGGTTTCAGGTTCAGTCAAAAATGATTGAAAACCGTTGCCGCAAATAAACAATATGAATACAGATCCAATAGCAGATTATCTGACTCGAGTTCGTAACGCGAGCGCTGCAAAAAAGAAAATGGTGGAGATACCAGGTTCTAACATGAAGCGTGAAATGACCAAAATCTTATTTGATCAAGGTTACATCAGAGACTTCAAATTTGAAGAAGATAACAAACAAGGAATCATCAGAATCGCTTTGAAGTACAATCCTTCAACTAAAGTTCCTGCAATCACAAAATTGCAACGAATCTCTAGCCCAGGTTTGCGTACTTATGCAAGTTCAAAAGATATGCCACGCGTATTGAATGGGCTTGGAATAGCAATCGTGTCAACATCAAGAGGATTGATCACGAACAAAGAAGCGAAAAGAGAAAACGTAGGCGGAGAAGTTATCTGCTACGTATATTAATTTTTTAAGTCAAGAAAAATGTCAAGGATAGGTAAATCCCCAGTAACAATCCCGAGTGGAGTAGAAGTGAAAGTTGACAGTAACGTTGTTACAGTGAAAGGCTCAAAAGGTACATTGACACAAGAAATGGATTCTTGTGTAACAATGAACATTGAGGACGGAACTATAACTTTCACCCGCGAATCAGACGCACCTGATCACAGAGCAAAACATGGTCTTTACAGAGCATTGGTTGCAAACATGATCGTTGGAGTTTCGGAAGGGTACAAGAAGGAATTAGAAGTGGTAGGAGTTGGTTACCGTGCAGTTGCATCTGGTCAAAGACTAGAGTTAGCGCTCGGATACTCTCACCCAATCGTAATAGAGTTTCCTTCAGAACTTAAGGTATCAGCTGTTTCCGAAAAAGGAAAAGCCCCAATTGTAACAATAGAGTCTCACGACAAGCAATTGGTAGGTCAAGCTGCAGCCAAAATTCGTTCCCTAAGAAAACCAGAGCCGTACAAAGGTAAAGGTGTGAAGTATGTTGGTGAAGAGCTTCGAAGAAAAGCCGGTAAATCAGCAGCGAAATAGGTCGCAGTATTAGTAATTAGAAAGATATCTTAAGGTTATGGCATTTAGCAAAACACAAAGAAGAGCAAAAATCAAACGTAGAATCAGAAAGAATATTTTTGGTTCTGCAGAGCAACCTCGTTTGTCTGTTTTCAGAAGTAACAAACAAATTTATGCTCAAATTATAGATGACAATTCTGGTAGTACATTAGTATCAGCGTCATCTTACAAAAACAAAGCAGCAGAAAAAGGTTCTAAATTGGACCAAGCAGCAGTTGTTGGTAAAGAGGTTGCAGAAAAAGCAATTAAAGCCGGGATTACAACAGTTGTATTCGATAGAAACGGATACTTGTATCACGGTAGAGTTAAAACATTGGCTGACTCAGCAAGAGAAGGCGGATTAAAATTTTAAGAATGGCAGCACAAACAGTAAACAGAGTAAAATCTGCAGACATCGAGTTGAAAGATCGTCTCGTGTCAGTTAATCGTGTAACGAAAGTTACTAAAGGTGGTCGTACTTTCAGTTTTTCCGCAATTGTTGTAGTTGGTGATGAAAACGGTATTGTTGGTCACGGATTAGGAAAAGCAAAAGAGGTTACTGAAGCAATCGCTAAAGGAATCGATGACGCGAAGAAAAACCTAATCAGAGTTCCAATCTTACACGGAACAGTTCCTCACTTCCAAAAGGGGAAGTACAGTGGAGCTCGCGTTTTGTTGAGACCAGCTTCAGAAGGTACAGGAGTTATCGCCGGTGGTGCGATGCGTGCTGTATTGGAGAGCGCAGGTATTCACAACATACTAGCAAAGTCACAAGGATCTTCAAATCCTCACAACGTAGTAAAAGCAACTATCGATGCATTGTCTCAAATGAGAGATGCTGTTCAAGTAGCGAAGCAACGTGGTGTTGAATTGGATAAAGTGTTTAACGGTTAATAGAAAAAGACATGGCTACAATTAAAGTAAAGCAAGTTAGAAGCGCTATTAATCGCACTGCAAGACAAAAAGCAACGATTGAAGCGTTAGGATTGAAAAAGTTAAATCATGTGGTAGAACATGAAGCAACACCTCAAATCCTTGGTATGGTAAAGAAAGTTCAACACTTAGTAGAAGTAGTTGAGTAATCGAAATCGCTAAGCTGTTTACAGCGAAAGCATAAAAAACGCATTAAAATGAATTTACATAATTTAACTCCAGCGTCAGGTTCAACTAAGAACAGAAAACGTATCGCTCGTGGTCAGGGTTCTGGCCGTGGTGGAACGTCAACGCGTGGACATAAAGGAGCAAAATCTAGATCAGGATACTCAAGAAAAATCGGTTTCGAAGGTGGGCAAATGCCACTTCAACGTAGAGTTCCTAAATTCGGATTTACAAACAGAAATAGAACTGAGTACAAAGCAATTAATTTGGATATTATTCAAGATTTAATCGATCGCAAAAAAGTGACCGAAATTAATCACGAAGTTCTTCAAAACAACGGCTTAGTATCTCGTAATGAGTTAGTAAAGATCTTAGGCCGCGGTGAATTGAAATCGAAGATTGATGTAGCAGCTCACAAGTTTTCAGCTTCTGCTAAAGCAGCAATTGAAGCTCAAGGTGGGAATTGTTCAGAAATCTAATTAAATTTGCCAACATTTTTTGCAGATGAAGAAGTTTATAGAAAATATTAAGAATATCTGGAAAGTAGAGGAATTAAGAAAGCGTATACTACTTACGTTGGGACTAATCCTTATCTACCGAATAGGTTCGTTCATTATTTTGCCAGGGGTTAATTACACTGCCCTGCAAGACGCGCAAGCACAAGGCGACGCCAACATGTTGGAGACGCTGCTTTCGTTATTTTCAGGAGGTGGATTTACCAATGCGTCGATAATGGCACTTGGTATTATGCCGTACATTAGTGCGTCCATCATCATGCAACTCCTAGGAATGGCTGTGCCTGCTGTACAAAAAATGCAGCAAGAAGGTGAGTCTGGACGAAAGAGAATTAACATGTTCACGCGTGTATTGACAATCGTGATCTGTGCCCTTCAAGCACCTTCTTACCTTAACTTATATGTTGAGTCTAAAGGAGCATTACCAGTTGATGCTGGTACTTTCTGGTGGGTACAATCGATTACAGTACTTGTGGCAGGAGCAATGTTCGCAGTTTGGCTCGGTGAGCGCATCACAGACAAAGGAATCGGAAACGGTATTTCATTATTGATTACTGTCGGTATCCTTGCTCGTCTCCCTGAAGCATTCATGGCTGAATTCTCATTCTCGTATGCACAAGGTAACTTGTTGAAAATTGTATTAGAGATTTTCGCCTTCATGGTAGTCGTTCTCGGTACAGTGCTCATTGTGCAAGGTGTGCGAAAGGTTCCACTCAATACCGCCAAGCGTATTGCTGGAAACCGTGCTGCTGAGCAACAAGGTGCGCGTAACTACCTTCCAATTAAAGTAAATGCATCTGGGGTAATGCCAATCATCTTCGCACAAGCGATTATGACAGTTCCAATCATGATCTTCGCCGGAGACGGTACTGGATTCATGGCGCAAGTATTTGGAGATATCTACGGATTCGGTTACAACTTAACGTTGGCCATCCTGATTATCATCTTCACGTACTTCTATACAGCCATCATGATTAACCCACGCAAGATCGCAGACGATTTGAAAAAGAGTGGTGGTTTCATCCCTGGGATTCGTCCTGGAGAGGAAACAGCAAGCTACATCGATTCATTGGTGTCGCGAATTACATTCCCTGGATCTGTATTCTTAGCATTCATTGCTATCATTCCAGCTATCGCCAAGTTGGCAGGTGTGAATGATGCCTTTGCAATGTTCTTTGGAGGTACATCATTATTAATTATGGTAGGAGTTGTCTTGGATACACTACAACAAATTGAATCTTACTTGTTGAATCGTCAAATGGATAGTTTGATGGATGGAACAAGAATTCAAGGTAGAAGAACTCAAGGAGAAACTTCAGGAATGTAAGATATGGCAAAACAAGCATCAATCGAACAAGACGGAGTAATCATCGAAGCATTGTCAAATGCGATGTTCCGTGTAGAGTTGGAGAATGGGCACGTTATTACGGCGCACATCTCAGGAAAAATGAGAATGTACTACATTAAAATTCTTCCAGGAGACCGTGTAAAAGTAGAAATGTCGCCTTACGATTTAACAAAAGGTAGAATTACATTTAGATATAAGTAAAAACAAAAGAAGTTTTTGAAGCAGCGGATCAAGGTTCGCATCGAGAGAGTGGAGGTGTTTTGTCACTGGAGATTCAATCGAAATTCAAAAGCAGATTAATAACAAGAAAGATGAAAGTAAGAGCATCAGTAAAAAAGCGTTCTGCAGATTGCAAGATCGTGAAACGTAAAGGAGTAGTTTACGTGATTAACAAGAAGAATCCTAAATTCAAACAAAGACAAGGATAAGATATGGCACGTATAGCAGGTATTGATCTACCAAAAAACAAAAGAGGTGTTATTGGATTAACGTATGTATACGGAATCGGAAGAAGCACAGCCCGTAAAGTTCTTGCAACAGCAGGAGTTGACGAAAGTATCAAAGTTCAAGATTGGAACGATGATCAACTTGGAGCAATTCGTGATGTAATGAATGAAATCAAAGTAGAAGGTGCTTTGCGTTCAGAGGTTCAAACAAACATCAAGCGTTTGATGGACATCGGATGTCAAAGAGGAATTCGTCACAGATCTGGACTTCCATTGAGAGGACAGCGTACGAAGAACAACTCACGTACTAGAAAAGGTAGAAGAAAAACAGTTGCGAATAAGAAGAAGTAGTAATGTTACTTCTGGTCCCGCGGACAGGCAGTCCGTTCTTCAAACTTTCTTGCGTAGCTTGAGAATGCGAAAAACACTAATTGCCCCCTCGATCGGAAAGAACATTGCAGGA
Source organism: Crocinitomicaceae bacterium (assembly GCA_029252405.1). Classification (GTDB taxonomy): domain Bacteria; phylum Bacteroidota; class Bacteroidia; order Flavobacteriales_D; family Crocinitomicaceae; genus UBA4466. The sequence continues at coordinate 20,093 of JAQXBM010000081.1, forward strand.
GTAGAACTCCTATTCTAATGAAAGCAACAAACATTTAAAAGCTAAATAAAATGGCAAAGTCAAATCAAAAGAAGAAAAAAAACGTCAAAGTTGATGCAGTTGGTCAAGCGCACATCCAAGCGACTTTCAACAACGTAATCGTATCATTGACGAATAACTCAGGTCAAGTTATCTCTTGGTCTTCATCTGGAAAGATGGGTTTCAAAGGTTCTAAGAAGAACACGCCTTACGCAGGTCAAGTTGCTGCGGAAGATGCTGCAAAAGAAGCTCACGATTTCGGACTTCGTAAGGTAAAAGTATTCGTTAAAGGACCTGGATCAGGTCGTGAGTCTGCAATTCGTTCTTTGCACAACTCAGGAATCGAAGTAACAGAGATCATCGATGTTACTCCACTTCCACACAACGGATGTCGCCCACCAAAGCGTAGAAGAGTATAATATTGAATTCAAAGATTAAAGGATTGAAAGATTGCAATATATCTTTCAATGTTTTCATGTTTCAATAATTCAATTCACAATTAGTAATTAATAACATAGGGATCAAAGATCATCGGAGGATTAAAGCCTTAATTCATGATCTCCCTTAAATAAAGTTAAATGGCAAGATATACAGGCCCAACATCAAAAATCGCACGTCGTTTCAAAGATCCAATCTTTGGCCCAGACAAGTCGTTGGATAGAAGACAATACGGTCCAGGACAACACGGTCCAAACAAACGTAGAGGAAAACAATCAGAATACGCTGTACAGTTAGCTGAAAAGCAAAAAGCAAAGTACACTTACGGTATCCTTGAGAAGCAATTCTCGAACTTGTTCGAAAAAGCATCTCGTATGAAAGGAATTACTGGTGAGAACTTGCTTCAACTATGTGAAGCGCGTTTGGATAACACAGTTTTCCGTCTTGGAATTGCTCCAACACGTAGAGCAGCTCGTCAATTAGTATCTCACAAACACATCACAGTAAACGGAAGCGTTGTAAACATTCCTTCATACTCGTTGAAAAATGGTGAGTCTGTTGGAGTTCGTGAAAAATCAAAATCACTTGAAGCGATTTCTGATTCATTGGCGACTAACTCAAAAACATTCGATTGGTTGGAATGGAATCCAGGACAATTAGAAGGTAAAGTAGTTGGTACTCCTACACGTGAAATGATCCCTGAAAACATCAAGGAGCAGTTGATCGTCGAATTGTACTCTAAGTAATAAGCCGATGCGTTAGCATCAAGAAAGGTGTCCTTAGGGCAATAGATAAACTAGTAAATTTTAACCCATTGGGATTCGGCCAAAGGGTCTGTTCGTACTTCTTCACACTTACAGACCGCGCAACCGAATAACAATTAAAACGAAGAAAAAAATGGCAATATTAGACTTCCAAAAACCGGACAAAGTGATCATGATCCAGTCCGATGAGCATCAAGGACAATTTGAATTCCGCCCATTGGAGCCAGGTTATGGTATCACAGTTGGTAACTCACTACGTCGTATTCTTCTTTCCTCTTTGGAAGGATTTGCGATCTCTTCAATTCGTATTGAAGGTGTAGACCACGAGTTCTCAACAATCAAAGGTGTAGTAGAAGATGTTACAGAATTGGTTTTGAACTTGAAACAAGTACGTTTCAAACAACAAATCGAAGGAACAGATACTGAAACGGTAATCGTTTCTGTTTCTGGTCAGGAAACTTTGACTGCAGGAGATATCGGGAAATTTACATCTGCATTCCAGGTGTTGAACCCAGATATGGTTCTTGCAAACATGGAGCCTTCTGTAAAATTGGAAATGGAATTGACGATCATTAAAGGTCGTGGATACCTTCCAGCTGAAGAGAACAAAGATAGCAACGCCGCTTTCGGTACAATTGCAATCGATTCGATCTTCACGCCAATCAAAAATGTAAAGTACGAAGTTGAGAACTTCCGTGTTGAGCAAAAAACTGACTACGAAAAGTTGATTTTTGACATCACGACTGACGGTTCAATTCATCCGAAAGAAGCATTGAAAGAAGCTGCAAAAATCTTAATTCACCACTTCATGTTATTCTCTGATGAGCGTATCACATTGGATAGCGAAGTGAAAGCAGAAACTGAAGAGTTCGATGAAACTTCATTGCATATGCGTCAACTTTTGAAAACGAAGTTGGTAGACATGGACCTTTCAGTTCGTGCATTGAATTGCTTGAAAGCAGCAGACGTAGAAACTCTTGGAGATCTCGTTTCTTACAACAAGAACGACCTCTTGAAGTTCCGTAACTTCGGTAAGAAATCTCTTACTGAGTTGGAAGACCTAGTGGATAACAAAGGACTTTCTTTCGGAATGAACGTTTCTAAATACAAATTAGACAAAGATTAGTATCGCAATTAAACAATTAAAAATGGCGTAATAGGTGGCTGAGCTGTAGCGATACAAAAATGCAAGATTCAGTTAACCGATACTTACGAAATTAAAGTTATGAGACACGGAAAAAAATTCAATCACTTAAGTAGAAAGACTGCTCACAGAAAAGCAATGCTTTCTAACATGGCTTGTTCATTAATCGAACACAAGCGCATCAACACAACAATCGCTAAAGCAAAAGCACTTCGCGTTTATGTTGAACCAATTTTGACTCGTTCAAAAGAGGATACAACACACTCACGTCGTTTGGTTTTCAGATACTTGCAAAACAAGGATATGGTAACTGAGTTGTTCAGAGAAGTTGCTCCAAAAATTGCAGACCGACCAGGTGGATACACACGTATCATCCGCACAGGTTACCGTTTAGGAGATAACGCTGAAATGTGTATGATCGAATTGGTTGACTTCAACGAGATTTACACTAACGAAAAAGCGAAGAAAACTACTCGTCGTTCACGTCGTGGTGGATCTGGTGGAGGTGCTAAAGCAACTGAAGCTGCAACTGAAACAACAGAAGAGACACCAATGGCAACTGAAGCTCCAGCAGTGGAAGAAGCAGAGGTAATCGAAGAAACTGTTGCTGAAGAAGCACCAGCGAAAGAGGAAGCACCAGCGAAAGCTGACGCTAAGCCAGATAACCTTACGAAAATTGAGGGAATCGGACCTAAGATTGCTGAGACACTTGCTGCTGCAGGAGTTGCGTCATACGCAGACCTAGCAGGAACAGATGTTGAAAAGATCGCTGATATCATCAAAGATGTTCGTGGAAAACACGTTCCAGATACATGGCCAAAGCAGGCTCAAATGGCTGCTGATGGTAAGTGGGACGAGTTGAAAGCTTGGCAAGATGAACTAGACGGTGGGAAACCAGCTGAAGGTTAATCAATAGCTAAAACTATTTTGAAAGGGTCCCGATAACTATCGGGACCTTTTTTTGTTGATTAAATTTTATGAGGGCGTGTTTCGAGAGCCTCAACCCTCGCATTTTTTTAGTTAGCGCTGAGGGGTGAGCGGAGCCGAACCCCACAATACCAGAAAGGGTATTTCTACCTACGTACATGCTATTGTGATTGCTTAGTTTTATCTCAAACGAATACTAAGTAAAATCACTATTATGAATTCAGAGAATAATCCAAAATTTAGAATTTATCCATCCATAGGGATCGCTCGACTTGGAAACGGAAGAGCAAACAAAGAAGACGTTGTTTTTAGTCCCGAAGTTCCATGGGAGAATATATTTGACACCGACAAAGAATACATTAGCGAAGACGGTGCACTCAAAAAACAGGCCCAAAGGTTCTATATCTATCGATGCGATGACCAAGGAAATCCAATTGAGAGAATTAGTCCTGATGAGTTTGACATTGAATGGACAGCAGAAGTAGCTAATAAGAAACCATTTTGGTACGATTTCAACAATAGTTTGGATCTTTCAGTACAGCTGGAGAATCACAACAATTTAAGCAACAACTTTTTTGATGAGCGAATCGCTCCCGGAATTAGTGCCAGTTTAAGAAATCCAAACGTATTAAATGAAGGACTCCGCAAAGAGGGAGCTGAAAATTTTAGAAAGGAATTAATCAATTCACCTAAACCTGTTTCGGTTAATAAGGAAGATTCAAGAAGACGAATCAAAGGAATGTTTCCTTTCGTTGAAGAAGAAGATGGGTTGAGTCGAATCGCCGCAAAAATGAATACTACTTCCAAAAAGGTGAACTTAGGGACATTGGAATACGATGACGGGGCGCTCATTTTTTATGGAGGAGATGGAGTATCGGCATCTTTGAACGCTTCTGATCTAAACACAGACTTCGCAGACAATTCAAATTGGTACGATGATATCTGTGATGGTAGAATCACTGCAAAGATAATTTCGAAGTCTTCAGGTGAAGTGGTAGAATTAGATAACGCGAAATCGGCTGCATGGATCGCTACTGCACCACCTGATTATGCACCGCAAATTCAACCGATCTCAACAATGTACGATCTTATTTGTGGAGCCGCGGATGAACGATATATACCTGAATTGAGTCTAATCTTCCCACTCTTTTTCAGATTGTACAGAATGCAATGGGTAAACATGGGCGATTTCCTTTCTCCATCGTTCAAAGAAACTATTGATAAGCTGACGTATGAAGGAAAATTCAAATACATCTTCGAGAAGTCAAGTAATCCGGAAGAAGCGAGAAAGGTTAGAGAAGAAATTTTCAATCTTTTCAGAGATCCAGAATACAACTATAATAACGAACCAATCATTCCAAGTAAGGATAAAACGGACCTTACCAATTTAGGAAGTGGGACGGATGAATTGAAATTGCCGTATTACCCAGGTGATGGAATCAACTACCCAGGAAGTCCGGCTCAGTGGTTTGCGATTCCGCCAATGCTCTACAATCAGCTGAAAGAATGGAGAGACGGTAATTTCGCTACTCCAGAATCGTTCGACTTTGCAGATATTAATGAAATGGGGGAGTATTACCGTCAACAATTTATTTCCGCATCAAAGGACGAAAAGAAACAGCCTCTTCTAATGACTCGCGCTGTTCTCGAAACCTTGTACGGTGGCGGATTCCACCCTGGTGTTGAGTTAACGTGGCCAATGCGCCACTCTCAAATTTATAGAGAGAATAGCGAAACCTTTAGGTTCGTGAGTTCCGAAGGCATTTACGAGTATGGTTTTTACGGATTGAGAGAAGTAAGAATTAACAGTGCCTCTAAAGAAGAACAAGAGAGAATATTCTACAAGAGTTTTGGTTTATTGATGACACCAGAGGACCTTCGAGAATCAATGTCTCCAGATCATGAAAAGCACTGGTTGTGGAAAATCACACCTGGTGATTTAACAAAATGGATGGGAATTCCTTGGCAGTCAGATGCTGGAAGTTGTCAAGCGGTGTTTACCGATAGTCAATATCCTGTACCTGCATGGTGGGCAGCAAACCTTCCAATTGATGTGCTTACTGAGGAAAGTTTCGATAAGATTCAAGACGATGCAATTTTGCCAGATACGCGAAGAAATATTTACGCCAATCGATTGCCATGGCTTCAGACAACGGATACTGGTTTTGTTGGGTACCATGCCGAAGGCGGATATATGAATGGATTGATCGCGATGGTCTATCAATGGAAAGATATCGGTGTTGTAACAGGACGTAGAATGGATAAGGACCTTGACGGCGTTCCGGAGATCGTTTACGTATCCTACAACGGAAAACAGAAATAATGCAAAGAACAGTTACAGATGTAACAATAGTTGGGAGCGGGATAGCCGGTTCTGTTTTGTCTCTTCTCCTGAAACGAAGAGGAATTAAACACGTTTTGTTGGCGCGCGAAGAACGCAAGTCAATACAACTTTCGGAAACCCTTCCGCCCTCAACTTTGCCTTTATTGGAACAAATGGACCTACTGGAGCTTTTTGAAGAGAGCTCCAGTAGAACATTTGGCTATCATTCCATTTGGGGAAGCGAACACGTAATTAGCGACGATTTCTTTAACCATAACCCATTCAAGTTTGGATTGAAACTCGATAAACCGAAATTGCTCGGTGAATTCAGAAAGTTGAATCAGGATAATATCCTTTCGTTCAATAGCCTTTTGGATGTCGATGTCATTGATGGAAGAGCGTTCGTTACAATTGCGGTTGAGAAAGAAGAGCATTTGATTGAATCTAAATTGGTGATCGACGCAACTGGTCGCAATAGTGCGGTGCTAAAACAGCTGGGAGTTTTAACCGAGTCTTTTGATGAATTGATAAGCTTTACCTGTCATTTACCATTTAAGAAACACCCAAACCTAATTCATAAAGTGTTCGTGGAGTCCTTTGAGCAGGGCTGGGGAATTGTCTCTTCCTTGAATAAAGAAATTAATGTGATGACAATTTTTACGCAGAAAGGAAGTGCAGTTCACCAACAATTGAAGAGCTATCGCAACTGGAATGATATCCTACAACCCACCCAAGGATTGAAGTTCTTCCTCGAGGAAAACTACGAAGCGAAAGTAATTGGTGGAAATGCCAATTCATCGAAAGCTTCAAAAATCGCGGGTAATCACTGGCTATCACTCGGTGACGCTGCTATTTCTTTTGATCCACTTTCCTCGCATGGCGTGTCGAACGCAATCTACTGTGCTAATGAAGCCGCTAATTCGATCCAAGTATTTCTCGAGAAGGGGGCAACCCAATCCCTGAATGATTACGGACACAAGTTATCGAGTATCTTTCAAGCTTATTTGGAACACAAATCAAAACTTTACAATACCGAAAAACGATGGAGTGATAGCTCTTTTTGGCAGAACGCACGAACTACTTCCACAGAAAATAGACGTGAACCGATCTCAAGTGTTAGTGATCAAAAAATCTAGAAGCGCACCCACGTTAAAAAGACTTCAGCGTTAATAACATAATTCCCACAAAGTACGTCAGTCTAATAATCTAACAGCCGAAGGCGAATCTGAAGACGCTAGCCGTGTCCCAGCGCGAAGCGGACAACATGTTAATATCTTCCTACTAAAACGGTCTTGTAATTCAAATCTAAACAGCTAAATTTGCAGAAAATTTCAGGTAATGACAGAGCAGCAATCAGCAGTACTTTTATTAGAAGATGGAACCGTTTTTAACGGAGTAGCTATCGGAAAAATCGGAACAACAACAGGAGAAATTGCTTTTAATACTGGCATGACGGGATATCAAGAGGTATTTACAGACCCTTCATATTTCGGACAAATCCTTGTAATGAATTCACCTCACATTGGGAACTATGGTGTTCACGAAGATGAAGTAGAATCAGACGGGATCAAAGTTGCCGGAATGGTTATCAAAAAGTTTTCAGACGGTTATTCGCGTCCTTCAGGGATGAAATCGCTGCAAGATTACATGATGGATGATTCCAAAGTGGGTATTGCAGATGTTGATACGCGAGCACTTGTTCGTCATATTCGTAACAAAGGAGCAATGAACGCAATCATTTCTTCTGATGTATTGGATGTTGATCAACTGAAAGCGAAGTTGAAAGATGTTCCTTCAATGGCTGGTCTTGAACTTTCTTCGAAAGTGGCAACAAAAGAAGCCTACGAAGTAAAACCTGAAAATCCACAATACAAAGTTTCATTGATCGATTTTGGTGTGAAAAGAAACATCGTTAGTTGCTTGGTTGAGCGTGGATGTCATGTGAAAGTATTCCCATTGAATTCTACAATTGAAGACATGAATAGCTTTAACCCTGATGGGTACATGCTTTCAAATGGACCTGGAGACCCTTCAGCAATGCCGAATTCAATCAAGTTAGTTTCTGACATCGTTGAACAAGGTAAACCGGTATTTGGAATTTGTCTCGGACACCAAATCTTAGGATTGAGCCAAGGATTGGAAACGGAGAAAATGTTCAACGGACATAGAGGAATCAATCACCCAATTAAAAACCTGAAAACAGGAAAAGGTGAAATCACTTCGCAAAATCACGGATTTGTGATTGCGAAATCAAGTATAGATAACAACAGCGCTGTGGAAATGACACACGTTCATTTGAATGACGATACAGTAGCTGGTATTGAATTGGTTGGTAAACCAGTTTTCTCAGTACAATATCACCCAGAAGCATCCGCAGGACCGCACGATTCGCGTTACTTGTTCGATCAGTTTATTGATAACATGAAGTAAAATAATTAAGCATGAGCTATATCGCAAAAATCATTGGACGTCAAATTCTCGATTCTAGAGGAAACCCTACTGTTGAAGTAGATGTAATCACAACAACTGGAGCAATGGGTCGAGCGGCAGTACCTTCAGGTGCTTCAACTGGAATCCACGAAGCAGTTGAGTTGAGAGACGGAGACAAAGCTTTCTACCTTGGAAAAGGAGTCTTGAAAGCTGTTGGAAACATAAACTCTCTAATCGATAAAGAGTTGAATGGATACGATGTTTGCGACCAAAAAGCGATTGATGCGAAGCTGATCGAATTAGACGGAACTGAGAACAAATCAAACCTAGGGGCAAATGCCATTCTTGGTGTTTCTTTGGCTTGCGCGAGGGCGGCAGCTGACGAAACGGGACTCAGTCTTTTCAAATATGTTGGTGGAGTTGGAGCAGTAACGATGCCTGTTCCGATGATGAATATCCTAAACGGAGGTTCACACGCTGACAATAAAATTGACATTCAAGAATTCATGGTCATGCCATTCGGAGCTGATTCCTTTTCAGAAGGACTTCGCTGGGGGACGGAAATTTTCCATCACCTGAAGAATGTATTGAAGAGCCGAGGAATGTCAACTAATGTTGGTGACGAAGGTGGATTCGCTCCAAGCCTTGGATCAAACGAAGAAGCAATTGAAGTAGTAATCGAAGCAATCAAATTGGCTGGATTCAAACCAGGAGAAGATGTTTGGATTGCGTTGGATGCTGCAGCCTCTGAATACTACGATACTGAGACTGGATTATACAATTTCGAATCGACAGGTGCTCAAATGACCTCGGAACAAAAAGTGGAATTCTGGAAAGACTGGGTAGCGAAATACCCAATCGCATCGATTGAAGATGGATTTGCAGAAGATGATTGGAGCGGATGGAAATTGGCAACAGCAGAACTTGGAGACAAAGTTCAGTTTGTTGGTGATGACCTTTTTGTAACGAATACAAAACGTCTTGCTCGAGGAATCGAGGAAGATACAGCCAATTCAATTTTGATCAAAGTAAACCAGATCGGTACGCTTACAGAAACAATTGAAGCTGTTCAAATGGCAACGCGCAATGGATACACATCCGTAATGAGTCACCGAAGCGGAGAAACCGAGGACAATACCATTGCAGATTTAGCCGTAGCATTGAATTGTGGACAGATCAAAACAGGTTCTGCATCACGAAGTGATCGAATGGCGAAATACAACCAATTATTGCGTATTGAAGAGGAACTTGGACAAACAGCTGTTTACCCAGGAAAATCGTTTAAGCACATTAAAAATTAGTGCTTTAGAATTAAATATGTTAAAAATCTCACTATACAAGTGGGAATCATAGAATCGGTGAGATTTTCTTAATATTCACGTAATAGTTGAGCAACTATTGGCTTACATTTGCGTCTACTACACAAAAGGAAACATATACGATGAAACTAATTCTAACTATCTCGTTCATGTTGGCTTTGAGTGTCTCTTTTGGACAATCACAGCAAACATCAACGGTTCAGCAAGCAAACGCACAGCTTTTTGCTCAATGTTTGTTCGACATACCGACACAAGCTGAACTCGACCAAATGACCTATAACATCTACCTCAACCACCCAGATGTTGAAATGGTCCGACTTGATTTAAACACGCAAAGAGCGTTAATTCTCACAACCGGAGCCTTGCCATTGACTGAATCTGATTTGATATCATGGTTCGAGCAATATGCAGGATCAGTAAGCTGTGTTCAAATTGGCGTATATGGTGTAGATACGATGGATCCTTACCCATTCACAAACTGCAATAACTAAAAACGTCATGAGAGTACTTCTAACTAACTTAGTTCTTTGGTGTGCATTTGGCGCTTTTGGTCAAGTAGCACCCGTATCTAATGCATGTAACATTGCACAGAACATTTGTAATAATTCCCCGGTAACGTTCCCGCTATCGACAGGACAAAGTCCTAGTCCAGTGGTTCCGCCAGCGGGAAGTATTTCAAATCCTAATTCAAATCCAGCACCAGGACTTTCTGGATGTCTCCTCGCAGGAGAGTTAAATCCAAACTGGTTCATTTTCAACGTAACTTCAAATGGAAGCTTAGAGTTTCAAATTGGAGCAGCAGGAGGTAATGGATACTATGACTGGTCATTATGGCCATACAACCCAACAACGGGATGTACAGATATTCAAAATAACCTAGTAGCACCTGTAGCGTGTAACTGGAATGCATCCTCTCAAGGATTTACAGGATTGTCACCGGGAGGTGTAGCTCCTCCAGGAGGTGTAGGTGGAAACTTTTCACCATCATTCCCTGTAACAGCAGGACAGCAATACATTTTGATGTTCTCTAACTACAGTTCTCAAGTAGGAAACGTTGGATTAACGTTCCCTCAAACTGGGGCTTCGATTGGTTGTTCGGCAGCTACGCCAGACGCAACTATCTGTCTTGGAGACCAAGTAGTAGTGGATATCATTACACCACCCGCTTATGTTAACCCAAGTTACAACTGGTTGGTAACAACAGGAGTTTCTAACCCAACAGGAGGTAACGGAGGTACAGCAATGGTGGTAGCACCAACTGTTACAACTGAATACCATGTTGAAGTTCAAGATAACGCACCAGGAGGTGTAATGTACACTGATACATTCACAGTAACGGTAGTAAATCCACCAGCACCAAATGCAGGTCCGGATCAAAACGTTTGTCTTGGTTCTTTGGTAACATTGTCTGGAACGCCAGATGATCCAATCAACAATACAACACAATGGATGTTCGATGCTTCGCAAGTGACTCCAGCACCAGCAGTGAACTTCATTCCTAATAATACGAACCTTACAACGTTTGCTTCGGTAAACCAAACAGGCACGTATTACTTCATGTTGCAAGAAACAAACGCAATTTGTGGAGATATTCAAGATACATTAGTTGTTAACGTAAGCGACTTAGCTGTATCGGCAACATTTACTTCACCTTCTTGTTCTGGCTTCACTGATGGAACGATTACAGTTACCGCACCGGGAGCAGATCAATACAGCTTCGATGCTGGAACAACATGGATAGCAAGTAACACAAGTGCTGGATTTGGCGCTGGAACGTACAATGTATGTGCAAGTACTCCACTTGGATGTCAGAAATGTACAGATGTTACAATCACAGAGCCTGCACCAATGACGATCTCCGTTTCAAACGATACGTTGATTTGTGAAAACGGAACAGCAACAATGACTGCTTCGGCGACAGGAGGAACATCGTACCTCTTCAACTGGAGTCATACAGGTGATACTCAAGCAACGCAGGATGTTATGCCTGGTGCTGCAACGACGTACACAGTGTACGCTGAAAATCAAACTGGTTGTGTTTCTCCAAATGCAACAATCGATGTTACGGTTCGTCCGCCATTGTCAGGAACAATTTCACCAGTTGTTACAATCTGTCCAGGATACCCAACTGATTTATCAGCGACGGTAGCTGGCGGTATCGGTCAACCTTACTCATTCGTATGGAGTGATGGAAGCACGTTCAACGGAGCTCCAAACCACACGATTAATGTGAACCCACCGTCAACAACGGATTACACAGTAACAATTACAGATGGATGTGAATCAACTCCACTTGTAATGACGACAACGGTAACAGTAGCGCCATTGCCAGTTCCTTCGGTGAACGTATTGAACCCAGTTCAATGTGAGCCAGCGATCTTCGATATCGTGAATACAACTGATCCTTCTTTGAGCCAGTTCACTTACTGGTTGGTAGATGGAACACAGCAATTCTTGAATCAAGATACAATCACAACTGCTCCATTGTGGGCGGGAGAATACGATGTTCAGTTGGTTGTTACCTCATACGATGGATGTGTTGATTCATTGACTTGGGTGGAATTACTCAGTGTTGACCCTCAGCCAGTAGCAGACTTCAAATACACTCCGAACCCAGTATTGATGTTCAACACGCAAGTATTGTTCACAAACTACTCGTTCAACGGTTACACTTACGAGTGGTCGTTTGAGGATGGAATACCTTCTCAATCAACACAAACCAATGTACAAGTGTTGTTCCCTGATGGAGTAGAAGGACGTTACGATGTTCAATTGATCACAACATCAGAATTAGGATGTATTGATACGATGGATCACGAATTAATTGTTTATCCAGAAGTATTGATTTACGCTCCAAATGCATTTACACCTGATGGTGATGAGCATAACCAAACGTGGAGAGTCTTCATGGAAGGAATCGATGTTTACGATTTCGAATTGTTGATCTTCGACCGATGGGGTGAAGTTGTATGGGAATCTCGCGACATCGAAGTAGGATGGGACGGAACATATAATGGTAGACTCGCACCAACTGGTACGTACACGTGGATCATCCGAACAAAAGACTTGATGAATGACGCGAAGTACACGTACGACGGTCATCTCAACCTTCTGAAGTAGATAATACTCGACTAAAAATAGTATCCCGACATTAGTGAAAACTTGGTGTCGGGATTTTTGTTTTATTAACTTTGTAATTCGATTCAATTTAGAACATACGATCATGAGCGAAACTATGGAGATGACGACTTTTCAAAAGGAAATTCTCGAGGGAATTCCATCGGTGATTCCACCAATGCCAGCAAAGGAAGAAGGGATCAATCACGCACCAAAGCGTAAACAGATTTTGTCAGATGAAGAGCGAAAGTTGGCGCTGCGAAACGCACTACGTTACTTTCCAAAGGAACAACACGCGACACTGGCTCCGGAGTTCATGAATGAATTGAACGAGTACGGTAGAATCTATATGCTTCGATACCGTCCAACGTACAAAATGTACGCGCGCGGAATTAATGAATATCCTGGAAAATGCGATCAGGCGAAAGCCATCATGTTGATGATTCAAAATAACTTGGATTACGCTGTAGCGCAACATCCTCATGAGTTAATCACCTACGGTGGAAATGGTGCCGTATTCCAAAACTGGATTCAGTACCGCCTTACCATGAAATATTTGGCCGAGATGACGGATGAGCAAACGCTTGCCATGTACTCAGGTCACCCAATGGGATTGTTCCCATCGCACAAAGATGCTCCACGAGTTGTAGTTACAAACGGAATGGTGATTCCAAATTATTCGCAGCCGGACGATTGGGAGAAATTCAATGCATTGGGCGTTTCTCAATACGGACAAATGACTGCAGGATCGTACATGTACATCGGACCGCAGGGAATTGTTCACGGAACGACGATTACCGTTTTAAACGGATTCAGAAAGATTAAAAAATCTCCAGCAGGATCTTTGTTCCTTACTTCCGGGCTAGGAGGAATGAGCGGTGCTCAACCTAAAGCAGGAACAATTGCAGGATGTATTACCGTGTGCGCAGAAGTGAATCCAAAGATCACGAAGATTCGTCACGAACAAGGATGGGTGAATGAAATCATCACTGATTTGGATCAACTGGTAGCGCGCGTTCGCAATGCTCAAGCAGCGAAAGAAGTTGTTTCTATTGCCTACCTCGGAAATATCGTTGAAGTTTGGGAGAAGTTTGATGAGGAAGATCTTCATGTTGATTTAGGATCAGATCAAACCTCTTTGCACAACCCTTGGGCGGGTGGATACTACCCAATGGGACTCACATTCGAGGAATCGAACAAAATGATGGCTGAGGATCCAGACGGATTTAAGAAAGAGGTGCAATCTACCTTGGTGCAACACGGTGCGGCAATCAACAATCATACGGCAAAAGGAACGTATTTCTTCGATTACGGGAACGCCTTCTTGTTGGAAGCTTCTCGTGCAGGTGCTGATATTATGGCGGAGAATGGAATCGATTTCAAATATCCATCATACGTTCAAGACATCATGGGGCCAATGTGCTTTGATTATGGTTTTGGACCTTTCCGATGGGTTGCTGCTTCAGGTAAGCCAGCAGATCTAGCGAAGACTGATGAAATTGCATGTCAAGTCCTAGAAGAAATCCGATTGAACAGTCCAGAGGAAATCCAACAGCAAATGGCGGATAACATCCAATGGATCAAAGGAGCGCAAGAAAACAAACTCGTTGTTGGTTCTCAGGCACGTATTCTATACGCTGATGCTGAAGGACGCATGAAAATCGCCAAAGCCTTCAACGATGCGATTGCGAATGGTGAAATTGGACCAGTAGTATTGGGTCGAGATCACCACGATGTATCAGGAACAGATTCTCCTTACCGCGAAACATCGAATATTTACGATGGTTCTCGATTCACTGCCGACATGGCAATCCAAAACGTAATTGGTGATGGATTCCGTGGTGCAACATGGATCTCGATTCACAATGGTGGTGGAGTAGGTTGGGGAGAAGTAATCAACGGTGGATTCGGAATGCTCCTAGACGGAAGTTCTGATGCCGAACGAAGATTGACTTCAATGCTTCACTGGGACGTTAACAACGGGATCGCACGACGAAACTGGGCACGTAACGAAGGAGCAACATTTGCGATCAAACGCGCAATGGAGGTAGAACCGAATTTGAAGGTGACGATTCCTGAGTCTGTGGATGATAATATTGTAGACGGACTGTTCGATTAATCGCAAAAGGCACTGCCTAACTTTCTTGAGATTTTCGCGCGGTTTCCAACTCGAATGTGGCTAAACCGATCACGATCATCACTTCCAAAAGAACGTAACCCCATCCAAGGTAAGTAATGGACGCGGAATGATATATCGCCAATCCAATGGACAGGACGCAATACGCATAATTTACCAGTGCGATTCCCTTCAGATACTTCTCCAATTGCTTATCGACTTTAAAGAAACAATAGAAGTCGTAAATGGCGAATGCACAGGGCAAGGCTGCCAAAAAGTACAGCGTCGAGGTTGGAATACCAAAATACACTTGGAATTGCACGAGTACAATTCCAAGTAAAACAGCTGAAACAACGGCGCCAATTCCATCCACTAGAAATAACTTTTTCAAGAATTTGTTTCCATTCTCCATATCAGAATAATAACACCGTTGTCGGTTTACGAACACTTACAATATACGGATAACCAATTTGTAAACTCTTTCCAGCTATTAGTTAACGATCAATTTCTTTGTCCCTTTTTGACCATTTAGAACGGCCTGAACAAAGTACATTCCTTTGGGCAGATCGGACACATTAATGGACACGCCATTGCTCTCAATTGTTGATTGCAGTACCAATTGCCCTTGAACGGAATAAAATGCCAATTCAGTTCCAGACAATCCTCCGACTGTAACAGTTGAATTCGCTGGGTTCGGATACAAAGAGAAGTCCAACGGTTTGATTTCCGTGATTTCCACCACATCGTTCGCGCAGTTTCCAGGCAGGTTCAAATCCATCCAAACGAGGCGCGAAGCCATCCAATCTTTCATATCCGTAATTTCCTCGGCGTAGGTCGCAGGAACGGGCTCTGGTTGCGACCAAATTTGCTGCCCGATAAATGGCCATTTGGTGAAATTCTGCGTGAGAGCTGAACCGAGGTATTGCTCCTGTGTGTCAATCCAGTTGTAGATTGAATCGAGGTGGAGCGGACCATTTCGTAGTTCATTCCAACGGCATGCAAGGTGATTGGTAAACAACGTATCCGACATCATTTCGAACCACCAAGCAGGCATGGATTCCAAATCTTCGCATTCAGGTTGATTTTGAAGGTAAGTCCAACCCGTGAAATCATTGCACGAACAAACGGTTGACATTCCATAAGTTTGATCGAAATCCCAGATCGGTCCCGCTTTCAATTTGCCACCTTTACTTTGCTTTGTGTAGATACGAACTCAATTTATACCCATCTGAATTTTTGCTGAATTCGTTGATCAAAAGGAAATCCACAAAGCTGGTCACATCGATGTAATCGTTGTAGCGAATGCCACTCGTGTTGGTGTATGTATTCGAGAAAACGGCTTCTTCAAATTCATCCATGTATCCTTTGATATACGCTTCCTGCGCAGGTTGAATGTTGGTCGCTTTTGGATAATAGTATTGATAGTACATTGGATCGCCAGACAGTGAATTGAATTCGGATTCAAAACCTGGATCACCATCCAACCAATCGATGCGTAGAATGTATCCACCCGTTACTGAATCACCTGCCAAATCGTCAGCATCCAGTTTGGCAATATCCACGCGGTCATTGTCTCGTTTAAGTCGTTCGCACAGCAAATAGGTTCCTCGGTAATCATTATCGATTACCAATTCCACAAAGCGCCAATCTGAAGCGTAATGTCCTGCTTGTCTCGCTAGATAAAAAGAGAAAGGAATGCGCAATTGCGTTTTATCAATGACCATGGCATGAAGGATCCAATCTTCCTCTTTCCCCATTCCCAAAAGGGCAACAGATGAATCGGCTCCCGTATTGTCACGCAGCTCAAAAGAATACGTCTTTTTATCATATCCTTGCGTCGAATTTCCACGTGTTTCAATCCCTGCAATGCCTTCGTACGCATTGAATGGATCCGTCAAATTGTTGGTGACTCCTAGACCGTTGTCAATGATTCCCATATTGGTATTGATTTTCGGCTCATCGGGAATGGTTCCGTCGTTGAAAGTCGCGTTTCCTGTGTTGATGACAACGATCGGTAAATGACTTGAGGTGAATGTTTGAGCCATCGAATAAGCCGTTCCAATCAGCAAGGCGAGGGCAATAGAGATTGTTCTTTTCATAATTTTAGAGTTTCCTGTTTGCTACTAAAACAAGCTCAAAAAGAAATACCCTACCCCCGTTTTGAATAAATCATAAAAAAAGTGAATTGATGCTTTATTTTGAATTTTCAAGCGCTTAAAATGACTAAGTTTAGAGGACTAAACCTTGTGTTAAATTATTAGCATATGGAAATAGATATTGTCAAAAATGAGATGAAGCGTTACGTAATCATCGGGGGTGGTTTTGGGGGACTCGAAATCGCACGAAGATTGGTTAAGTTGAACGTTCAGGTAGTACTTATTGATAGAAATAACTACCATCAATTCCAACCTTTATTTTATCAAGTAGCCACGGCGGGACTCGAGCCGAGCTCCATCATTTTTCCCTTTCGAAGGAACTTTCAGCGGAAGAAGAATTTTCATTTCAGAATGGCTGAGGTGTTATCGATCAATTCGGACGAAAAATTTGTTCAGACCTCGATTGGAGAATTGCACTACGACAAGCTGATTATTGCAACTGGAGCAACGAATAATTTCTTTGGGAACAACGACATTGAAAAGCATGCCTTCGCGATGAAAAGCATTGATGAATCATTGCAAATCAGGAACCGCGTGTTGGAGCAATTCGAAGAAGCATTGAGTCTTCCCGCAGAGGAAAAACCCGAGCACATCACCATTGCGATTGCAGGTGGTGGACCAACAGGAGTAGAGCTGGCAGGGACGCTCGCTGAAATGAAGAAATACATTCTTCCCAAAGAATACCCCGAACTCGATTTTGATCAAATGCGCATCCTCCTCATTGAGGGAGCGCCGCGTGTATTGAATGCAATGAATAAAAAGTCTTCATCGAAAGCCAAGGACTACCTCAAGAAAATGGGCGTGGATGTGATGGTCAAAACCCGCGTAACGGGCTATGATGGAACGGAACTGTCCTTGGATAACGGCTCTATAATTCGAACGAAAACGCTTATTTGGGCAGCTGGAATTAAAGGAAATTACCTCGATGGAATTCCTGAGGAAGCGCGCGTGCGTGGAAATAGAATTGCCGTGGATCATTTCAATGAAATTCAAGGGATGAAAGACGTGTATGCTATTGGTGATGTCGCTCTAATGACTTCAGACGATCCTGCTTTTCCTGACGGTCACCCACAGTTGGCGCAAGTCGCAATTCAGCAAGGAAACCGTTTCTACAAGAACATGAAGAGCCACTTTAAAGGTCGAGAAATGACGCCGTTTAAGTACAAGAATTTAGGAACCATGGCCACAGTTGGCCGCAACAAGGCAGTGGTAGAACTTCCACGAATGAAGTTTTACGGTTTCTTCGCGTGGTTGGTTTGGATGGTCGTTCACTTACGCTCGATTTTAGGCGTTCGGAATAAGTTTATCGTGTTCCTGAATTGGGTGTGGAATTACTTTACGTATAATTTGTCGTTGAGGGTGATCATTAAAGGGAAAGGGAAGTAATATCACGTCTCATTTTGAAGCTCAACTATTTTTCGATAGACCTTTCGCACTTCAGGTATGAGAGAAAGGGTAGGTGTAGGTTTTACCCCAGGCCACCAATCCATTCCTTCGGACATTGGAAGTGCTACATTAGACTGGACAGTGAGTTAAGATATTCTTGCTAGAACTTAAATTAGCAAAATGTCAAAGAAGAAAAGAAGTTACA
Organism: Crocinitomicaceae bacterium; assembly: GCA_029252405.1. GTDB lineage: Bacteria > Bacteroidota > Bacteroidia > Flavobacteriales_D > Crocinitomicaceae > UBA4466. The sequence goes on from JAQXBM010000081.1 coordinate 38,436, forward strand.
CAGCTGTTTTCAAACGGAATGCTGTGAAGT
>JAQXBM010000084.1 GCA_029252405.1 Crocinitomicaceae bacterium
CGCAGCCTTCCGTACTTGCGGTCTTTCTTCTCTTTTGTTTTGAAAAGGTTACCTATTTCATCTGGCAATTTATAATCCCAGCTTCCATCTGAGTAAGATGCTGCCGATAAGTTTCCAAATATATCATGTTCGAAGGTAGTGAGTTCGTTCTTGAGAAGATCCTCGATTGATCTAAGTCGATCATTCACATCCCATTGATAGCGTTTCTTGGATTGAATTTGCTCCTTTGCACTCACACTGTGTTTAATCGGTCGTCCACTCTTGTCGCGTTCCCATTTGCTTGACACTCCTCCTGGAAGGCTGCGCTCAATTTCTAGTCCAATAAGGTTGCGGGTGATGTCCACTTCCCATTTGTTGGTTCCTGCTTCTTTATCGTTGATGAGCTCTTCCTCTGTTTGTTGGCGTGTTTGTTCCACGCTTGTGTTAACGATACGACCAAATTTGTTTCTTGAGATCTTGATATCCGCTCCAAGATCACTCGTCAGTGATGTTCGTTGTCCTAACCGGTTGTATTTGCTTTCAATGCGAACTCCATTCTGTGTTTCTGCGATTACTTTTCCTAGTTTATCTCGCTCAAGGGTCACTACTCCGTTTTCGTTCACTGCCTCAATGAGCAATCCAGCCTTGTTGTAGATGTAAACTTCTTGGGTTTGATCATCGTAGTGAACAATGCTAACGTTTCCGAGCAAATCATAGGAGTAACTCACCTTTTTTCCATCTGGAGTAACCGTCTGGCTGACTTGTCCGCCTGCATTTCTGAGGTACTTGCGTTTCAGTCCATCAAAACCACTTTCTTGGATGACTTGTCCGTTTCTATCTCTATCGAATCGGTACAAGCTGTTGTGCTCGTTGGTGATTGCTTTGAGTTCGTCTGCTTTGGTGTAAGAAAACTTGATCTTCGTATCGTTCTCTTCTCGTGCTTTCAGTTTCCCCGTTGCAGAGTATTCGAACTTCACTTGATGGCGTTTGTCTTTTGCTTGGATGACATTCCCTACTCCATCGTACTTCAAGTGAACCATGTTTCCGTCCACCGTTTTCATTTGCTTCACTCTTCCGAGTTCGTCGTAATGATAGTTTACAGAAGTGTCTTGGTTGCTAACAGCATGAAGCAGTTGCCCTTGTTCGTCATATTTCCAATTGGTTTCTTCGCCGTTTGGAAGTATTACTTTTTCAAGTGTGTGTTCTTTGTTGTAGGATAGATAGGTTTCTAATCCATTGGTGTCAGTGATTTGTGTGAGTAAATCATTGGTGTAATAATAACGTGTTGCATCATTTGAGGGGCCTATGCGTTTAGTCAAAAAGCCATTCTCATCGTATTCCCATAACCAAAGTGCGTTTGTTGCATTCTTTGCTGCAACTAAATTGTTATTCTCGTATATGAAGTTGGTGCTTCCTCCATTTGGAAGTCGCTCTGATGTCTTGTTTCCGTAATCATCGTATCCATAGTAGGTGTGTTGACCGAGTTTGTCAGTGTAGCGCATCACCATGCCGTTCAGATTGTATTCCCACGATTCGCTGTTGCCCATCGCATCTGTAACTTGAACAATTTCTCCGTTACGATGCCAGTGTGTTGTTTTCGCGCCCACAGCATTCGTTACAACCGTTTTTCCAAGTTTGTATTCAAACGGGCGCAGTTGCTGTCCGTTTTTGTTGAACCAGTGTTTTAAACATTTGGGGTCATCTTCTGCTTTCTTGTTTTCGAACTCCCAATGTTCGGTTGCTCCATTTCGATCTGTTCTAAG
>JAQXBM010000099.1 GCA_029252405.1 Crocinitomicaceae bacterium
ATAGATGGAATAATATTTATCTTGTTCATATTGGCAGCAAATGTAACGTGTTTTTTTAATCCGCAACAGTAATTCCGAAAAAATATTTCATTCAATAGAAATAAGCCTAATCGGTCGTATTACAAAAAATGAAGATCAATACACTTCAAATCCTCCTGAATCATTACTCCTGAAACTCTTGTACTTCAACGGTTTGATCAGCTTGAATTCCCCATTGTAGAGTCCATAGAAATTCCCTTTTTTAACAACAACAACAGTTCCGTTTCGCATCTCTGAAACATACTCGTATACCAAGGGAATCACCAACTGCATCTTCGCGTCAGCCATACCCCATTCCCCCTCTTTGGCTGCTTTGAAGAACCCTTGGGTGTAACATCCTATTTGACTATAAGGACAAGGAATACACTCTTTGGTATTCACATTGATAACAAAATATTCTCGTTCGTCATTTGAGACGAATAGGTAGTCAGAATCGAAGCAAGAAACGCTCCTGAATTTAGGCGCAACAATGACCTCACCCGTATGACTGATAATACCCTGTTTCCCATTAAGTTTAACATGAACATGCCTTTTGTAGATGTTTTCAATCTCAGTGTAGCCAATTTCACCTTGCACTACTCCCTTACGATTAACAATTCCTTCTTTACCATTAAGCGTAACAACGGCTAAATCATTTTTGAATTGGTCCACCTTGTCGTAAATCATTGGAATGATGACGTTTCCAAGCGTATCAATCATTCCCTGTTTGAATGAGGGATGACGTTTATACACAGTATATGTGCCAGGTGCATAATACCAAAATGCACCATTTTCATATTCAAACTTTGTAATTCGTGTTCCATGTTCATTCACCAATGCCCATTTTTGCGACGAATTAGAAACCGCGAAACCTTTGCCTTTGACAAGAGGAGTGATACTCGTGTAAATTGGAGGCGTCAATTGACTTAAATCGCTTCGTAAGATCCCACATTTGATTCCAGTAAGGGTTTTTGACGAATAAATGTAGCAATCGTTGTAGCGGTTATTATCGATTCTGATGTAATTATCATTGTCGATTTTCTTACCAAAACGATCAATAATTTTTGTGACATCTGTTCTATGGAAGTACGCCTTTGGTGCCACTCGACTTACGGTTCCTTCAACATAATCCATCGTTTGCGCGAATGTGCTGTCGTAAATGGCGTATTTCCCATTGAGACTGACCAAGTATTCTCCATCTCCATAAATAATGCTTGACACATCCTGAATGACCACGTTGCCTAGAGTGTCTAGTATTCCAAGTGCTCCTCCCGACACACGAAAACGATAACCATATCCATTAGCATCAATCCAAGAGTAACTCTCACCATAATTAGGCACTTTTAGCATATTCAAACGTTGCTTGTGAGAAATCACAACTGAATCATTTGGAGGCTGCAACTCAAGCGAAGCAAGATTAAAAACGCCAAAGGTTTCTAAGATCATACCAGTCTCATTTCTAACAAGATATCCATTCGGCCGATCAAACATGATGGCGTCGTGATAATCAGATCCTCCGCATGGATGTACCTGATCTCCCCAAGCACCCCGCGCTAAGCTTTGTGCGAAGTAATCGACTTCAATTAGCTGAATCCCATTATAAAACGGAAAATAGTATATCCGTGGCTCGGACGTAAATTCAGGAGTAAGCGACTGGAATTGCGCTGATGCCACTGAAGTAAAACTCAAAAAGAACAGAAGTAATCGCATACCTGAAGATACAACTTCGAAGGACGAAGGTTCAAATCATTAATGAAACAAAAGTACATTAGAAATGGACCTTACTTAGTTCACTGACTGCCAATCTTTTCAAAAAAAAGTATATTTATAATAAACTAGAAATCTATGAAGGTCCATTCGCTCCTCACCCTTGCACTCTGTTTCTTCGCGTTGACATCAATTGCTCAAAAGAAAGAACTCGCTGAAGCGAAGGCTCATTTTGAGAGCAGAGAATACATCAAAGCCGAAACAGCAATCAATGCTGCTTTAGAGAAGAAAAAAGGAAAAACGGACAAAGAAGTTTGGGCATTCCGGGGTGATATCTATTCGAAGATTGCGACGGATGAAATCGGGACTTCAGCTACGCGCAACGCTTTCGAAAGCTATGTTCAAGCGGAATCTTTGGGAACTGATGGAGAATACAACGATCAATTGATTAGTTTATCTCGCTCGTGCTTTGGCGTTGGTTATGACTACCATCGAGCGGGAAAATATGACCAAGCCATTGAAATGCATCAGCTTTTGGATACGATTTTGGTGAAATTAGATCCTTCTGATGGACAAGCGAAGATTGTGATCGCGCAAAGCTATTTCATTCAGGAGAAATACGACAAAGCCATTGAAACGTATCAATCGTGTATTGCGAGTGGTCAGAATTTGAAAGAAGCCTACGAAGGAATTGACAGAACCTATCAAATGAGCTATGAATATACTCCTGAGATGCGCGTAGCCAATATCAAAGATGCCTTGGCGAAATTGCCTAACAACGAGGGAATTCTATCCATTGCCAGCAACGTGTATAGTTCGGCGCGTGATTTTAAGAAAGCGGAAGATATTTGCAACAAAATGATTCAAAACTATCCAGAATCTCCTAATTCTTATTTCGCAATGGGAAATGTCATGTTCGATGCATACTCCATCTCAAAGCAAAACGAAGATGAAGAGGGAATTGAAAAACACTTTGAAAAAGCGGTGAAAAGCTATGAAAAATCGAATGAATTGGCTCCTAACACTCTAGTAATCGAACACAGCCTTGGGAATCTATATTTTCAGCGTGCCCTTCAATACCAAAAAGAAAAGAACGATCTTGGTTTTTCTTCCGAAGACATGGAGAAACATGAAGAGCTCACAACGAAAAACCACGATCATTTAAAGAAAGCCCTTCCCTATCTTCGTTCAGCATTCGATAAATCTGAGACCTTCGATCAAATACTCTTTAGCACGCTAAAAAGTATTTACATCACCTTGGAAATGAATGAAGAATATAAGGAGTTGAATGATATGCGTTAACATATCGCAAGTTGGAAAATTTCAATTCAGATCTGGCAAACAGGGACATGCTTAAATCGCTTCACACTCCCTTAACACACATTTATCAATTTCTTAGGAATTCCATTATCGGCTGATCGCTTATCATTGGCGACATTTGTTGTGTAGTAATTAAAGACACAATGAACGGAACAGATTATTCAGCAGTTACATTTCCTTCTACTGATTTGAATTTGTACATGGAAATGGGAAACAACGCCATAAGAGGTGGAGACGAACATGAGTGCTTAAAATGGTATTCGAAAGGATTAGCCAAAGCACGAGAGCTTAAGAATAGAGAAAAGGAACAGCTCTTCTCAAATTTAATCATTACCCTCATCTAACCACTATTTAACTGCCTTTTCCCCCTTGTTAAAAGCGCAACAAAGATGAGATTAGTTGATTCGGTTTGTCCTCCAAGATTGACTACTCCGTAAGAAATTACAGCGGAAACCAGGTGTTCTTCCTATTTCCCGTTCATGTGTAATCTATCTGAGATTACCACTTACCGCAGCCTTCCTTCTCCTTGTAAACAAAAGTCAAGGTTTCGAGGCGCTCTTTGAGATCATAAGTGATCGTGTATTTTTCCTTTTCGTAGATGAACTCGCCTTCGTATGAATTTTCATTTTCTGGATTGAACGTCAAGTCATTCGCCCAATCGATAGCGCACGTTCCATGCTCTTTGGTGAATTCTCCATTCGACTTTACGATCAAACTGTAATTCGTGTACTCCTTCTCACCTTTTTCTGAGTAAAATTCTACCCACAGGGCTTCAATATCTGAAGAATGCACTCCCAAAATATCGAAGTTCTTTTCTTTGAAGTCAACACTGTAATATGTGAGGTTGTGTTGTTTGTCTTTTTTTCCATCCCATTTACCACATGATGAGGCAACGAGAACTAACAGTAGTGATGCGATGATTATTTTCATAACGACAATTTACGATTTTTTTTGGAACTAATCTTTCTCAACCTCAATCGGCTGATCCCTCAGCTCAATAAAAGGCTGAATCTTCTCATTTTCAATCAACACATGCAAGTTGTAGTATGCAATCTTCCATTTCCCCTTCTTCTTTACCATGATTCCACTTCCGCGACAGCCTCTCATCCACGTATCCAAATCTTCATCGAACCAAGCAATCTTTCCATTTTTGGAGAAATTCCACATCCTGTTACTCGCGGTAAAACTCCATGCTTTACCTCGGTCGAAATAAGGTTTGCTGAAATCTAAAAAAGCACTCTTCGTCCATCGTTCCCCTGGAGCTGTTCCTAAAAAAATGAAGTCATCATTCATCAATCCAAAATAGCCATCGTAATTGGCCTCAGCAGCAGCTAGGTGCCAGCCATCAACGATCGAGTCTAATTCTGAGCTTGGATTAGGCTTCCCCGACACGAGAATAAATCCGAAGCAAAATAAAGCGAGTGCTGTTTTCATAGTTTGTTGAATAAAAAATCCCGACGCACAATTCACATCGTGGTCGGGATTAAAGTTAATCTATTTTGAACGAATTATTTCTTCTTCGCTTTTTCGATTGCTAAACACTCCTTAACAGCAGCGTAAACATTCACTACTCCACCTGTAACAGATAGTTTCGCGAAATCGACTTGATCAATTTGAGTTCCAGGCATCACTTGCATCGTCTCAGCATATGACTTCGATGTCGAAAGAATTACATCTTTGATTTCTTTCATTGACATTTCTGGGAAGTAAGACTTCAACATTGCAGCAACTCCAGATACCATTGGACAAGCCATTGATGTTCCTTGAAGCTCTTGGTACTCACTTTGTGGAACCGAGTTGTAGATCTCAGAACCTGGTGCGAATACGTCTACACTTGTTTGACCGTAATTTGAGAACGTTGAAGGCAACATACCCAATTTCGTTTTCTTCATTTTCTCTGGATCCTTCTCTGTTGGAGCAGGAACTAGAACTTTCTTCTTCAAATCTTTCGTGCTAGATCCAATTGTGATGAAGTGATCCAATTTCTTTGTTTGGAAAGAATACATCGACGTTGGGAAGTTTGGTGCAACGTCAACATCTGATGCGTCATTTCCTGCTGCGTGAATACACAACACTCCTTTAGAATCCGCGTAAGCGAATGCATCGTACACTTCTTGTTGGTGCGGAGAGTAAGACTTTCCGAAAGACATGTTGATAACACTTGCTCCGTTATCCACAGCGTAGCGAATCGCCAATGCGATATCTTTATCGAACTCATCTCCATCTGGAACAGCTCTCAATGACATCAACAATACATCGTTCGCAACACCGTCTCCACCTAGTTCGTTTCCACGAATGGCTCCTACAATACCACCTACGTGCGTTCCGTGCAATGCATCTGGACCTTCAACGTCGTTGTTACCGTAATCTGTATCTGAAAAATCGTTTGGATCATCTCCAACAACTGCACGTCCGTCGAAATCAACGTTGTGATGTGTATCGATCATTCCTTGATACATATCTTTCAACTCAGTCATTCTCTCTTTAGTCAATTCTCCCGTCATCACTTGGTGACAGAAATCCAATTGATCATAAGCATCCTGAGCTTCACCTGCTTTACTCTTTAGTTCTTCAGATTCGTCTTTCTCCATCTCTTTAACGTATCCTTCGATCTCGTCTTGGAGTGATTCCATTTTCTCTTCGACCTCTTCAACAGTCGCGTTGTCTTTCCCCATGATCCCTTTAAGCATCGATGGAGACTCGTCAATCATTCCGCTTACCATTCCGAAGTATCCGACAGCACGTCCGTATTGAGTTCGCTCCGCTTCTAATTCTTCATTCATTTTTTGGTAAAGAGCATATTCTTCTTTATCTGAAGCCGAAAGCGTTGACTCATCAACATCCTCGTACTTACCACCTAAATCAGCCAAAATACGTGTACGCTCCAAACGCATAGCATTTGCATTTTCACCTGAAGCATTTCCTAAGAAATTCCATCCATGAACATCGTCAATGTATCCGTTTTTGTCATCATCAATCCCATTTCCAGGAATCTCATCAGTATTCGTCCAGATTTTACCTTCCAAATCTTTGTGCTCGATGTCGATTCCAGAATCGATAATCGCAACAATAACTGTTTTCGTTTCGCGCTTCTTTAATTTCTTGTACGCTTTCTCAGTTTGCATTCCAGTACCTTTTCCATTGTACCAGTTTAATACATCCTTGTCAACATCCTGAGCATACATCAAATTGGTAATACCCAATGCGAAAATGCTAAGTGATAACTTTATGACGTGTTTTTTCATAATGAAATTCTTGTTTTGAATTGATATAGCGTAAATTTAGAATTAATCTATCGAAATACTAGGAGAAAATCTTAGTATGGTCGATATTTACGTTTTAAGGCTATAAATACTGACAAATGGTAAATAAACTACTCATCTCTCTCTCCGCAATTTCGTGTGCCCTACTTTTAACGTCTAACGTCTTCGCTCAAAAGCTCGGATTCCAAGAGGTACTGGCTGATTCACCGAATACCCCAACCACTTTTTGTGTGCCAAACACCGCGGAAAACACCTCTAGTTTAGGAAAAGAAAACATCACAATAAAGTATAGCACTTCAGATTGGTTGTTCGTAACGACAACACCGATGTGGATTCAAAACGCGATGAATCAAGAGATTATTTCAGATTTCTACTTTGAGCTCGCTCCACCAACATTATTGGCAGATACTGCGCGCGTTTCGCATTTCGTAAATGAAGTGCACGCTGGCGCAGGAGGATTACAAACATCATACACTGGAAAGGATGTTATTATTGGATATGTTGATACTGGCGTAGATTTCAATCACCCCGATTTCCAAAACGACGACAGCACTACCCGTGTTTTGCGCTACTGGGACCATTCGATCAGTACAGGACCATCTCCAGGAACGTATGGATATGGAACCGTTTGGGATAGTTCAGCCATCAACAACGGAACATGTACGAGTTTGGATAATCACAGTCACGGTACGACGGTTGCTGGATTCGGATCTGGAAACGCTCGTGCAAATGGACGAATGAAAGGAATGGCTCCTGAATCAGATATTATTATTGTCGAAACGAATTTTTCGCTCCCGAACTGGACGCTCACTATTGCTGATGCATGTGACTACATATTCAGTGTCGCTGATTCCATGGGGAAACCTGCTATCGTAAACCTAAGTCTTGGAACCTACTTTGGAAGTCATGACGGAAACGATCCTGCATCTGAAGCCATGGAAGCAATGTTGGATGCTCAATCGGGTAGAATCATTGTAGCGGCAGCTGGAAACTCAGGATTGGGTGGTAAAATGCACGTTCATAATGACGTTACTGCTGATACCTCTTTCGTTTGGTTTAAGAACAATGCCGCTGGAAATTTTGGAGCAAATACGATTTACTTCGACCTTTGGTCAGATACTGTTGATGCCACATTTGACTATGGTTTCGCAGCAGATAGACCATCTCCTGATTACGATCTACGCGGAATGACAGCGTTTCATACCACAAGTCAAGGGCTTGGATCTGTTATTCTAGATACCATTTGGAACAATGGAAATCAAATAGCGACAATTGAATCGTATCCGAGCATTATCGGAGGAAATTTCAATTTACAAGTATTGTTTACATCCGTGGATAGCACGGCTTACCTGTACCGATTCATGACGACCAATACAGGTGAGTACGATTTGTGGAGTGGTGAATTCCATGGGTACAATGAAATGGAATCGACGAATTTGCCTACTGTCGGTCAAATGCCAGCAATTGCTCACTATGTTCTTCCCGACACCTTGCAATCGATTGTTTCTTCATGGAACTGTTCGGAGAAAGTAATCTCTGTTGGAAACGTTCAAAATCGTTTGGGACATATGGATGGAAACGGGAATCAATATTTGTCTCCCGGCTTGAACACCCCTGGAAATTTGGCATTGAAGTCAAGTAAAGGGCCGAACCGACATGATGTGGTAAAACCTGATATTTCTGCTGCTGGAGAGGTTTCTTTGGCCGCTGCACCACTCTGGGCCTTGACGATTCCTCAAGCATTCCCCGTCCTCGACTCAGGTTTACTTCACATGAGAAACAGTGGAACATCAATGTCCTCTCCTCTAGTTGCAGGAGTAGCCGCGCTGTATCTCGAGAAATGTTCAAAAGCAACATACAACGATTTCAAAACTGACATGATTGCCTCTGCATTTTCAGATGGATTCACAGGAACACTCCCCAATTTCGGATACGGCCACGGGAAAATTCACGCCTTGAACTTGTTGTTGGAAACAGAGTTTAGTCCCGTAATAACTGGTCCAGACGGGATCTGTGAAGACCCAATCACTCTTGATATTAATTCTTCAGTGACAATCGCTGAAGTGTTGTGGATGGATAGTTCAAATGTTGTTCCTTATGTTACGTCGAACACAGGAGATTATTCTGCGATTGTTTACGATGATCGAAATTGCATGGCCTATACGGATACGCACTCTGTGATTCAGTTTGATGTTCCAGTTATTGATCCAATCACGCAGATTGGTGATACGCTCTACACAACATCGACGCACGATTACCAATGGACGTTAAATGGTTCTGATCTTCCTGGAGGAACAAATGCTCAATTGACAGTTGGTCCTCCATTTGGAACATTCACCTGCTACGCAACAAGCGCAGATGGTTGTGTTGCTGAAACAGACACGGTCTTTTTAACGGATGCAGGAATTGAGCCGATCTCTTTTAATGACTTCAATATTTACCCGAACCCTGTTCGTGATGTTTTCAACATTGAATCAGATAAGGCAATTCTGAAAGTTGAATTGATCGACGCGACTGGAAGAATAACAACAATTGAAAACGCATCAGGACAAGGTTACTCTATCTCACACTTGTCTTCAGGGTTTTACACTATTATCATTAGTACTGATTCAGGCGTATTTCAGTCGAAAATCACAAGAATGCGCTAGTTGTTCAAAGGAATTTATATTTTTGACGACTTAAAATAAATAATATGGATTTATCAGGTATAATTTCGATTTCAGGAAGACCAGGTCTTTATAAAGTCGTAGCCCAAGGAAAGAACAGCATTATCGTTGAATCTTTGACAGATAATAAGCGCTTCCCGGCTTACGCAACAGATCGAATTTCTGCGTTAGAAGATATCAGTATCTACACGTATGAAGGTGATAAACCATTGAAGGAAATCTTCTCAGATATCTACACAAAAGAAGATGGTAAGGAAGGTCCTTCTCACAAAGAAGACATGTCTGTACTTCAAGCGTACATTCTTGAAATCATTCCAGATTACGACGAGGAAAGAGTTTATCCTTCGGATATCAAGAAATTGTTACAATGGTATAACATGCTACGAAAATCTGGCAACCTCGCTCCAGCAGAAGAAGAGAAACCTGTTGAAGAAGAAAAAGAGGAGAAACCTAAAAAGAAAGCCGCTCCAAAGAAGAAACCTTCAGAAGCTTCCGACAAGAAAGACAACAAGCCAGGAGAGAAAAAGAAACCTGCGGCGAAAAAGAAAGACTCTAGCACTAAGAAATAATCAATAAGTCCAGGCATTTAAGTCTGGACTTTTTTATGAATAAGATATGGAAATTAGCAAGCCAATAAGAACGTTCGTTCAAGCAGATTTAGAAATCGATAGTTGGGAATCAATCGAAATATATTACCAAGATTTATTGAATCGTTCCATTGATACTTTGGAGGATTTCAAGCAATGGTTGAGCGATCAAAGTGAACTCGAAGCAGTACTTGAAGAAAACATGGCTTGGCGTTATATCAAAATGACGATTGACACAACAGACAAAGAGTTAAGTGAAGCCTACACCTTCTTCGTGACTGAAATTCAGCCCAAACTGGCTCCTTTCGAAGATAAACTCAACCGTAAATTGGCAGATTCTTCTTTTACAACGGAATTAGAATCGAGCAGTGACTTTTTCATTCTCTTCAGAAGAGTTCGCAAAGCACTCGAGTTATACCGAGAAGAAAACGTTTCAATCAATTCTGAAATTGCAGAGGAAAGTCAAAAATTCGGAGCGTTAACTGCAGCACAAAGCATTGAGCACGAAGGTGAGAAATTGACCATGCAAAAAGCCGCTCTTTTCCTCAAGGAAACAGACGAGTCAGTTCGTAAGGAAGTCTTTGAAAAGATCAGTAACCGTCGTCGCGAAGACGTAGATAAATTGGATGACCTCTTCGATGTATTATTGAAGAAACGCCATCAAGTTGCTGTAAACGCAGGATTTGAGAATTTCCGCGATTACAAAATGGAATCCATGGGTCGCTTTGATTATGCAGTCAGCGATTGCGAAGATTTCCACGCTTCAGTGAAAGAAGTGATTGTGCCGATTGTCAGATCAATCAAACAAACGAAGCTCGATCTCCTCGGAAAAGAGAAGTTCAAACCGTGGGATTTAGACGTAGATCCTGAAGGAAAAGAACCTTTGAAACCATTTGAGAAGGATACGGAGTTGCTTTCAGGAACAATCAACATGTTCGGAAAGGTCGATTCTTACTTCGCAGATTGTCTTTCAACGATGGATAAAATGAAACACTTGGATCTTGCATCGAAAAATGGGAAGGCTCCTGGAGGTTACAACTACCCTCTTTATGAAATTGGCGTTCCGTTTATTTTTATGAATGCCGTTGGATCTCAGCGAGACCTCGTAACGATGGTGCACGAAGGTGGACATGCTGTTCATTCCTTTCTGAGCCGTGACTTAGAACTAACTGGATTCAAGAATCTTCCTTCTGAAGTCGCAGAATTGGCGTCAATGGCTATGGAATTGTTAACCATGGAAGAATGGAATGAATTCTATCCAAATGACGATGAATTCAAGCGTGCAAAGCGCGAACAATTGGAAACAGTATTGATTTTGTTGCCTTGGATCGCTCAGGTTGATGAATTCCAGCACTGGCTGTATGTAAATCATAATCACACGCGAGAAGAACGCACGAATAAGTGGGTTTCGTTGTCGAATGAATATGGAACAGGCTTGGTTGATTACTCGGGTTACGAGGACATTCTCGCTACTTCGTGGCAGCGTCAATTGCACATTTTTGAGGTACCGTTTTACTACATTGAATATGGAATTGCACAGCTTGGGGCCCTCGGTGTTTGGATGAACAGTCTGAAAGACAAGTCACAAGCAATCCATGACTACAAAGAAGCATTGAAGCTGGCATACACGAAATCCATTCCTGAGATTTACAAGACGGCAGGGATAGAATTCAACTTTAGTCATGGGCATATTAGCACTTTGGCAGACTTCATTAAAGTCCAACTAGAAAAATTGCAGAACTAGCGTTCAAAAGTATTGTTGGAAATAAAATTCCTGTTATATTTGCACCCGCAATTAGTAATTGCTCGATCGGTTTAAAGGTCTCGAGGTAGAGAAATTAAAATGGTTTAAAATGGCGAGGTAGCTCAGTTGGTTAGAGCGCCGGATTCATAACCCGGAGGTCGGGAGTTCAAATCTCCCTCTCGCTACACGCTGGAAACACTAGGTTTTCTTACGAAATGGCTTCCTTTTTAGGAAGCCATTTTTGCGTTGGAGTGGTAATGTGGAGTGGTATTTTTTCACTTTTTGCCATTTTTTGGGTTCGTTAATTTTAAAACGCTGAAATTATCGTTCGATTTCAGCGTCCTTTTGTTTTCGTTTTTTGTTGGCCATTTTTGCCAATTTCTGTTTTCGTTCTTCCATTCGTTGTTGTTCGATGAGTAATTCCCATTCGGTGGTTAA
>JAQXBM010000100.1 GCA_029252405.1 Crocinitomicaceae bacterium
GGAACAAATGAAATAACTGTCGCACCCGCCGATCGCACAATCGCTACGGACGCAGCTGCTTCACATACACTAATTTCTGTTTACACAAACGAAGAACTATGATCCGATCAAGCCTAATAATATTGTGCATGTTCTGCCAATTCGCAGCCTTCGCGCAAAAGAAAACGACTTTTACTTTGCGCCCGTCAGTTGGGTATGAAACGAATATTCTCAGATCGCCTGCTTCCTCCGTTACGAATGGAGAATCACTCTCGCGATCTGGACTCTGGAAAAATGCGCCTTATGCTTCGTTCAATTTCTCAGTCGTTCGAACCATTTCTCCTTATCATCGATTCAAGGTCCGATCTGTTTTGAAGCGATCATTTTTCACTCAACAAATTGGGATTAAATCGAGCGATGCACAACTCCGTTTGAGTCATCAATATTCGGGTAAGAAATACAAAAACACGAGTGAGATTGGCGTTCGCAACTTGGTACAATCAGGTACCAACGACTTCCGAGACATTCTGGGCGCTCCTCTAACCTACAAGCGACTTACCGCCTCAAACAAATCTGATTTCACTCTTTCAAAAGCGTGGCACCTAGTGGTTCAGCCATTTGCGGAAATTAAACTCTACGATCGGGCAGACTTCGACCAATTCTCATACCGAGATTTTGGCGCACGAATTCAAGGAAACTATCGCTACAGTTACAAACATAAAGTGGGAATTCGATTGCTGGGTGAATTTCATCAACGAAATTATTTCATCAGTCAACAATCAAATCAGTCCACTCAAGAAGAGGAATCAGAAGAAGGCGAAAGTGAAGAAGCTGAAGGTGAATTTGAAGAAGAGAATGAAGAGGCGGGAGAATTCGATGAGATCACTCAACGCGAAAGAAAATGGAATTACCAGAAGATTGGGATTGAAATGCGGTTTCCAAAAAAGAAACATGTAATCGTCACGGGGTTGGATTATACGCTTCGCTCAGATTTGACTGAAAACCGTTTTGGCTACCACCAACTTCAATGGGGATTTGGGTATCAGCTCAAACTAAAGAAAACCAAATTGATTTTGAACAATTCCATTATTGCACGTTTGTATCCGAATTTAACAGCCACTTCAGGTGGAGCATCGTTGAAGTACATCTACTTCAAACCTGAGATATCGATTCGTCAGCAACTTTCTAAGCGAGTAGATTTCTTGATCACGGCTTCAATGAAATACCGGTTTTCATCATTGGATGATCCGTCACGAAGATCAATGCGAAGCTATTTGACAACACAAATCGGAGCGGGACTGATCTTTAAAATCGAACGGTTGGATAAACCAAAATACTAGCTTGGGGAAGTTAGTTTGTTTAACAACAAAAGGCTGTCAGGATTTATTCCGACAGCCTTTTCTATTTTTCTTAATTTCTTTTCTAGCAAGCACCTCCACCATCGTAGTGGAAAGTAGATTCTGAAATGTATAAATCTTCCATGTTCAAAGCCTTAAACTGCGCTGCTGTTTTATCGCAAATCGATAAAGGCTGATTTGGCGTCAAGGTATGGCCGTTACCGTCATCAAAATACTCCTTGTCTCCGTAATAAATTGCCGCTTTCCCTGTGAATACACATGGTCCATCTGCAGGCATTGGATCTTTAATCGCGCATACTTCAACGCTCTCCAAATAGATATTTTCAGGAGTATCGTAATGCTTTGTATCCAATACTCTGTATGGACGTTTTGCACGAATTTCGATTGTTGCGAAACCTGCGTCTGTCATCATTTTGATGTATTCATTCAAAGGCAATGATCCGCTGAGGCACAGTGCTCTCAAACGATCGTCATCCTTCAATGATTCTGGCATTGGATCTTCCGTAACCGGATCAGAAAGAACCAATCGACCATTCGGTTTTAGCACGCGATACATTTCTGCCAAGGCTTTCTTCAAATCCTCTTTGTTGAAGATATTGAATAGGCAATTTTGAGCGGCAACATCGATAGATTCGTCTTCAACAGGCAAGTTCAATGCATCTCCTTTACGAACATCGACAAACTCAGATTTGAACCAAGGATTCGTTTCTTCAGCTGTTTTCAAGTTCTCGCGACATGAATCAAGCATTTCATCCACGACATCCACTCCAATTACTCCGTTCTTTTTTCTACTGAAATAGGAGAATTGGAACACTTCCATTCCACCTCCAACTCCAACATACAAAACAGTTGGTTCGTTCACCAAATCTCTTGGATTCACGGTACTTCCGCATCCGTAGTTCATTTCCAACATGATGCTTGGCATGTCCAATCCTGGCAAAGCCCAAATAGGTGTAGTTGTACAACAAAGGCCAACATCTGGCGTCAAAGCTGCATCTCTATATACATTGACTGTTTCGTCTAAATATGATTTCATTGTCTGATTATTGAGTGTTCTTTCTAGTTAATTATGCTGTTGTTCCTCCACAACTTGATCCGGCACCTGCTGTACATCCGTAGCAGTGCTGGTTCACGATTATCTCTCTATTGTTGAGCCCTTCGATATCGAAATCTTTTAGATGCTGACCTTTGGCTGCTACTTTCAAATCCAACATTTGGTTAAAGTCACAATCGAAAATGAATCCATCCCAACCAATTGAAATGGTATTTCTACACATAACATTCGCTGCTGCACCCGGATTGTAGGTATCCACTAACTTATTCATGTAGCCTTCGTAATTTTCACTCGCCACTAAGTATTCTAAGTAACGACTGATTGGCAAATTGGTAATAGCGAATAACTCATTGAAAACAATATCGAATCGATCCTTTAGCTTCTTTTTGAAATCTGCCTGCAGCGATTCTTGTGCTGGTGGCAAAAACGCTCCAGATGGATTGTAAACTAAGTTCAATGTCAATCCAGATCCTTCTACACCATACCCGACTGCGTTGAGCATTTTCAGTGCTTCGATGCTTTTGTCAAAGACACCATCTCCGCGTTGCGCATCTGTTTTTGTTGATGTGAAATAAGGCAAGGATGAAACGACTTCAACATTGTGCTTTTTGAAGAACTCAGGAAGATCGTTGTATTTTTTGTTCGCTACGATAATCGTCAGGTTACATCGAACCAAGACCTTTACACCTTTCTCTGAGAGCTGCTCCACGAACCAACGAAAATCAGGATTCATTTCGGGCGCTCCACCTGTTAAATCAACCGTTGAACATTCCGTTTTATCGATTGCATCAAGGCACAATTGCATCGTTTCACGCGTCATGATTTCCTTGCGATCAGGTCCAGCATCCACATGGCAGTGCTTGCACACTTGATTACACATTTTCCCAACATTGATTTGGAAGATATCCAGTTTCGTTGTCGTAAGGGGAAATAGGTCAGACTCAGCTAATTTATCTTGGAAAGGCGTCAAGTTTGCTTTTTTGAGCAACTCTAATTGACGATCAACTTCCGATAATTCATGGCTTTGTCCCGCCAGGGATTTGTGCGTTAATACTGCCATTACATTGAAAGGTCTTTGTATTTATTCATCATTTGAACTCCATGAACGAGGCTTGCACCTCCTCTGATTGCTGCGGCTACGTGCACCGCTTCCATCATTTGTTCTTCATCGCATCCTTTCTCCATTGTATCTTCCGTGTATGCATCAATACAATAAGGACACTGAACAGCATGAGCAACAGCTAGTGCGATTAGTGATTTTTCTCGCGCAGTGAGCGCTCCTTCTGCGAACACTTCGCCGTAATAGTCGAAAAACTTTTTTCCTAATTCTGGCTGAAATTCTGAGATTTTTCCAAACTTCTTTAAATCATCTGGATCGTAATATGTCTTCATAAATAAGATTGAGTAGTAAAATTACACTTTTCCTAGTTCTCTGCTAAGACGATGTGCAATATTATTCCTTACAGGTCGTCAATCACTTCGCTGTCGCCGGTGCGTGTCGATGGAGTGTTTGGTCCATCTTTATAGGATTTGAAGAGCTGCGATTTCCAATTTTTCCACTTGTAGATCTTCGCGAAAATCAGCAGGAATAAAGGTTGAATTATTGCTAAAGTTAGGATTGCATCCCATCCAAAACTTGGCGGAGCCGTATCGATAAACATCGCGTCGGTGTGAAAAGCCTGCCAATCGTTTGTTAAAATGACAGCGGCAAATATGTTGTTCGCTGCGTGGTAGCCCATTCCAAGCTCGAGACCATCATCCAAGTGCGCAATGATTCCAAGGAAAATTCCTGAAATAATGTAGTAGGCGAAAATACCGTATCCGATTTTTTCAATTTCGGGATTTGCGCCATGCATCAAACCAAAAATAATTCCAGTGATTACGATACTCCAGCCTGCGTGTTTCAATCGCTTCCCGATGCCTTGGAACAACCAACCTCTGAAAAAGGCCTCTTCGGCCGCTGTTTGAATGGGAAAAAGCACCAGTGAAATCGCTAAGAGCATTAAGAAGGTCGAGCCGTCTAAATTCCAAAACACTTGATCTTCGCTTGTCGCAACCAAAATTGCTAGCATGATCAAAAGAATGGTGAACCAAACACCAAATGCGAAAAAATAGCGCTTCCAATCGAATTTCGATCTTGCTGTGAACAACGTAAGCACCGGTCTTTTGTGCACATATCGGATACTCAACATCAATGCGTATAGCGCAAAGACGAAGGGCAACATAATTAGAATTAGCTGTGTATTTGTATCGAATTGAGCGAAGGGATTTCCATCAGGAGAAACATGTAGATTTGGGGCCAAACCATAGGCCAAGAGTAAAGTCGCAAAATTACCAATCAACAAACCTAGGAATACGAAGATTCCTGTTAGAATGTACGTACCAAAGTTCTCGGTACTTTTTAGGTATTGCTGAATGAACTTCAAGTCAGAGAAGGCCTTAGAACATGTCTTTCATGCGTTCAAAAAACCCTTTGTCTTGTTTGTCTGGATTCGGCTGGAAGTTTTCGCTTTCACCTAATTTCTCAAGCATTTCCTTCTCCTTTTTCGAAACTTTCTTCGGCGTCCAAACATTGATGTGTACGAACAAATCTCCTTTTCCGTAAGATTGAAGAGCGGGAATGCCTTTCCCTTTCAAACGCAGTACTTTTCCGCTTTGCGTCCCTGCCTCAACCTTGATTTTCGCTTTGCCAGAAATGGTTGGAATTTCAATTGAACTTCCGAGCACGGCATCAACGAAACTCACGTACGCATCGTAGTGCAAATTATCACCATCTCGACGCAATTTTTCGTCTGGAATTTCCTCAACCACTACGATCAAATCTCCAGCTACACCATCGAATGGTCCAGCGTTTCCTTTGCCCGTAACGCTTAACTGCATTCCGTCCATTACACCTGCTGGAATTTCGATCTCGATTACCTCTTCTTTGCGTTCCAATCCATTTGCATCGGCACCATCAGGCTTTTTATCGATCATTTTACCAGCTCCATGACACGTTGGACATGAAGATTGTGTTTGCATCGCTCCTAGGAACGTCTGCGATACACGTGTAACGCGTCCTGAACCGTTACAATTCGAGCAGGTTTTGAAGGTCACGCCTTCCGCGTTGACAAGCTTATTTACTTTGATTTTCTTAGTAACACCATCAGCTATTTCCTGAAGTGTCAATTTCATTTTTACACGAAGGTTTGTTCCTCGAACACGACGAGATCCACCTCTACTTCCGCCGAAGCTTCCGCCTCCCCCGCCAAATGCACCTCCGAAGATATCTCCAAATTGAGAGAAGATATCATCCATGTTCATGCCACCGCCAAAGCCACCAGCTCCGCCCATTCCAGCATGACCAAATTGGTCGTAACGAGATTTCTTTTCAGCATTACTAAGCACCTCATACGCCTCGGCTGCCTCCTTGAATTTCTCTTCAGCTTCTTTATCATCCGGATTTTTATCTGGGTGATATTTCAACGCCAACTTTCGGTAAGCCTTTTTGATCTCAGCTTCAGTGGCACCTTTGGATAGGCCTAATACTTCGTAATAATCTCTCTTCTCGCTCATACTAACAATTTCTTCGCTTATTGTCCAACTACTACTTTCGCGTAGCGAATCACTTTGTCATTCAAATAATATCCTTTTTCAACCGCCTCAACGATCTTCCCTTTCAATTTTTTCTTTGGAGCAGGAATGTTGGCAATGGCTTCGTGGATTTCAGCATCAAATACTTCACCCTCTACTTCCATTGGTTTCAAACCTTTGTTTTCCAAAGTCATTTTGAATTTATTGAAGATCAACGAAACACCTTCTTTGATGCTTTGGGCGTCATCCACATTTACGTTGTTTGCAATTGCGCGCTCAAAATCATCCATCACCGGGAGCAAATCTTTCAATAAGTTGGCATTGGCCGATCCAATGATGTCCAGTTTTTCCTTATTTGTACGCTTACGGTAGTTATCGAATTCAGCGTGAATTCTCAAGTACTTATCGTTTAACTCGTTGTATTTATCTTCGAATGTAGGTTCTTTTGGAGCCTCTGTTTCAACCGTCTCTTGCGAACCTTGTTCGTTCACCGTTCCTTCTTCCTGACTTTTCGCCTCAGCTTCTTGATTGTTTACTTTTTCCTCGGACATAACCTCGTTCTTTTTATTTTGAAAATGCAATGACAAAGATACTGCCATTCTGCAAAACAAGACATGATGTCATAGAATTTGACAGATGTTGTGCAAAGATGTCAGAAATGTCGTGGATTTTCAGTCAATACGGATCATTTGGAAAGATTCAATCAAGGGAAATTGGCGATCCATTTAGGTCGAAATAGAAAATATCTCCCTCTTTTCTTCCTTGAATAATGTTATTTCTGAGAAAGTTGAGTTGTTGATATTCGGCAGGAATTAATTCGTTCCCGTGCCCGTCAAAAAGTCCATAAACGGGCTGCATTGTTGTTTCGAAAAGTGTAGATGAAAGTGGAGTGATTTTATCAAAATTCGGTAAGATTTGAAAATGTCCTTCGCCATCAATGATTGTCCAACCGTCTTTCTCTTTAACGGTCGCGTACTTACCAATAAACGGCATGGCATCTTTGAAGCTACGCTTAAATTGATTGATTCCTTTCACATCCACGAATTCGAAATTGCCCATATACTGCAATAACAAAAAGCCGTTCTTGAAGGTTTCAATGGCTCTTGGGCCTTCTTTGAAAACTACTTTTACATCACCTCCAAATAAAATTGTTCGACCCCGCGAACGAGATATCGCCAATCCTTCGCCAACAACTTTTGCTCTGGTTAAAGGACCGCCTACCGAGACTTCATTCCATTCTGCATCGAAATAGTGTCCAATCTTATCGGAATCGATGATCAGTTGTCCGTTCTCTCCCATTGGATGAAATTCCTTCGGCTGAAAATCGAAGGTGAACTCTTGATCTGGAGCTAAAACGCGCAGTGTCTTTCCAAATTCAATGAGATATCCGTTGTGAAAATGTTTGAATTTCGTCCCCTTGAATTTACCGATTTTTTCATTCGTTGAGGAATAGGTCGTTGCCTTTGTATCCTTGATTTCCGCATAACTCGCCGTAATAGAATCTACTAAAACTTTGTTAGATTTCAGGTTGTCAATCTCGTTCAAGTTCCGATCAAAAAGCAAGTTATCGTTACCATCTTGCGCGAAAATGTAATCGCCAATTTTGGAAATTGTCTTGTATTTAAACGGAATGATTGTATCGTTTTCCATGGACAGAACACCTCTTTTTCCTCGTCCTTTTGTCAACACGTACTCCTCAAACCAAACTTCCTCAGGTTTTAGTTTCACACTTCCGAGTTGGTCGCCGTTGCTGTTGTAAACTGTGTATTCCTTTTTCTTTTTGCTGTAGAAAATATCGTTATCAAAGAGCTTTTGGAATTTAGTGTCTCCTGAAATGATTGAGTAATCAGATTTAATCAACTTCTTTCTTCGATTAATTTCAATGTGTGTTAGATTTCCTTTTCGTTTCAAAAATCGGGTAATTCCATTTGTCAAAACACGACCATTCGTGTCTAAGAACCGTTTGCCATTTACCTTCTTCTTAACGACTAAAAGTGTGTCGGAAATAGGGCTGCGATTGATCGATGCGTACATCGGCTCAAGGATGAAAGAATCTGCCCGAACCACACCCCATTTATCATTTTTTTGGACAATCGCGGTTTGGCTAGCGTATGGTTTCACGAAATCAAATGGCTCCTGGAACAGGTTTTTTCCGCTCAGAGTCAAAAAGTTCCATTTGGCATTTTCATACTTCACATATTCGTGGTTTTTCTTGGAAAGTGTTACCTCCAACCAATTTTCAGGATCATTGTTGACATCCGTATCGTAAAACCTCAAAGCATCGAAGTCACCCTTTTCCGCAGCCTTCATTTCGGGTTGTTTCGACGTACAGTAGCGAATGTACTTAGCGTCACTTCCATCAATGTGGTTTACGCGCAAAATAGAATTATCACTTAGCAACACCCCATGACCTTTGGGAGAAAAGAAGCGCGCGTAGCTTCGAGATAGCAAATCGAGGGTATCAATGCTAATTATTACTTCCGGGATCAGCTGCTTTCCACTGCGATGGCTCAGCACGCGAGATTGAGAACATTGATATTCCCCGAGCACCGGTAGCTTGATTCTCCGTGGCGCCATTTCGATCAAACTAAAATCGGCTTGATCAACAAATTTAGGCTGCCTGTATTGAGCTGGGCGCAAAATGCTGTCATTGGATGATTTGAGACCCCATCGCGGAATAACGCCGGTTTCAAACCCCGAAGAATCATATTGTGGAACGTATTCAAAAAACCACCCCAAGGGATACAAACGCTCATCAACAATGTAGTTTTCCGTCGCTTCGGTATTGACCAAACTCGTCACGTTCGATAAAATAATATCATTCGTAATTCGATGATTCGAATCCAGTTCCATAATGCGTAGCATATCACTCGTAAATGCTCGAACAACCGAATCACTCAACATCAATCGTGAATAGTCGCAGGAGAGCAGATTTCTGCCTGTTTTACGAGATATCAACCCGACCATTGTCAGGTCGTTATGGATCTTAAAAAAATCGCTGTATGCGACAATGTAATTGTACTTGCAGGGAACCAAAACTTGCCCGTTTTCATCAATAATTCCCGCACCGGTTGATTTTCTAACGTAGTAAAGATCTCCAAGCATTGAAAATGACGCATACTCAGCAGGAAGAACTACTTCGCCCGTTTTCTTTATTAAGCCGACCTTTCCTTTGCTTCGCACTTGAATCAAATCGTCGTTGTAATAGCTCACATCTTCAAAAGGAAGTTCAGAGATGATATGTCCATCGTGAGAAGAAATAATGGTTGATTTCCCGCTTTGAACGTACATTATTTCATCCTGGCGAATTCGAACCTTGCTAGCATCAGAGGGAATAGAAATTGTATGTGTGCGATACACCACGGACTTGTCTTCTTCGGTTAATATCAGAAGGTATTTCTCCGCAAAAAGTGGATAGCCTCGCTGGCACTTTATCGCGTTTCCCGATGGGTCGAAGAAGTAATTAGTACTGTCAATAAAACATTGGAGGTGATCAAAATCGCTCTCGTAAATTACATCACCTTTCTTAAGCTCCCATTCTTTTTGACTTGGAAGGTTGACTAGAAAATTGCTCGAATTATAGGTGAAACGGTACCAACTTGGTTGAAGCTCAACATTGTAATCTATTGCTCGCACTCGGAAATCTCCTTGATGCCAATCGCACAGAAAGTTTCTTCGCAAAGAGTCGAGAGCAAGGTAGTATCCACTTCCAAGTTGCTTGATACTGGTAAATCGCTCCTTAACGAGGATCTCACCTTTGTTGTTTACAATGCCGTACTTCTCGTGCCGCATGAAATAGCTGAGTCCAGCTTGATCGAAGTTTCCCAATTCATGAATCGAGCGATCGAGCATGATTTTCTTTCCTTCGGAATGGATGGACCACTGCCCTTCGATGTTGTTGATGAGCGCTTGCTGACCGAAAAGTATGAACGACGTACCAAAAATAAATAGTATGGTCGCTAATCGAATCAAATTAAGACGTTCATGTGATTCATGATATCATTCGCAGACGTCAGTTTGATTCCTGTTTCCCTGAAAGTAAATTCGCATACTTGACCTTTCTTCAGACCTCGTGCTGTGGTAAATCCTTCATTCGGAACAGAAACAACTTTGTTTCCTGGAAGAATCGCGATAAGACAATTTTTCAAGTTTGGATCGAACGAAAACTTAGAGTCACCGGCAGGATTGTAGCTCACAATAACGTTTTCTTCAGGTGAGATCAGGAACAATGAAACCAATTGAGGATTCACACCTTTTGGGTAGTTGAACTTCGCAAAAAGCGGTAGAGAATTATCGCGTTTGTTGATAATGTCCCAGTTGTAGGTTCCAAAGTTATCGATGCTAATCGATCGAATAACGCGCCCCGCAGCCATTTCTTTCTCGAATTGACGTGTTGCAGCGATCGATTTTTGCAGGTCTTGGCGATTCGCCTTCGAATCCTTCATGGCTTGATCGAGTGTGTATGGCTCGACTGGATATCTTTCAGTGCGTTTAGCACTAAGTTTGACTTCAAGCGTTAACCCAAGCGAATCCGTTTCCACTAAACGTAGCCTAGTGGTTCTCGCCTTCAATTTACTTTTATCTGCGTCCGAAAGTTTTCGTTTTACCTGCCACCCAACAATGTCGAGTTTTGCCAAGTCTGGAAACTTTCTTGTACTGAGATTGACATCCAATAAGTCTGGTGGGCCTGCGCTCTGAGCAACTTCCGTTTTCTCTTCTTCGATTTTTTCTCCTACTTTGGTCGTTTCGTATTTCCACTCCCCAGATTTCTCATCCATTTCGTAAAAATTGAAGCAAGGTGTATCTTGAATTGAAGCGACATTCACCCCAACTTCCTTCTTTGGAGCAATTTCTACTGGACTGCCGTTCTGAGAGGCATTTATGGTAAACATTCCACCAGAAACCAAATCAAATTGAACGCCAGCAGAATCGTATTTCATTGGAATTCCTGAGAGCATGATATCTCCCAAAGAATGGAATTCTTGCCATTCTACATCAACTTCACCACTTACTGGATTTCCATTTTTATCGACAAATGCGTTTTCAGGAAATTCTAAACTCCCCCCGTTTCCAAGATCGATAGTATTTGACGATTGTGCACTCACTTTAAAAACTCGTGGAGCTTCCTCAGTTCCTTCGATAGGATCAATTACAGATAGGATTTCTGTGTTAGAAGTTTCAGTTTCGATAACTGCTTCGCTTTCTTTTGCTGTTTCACACGCAACTGCGATAACGAATAGGGGAATAATGTACTTCCAATTCATGGTGTAGATTTTTAGGATTCAATTATATAATGTCTCGATTCGAAAAAAGTAACACAATAAGAATATGTAAAATACGTTAGCGCCGTCTATTTCTTAATCGCTTTTCTCGAATTGGTGAGCTCGCTACCCCACCCTTTTTACGGATTTGGTGGTTCTTTATAATTCGTGTAATCGCTACAAATACCTAGCCAGCACAGAGAATAATAAGCAGCCAGAATAATGTACCCATTTATGCGCGTTAGGTTGTCTACTTGAGCAATTTATCTAACTCGATGTGGAGTTTCAATCCGCGAACTTCGCCCGCCGAAGCAATGATATTTCCTTTTCCATCGATGAGAAATGCGGTTGGAATGGAACTGACTCCATACTCTTTAGCGATGGCACCGTCCTTATCCCATCCATGGTTCTTCCATGCGAGCTTATCTGTTTTGATTGCTTGTTTCCAACGCTCCGCATCTCTATCCAAAGAAACACTGAACACTTCAAACCCTTTCGCTTTCTTGAATTTTTTCTTCTTGTATTTGTTGTATGCTTCTACAACATTTGGGTTCTCCTTACGGCATGGCCCACACCAAGAAGCCCAGAAATCAATCAGGACAATTTTTCCCCGAAGCTTCGATAATTTCACCTTCTTTCCATTCGGAGAAAGCAATTCTATTTGAGGCGCTTCCGATCCGTTTGCAATGCGCGCAGGGCTTGGAGATGTGCTTGTCATCGATAAAACAAGCGAGAAAAGAAAAATTAATCGAGTCATCAGAAATAATTAAGTTTCAAGTTAAGTTGCCGGAATCAGTTCATAAGTTGTTCCGAAATCATTTGTCAACTTCAAATGGGTTTCACCATTCTCAACTTTGAAATACAGCTTGAATCCAAAGGGTTCATTTTCATGCTGCATGTAGTAGCCAAGAGAATTGCTTCCTGTCAATCGACAATCAAATATATTGGAATTGAGCGAGTAATCAAATTCCACGTCAATAGACGCTCCCCAATCTGGATCGATGTATGCCGAGAAGTACGATTTCTCATCATCAATAATTAACCATTTCCCTATTGGAGCGAACTCGTCTTCGAACAGTTTGATTTCTGAACTATCAATGGTTATCCAAACCCCTTCAATATCTTCAATTGAATTTATCGGAGGATATCCTTCTAATTGAGCCAGACCAAAGCTGCTGATCACTAACGTAAGTATGAATACACTGTTCTTTATCATCACAATTCTATTGAGCAAGTGAACCAATTTCAAGGGCGTTCTTGCAGACTATGTAAAAGATTTATTCTGTAACACGAAAGTTAAGTAATAATGACGTATTTACAAGTTCACCTCTGCCCAAGCCTCTTTAAATGTGCTGCCAACAATGAGTTCCTCACCATTGATAACGGCTTTTTTGTTTAGTTTTTTGTCCACTTTATCTTTTCGAATGATCAGGGAGCGCCTAATTTGCATGTATTCAATTGGGTCTGGGACGACATCCAAAAATTCACAGAGTTTCATTCTAACAACACTACTCCTATCGGATCGATGAATTTCAATGTAGTTTTTATGAGAACTAACGTAACATACTTCTGATGAATCGATTCGCTCTTGCTCTTTGCCGCTAACTACCACGAAGGTTTGATCAATGCTCTCTTCTTTCTTCTTCTTACGTTTTGATTTAAACAAAGTGTTGATGCAGGAAGAAATGTATGCTCCCAAAATCAGGTAGATTGACACGACCAACGCAAATGCAATAACGACTAATAACCAAGGATTCAAATAAAATGGTTGTGGAAATACCGTTTTGTATGTACTAAATACTTCGATCCAGTCTCCATGAATTTTAGATTGGACGATAAACTGATATTTACCCGTTCCAAGAGACTCATAAGCTATGTTCGAACCAGTGTTGTACCTCCAATTTGCATCGTACCCCTCGAGGCGGTACCTAAAATCCATCAACTTGCTTTCGCCAATTTTCACATCATCCAGAAAGAACTCAAAACTCGATTCGTCGGAATACAGCATTTGGAAAATCCCTAAGACAAGGAAAATAAATAGAAACAGAAGAAGCAGCAAGGCTTCAACGCGCTTATGAACAGTGGTATTCTTCATTTAGTTAGGTAGTACAGGGCGAATATACTGTATTTGTCTCATTTTTCGAGGGGTAAATTTCATCCCAAAAAACAAGCACCTTATCCCTTTTCATACTTAAGCTACTCATAAGCAATGGTTTAAAAACTAAAAAATGATATTAAGGAAATATGAAATTCGGTAAAAAATAAACATTTCCTTACGCTATTTGATGAACCAAAAATTGCACTGGGACGAATCAATTTTCTTCAATTCCATCCCAAAAAGAATTGCATTGAACCCTTTTTCGAGATTAGTTTGAGAGGAGAATAGATTCAGAATTACTTTCGACGCATAACTAAATCTTAATTATTATGAAAAGAACGATTTTAGGAATTGTTGGATTGTCTTTGACATTCGGGGTTCTCTATTCTTGTAACAAAAAGGATGTTTCACCGAACACCTCAAATGAATCTGCTGAGCGCGAACAACCGACGAATGTTGGTAAGGGAACTGTATTGAACGAAGTTGATGCTGTTCACAAAAGTCTTCCGTTTGGTGCAACCGCGAGTGCTGTTAGCATTCATTATTTGAACCAAGTTGGAACGGGATACAGCACACAGAGTACTTACTGGTCCAAAGATTTCAATGGTGATGGGATCTCAGATTTGCTTGAAAGAGGTAAAAAAGGTAAGCTTTTTATGCGTTTTGCTACGACAACTCCTTCAAGTCCAGAGTATCAATATCCAGATAAAGTTGGCGACAACTTGAACGGTGTTACTTACAGCTTAGGAAACAGGTTTGAAGTTGGGCACGGATTCAATTTCGTGACTTACCATTTGGCCGATTTCACGGGTGACGGAAAATGTGATTTGCTTTGTCAAGCCTCGAATGGTTACATGTACATGTACCATTTCAACGGATCAAGTTTTACGACAAATGGAATCCAAGTTCGTTTTGGGCAGGCTCCATCATGGGGAACAAACAAAAAATTCTTCCCTGCGGACAAAAACGGCGACGGAATTTATGAAATAGTTGAAATTGGAGACATCGGTACCAATGGTAGTTACCAGCAAACTTGGAAGCGCTGGAGTGCAACTAGTACCTCATGGCATTCTTACGGTTTCCAAATGTACAGCACGAAGGTATTTGACAAGAATGATGAATTCGTTCCTGTTAACATCGATGGTGATTTTGATGTAGATTTCTTTATCAGAAAGCCAAATGGAATTCTTCAATACTGTAAAGCGGTTGGCGTAACAAGCTCATTTACTACACCAATTCAATGTGGAACTGGATGGAATACTTTTACAAACATTTATGGAAAGTACCACTGGAATTGCATTACAGCTAATGCTAGCTTGACAGGAAGAAAATCCAACGGAGATTTATACCTGTACAAATGGAACAGTTCTTCAAACTCTTTCTCTCCAGGAGTAAAAGTTGGTACAGGATGGAACTTCCAATTCTTATTTACTGGAAATTTCTGTCCAGATGTTTCAACTCGCGATGACTACATGGGATTAAACTCAGATGGTAAACTTCACGCGTACACGACATTGGTTACCTTGAACTAAGAGATATTCGTTCATTAAAAAAGGCCCGACTTCCGATAGATATTGGGAGTCGAGCCTTTCTTTTTATCAATTATTTCTTCTATCCTATTCTTCGAATATCTGCTCCTAAATTACCCAATCGAATATCAATATCTTGGTATCCGCGGTCGATTTGTTCGATGTTATGAATTGTACTCTTTCCTTTTGCTGAAAGCGCTGCAATCAACAAAGAAACTCCAGCACGAATATCGGGAGAGGTCATTTGAATTCCTCTGAGGTCGTACTTTCTATCCAATCCAATTACCGTCGCTCTGTGCGGATCACACAAAATGATTTGCGCTCCCATGTCGATCAATTTATCGGTAAAGAACAAACGCGATTCAAACATCTTCTGGTGAATCAACACACTTCCTTTTGCTTGTGTCGCCACGACCAATACAATCGATAATAAATCAGGAGTAAACCCAGGCCAAGGCGCATCGGCGATCGTCATGATTGAACCATCAATAAAGGTGTCAATTTCGTATGATTCCTGAGCAGGGATGTAAATATCATCTCCTCGGCGCTCCAATTTAATTCCCAATCGACGGAAAATTGTTGGAATGATTCCTAGGTTGTCCCAGCTAACGTCCTTGATAGTAATTTCAGATTGCGTCATTGCTGCTAATCCGATAAACGAACCAATTTCAATCATATCAGGAAGTACTCTGTGGTAACACCCACCGAGTTTCTTCACTCCTTTAATCGTAAGTCTATTTGATCCAATCCCAGTGATTTTCGCTCCCATTGAGTTCAGCATCTTACACAATTGCTGTAAGTATGGCTCGCAGGCCGCGTTGTAAATAACCGTTTCACCCTCTGCATGAACAGCAGCCATTACGATATTCGCAGTACCCGTCACAGAGGCTTCATCCATGTGGATGTATGTTCCTTTCAATTTCTTTCCTTCCACAGCGTAGAAGTGTTCCCCTGCATCGTAGTTGAATTTAGCTCCGAGCATCATCATTCCTGAGAAGTGCGTATCCAATCTTCTACGACCAATTTTATCTCCTCCGGGCTTTGGAAGGTATCCAACACCGAACCGAGCGAGCATTGGTCCAACGATCATAACTGATCCACGAAGTGAACCTGCGCGATTCTTGAAATCTTCTGTTTGAAGGTAATCGAGATCAACATCTTTCGCTTGAAAAATGTACGTTCCCTTTTCTACTTTTTCGACTTTCACTCCCATCGCCTGCAGCAATCCGATCAGTTTGTTGACATCAACAATGTCTGGAAGATTGGAGATCGTTACTTTTTCAGAAGTTAATAGAGGGGCACACAACACCTGTAGCGCCTCATTTTTTGCTCCTTGTGGGATTAATTCTCCCTTTAATGGTTTACCTCCGTGAATTTCAAATGATGCCATGTTTCTGCGCTATTTTCTTTAGTTCATGTGAATCTAGAAAATGTTTACCGTCGACCGATTTCAAGGATGAAAAGTTATCCACTGTATAGCGTTCATGGAACGCTAACCGCAATTGCAATAAGGAAGAAAAGTGAAATTAATGAAGTGTTCTTGCTCCTGCTTACCAGTCATCTTAATTCGCACTCGTCCGACATAGGCACCTTCAATCACCGTTTCTTTTTCAACCACCAGGATTTCTTCTAGTGCGAAGTCAAAATCTCTAGATGTTGCAATGAGCTCACCCCAACGATTGAAGAGTTCAAACTGAAAAGACTCGACTGAATCTAAGGAAAGAAAATAGAATGGTACTTCATGGTCAAAGCACAGGAGATTCGAGGTCTTAGGGAAAATCCAAGCATCCTGTCCAAATCCAAATGAACTAAGTGTTATACAAAAAACGGCCAGAAATCTTTTCACGATATCAAGACGCCTCAGACCCCATGTGGTTGTCCGAAAATGCTGGGAAAATGAAAATGCTTAACCGTTTACTTTCGTGGGCTCGGCTTCTTCTTGCGCGAATTCGAGCGACGACCTTGATTTTTGTTCTTCTGATTCTTTTGGTTCTTCGGTTTATTTTGAAGTCCAAGCGTTTTCAGAAGCAAGTTTGTGCTCACAAGATCGTCTGGGTTCTCAATTTTCAAATCACCTTGAGACAGCTCCATGAGCTGATCAGCAATCACGTTATTCTCAACTGCATTGTTGTTATGAATGAGGTATTGCTTTTTCATGAAGTTCCCCATGGAGTTGGTCATGTATTCACGCTCACCTTCATCCGTCATCTCTCTTGATTCTTCAAGAATCTTTTGAGTGTATTGTCCGAAGTGGCCAAAACGAATTTTGCTTTTTGGATAAGGAACTGGCTCTGGTCTTTCTTGTAACGATTCCTCTTCTGGAATTTCAAACGGAGAATCGACATCTAATTTAAAATCAGACATCACAAAAAGGTGTGTCCACAATTTGTGTCTGTAATCGTCCACATCGCGTAAATGCGGATTCAATTGTCCCATCACCTCAATGATCGCTTGAGCAGCTCTATTGCGCTCCTCACGATCTTCAATCTCCATGGCATGTTGGATCATGTTTTGAACGTTTCTTCCATATTCAGGAAGCAACATTTTACCTCTTGCCGTATTATATTCCATTCAGTTTCTGTTATTATTCTCGGAAAATTAAACCTGAGTTAAAACCTCAATTTGAGTTCAGAATTTCGTTTAATCTAAAAGTTTTGAGCAACTCGATAATCCTTAAACGTAAAAGTCTGATATTATTTCAATTGTAAAAATGCGATTTTTTCCTCAAACTTCTTCCAAATAGCCTTTATTCCTTCATCAACCTTCCTCTAACTCCCACTTTTACAAGCGATCTGAATCAAATTGATGCATGAATTCAGCTTACTAATTCTCAAGGTGCTTCGCAAGTGCGTTATCGTATAATCCTTTTGCTTCTTGGATAAATCCGAAGTGTTCGTCGTCGATCATCATTTTCCCTTTCGTCACGTGACCGAGTAAAGTGAAGCTCACATTCGATTCTGCCATTCTCTCAATGAACTCGTCTTCGCTGTCTTCGTTTACGGTTACCACTGCTCTACCTTGACCTTCTCCGAATAAGAAAGCATCTTCACGAATTTCAGAATCAGTAACGATGTCGAAACCAAGTGCACGTGGCATTGCCATTTCTGTCATGGTTACGAACAATCCTCCATCAGAGATATCGTGCGCTGCATTCACCAATTGATCATCGATCAAGCTACGAATAACTTGGTGCATTGCGTATTCTTCTTGCAAATTGAAGTAAGGCGCTGGAGATTCTTTCATTCCGTGGTATGTTGCCAAGTATTCTGATGAGTTGATGTCGTTGTGAGATTGCCCAATGATAAAGATCAAATCTCCTTTTTGCTTGAAATCAAGCGTCATCATTTTGCTCTTGTCCTCTACCAATCCAATCATTCCGATTGTCGGTGTTGGGAATACTGGAATTTCCACTCCGTCCTTCACTGTTTGGTTGTAGAACGAAACGTTTCCTCCTGTTACTGGCGTTTCAAATTTCAAACATGCTGCTGACATTCCTTTAATCGCCCCAACAAATTGCCAGTATGATTCTGGATTGTATGGGTTACCAAAGTTCAAACAGTTGGTGATTGCGCTTGGCACACCTCCCGAACAAGCAATGTTACGAGCCGCTTCAGAAACAGCGATCATTGTTCCAATTTCAGGATCAGCATTCACAAAACGTGAATTACAATCAACTGTCATGGCCAATGCACGATTTGTTCCTTTGATGTTCACAATTGCAGCATCAGAAGGAGCATTTGTTACCATATTTCGCGTTCCTACCATTGAGTCGTACTGCTCGTAAACCCAACGCTTAGATGCGATGTTTGGATATTGAAGTAATTTGAAAGCTACTTCCTTCAAATCTTCAGGTTGACTGATTGAGTCAATGTTGAATTTCTTGTATTGCTGGTAGTATGCTGGCTCAGTGTATTCACGTTCGTAAACTGGAGCTCCACCACCAAGAACCAATGAATCTGCAGGAACATCTCCTACCAATTCTCCGTCCATGTAGTAGCGAACTTGTGTTCCTTCTGTTACCACACCAATTTCCTCAGCATGCAAATCCCATTTATCGAAAATATCTTTTACGATTTGTTCTTTTCCTTTTTGAACGACGATCAACATTCGCTCTTGAGATTCTGACAACAAAATCTCGTATGGCTGCATGTTATCTTGACGTGTTGGAACTTTGTCCAAATGAATGTCCATTCCGACATTGTCTCCAGCTGCACTCATCTCGCATGAAGAACACGTGATTCCCGCTGCCCCCATGTCTTGCATTCCAACAATGGCATCTGTGTGAGAAAGTTCCATTGTCGCCTCAAGTAGCAATTTCTCCATGAATGGATCTCCTACTTGAACTGATGGCAAATCATCTGCTGATTCTTCTGTGATATCTTTTGAAGCGAATGCCGCTCCTGCAATTCCGTCTTTTCCTGTTGATGAACCAACGATGAAAACTGGGTTTCCAGGTCCAGCTGAAGTCGCTGAAATTACTTTCTTCGGATCCATGATTCCCGCAGAAAATGCGTTTACCAATGGATTCGTGTTGTATGATTCATCAAAGAATACTTCACCTCCAACGATTGGAATACCGAATGAGTTTCCGTAATCACCAATACCTTTTACAACACCTTTCACCAACCACTTCGTGCGGTCTTTTTCGATGTTACCAAAACGCAATGAGTTCAATTGAGCAATTGGACGAGCTCCCATTGTGAAGATATCGCGGTTGATTCCTCCAACACCAGTTGCAGCACCTTGATACGGTTCCAATGCACTTGGGTGATTGTGTGATTCAATTTTGAATACACATCCCAGTCCTTCACCGATATCTACCAATCCAGCGTTCTCTTCACCTGCTTTTACCAACATGTGAGGTCCTTCTTTAGGCAATTGTTTCAACCAATAGATTGAGTTTTTATACGAGCAGTGCTCAGACCACATGACCGAATAAACGGCTGTCTCTGTGAAATTTGGAGTTCTCCCCAAGATTTCTTTGATCATTTCGAACTCGTCGGCTCTTAAACCTAGTTCAACTGCTTGCTCTACTGTTGCTGCTTGCGTCATTGTACTTTCCATAGTCATTTCTGAACTGCAAATTTAAGCATAAAAACACAGTCATTCGACTAGAAAGAATGACTTTATTCACCAGTTTTTAACAACGTAGGATTTACAGATTCTGCACCAAAATCTTTTTAACGAGAACACCTGATTCAGTGTTGATTAACACTAGGTAGAATCCATTTTTCTCGGAAAGATCAATCTGTAAATTAGCTGATCCATTCTGATTTACGACATCTATCAACTCGCCCGTAATCTTTCTGATCTCTACAGATTCTATTTCCAAAGAAGTTTCGATCGAAATAAGACCATTCGAAGGATTCGGATAGATCAATACAAAGGATTCCAAATCAACCTCATCCATGGATAATACATCACCATTGGAATTGAAGCATCCTGAAGTATCCGAGCAATTTCCCTTTGTAGAAACAACAGCATAGAAATCATTTGTTCCTGTGTAGTTTGGATCTTCCGTTGGAGGATCAAATGATACGCCGGTTGCACCTGGGACAGGCGTAAGATCAGAACAGTAAATCCATTGGTATTCATCCGCATTGATTGTTGATACAAGACCAAGCTGACCAACTAAAACTCCACTCACATCTCCCCAAAATTGGTAAATATCCACAATTGAGGTCACCCAGTTTGAATTGTTCCCTGATAGTGTAAACCCCATGAGTGTTCCATCATTCCCTGCACTTGTTTGATCTTCTAATTCGTCAACTCCTGGGTTCGAGCCCTCGGCGATTCCTTGATCAAAATTGTAATACGTTACAAGGTTTGGTTCAGTCCCCTCCTTTTTATCGTTCATTTCAAAGCTCACTTCGCATTCTGTTTTTGCAATACTCCAAATTGACAATTCATCAATATCTCCGGTAAAAACTTGTGAACCATCAGTCCTGGCTCCGATAGCCATTTTCCCGTCCGTGGCCGTGGAAGAAACATACACGCCAGTTGCATAGGCGGTTTCATTACCATTCACGAAAATTTTGGCTTCTTGAGTGGTTGCATTCCATGATCCAGCAATATGAACTAGCTCTAAAGAATTCACGACATCTGCAGATTGCAGACTCTGATTCAACCCATTCTGATTTACGTAAAACACAACTTCTCCCGCATCTGTTAAACTAATAGACGCAAAATTGTCGATATCAAACTGGGCGAAGAATATCCTTTGAAAATTACCGATAGTTGGTGTTGCCCAAAACTCAATCGTAAAATCATTCGTTAGTATTGAATTGAAAACACTTGGCAGCGGGCAGTCAACGTAATCATCCGACCCATCGAAATCTAAACCACTCCCAGGGACCTGAGATTGAGCGTTGAATGAAAGGAGGAAAAATGCAGTTAAAATAGGTAGGAATTGTTTCATGTGAAGTGATTTCTGAGTTTAGTTTGATCAAAAATAGCTAGAAATTCAGTCCATGTCAAATTCAGGTTTTGCGCAAAAGATACATCTCTAAAGCGCGCAACGCATTTAAAGGAATGAATGCACCAATTTTAAAGCATGCTATAAACTGATTTCACCACTCTAAAATTTCGAATAATTCATTAACTTCGCGCTATCAATTTTTGGAAATTATGAGTTACGATATTATAGTAGTAGGAAGTGGACCTGGTGGATATGTTGCTGCGATTAGAGCATCTCAATTGGGATTAAAAACTGCGATTGTTGAGCGTTCAGAGCTCGGAGGAATCTGCCTTAACTGGGGATGTATTCCAACAAAAGCTCTTTTGAAGAGTGCGAATGTTTTTGAATACTTGACACATGCAGCTGATTATGGAATCAAGGTTGAAGGTGGTAAAGCTGACTTCGGTGCTATGGTAAGTCGTAGCCGTGGAGTTGCTGATGGTATGAGCAAAGGGATTCAATTCTTGATGAAAAAGAACAAGATTGACGTAATCGCTGGTACTGGAACATTGAAAGCAGGAAAGAAAGTTTCTGTTGTCGATGCTGATGGTAAAACAGTTGAATACGCTGCTGATAAAGGAATCATTATTGCAACTGGTGCTCGCTCACGTGAGTTGCCAAATCTTCCTCAAGACGGAAAGAAAGTAATTGGATACCGTGAAGCGATGACATTACCAAAGCAACCTAAGAAATTAGTGGTTGTAGGTTCTGGAGCAATTGGAGTTGAGTTCGCTTACTTCTACAATGCAATTGGAACTGAGGTAACAATTGTTGAGTACATGCCGAACATCGTTCCTGTTGAGGATAAAGATGTTTCGAAGCAGTTAGAGAAATCATTCAAAAAATCTGGAATTAAAGTAATGACTGGTTCATCTGTTGAGTCAGTTGATACAAAAGGTTCTGGATGCAAGGTAAAAGTAAAAACGGCTAAAGGAGAGGAAACGATCGATTGTGACGTAGTTCTTTCTGCAGTTGGTATTGCTGCGAATGTTGAAAATATTGGATTGGAAGATTTGGGAATCGTTACCGATAAAGGACGTATCCTTGTCAACGATTACTACCAAACAAACATGCCAGGTTACTACGCGATTGGTGATGTAATTCCTGGTCCTGCGTTGGCGCACGTTGCGTCTGCAGAAGGAATCATTTGTGTTGAGAAAATTGCCGGTGAGAATCCAGATGTATTGGATTACGGAAATATCCCAGGTTGTACGTACTGTTCTCCAGAAGTTTCATCTGTTGGAATGACTGAAGCTGCAGCGAAGGAAGCTGGAATTGATATTAAAGTTGGAAAATTCCCATTCTCTGCCTCAGGTAAAGCTAGTGCTGCTGGAGCAAAAGATGGATTTGTAAAATTGATTTTCGATGCGAAATACGGTGAGCTACTTGGTGGTCACATGATCGGCGCGAATGTTACAGAAATGATCGCTGAAATTGTTGCTGTTCGTAAGTTGGAAGTTACAGGACACGAATTGATTAAAACTGTTCACCCTCACCCTACGATGTCGGAAGCGGTGATGGAAGCTGCTGCGGCTGCTTATGATGAAGTAATTCATTTATAGACGAGCTTGATTTGTTAGGATTTTCTGATCATCCGATTTTCTGATTTTCCGACAAGTGCACTTATATAATATTGAAAACGCTGGTTCTTTGGATCGGCGTTTTTTTTGTGAGTTGGGCTTCGAGAGCCTCAGCCCGCCAGTTTGTTATCTTAATGATGAGGACTGAGGCTCTCGAAGTCCGAACTCTGACGGAGCCATTGTCTCACAAAATCCATATCTTTAATCCACCAATAACAGACAATATGAACTACACAGTATCCAATACCATCAATGCATCTTTGGAGGATGTAGCCGCAAAATTCCTTGATCCAGACGGAGTGAAAAGCTGGATGGAAGGCCTTGAAAGGATCGAACACATCTCCGGAACTCCAGGCGAGGTCGGAGCGAAAAGTGATTTCTATTTCATCAACAAAGGAAAGGAAATGAAGATTTCTGAAACCATTTTAGAACGAGACATGCCGAACCAGATGAAGTTTGGTTACCAAAGTCCAATGGGATACAACGAGGTAGAAATGATGTTCGAAAAGGTTGATGATTCAACAGTAAAGCAGATCAACAACAGCTATTTTGAGCTGAAGGGGTTCATGAAGGTCTTTGGTTTTTTATTCAAAGGAATGTTTAAGAAGCAATCGATGAAGTTTATGGTGGCGTTTAAGGCGTATGTTGAGGGGTGATTGGATTTTCCGATTATCCGATCGTCTGATTTTCCGATTGTCCAACAGTAAATGACTTTAATGATATCGATACTTCTTCCTTTTAGAAATGCCGCACGTTGGATTCAGGAAACTGTTCAATCCATTCAAGAACAAAGCTACGCGGACTGGGAACTGATCGCTGTGGATGATTTTTCAACCGACAGCTCAAATTCGATTCTCGAAGAACTGGCTAAAAAAGATGCTCGAATTCAAATTCACTCAAACACTGAAAAAGGAATAATTCCTGCCTTGCAAGTTGGACTGTCAAAAGCGAATGGTGAATTCCTAACGCGAATGGATGCGGACGACATCATGCCTGAAGATCGATTGCAAATCATGGTAGATCGATTGAAATCACTTCCTGCAAAATCAATCGTCACGGGAAAAGTGAAACACTTCTCAAACAAACCTGTTTCTGATGGATATTTGAACTACGACGCTTGGCTGAATAAGCGAGTTGAAAAGGAAGATTACTTCGACCACATGTATCGCGAGTGTGTTGTTGCCTCGCCTAATTGGTTGGCACGAACAGATGACATAAAGAATTCTGCCATTTTCGAGAAGCTGGAGTACCCAGAGGATTATGACATGACCTTCCATTGGATGCAAAATGGATTTACTATTCAAGGGGTCAATGAAACGACATTGCTTTGGCGAGAACACCCACATCGGACTTCTAAAAACTCGGATATCTATAACCAGAAAGCACTCTTTCAGTTAAAGCTGAATTGGTTCTGCAAACTCCACAACACGGATTCACTTGCTGTTCTTGGAGCCGGAACCAAAGGGAAAATCACCGCTGAATTCCTTTCCAAACGGAACATCGATTTCGGCTGGTATGATCTTGAATGGAAAAAATACGGAGCACCAATTTTCAATAAAGAAATCCAGGATTTTGAACTACTCGTGGGAGCGAAACTCCTCATTGCCATCTATCCAAAAAACAAAAAGCCCTTGCTCGATTTTTTAACCGAGAAGGGCTTTGAAATAGGAAGAAACGCTTGGTTTCTTTAATGTCATTTAGTTATTTCTGCCATGTCCAATTCCGACTTTTACACCGAAGTTGAATACGTATCTTGCTTGTGTGTATGAATTATCCAACCACTCTGTTTCGTAGGTGTTAGTATTTCCATTGTAAGTAGAAACCGCGTTGTACGTTTTCATTTGCTGATACCCAATCCCAAGTCCCGTAAAGAAATCCATACTGAATGATTTTGACATCCACAGTTGGTAACCAATGTTAAAGGCGAAATTCATTCGAAGATCACTCCCATCTCTTGGATCGAGAATCTGTGATGCATCGTCAATTCCAAAGTTCATCAATTTAAATTTCAAGGTAGGCGAAAGATAAAAGCGATTCAGTGCTTCTGTTTCATCTAACGGGTAGAATCTATATCCTGCCTCAGCGAAGAAACCTAACTTACTCGTTTGGTAAGAATATGTTCCGTAAATAGGATCGACGTAGTGGTTTCCTCCACCATCTCCTAAAGAAATATTAGAAATTGTTGGTCCTGCACCGATCTCAAAACTGGTCTGCTTAGAGAGTTGTTTCTCAAATGAGAAATTGATCTCCCCCGCTAACAATTGTGTTGGTGTGAATTTAATTACTGACGTGTTATCGTTTAAACGAATCGGCTTTTTAGCACGTCTCGATCTGTTTGATTGCTCAATGACAACGATTTCTTGTTGAGCGATTCCCGAAGATACAACTACTAGCAGCGCTGTAATTGTTGTTAAGATTGTTTTTTTCATAATAGGTAGCTAATGCTGGTATAGGTATAACTAAGAAATAAATTACTTATTGTACGATTAATACATCTTTTTTAGAAAAAAGATGCGTATCAAATTCGAAGTCGATACGACCGAGTTGAACTCCAGCCCAACCCACTTGATTTATGAGTACCGTTTCCCCATTTGCATTCTTTGCTTCCGTTGGTTTTTCGAGAAAGGTGTGCGTATGTCCGCCAATAATTAAGTGAATTCCGCTTGTTTTCTGGGCTAGTACACGATCAGAAACCTTGTCTGTGTCGTACTCGTAACCTAGGTGCGACAGGCAGATGATTAAATCACAACCTTTCTTCTTGAGTTTGGCGGCAAGATCATTCGCAATTTCAATTGGATCATTGTAAACTGTTTCTCCGTATTTATTGTCGGGAACCAATCCTTTCAACTCAACACCGACTCCAAAAACTCCAATTTTTATTTTTCCTTTTTTGATGATTTTGTACTCTTCTGTATGACCATCAACTGGTGTATTTTTAAAAGCGTAGTTGGAACAAACGAACGGGAAGTCTGCGTATTCTTTCGCTTTCACGAAGCCATCCATTCCGCCATCGAAATCGTGATTCCCCATGGTTGCGACATCGTATCCAAGTTTGGTCATGAGTTTCATTTCCAATACTCCACCGAACTTGTTAAAGTAAGGCGTCCCTTGAAAGATATCACCTGCATCGAGTAATAAAACGTTTTCCTCTTCTGATCGTATCTTTTGGATTATTTCGTAACGACGCGCTACTCCACCCTTCCCTGGATACTTCGCATGGTTCTCAGGAAACGGATCGATGTTCGAGTGTGTGTCGTTCGTGTGAAGAATTGTCAATTTGTTATTTGGACTCACTTTGGATGAATCCTGTGCAATTGCACTTGGAGCTAGAATCAACCCACCAGAAACAACAACGGTATTTTGAATAAATTTCCTACGTTCCATCAGATCTTAATTCTTAGTTCGTCCGACCAATTCAACAACTTTTGCTTCTTTGCAATTCGAATAAAAGCATCTCTCAAC
Source organism: Crocinitomicaceae bacterium (assembly GCA_029252405.1). Taxonomy (GTDB): domain Bacteria; phylum Bacteroidota; class Bacteroidia; order Flavobacteriales_D; family Crocinitomicaceae; genus UBA4466. The sequence goes on from JAQXBM010000100.1 coordinate 26,352, forward strand.
AATTCATTTGAATGCGTGACACTGACTTTCTTTTCGAAAAAAGTCATGTTATCTCCTCCATTCAACAAGTAATCTGAAGTGAGGATCCAAACCGTTTTTGTGTTAGCATTAACGCCATCCACTTCGAGCTTTCCATTTCGCAAGTATGCTCCACCAATTGGTTCTCCATTTCGAGAAGTCAAATACTCGGCGATCTCTGTCAATGTTTCCACGGGCATTTCCACCCAAACCACTTCATTATCGAAAGGCATCACTTTCAACAAATCGCCAAGTGTCACATCTCCTTCATTGATGGTATTTCGCAATCCTCCAACATTTAATAAGCTGAAAGTTGGTCCAGATAATCGTGCATTTCCAATTTGAGACTCCAACAAGGCATCTGCTGCCCAATTGTTGAGTGCTCCGCCCGGCCTCCCTTTTTCGAAAGGACGCTCAGCGTATGCAATCACTTCATTCATTTCATCCTCTAACTCATGCTTGTACGGATAAACCATACTATCAACAACGTTCGCTTCAGTTCCCTGAAACAATACGTCAGCGTTGCTTGAATCGGATGAATTTAGCGTAATCGTATTAACAGAAGAGCAAGCCAAAAGGCCTGCTCCAACTGCAAATAATATGATGTACTTCAACATTATTGGATAACCAATTTACGTTGAGTTGATCCAAGCGCCGTTTCCACGCGGATCATGTAAGTTCCAGTTCCAATCATGTCTTTCGACAATTGAACTACTGGAGAACTAATTTTGCTTTCTGTGCGAACGACACGACCGTTCATGTCGATTACTTCGTAAGCTGTGATATCCGTTCCGTTCACTTGAACATAAACAACATCGTTTGAAGGAACTGGGAACACAACAAAGTTTGCCTCCAATTTTTCTTCAATGTTAACAATACACCCATCTGGTTGATGAGCATTTGCATCAAAATCTACATAGCATGCGTAATCAACTGAATCGATGAATGGATTTCTGTTTCCTTGTAAGTCGAAAATGTATTCTTGACGAGCGATCTCGTAATTGTCAGGCAAATCTCCGAAGTGCCAGTTGCGCAAAGTTTCTTGATCTTGTTTGTCAGAATTTACGTTACCCGCCAAATCGAAGTTGTAAGTAACAACCATGTACATAATAGCACGAGCAGCGTTTCCTTTGTGACTTTCGCGTGGTTCATAAACCAATTGAGTTCCTTTGTATCCAACAGATCCTCCCAAGTAATTGAAAACTACGTTTCCATCGATATCATCTAAAGCTAGATTACTTCTTGGCGTATTTGCTTCGTCCAAGTTCGCAGGGTACAAAGCGTGTTGATCGCTGTACTCCGGCTCCTCTGGCATATCCGCTGGGAAAGAAGGCATCCATGAATGTGGGAATGTGTGCTCACGGCTGTATCCTGTTGCCGTCCAATCGAATGTTCCGTTGAACACTAGACGTTCTCCTGAAAGTGCACATGTTACGTAAGATTCGTTGTTCGTTGTATCTTTGATTTCGAACTCACTCATCATTGTCTGCTTGTATAAGAAGTATGAAAGTTGAGTATGAGGGTTAACCAAGTTGTAAAGATCCGTGTTGAATGTTGCTGCATTCTTGTCAATTGCACTGTAGTACGAACCGATGTTCTCACCTAAACTTGCAACGTTTCCTGTTAATGGAGATGTCGTCAAGAAGTTTTCAAATCCACCAGATCCATTAAACGCGTATACTGCGAAGTGGTAATCTTGATTAGCGATTACTCCACGTGGAGTGAATGATGTTCCAGGTCCCATGTAGGCAACTTTAGCATCACCAACAACATCACCACGAAGGTACGTTGTTCCGTCAGCAGGTACACCTGTAATTGCACTACCTTCCTTCCAAAGAACAAGGTAATTTGCAGCTCCTGATCCAGCAGCATATTGTCCGTTAACAGTATATGCTTCTGTAATAGGGAATGTCAATCCAGAAGGGTTTGCAGTTGGCTCAGTTGCCAAGTTATCCGTTCCTACACCTTCAAAGTTGATTATGTAAGGGTTCTCATCGGAATCATTGTTCCCAATAGTGATCGTTGCAAATTTAGATCCTCCCGTAGCAGGAGTAAATGAAATAGTGTATCCATTGTTTGACAAGGCACCGACAGAACCGGCAACAATATCAGATGAGAAATCTCCAGCATCTGGTCCTGAGAAAGAAGATCCTGTAATTGTCAAAGCATTTGACCCAGTGTTCTCAATTGTTACAGAAATACTCGCTGAGTTCCCTACAAAGTAAGATCCTCCGTCGAAAACTGTTGCCCCGTTCACCAATACATTAATTTCCTCTGAAGGAGCAACGTAAGGTATAATGTCATTCAAATCACGTGGAACGATTTGGTAGTTCGCATTGAACTGCCCCATCAAACCTACTAGTGAAACTGCTCCTGTTGGAATTGCTGTCCCTGCAATATTTGTACTTGCATTAACACGGATATCCAACGTGTTCGTTCCGTCAGTAACCTGAACAGTTGAGCTACCCCCTGCAAAGTTTCCTGTTTGCACAAACGTTACGTTATCTAACTGCACCAATTGTGATTCAATAGATTCGCCTGCCGCTGGAATAGAAATCAAAAGAGGGTTCGGCTGAACTACCGCTGGCCCATGATTAACTACTGCTCCTGCTGGAGAAACTTCCAACAGGCCTGCGAACTCGATAAGCGGTCCACTAACTGTAATAGAATCACCACGGTTTACACTATTTAAGGCATTTCCGTATGCTGCGAGTCCTGCAGTTCCATCCTGCATGTAACGGATAGGTCCAAGCTCAGAACCGTTTGTCACAACTCCTGAAATCGTAACCGTTGAATTAAGTGCATACGTACGAGCATCTGCGATGTCCGTCTGAGCGCTTGCACCCAGTCCGAGAGTTGCGCAAAGTGCTACTAGTAGAGATTTTTTCATCATTTTCATTTTTTTGTTAAGGTCGAAATTGTTGTTTCGATGTCTTGATCAGTTTGTTAAGTGATCGGCTTATTTATCATTTTCACTTTTGGTGTTTTACACCAGATAGTTTATTTTAAAATTCGAATCCAACGGAAACGTTAAAACGGATTCCTTGTCCAACAAACACTGCTGCCGAACCTGCGTCAAAATTACTTCCAACGAAGTTGTTACGCGCATCAGATATGTAAAGAGTATTCAATACATTAAAGACATTTGCTCTAAAATTCAAAGCGCTGTTCTTCATTCTCAATCGATATCCTGCGTGAATACTCATTAAACCATAGCCTGGGACTTTCCAGGAGTCCTTTCCTGACAATTGATCAAAAGGAACAATGTTTCCATCATTATCCAAGTATTGCGTGTTCGGATCAGTTGCATCAACAGGAGTAAATAGACCATCATCAGGAACAGAAAGACTGTTTGGCTCAAAGTTACTGTAGTAACGATCGAAGAACGTGTACTTCACTTTGATGTATCCCGTTTTCAAGAATCCCCATCTTAAACTAGCAGCATACGTCGATTGCGCCGAGTTTCCAACGTGTACCCCTCTTGCATAGAATGTAACTGAGTCACCTCCAGGAATAAGAACTGTTTCACTAGACTGCCATTTCCAATCTCCAATACTCACCATTCCTTCGAATGTAAGCTGTTTAGACATTCTATAGGCAAAATCAAGCTCTCCACCCATGTGCAACGCATCCATTCCAGGTACGTTAACCGATACTGTTTCCAATGGATCATTTGGATCTGGAACTGTAAGACCAAACGGTAACGGACGGTTTTCCCATCGCGTGTAGTAACCATTTAGGTTCGCACTAAATTTCTTTGTTGTGAAACCATATCCTAATTCGAACGCGATAATATTCTCGTTCAAAATTGTATCAAAATGACGGTTTCTCGTGTTGTCGACAACATTCGAGAATTGTGGTGTTCTGCTCAAATAACCAACGTTGGCAAATACATTCATTTGCTCGTTAATATTGTAGTTCGCCCCCGTTTTAAACGTTGCGCCTACTTTTGAAGCCCAATCCGTTTGGTTTACTCGAACACCATCTGAGTTATGATCATACGTTTGACCGTTGTACGTGATTGTATCACCATACCCCATTTCTAAGGTCGTATCCGCAAGAACTAACTGTCTTTTTGCCATGCGATCCACTCCTTTATAGAAATTCGCAACGGTAGAAATGTTTAAGAATGTTGACCAGCGTCCTTTTGAGAATTCAGCTTGACCGAAACCTCCAGCCCACTGTACAATTCCATCTCTGTCGTTGTGATAAGGCTGACGTCCGATTCTATCTCCGACAACTTTCATCGGAGACTCAGCATTCAAGTCCTGGTTGTTCACGAAGTATTCTCCTCCGAGCAAGTCAGTAACTTCGTAGTAGTGCGTTCCTTTGTAGAATCTGTAATCGAGACCTCCTGCGAAGTTCCAATTAGGATTCGGTTTGTAATCAAATTGAGAAAGACCACCAATCCAGAAGTGATTGTTCACTGCTGCAGCCAAAACCTGAGATGATTTTAATTGTGTTGGGTGGTAAGCGGCATCCGCTGTGGAGTAAGTCGTACCAAATAATGTTTTGTATTGATTGTTGTAAACAATCGTGTCCCAGTCTATTTGTCCATTCTCATCGTAAATGATTGACGAACCTGAATTGAAGTAACGCTCTCCTCCACCTCTACCGATAGATACATACGCCATATTCGACCAAGACAACTTCTTATTTACCTTCCAGAAATCTTTAAGTGTGATTTGCGGTTTGTGGTAAAAGTTACGTCGCTCATTTTGGATTGTTTGTTTTCCATCTACCGTTCTGTATCCCCAGTGTTGGTTGAATTGCAATCCGCGATCACGAACAGTTCCAAATGTTGAATCTGGAATTCCGAGGCTTCTTGCATAATCCGAGTCCCAGTACTCCACTGCTTGGCTGTATGAGCGCTGACCGTGTTGTTGAGGAGCACCAAATCCGCTCAATGAAACAACGTGATTTTTGATACGTTTTTGAACTTTCAAGTAGTAAAACCCTCCTTGAGTCATTAGTCCATCAACCCATCCATCTCCTTGCTTGTATGATGCTGATGCTAACACACCCCATCCATTTTTCAAGGCTCCTGATTTATACGACAATGAAGTTCTGAGGAAATTCCCCGCTCCATATTCTTGTCGAACTTTGATCTGGCGTTTTCCACCAGTAGACATCGTGATGATGTTCATCGTCCCCCCAACTGAAGGCATGGCCAATTTCGTAGCCCCTAAACCACGTTGCAATTGAATTTGAGAAGTAATTTGATCCAAACCGAACCAGTTTGACCAATATACTGCGCCGTTTTCCATGTCGTTCACTGGAACCCCATCGATCATTACTCCAACATTACGTTGGTCGAATCCACGGATTGTGATACGAGCATCTCCATCTCCTCCACCTTGCTGTGTGGCGTGCACACCAGGCTTGGAGTTCAAGATCATTGGAAGATCTTGCGACCCCAATTCCTCATTAATTTCTTTTGTTCCGATATTGGATACCGCAACTGGTGTTTTTCTATCCTTCACCAATTGTGCAATTACCTCAACCTCTTCCTGATCCAATGTTTTACCATGGAATACGTCGTAAACGAAAGGGCTTTCATTCACATCAACCTCAACGATCATTGAATCAACATTCAATCCTGTGATAACCATATTGTATACTCCAAAAGGGACATTGTCAATGGTGTACAAACCATCCATGTCCGTTTTTGCTCTTAATGGAGTTTCAGAAGGTTTTAGTTCGATTTTCATTCCTGGCATTGGTAGCCCATCCAAATTTGATTTTAGGACTCCAGATACTTGAGAATTTTGCGCACCTGCCGATAAGGCAACTAAAAACGCGAAAATTGATACAATTGATTTCATACAAAAACTTGCTTTTCATGAAAAGAGGTCGAAAATTTCGACCTCTTTCATTGTTTTATTTTGTAATTATTTAACGATTACTCGTTTTGTAATATCGTTTCCTAAAGAGTCTTTCATTTTCACGAAGTAGACACCTCTTTTAGTTTCCAAATCGAAAGAAAGAACTGCATTCGAGTTATTCTTTACTGTTGAAATAGTTTGTCCTAAAGCGTTTACTACAACTACGTCACCGTAAGCACCTTTAACGTAGAACTCTCCGCTTGTTGGATTTGGGAATACTGAAACTTTCTCAGCAGCTAACTCTTCTGTTGAAGCTGGCTCACATCCACAATCGTGTTCACCAAGGCTAGACCAGTTTCCGTATTCTTGTCCTCCGATATCAATTAAAGCAGGAATTGAGTCATACTCTGCAAGTGCATCAAAGAAAGCAATTGCTGGGTTAGTTTCTCCTGTCATTACAGTTGATTTACGGATCAACGAATGATCTTTCGTTACAACAGTTCCTGCACCTGTGTACGGGAAATCAGTTGACCATCCATCACCTGGATCTTCACCAATTTTCCCAAAAATATCTACTACAACTGCAGTTCCTGGGTTTGCTGCATCACCTTTTGCCAAAGCTACAGCATCGTTTCCGTTCCAGTAGAATGTATTAGATACTGCATATACTGGGCTATAGAATGCATCAGCACGAGCTTGTAAAGAATCCCAAACTGGAATATCTTGAGCTGTTCCGTTTGGATCTAATTTCTCAAGTACTCCAACATGTACATCGTAAGCTCCAATTGTTCCTGTTAATTGCACCGCGTTTTGCGCAGTTGCAGAAGTAGCACCATTTCCGTAACGAATAACAATGTATTCGCTTAAATCTATTGAAGCGGCAGTAGGATTATAAATTTCAAGTGCTTTATTGTTTCCAACACCTTCAACATACTCTGAAATGAATAAATCCGAGCAATCCTGCGCATATGACATTGTCGCCATGATTGTTCCGATAAATAGTAATGTTCTTTTCATAGGGATTATATTATATAATTGTTATTTACTGATTAAGAGACGATAGCGTAATTCAATTCGTTGGGTCGAATTTTCTCTTGGGAATCTTACAACTAACTGTTCTATTCTACGCGTTTGAATCGTTAAAATACTTTTATGGTTTCCGCACATGTTTGCTTCTAGGATGACATAACCGTATTCGAGTACAAAAATAGGTCATTTTGCCTATGTGTACATAATTTAATTATTAACAAATCGTAATCTTTATTCATGGTTAATCGGTTAAGTAACATTCATATCCCCATACTATTCGAAATACAATTCCTATTTTTAGCATTCTCAATTTAAAACAAACACATGAAGTTTTCAGGACGGAGTCTATTTCTCCTTTTTATCACAATTACCTCTTTTTCTTGGGCACAGGAGATTACAGTTCAAGACATTTGGAAGAAGTATTCATTCTTCGGAAGTTCCGTTGAAGGATTCCGTTCGATGCAGGACGGTAATTATTTCTCGAAAATTTCGAAAGGGGGAATTACAAAGTATTCTTTTGCTGATCCTGAAGGTAGCGGTGAAGTGCTAATCCCTGGAAGTGCCTTGTCTTCAATCCGAATGGATGATTACGAATTCAACAGTGACGAAACAAAGGCGTTAATCACAACGAGCACTCGCTCTATATACAGACGAAGCTATTCTGCGGTTTACTATTTATATAATCTCGAAACGAAAGAACTTCAACCTTTAGATAATACACGAACCCCTCAGACCTTGGCTGAATACTCGCCAAATGGAAAAAAGGTCTCGTTCATTTATCAAAATGACTTATACGTAAAAGACATTGCTTCGGGAACAGTAAAGCGTTTGACAAAAGACGGAAAGCGCAACGAAGTGATCAACGGAACAACGGATTGGGTCTATGAGGAAGAATTCAGTTTAACCAAAGGTTATGCTTGGTCTCCAGATAGCAAATACATTTCTTTCTTGAAATTCAACGAAAGTGAAGTGCGTGAATTTACAATGACTTACTTCAATGAATTGTACCCAGATTTGTACACATTCAAATACCCTAAAGCTGGTGAAGACAACTCGTGTGTTACAGCTTACATGATTGCTGCGAATGGAGGGAAACCAATGGAAATTGATTTAGGCGGATACGAATACATCCCACGAATGAAATGGTCGACGACAGCAAATCAGTTGGTGATCCAAACAATGAACCGTCATCAAAGCTCATTAAAATACCACTTAGTGGATATGAGCTCCAAGAAAATGAAAGTCTCAGAGTTTTTCGAAGAGAAGTCGGATACTTATATTGACGTAGACAACAACTTACTCATTTTGAAAGATGGGAAATCGATTTTGCGAGCAAGTGAATCCAACGGATACAATCACCTTTATATATTAGGGTTTGATGGGAAATCAAAACAAATCACTTCTGGGAACTGGGATGTAATCGAGTTTTTGGGGATTGATCAAGAATCGAATACGGTGTATTATTCATCAGCAGAAAAAGGTGCTATCCACAAAGGGATTTACAAAATTGGATTAGACGGTTCGAAGAAAACAAGCATCAGTTCTGAAGAAGGACACAACGACGCTGAGTTCTCGAATGGCATGAGCTACTTCATCAAAACGTATTCGAATGCCAACACACCACCTGTTTTCTCTTTGTGCGACAATACGGGGAAAGAAATCTCAGTGCTCGAAAACAATAGAGCGCTCAACGAAACATTGGAAAACTACACGATTTCGAAAAAAGAATTTGTGAAGTTCAAAGGACACAGCGAAGAATTGAATGGTTGGATGATCAAACCAGCAGACTTCGATCCATCGAAAAAGTACCCAGTTTACATCAATATTTACTGTGGACCAGGGCACAATACGGTTTCTGATAGCTGGGACAATGGAGGTTTTGCTTATCACCAACTTCTTGCTCAAAAAGGTTATATCGTAATTTCTGTTGATCCTCGAGGAACGATGTATCGCGGAGCAGCTTTCAAGAAATCGACCTACTTGGAGCTTGGAAAATTGGAAACTGAAGATTTGATTGCCGTTGCAAAAGAACTTCAAACTTACGACTACGTAGCTGGTGATCGCATTGGAATTATGGGATGGAGTTACGGTGGATTCATGACTTCACTGGCCATGACAAAGGGCGCAGATTACTTCAAAATGGGAATCGCAGTTGCTCCAGTAACGAATTGGAGATACTACGACAACATCTACACAGAACGTTTCATGCGTACTCCCGCCGAAAACGAAAATGGATATGATCAAAACTCACCGATCAATTTTGTAGATGAACTCAAAGGAAAATATTTATTGATTCACGGTTCTGGGGATGACAACGTGCACTATCAAAACACAATGGAGATGATTAATGCGATGGTGAGAGCCGACAAGCAATTCGATTTGTTCATCTACCCAAATAAAAATCATGGAATTTATGGTGGAAATACAAGAAACCACCTTTACAATATGATGCTGGACTACACATTGAAAAACTTGTAAAACAAGCCTAAATTAAATATCCATTTCCGTTTGATAGAATCAAAATGAAGTGTTAATTTAGGCGATTGAAGAAAATTAACATAAATCACCGTCGATAAGAATGAGCGAAATTGCGAAATTAGAGTTAGATGGTAACACATACGAGTTACCAATCATAGAAGGAACAGAAAACGAAAAAGGGATAGACATCAGCAAATTGCGTGGTGGAACTGGAGGATACATTACTCTTGACCCGGGATATAAGAACACAGGTAGTACGAAAAGTGCCATCACATTTTTAGATGGTGAGAAAGGTATTTTACGTTACCGTGGTTATCCAATTGAACAATTAGCGGATAAAGCATCGTTTTTAGAAGTCGCTTACCTTTTAATTGAAGGTGAACTTCCAACTCAAGCGCAATTAGAAGAGTTCAAGCAAAGCATTACGAACCATACTTTGGTACACGAGGACATGAAACAGTTCTTCGAAGCGTACCCAGCGAAAGCACACCCAATGGGAGTTCTTGCATCGATGGTTTGTTCACTTTCTACTTTCTACCCAGAATCATTGGATCCAAACCGTGATGCTGGAGCGAGAGATTTGACTATGCACAGATTGATCGCCAAATTGCCAACATTGGCAGCTTGGAGTCACAAAAATGCAATGCGTCATCCATTCATGTATCCAAAAAATGATTTGGATTACGGTGCGAACTTCTTGCACATGATGTTTGCGATGCCAACTGAAGATTACAAACCAGATCCAGTTGTTGTTAGCGCATTGAATACTTTATTGATCCTTCACGCTGATCACGAGCAAAACTGTTCTGCATCTACGGTAAGAATTGTTGGATCGTCTCACGCAAACTTATATGCATCGATTTCAGCAGGTATTGCTGCACTTTGGGGACCACTTCACGGTGGAGCGAACCAAGCAGTAATCGAAATGTTGGAGCAAATCCAGAATGATGGTGGAGACGTTGACAAATGGGTTGCTAAAGCAAAAGACAAAACTGATTCGTTCCGTTTGATGGGATTCGGACACCGTGTTTACAAAAACTTCGATCCACGTGCGACTATCATTAAGAAAGCATGTGATGATGTATTGGCGAAAATGGGAGTTAACGATCCTATGCTTGACATCGCGAAGCGTTTGGAGCAAGTAGCATTGGAAGATGAATACTTCAAAGCACGTAACTTGTATCCAAATGTTGATTTCTACTCAGGAATCATCTACCGTGCAATCGGAATTCCAACTGAGATGTTTACTGTAATGTTCGCATTAGGGCGTCTTCCAGGATGGATCGCGCAATGGAAAGAAATGATGGATAATGGAGAACCAATTGGTCGTCCACGTCAGATTTATACAGGAGAAAACGAACGTGATTATGTAAATATCGCGAATCGTTAATTCTGATTGAAAAATTTAAAGATGATCCCGGTTCTAGTTAGAATCGGGATTTTTTTTGATTGAATTAATCGTGAAATGCAGTTGAAAACATTGCTATTAGTACTTCCGTGTCAATTAACTCTAAACACTTTTTTTCTGGTCCCATCACTATAGATGTAAATCAGCAAAACATTTGACTCGTCCTCCGTTTCATCCCCCATAAGGTTGACGATCTGTACGATCTGTTTCTCTTCAAGCTCAAGTTCGTCCATATCGGCGATACCATTCGGCATGTCATAATACAACAAGAACTCAATGCTATCGTGAAGTGTGCAACTAACGTTGGTATTAGTATCCTTGAATGAGTTGATTCTAAGATCAAAAGTGGAAGGCGTATTGAAGTCGAGCGTTAAAGTAGTATCGAAAGGAACGAATCCGTTAAAAGCTGGCAGACAATCTTTCCAGTATATATCGATCATGACGCTATCCAAACCATTTGTCGATTTCGCTACTCTGGAAATGTGAGTATTTGAACTATAAGCTTGCCCTTCAACCTCTACGATGAAAGGCTGCGTTGAATTCAAGAAATAAGCTGTATCAATGCCCTGCGAGATACTAAATTGAGAAACACTAGTAAGAATGAAGCTTACCAATAACAAGATTTGAGAATTCATACTTCAATCTTTAAAGCTTCAATGTAGTAAAATGAACTTGGTTTAAGAGAACATTCATACGTCGATTGTCTCAACTGTTAAAGAGATTGAGCAAAGAGGAGATCTCAACAGCTTGAGGTGCCAAATTGACTCCTCAAGATTCAGTCTTTCTTCCCGTACTTATCCTTCGCACTTCTATTCTTATACGAACTAATCGGCTTTACCTCTTTTGATTCAGGTTTCGATTCTTTCTCAGGACTAGACGTTTTCGGCTTCTCCGTCTTCTCCACTTCAGGCTTTTCGTCGGATTCAGGCTTAGAGTATTTATTTTCCTTCTTCGTGTATTTATCAGAAGCTGGACGTTTTCTTACTTCCGGCTCGATAACCACTTTCTTCTTAGGTTCTTCCGAACTTCGCTCTTCACTTTTGATAGTTGGAGCGGACTTTCTTGGAGCTTCTGTTCTCTCAGGTCGCTCAGTTCTGGGCTTGGATTCTTCGAACCTTGGTTTTCTTTCTGGCCTTGAGTCTTCCGAACGATCGTATTTACTCCCACGATCATCTCTTCTGGGTTTTGATCCTCCTTGACGCGCTTCTTCGTTTCTGCGCTCGTATGGCTTCTTTTCAAACTTCTTCTTTTCGAAGGGCTTTTTCTCGAATGAACGTTTTTCAGAGCGCTTCTTTTCAATCGTCGATTTAACCCAATCTTCCTTGGGATGTTCTTTCCCTTGGAATTCTTCTTCTGGTTCACCTTTCGATTCAACTGGTTTTGGCGATTCGCCATCTTGGTTCATGTATTTCCCTTTCTTCGATCCTTCATAAATCGAATACTTGCGGAATGAACACTCCAAATCTCCATTGAAGACCTTGATTTTTCGATCTGGGCGCAATCCAACATGCTTCAGTGCATCTTTATTCGAAGAAAGCACCCAACAGTTGAATCCTTTCATTTCGCCTTTCATCCAATCGCCGAGTTCCTCGTACATCTGATCGATCTCTTCTCCCATTCTTTCTCCGTATGGCGGATTCGAAATCATGACTCCAGGTCCTTCTGCTTGAGTAAGTTCTTGGAATGAGTTCACGCTCGTCTCAACAAAGCGACCAATGGATAAACCTCGCAAGTTTCTGCGCGTTTTTGTCACCATTTCAGCACTGATATCTGAACCAATGATTTTACATGGAAGCTCAGTCACTCTTCTTGGGATTTCAGCTAAAATTGCTTCCCAAACTTCTGAATCAAAATTCGCGAAGTTCTTAAATGCAAAGTGCGTTCGTTCAATTTGAGGGGGAAGTCCAGCGGCCATCAATGCTGCTTCAATCAACAAAGTTCCTGAACCACAAAATGGATCAACGAACGTCGTTTTCTTATCCCAACCTGACATGCGAATCAAACCAGCTGCTACAACTTCGTTCAACGGCGCAATTCCAACTGCCTCTCTGTACCCTCGTTGGAACAAAGGAAGACCACTTGTGTTTAAGGAAATCGTTACGTCTTTGTTTCTGATGTACACATCAAACATCACCTGCGGCGCCTTGATATTTACATCTGGACGCTCATCAAATTCTTTTCTGAAAGAATCAGCAATAGCATCTTTCACTACCAAAAATGGGTACTGCGAATGACGGAACAACTCAGAAAAAACGGCGCCTTTCACGGCAAATGTTTTGTCCTTCGTGAAATAGCTCGTCCATTTGATTTTCATGCAACGCTCGTACAATTCCTCTTCATTTCGAATTCGGAATTTCTTAATCTCCACCAAAACAGAGATCGCACATCGCACGTGCAAATTCAAATAATAAACATCTTTCCACGTTCCTTCTACGCGGACCGCACGATTCAAAATTTCAACATGATCAAAGCCAAGCTCCTTCAACTCTTCCGAAAGCACTTCTTCCAAACCGAAAATGGTTTTCAGTGTGATCCACATCTTTCCTTCTTTCTGATTAACTCCGAGCATGTCCATTTTTCCTCTTATTTTTGTACAAAAGAACGAATTTGATACCAAACCCTCGATACTTGCTTGCCTTTTGTTTACTGTTCGCGCAGTTGAGCTTTGGGCAAGAACAGAAAATCGGACTCGTTTTGAGTGGTGGTGGAGCAACTGGTTTGGCGCATATTGGCGTGATCAAAGCTCTGGAAGAAAACAACATTCCAATTGATTTCGTGACTGGAACCTCAGCAGGAGCGCTCGTTGGCAGTATGTACGCAATTGGATTCAGCCCTGAACAAATGGAGGCGTATGTCTTAAGTGAAGACTTCCAGCGCATGTCAAATGGACAACTGCGAGCCGATCAGCATTTTCTTTTTCGTGAAGAAGCGCCAAATGGCAGCATGTTCAGTTTTTCTTTCTCAAAAGACAGTATTTTAAAGAAATTCCTGCCCACCAATTTCAACTCATCCTCCTTTTTGGATTTTGAAATGATGAAGAATCTGGGAACGATTAGCGCTTCCGTAGATGATTTTGATAGTCTTTTTGTGCCATTTAGATGTGTGGCTTCGGATATTGTAAACGAGGAAAGTATTGTGTTCGAAGATGGACACCTCAACGCAGCAGTTCGTGCATCAATGACCTTTCCTTTCTACATCAAGCCTATTCGAGTGAACGGCGTGTTGCTTTTTGATGGAGGCTTGTACAACAACTTCCCAAGTAATGTGATGTACACCGATTTCAATCCTGATTACATCATTGGTTCCAACGTATCATTCAACGAACCACCTCCAGGTCAAGATGATTTAATTGGACAGCTGACACACATGTTGGTGACCGATTCTGATTTTACCTTACCGTGTGAAGAAGGAACAATCATCACACCTGACACAGATGTTTCAACCTTTGATTTTGCAGGAGTTGAACAAGCAATTTTGGATGGATACAATTCAACAATGGCGAGTATAGACAGCTTGAAAATGCAAATTACTCGGAGAACGACGCCCGAAGAAATTGCCGCTCGTCGCGCTGCCTTCCGTAAAAAGATAAATCCAATTAATGTAACATCCGTTTCAACGAGAACTGGAAACAAGGAGCTGCGCTACACACGATTGTCGATGATTAAATCAAAGAAAACCGAAAACCTTGACATCCATGAGTTAGAGAAGCGCTATTTCCGACTTTACGCCACTCCTCAAGTCAGCTTCATTTTTCCGAGATTAGAAAAGAAGGAAGATGGAACACAAAACTTGGCGCTGGAAATTCAGAAATCAAAAGATTTTAAAATTGATGTTGGAGGGCATCTTTCATCCCGTCCTGTGAATACGGGTTACTTCGGATTGACATATCAGACAATTGGGAAAATCATTACAAAATCTCACGTAGAATCGTATTTCGGAAAATTCTATGGTTCTGCCAAAGCTGATTTAACCGTTGAGTTTCCTGCTATTCTTCCGATTTCGGCAACAGGTTATTTCACCTTGAATCGTTGGGATTACTTTAGAAGCTTCGCTACCTTTTTTGAAGACGTTCGCCCCTCTTTCTTGGTTCAAAACGAAATCTACGGAGGACTGACACTCGATATGCCAGTCGGAAACACCATCAAAACTTCGATTGACGCTCGTTTCTTTGCTTTGGAAGATGAGTACTATCAAACGGACAAGTTCACAGCGACAGACACCGCCGACATTACCAATTTTGATGGATTCTCAACGAGCTTTAGTATTCTCAAGAACTCGCTCAATAGGAAACAATTCGCTTCAAGTGGGCATTTATTTCAATTACAATTTCGATACAATTACGGAGAGGAACACAGCATCCCAGGAACAACCTCTTTCCAAAACTTCGATGTGATTCAGAATCAATCTTGGATCAACATTGACCTAAAATATCAGGGATTTGTTATTGACAAACCGCATTTTCATCTAGGTATAAATGGACGCTTGGTCTACAACACGAAAAGTCTTTTTTCCAATCTAACTGCGAGCACACTCGTTCTCACCGAATACTCGCCCATTCCTGATGCGCAAACGTTCTTTTTACCAGAGTATCGATCGCTTCAGTTTGGAGGACTTGGAATCAACCTCATTGGAACCATTCGTAAAAACCTCGATGTCCGTTTAGATGGATATTTCTATCAACCAATAATACGCGTAATTCAAACCGACAACGGTTCCCTCGGCTATTCGGGCTATTTCCGAGGACGATCGTTCATGGCATCTGCCTCGTTGATTTATCATAGTGTACTCGGACCGATTCGAACGACGCTCAATTACTTCCCACAACAAGTTGATCCGCTCTCTTTTCAAATTTCCTTCGGATACGTGTTATTTAACGAACGCGCCATTCGTTAGAATCGAACTCAGGATATCAAGCGATCTGAGTACATTTTAAAATCGAATTCAGGTTGTTATATTTGCGGTCAATTATTTGACTATGGAAAAAATCATCTGTGGAATTCAGCAAATGGGGATTGGTGTTCCCGACGTTCAAGAAGTTTGGAAGTGGTACCGCAAATTTTTCGGTGCAAATGTGCGCGTCTTTGAAGAGGCAGCGGACGCTCCACTGATGACAAGATACACAGGAGGGAAGGTTCATTCACGAACTGCTACTCTCGCCCTGAGCATGGACGGTGGTGGTGGATTTGAAATCTGGCAGTTTACCTCAAGAAACACCGAGAAATCAAAATTTGATATTCAATTGGGAGATTTTGGTCTGTACTCGTGTCGTATCAAATCAAGAGATGTCCAGGCATCTTACACGTATTTCAAAGAAAACGGAGCCGATGTCCAAGGAGAATTATCCAACGGTCCAGATGGTAAACCAAGCTTCTTCGTAAAAGATCCAAACGGAAATATTTTTCACGTCGTAGATGGTTCAGGTTGGTTCCGAGACACAAAACACCCTTCGAAATGTGGAACTGTCGCCGGTTCGATGGTAGGAGTGAGCGACATTGAAAAGTCGTTGATTCTTTACCGTGATATTTTGGGTTACGAAACAGTGGAATACGATGAAACGGGAACGTTCGACGACCTTGCTGGACTTCCTGCTGGGAAAGGGAAATTCCGCAGAGTTCTGCTTACTCACAAAGAATTAAGAAAAGGACCATTCGCGAAGCTTTTGGGTCCCACGAAAATAGAATTGATTCAATCCTTGGATCGCACCGACACTCAACGCATCTTTGAAAACCGTTTTTGGGGAGATTGGGGATTCATCCACCTATGTTTTGATATTCAGGGAATGGACGCACTTCAGAAGGAATGCGAAGAAAAAGAATTTCCTTTTACTGTCGATAGTGCAGATACTTTTGACATGGGTGAAGCGGGAGGTCGATTCTCTTACATCGAAGATCCTGATGGGGCCTGGATTGAATTTGTGGAGACGCACAAAGTTCCAATCATGAAAAAATTGGGATGGTACATTCACTTAAAAGATCGCAAACCTGGTAAGCATTTACCCAACTGGATGCTCCGTGCAATGGGCATGAATAAAGTGAAGGACTAAGCGATTATTTGATCGATCCATTTAATCTGCGCGTTTTACTGTTTTAACTGATCATTTCAGCGATTTAAAAAGTTTGCGCATCAACCTTTAATTCATATCTTTGATGGATACAAACTTGAACATGAAAAAATACTTCTCTGGACTTCTCCTCCTCGTTTCAATTCTTGCTTTTCAATCGTGTAAAGAAGAAGTTGACCTCATCGGTAATTTTGAGGAAACGGCTATTGTTTACGGACTTCTTGATAAAGCCGATTCTGTTCACATGGTGAAAATTAACCGTGCGTTTATCGGACCTGGAAACTCAATCGAAATTGCTGCCATTCCAGATTCTAATTATTTTGACGAGCTCGTTGTTACAGTTGAAGAATATGTCGCTAATAGCTTACAAAGAACTTGGACATTAGGAGATACTTTGGTAGATGACAAAGACGAAAACGGAATTTTCTTTGCTCCTCAGCAAAAATTATACTTTTTTGAAACACCACCATCTGCTCCACTTCTCGACGATGCGATTTACAAATTGCACATTGACGTAAACAATGGTGAGTTTGAAGTTACAGCGGAAACAGAGATCGTTTCAGGAATGATTGTGGATGCATCAAGCCAAAATTACACGATGCGTTTTGCTCAAAATCCGGGTGAATACAACACGACTAATTTGGGTGTAGGTTCTGGAAATGCCTTCCAAATCAACACAACATTGACAACAAATTACCGCGAATGGACAGGTAGTACTTTCGTAGATCGTTCGTTTAGCTGGAACTTGGGTGAAAAAGAAACAAGTCCTGGTGAAAACTTAAATTTCGCAGCAACTGGTGAAACTTTCTACAACCTCATGAAAACATCATGTGAAGGAGGTGATCCTTTAGCTGACAGACGAACTTTCGTTTCATTCGATGTTGTTGTGACTGGAGGTGCTGAAGAATTGTACAACTACATTTTGGTAAACAAACCGAGTAGCAGCTTAGCGCAAAGCAAGCCGACTTACACAAACTTGTCTGCAACAAATGATCATCCAGTAATTGGAATCTTCTCTTCAAGACAAACCTTGAGAGTCAACAAACCATTCTACTTATCAACCGGTCAAGCGTTTATTCGCGCACTGGATCAGAAAAGCACGCAAGAGCTTTGTATTGGTGGAATCACGGGGCCGTTCCTATTCTGTAGCGATCACCCTGGAGACAATGTTGCAACGAATCCGCAGCCTTATGCCTGTCCTTGATCTCAGTTGAGGGAAAGTTGTTAACTTTGGTTTATGGCCGAAAGAAAGACACTCTTTGTCGATGTCATTTTACCAGTTCCGATCAGAAATGAATTCACTTATCGTGTTCCTTTTGAACTGAATGATGCCGTATTTAATGGTGCCAGAGTCGTTGTCCCTTTCGGAAGAAATAAGCTCAACACGGGCATTATTACTCGCATTCATGAGACTATTCCAACGGCTTATCAATCCAAGTACATTGAATATTTATTGGATGATCGTCCGATAATTACACCCAAGCAATACTCATTTTGGAAGTGGATTTCAAACTATTACATGGCACCAATTGGCGATGTAATGAACGCTGCGCTTCCCTCGAATTTCAAATTGGCGAGTGAAACGCAAGTAGCACTCCACCCCGATTACACCATCGATCCTAAATTTCTCACAGAACGTGAGCACGATATAGTGTTGGCCTTGGAGATTCGAGAAAAAATGGATCTGAAAGAAATCGCTGAACTTGTCGGCATCAAAACGATTCAGCCGATTATCAAGGCATTGATCGACAAGAAAGCGGTGATTTCCATTGAAGAATTGAATGATAAATTCGTTCCCAAAACAGCGATGTTTGTTCGATTCAGCGAGCACTACCGTCAGGAAGATGCACTTTCCAATCACATTCAAGAACTCGAAAATAGTAAAGGCAAAGCCAAGCGTTTGGAAGCAATTTTATCCATGCTGCACCACGGTGATTTGAGAGAGGGGGAAATGACTCCGATCCTTCGTAAAACCTTGCTAAACGACGGCGTATCGCCTTCATCTTTGAACACATTGGAACAGCACGGAATTATTCTTCAAGAACGGTACGAGATTTCCCGTTTTCAATCATCATATGATGAAGGAGATGCCTTCAAACCTTTGTCCGAATCACAGAGCGTTGCTCTAAAGGAAATCCATGAAGGATTCGAAGAGGATAAGGTAGTATTGCTACACGGCGTAACTGGATCAGGGAAAACCGAAGTATATGTTCAACTCATTCAAGAACAACTCGACCTTGGCAAACAAGTATTGTTTTTACTTCCGGAAATTGCACTGACTACTCAGCTCATCCAGCGGCTTTCAGCTTATTTCGGAGAACAAGTTGGCGTCTACCATTCGAAATTCAATCAAAATGAACGAGTGGAGATTTGGAATCATGTTTTGAACAATGATCCCAATCGATTCAGAATTATATTGGGAGCGCGATCTTCCATCTTCCTTCCATTTCAAGATTTAGGATTGATTGTGGTCGATGAGGAGCATGAATCTAGTTTCAAGCAATACGATCCTTCACCGCGATACAACGCACGTGACTGCTCTATTGTACTTGGAAATTTGCATAAAGCGAATATTGTTCTCGGATCGGCAACGCCAGCTATCGAAAGTTACTACAACGCTCAAACAGAGAAATACAAGCTAGTTGAATTAATGGATCGATTTGGTGATATTCAGTTACCCGAAATCCAATGTGCAAACCTTCGAAAGGAGCGCAAGCAAAAAAGCATGCAGTCGGATTTTAGTTCGTTCTTGATAGAACATATTCGGGAAGCCCTGGCGTTGGGCGAACAAGTAATTTTATTCCAAAACCGCAGAGGATATACCCCACTTTGGATGTGCGAAGTCTGCAACTGGACTCCGAATTGTACGAATTGTGATGTTTCGTTGACCTATCACAAACAAAGTAACCAGTTGAAATGTCACTATTGCGGATACAGCACGCCACCAGTTGGTTCTTGTTCTTCTTGTGGAAGTAATCGACTGAAAATGCTCGGCTTCGGAACAGAAAAGATTGAAGATGAATTGGGCGTTTTCTTCCCAGATAAAATCATCAAACGCTTGGATTTAGACACCACTCGATCCAAAAATGCCTATGCAACAATTCTCAATGAATTCGGAGGAGGTGGGATTGACATTCTCATTGGAACGCAAATGGTTTCCAAAGGCTTGGATTTCGAAAACGTGAATCTTGTTGGAATCCTGGATGCGGATATGCTCTTGAATCGTTCAGATTTCAGGGCCTTTGAGCGCTCTTTCCAATTAATGACCCAAGTTGCGGGTCGTGCGGGTCGACGCAAGAAACGAGGAAAAGTAATTGTGCAAACCGGAGATCCCGATCACTGGGTGATTCAAAAAGTGATGGAACACGATTTTATTGGATTCTATAACAGTGAGATCATGGAACGGAAGAATTACTTCTATCCACCTTACTATAAAATCATTGAGTTGACCTTGAAACACAGAGATGAGAACAAACTGAATCTCGCGTCAATTGAATTGGCCAACAGTATGAAATCGTTGTTCAAGGAACGTGTTTTAGGACCAGAGTACCCAGTTGTGAGGCGGGTGAAAAACATGTACTTAAAACGCATCACCCTGAAAATTGAACGCTCAGCGAACGATAAAAAGGTAAAAACACGGTTGCAGGAAATGATAGACGAGTTCTATGCTACGCCTTCAAATAAGTCGATACGGGTAATTGTAAATGTTGATCCGAGTTGATTAACCCAAGTACATCTGCAAGGTTCTGCTTCGAGCCGTATGCTTCAATCTTCGAATCGCTTTTTCTTTGATCTGACGAACACGCTCACGTGTCAATTCAAATCGCTCACCGATTTCCTCCAGTGACAATGGGCTTTTCCCATTCAATCCGAAGTATAAACGAACCACTTCGCCTTCACGCATTGTCAAGGTAGATAAAGAACGCTCAATATCACGTTGCAAGGACTCGATTACCAAATTTTTCTCTGGTCCAGGAAGCGCATCGTTTGGTAATACATCATACATCGAAGAAGATGAATCATCTCCGTTCACAAGTGGAGCATCCATTGAAACGTGACGTCCAGTATTTCCAATTGATTGTCGCACATCTGCCACAGAACAATCTAAGAACTCTGCCATTTCCTCTGCCGAAGGTGGACGCTCAAGGCGCTGCTCCAATTCAGAGAAAGCACGGTTAATTTTATTAATTGTTCCAATTTTATTGAGGGGCAATCTAACAATTCTCGCTTGATCAGCCAATGCTTGTAAAATAGATTGACGAATCCACCAAACGGCGTAAGAGATAAATTTAAACCCACGGGTTTCGTCAAAACGTTCGGCTGCTTTGATTAATCCAACATTACCTTCATTGATTAAATCGGGAAGTGACATCCCTTGATTTTGATATTGCTTTGCAACAGAAACCACAAAACGCAAATTCGCTTTCGTTAATTTCTCTAGTGCTCGTTTATCTCCTGCCTTAATTTTTCGTGCTAATTCAACTTCTTCTTGCGCCGTAATAAGATCTACACGACCTATTTCTTGCAAATATTTATCCAATGATGCGGTTTCACGATTCGTGACCTGCTTGGTAATTTTTAGTTGTCTCATACTCAAAATAAATTGGTTCTTATGTATAAAACGTTGACAATACCCTTTTGGTTGGAACAGTTCACTCAATGATTGCTACAGAATGAACATTGATAGAGCTTTTTTCGAGCAAATCGCGAATTTCAGCGAATATTTACCTTGTTAAGCATTCGATGTGTATTTTTGTCCCATGAAAATTGTAATGGTTTGTCTTGGAAACATTTGCCGATCGCCTTTAGCGGATGGTTTACTGCGTAAAAAAGTAGCTGAAGCTGGCTTGGATATTGAAGTTGATTCTGCAGGAACAGCTGCGTATCACATAGGGGATCCACCGGATGTTCGGATGCGTGCAACAGCCAAATCGAAAGATTGTCCCATTGATGATTTACGAGCTCGCCAATTCGTTGTGGAAGATTATGATCGTTTTGATCGCATTTATGTGATGGATGAAAGCAACAAGAACAATGTTTTGTCGCTAGCAAGAACTGCTGAAGACGAAGCGAAAGTTGAAATGATCTTGAATTTGAGTCATCCAAGCATGGATTTAGAAGTTCCCGATCCTTACTTCGGAGGAGAAGAAGGATTTTTGGAAGTGTATCAGCTCTTGGATGAAGCGACCGATATTCTCATGAACGATTTAAAAAATTAGCATGGAAAAAGGAATGATATATATGATCCCAGTGACTCTGGGAGGTGAAGTTGTAAATGATGTCATTCCTGCGAATGTTCAATCCATTGCGACAGATTTGCGCTATTTCATTGTAGAAAATGTGAAATCTGCTCGACGTTTTTTGCGTAAAATTGATCGTGAATTTCCAATTGACGATTGTCAGTTTTTTGAAATCAACCGCAAGACAGAAGCTTCAGAGATTTATCGCTATTTGAAACCAGCGAAGGAAGGACACAACATTGGTGTAATGTCTGATGCAGGTTGTCCAGGCGTTGCCGATCCAGGAGCAATCATCATGACAATGGCACACGAAAAGAACATCAAAGTTCAACCTTTGGTTGGTCCATCTTCTATCTTATTAACATTGATGGGAAGTGGATTTAACGGACAGAATTTCTCATTCTCAGGTTACTTACCGAAGGAAAGAAAAGATCGAATTCGCGCCATGAAGAACTTCGAAGCGGACACTTATCGCAATGGAACGACTCACTTGTTTATGGATACTCCGTTCCGAAATATGAACGTGTTGGAGGATTTGCTGAATGAGCTAGCGGATACTACGATGATTTGTATTGCAAGCAACTTGACATTGGTTGGTGAGAACATTCGAACGATGTCGGCGAAGGATTGGCGAGAACACGCGTATGATTTAGCGAAGAAGCCGACGATGTTTGCTATTGGGAAGAAACAATGAGTTACTCTGAAAACCTTGAGAATTCTACAGAAGTAGTTAGCTACTTCATCCCACGTCGCTTCTTAATCGCTTCGTACGATTCCTGAATTTTCTGGAATTTCTCTTTTGCTCCTTTTTGATACTCCTCACCCATTTGAGCCACTTTGTCAGGGTGGAATTTGATCGCCATTTTACGGTAGGCTTTCTTTACTTCTTCGTCGGTTGCGTTTGCATCAACTCCTAGAACTTTGTAATCTGAATCTACATTTCGGTAGAACATGTTCTTCACACTCTCGAAATCGACGTTGGAAACGCCCATCATTCCTGAGATTTGTTGAATCACATCGATTTCTGAAGGAGAAACATCACCATCCGCTTTTGCTATTCCGAAGAGGTAATGAAGCAATTGAACTCGAACTTCAGGCTGCATTCTCACGCGGATATCCTGACAAATTCGTTGCAACGGAATGTTCCCTGAATCGAGGTATTTCTTGAGAGTTTGTAGGTGTTGGCTGTTGAATTGAGGCCCGAATTGCTGCGCAAAAAACGCTTTTACGTAATCCAACTCAGATCTTAACACCTTACCATCTGCCTTCATTACGGCTGCCGAGAGCGCAATCAACATATTTGGAACGTCGCTCGATGCCGTTGAGCGTTGTTGGTACATATTGAACAACTCTTCGGCCGTGAATTGACCTCCGCCAGTTCGTCCTCCTTGCGAACGCAATTGCTTCATCAGGTTCTGGTAATTGTCTATTCCAGTCCCGATGATAAACCCTAAAAGGCCTCCCCAAATGCTTCTTCCAAAAAGGAAAAATCCGCCTACAGCTAAAATGTATTTAAACAAATCTCTAGTTTTATGCAAAAGCGGACAAGTTACCCTGTCCGCTTTTTATTTCTTAATTTATACCAACTCGATACTGCGCTGGATAAATGCATTCAGGGCCTCCCCTTTCAACATTCCTTGCGATAACAGAGCGATATCTGTCAATTGTTTCACCTTTCGATCTTTCGATTTCTTCGTCTTTGTATTTAAGACATCGCTGATCTTTTCATGATTCGCGTTGACAACAACATTGTACGTTTCTGGGAAAGCTCCGTAGAAACCTCCGCCACCACCCATGGCCTGTTGTTCTTTCATTCGACGAATGAACTCAGGTTGCGTAATGATGATTGGTGCATCGCTCGAATCCATGCTCTCGAAGTTGACATTGAACTTCTGCTTATCCAATACCTCTTCAAACAATGGCTTCAACTCAGCTTCCTCTTCTTGTGATAACTTCGATGGGATCTCTTCATCTTTCTGAATCAATTTATCCAAGGTGTCAGCATCGACACGCGCGAATGAAACACCCTCATTTGCTTGTTCCATCTTGCTAATCCAGTGTGGCGCAAGTGGTCCGTCAACATGTAAAACGTCATATCCACGACCTTTCGCATTCTGAACAAATCCGTACTGCTCCTCTGGTGCGTTTGAGTAAAGGATTACTTTTTTGTCATCTTTGTTCGTCTGAAGCGTCGCGATTTTTTCTTCGTACTCCTCCATTGTGAAATGCTCGCCTTCTGTGTTTTTCAACAAGGCGAATTTCTTTGATTTCTCAGCAAATTTGTCATCTGACAACATTCCGTATTGAACGAACAAGCTTAAATCATCCCATTTTTCTTCAAAATCTTTTCGATCTTTTCGGAACATCTCGCCCAATTTATCCGCTACTTTCTTCGTGATATGCGAAGAAATTTTCTTCACGTTTCCATCACTTTGTAGGTACGAACGAGATACGTTCAATGGAATATCTGGAGAATCAATCACGCCGTGAAGCAAAGTCAAGAATTCTGGAACGATTTCCTCTACACTGTCCGTAATGAATACTTGATTTGAGTATAGATTGATCTTGTTTCTCTGGACCTCTACATTCTCCTTGATTTTTGGGAAATATAAAATTCCTGTCAAGTTGAATGGGTAATCAACATTTAAGTGGATGTGAAACAACGGATAAATTGGGC
>JAQXBM010000023.1 GCA_029252405.1 Crocinitomicaceae bacterium
AACTGATCAACGGCATCTTTTTTTATGACTGAATGATTTAGAATTTGATCGTCAAACGAGTAAGGAAGTTTCTTCCCGCTTGAGGATAGTAGAAATTCTCAACTGTTCGCTGTCCACCATAAATATATCCCCAGGTGTATCCATTATTCTGATACATTTTGTTGAAGAGGTTGTTGACAGCCAATCCAATTTTGATTTCTTTGAAGAGCTTGTTCTTAATAGTATAACTCAACTGAAGGTTCGAGATGAGGTAACTGTCAATTTTTCGATCTTCCGACGATGTATTGTCCAAGAATTGAGAACCAACGTACTTTCCAAGTAAGTTCACTTCAAACCCTTTGAATGCCTCGTAAGCGATTCCTGCTGAAGCAATCACATTTGGTGAAAAGGCCAAATCCGTGTTCAAGTGAGTGATCGTATCTTGAATGTAGGTATCGTAATTGTCAATGTACTCGTTGAATTCAGCCACCTTGTTTTGACTCAAAGATAGATTTCCAGTTACATTCAGCTTGCGCGTTATTTTGTATCCGGCCTCTAATTCTAATCCTAAACGGTAACTCTTATCGACGTTTGTTCTTGTGTATCCACCCACATCGTTAATTTGTCCAGTCAGAATCAGCTGATCGTTGTAGTACATATGGTAAGCATTCGCTTTAACCAACAATCGACTTGAATTGTATCGGTATCCGATTTCTGTGTTAATCAATTGCTCAGGATCAGGACGGTTTTGAGCAGTATTTTCTCTGAAGTCCTTTCGCACTGGCTCACGATGTGCAACTGCTACAGAAGCATACATGTTGTTAGTGCGATTGAAATTGAACATGAACCCAGCCTTTGGATTGATGAAATTGTACTGTACATTTTGATTCACAGCTTCAATCGAACCTTGCACATCATCAATTCCTAAGAATGAATAATCGATGTGGCGGAATTGTAGATCACCGTAGATTGTTGCTCTGTTGAGCTTGTACGATGCTTTGAGATAAGAGCTGATGTCATTTTTGGTCGCATCATTATCGTAGTAACGATCGCGAATCGAGCTGTTCGAAGCATATTCGGCCCAAATTACTTCTCCATAGTGCTTCCCAATGTATTGGTTCGCTCCACCTCCCCAAGTAAGGCTCAAATTGTTCTTTTCATACGACAAAGCAAAAATTCCTCCGTAAAAATGATTGTCGAGCCATCTTCTGCGGATAGCATCTGTTGTTGTAATTGTGTCACCGCCAACGATCACAGGATCGAAACCATAGAAAGACAAATCATCTCCGTTTCTGAATTGCTCGTAGTAACCGCGTCCACGTGTGTAGTGACCGGCAGCTTTCAATTTTAAGTGATTCGTAAATCTGTGTGAGAAGAGCAATTGGTAGTGATCTTGTTGGTAGTTGTCCACCTCATTTTCATACGTGTAGAAGTTGTATGTTCGCCCTGAGTTCAACAGGTTTTCACGATCATCTCCAAAAATGAAATTGCGATCAGCATAAGCGATAATTTCTTCTTCGTTTCCGTTGATGACAGCTTCAGGAGTTCCATACCACGATTGATACGTCTTTTCTTTTCCACTGAAGATGTTTGCGCGCAACTGCGATTTCTTCCCGAGCCACGCTCCAGAAAGATAGAATGATTTCAAGTTTGAACTTGCGCGGTCAATGTATCCGTCTGATGTGATGCGCGACAAACGAGCGTCCATCAAAAACTTCCCATTGATGAGTCCTGTTCCCGCATTAACGGTATTTCTGAGCGTGTTGAATGACCCAAACGAGTTGTCCAAACGAGCGTACGCCTCACGGTTCACTTTATTCGTGTTGATGTTGATACTTGCTCCAAAAGCTGCACCTCCATTTGATGAGGTCCCAACTCCACGTTGAACTTGGATTTGATCGGCAGATGAAGCGAAATCAGGTAAGTTTACCCAAAATACTCCGTGCGATTCAGGATCGTTCAAAGGAATTCCGTTCAAAGTAACGTTCGTTCGAGTTGGGTCGACACCACGAATTCGAATTCCAGTGTATCCAACTCCAGCCCCTGCATCAGAAGTAACAACGGTTGATGGCGTCATTTGGAGCAGGTAAGGAAGATCTTGTCCGTAGTTCATCTTCTCAATTTCCTTCGTCTTGAGCGTTTTGTACGTCGTTGGATTCCCTGGATTCACATACAAAATGACTACTTCATCCAGTTCTTGACGGTTTTCGTAACGTGGAATTATTTGGATCAATTTAATTACACGCATCTGCATTGTTCCATTTACATAGTTG
>JAQXBM010000034.1 GCA_029252405.1 Crocinitomicaceae bacterium
TTTTCTTTCTTTTATGAGTAGAAATCTTTGCTCTTTTTCTTTTTTTACCACTTGGCATAATCCTATATTTTAATCTATTTAACTTCTAAGTTTCAGTTTCTTCACACGAGGTGAAAAAAAACACCCCTGCTTTTCGACAGGAGTGCAAAGATAGTAATTCCGATTGAATTCTGTAGAACCCAATAGAAAATAAAGTCCTATTTAACTTTTACCTTATCCTTAACGTCCTCTACAAATGTTTTTGCAGGTTTAAACGCTGGCACATTGTGCGCAGGGATAATGATAGCAGTGTTTTTTGAGATATTTCTTCCTGTTTTTTCAGCTCTCTCTTTAACGATAAAACTTCCAAACCCTCTCAAATAAACGTTTTGTCCAGATGCCAATGATCCTTTAATCGATTGCATAAACGCCTCAACAGCTTTCAACGCTTCAACTCTCTCTAATCCTGTTTCTTCAACAATGTCCGCTACAATATCTGCTTTTGTCATAATTCTTAAGTATTATTTATTCATTTCCTTGCTTAAAGCGCTCAAAAATAAGTTTCTAATTTGTTTTTATCCTTAGTTTTACCCAACAATTTTCAGTTTTTTCCCTCAATGACGGATTTTCATCTATTAATAGCCGATTGGTATAGACTAAACCATAGAATCCTTCCATGGAGGGAGACGACAAATCCATATTTCATCTGGCTGTCAGAAATAATTATGCAGCAAACGCGCATTGAACAAGGCACGAATTATTACCTAAAATTTATCGCTGCTTACCCAACTATTCAGGACTTGGCAAAAGCTTCTGAACAAGATGTATTGAACAATTGGCAGGGATTAGGTTATTACTCTAGAGCAAGAAATCTCCATTTTTCGGCAAAATATGTTGTCGACGAACTTGACGGAAAATTTCCCAAAAAGTATAAGGAGATTATCAAACTAAAGGGAGTTGGAACGTATACCGCAGCAGCAATTGCCTCATTCGCATACAACGAACGTTGCGCAGTAGTCGATGGGAACGTGTACCGATTTTTGAGCAGAGTATTTGATGTTTCCACTCCCATTGATTCAACACAGGGAAAAAAGGAGTTTCAACTATTGGCCGATGAATTAATTGAAAAGGCAGATCCCGGCACTCACAACCAAGCGATGATGGAAATGGGATCTTTGGTCTGCACTCCGAATCCGAATTGTGAGGAATGCCCTGTTCAAGTTCATTGCCAAGCGAGAAAAAACGACACGATTAAGGAACGACCTATAAAATCCAAAAAAACGAAAGTCCGAGATCGCTTCTTTCATTATCTGGTCTATTCTTTTGATGGAAAAACAATCATCACCAAGCGAACCGAAAAGGGTATTTGGCAAAATATGTATCAGTTCCCCTTAATTGAAACAGAAAGCACAGAAATACCTAAATCTATTTCTAAGGATGCACAATTTTCTTCGTCCGTTCAAAAACACATCTTGAGTCATCAGCGGATTTTCGCTGTTTTTCATCATATCGAAGCGGAACCTGCAAAACTTGAATCGGATTATATCACAATCAACAAAGAAGAAATTCAAGATTATCCCTTGCCGAGAATCATTGATCGATATCTCGAAGATACAGCAAATCAATAATCAATTTTTAGTACATTTAGGTATATTTGCTAAAACCTGAGTGCATTCGAAAATCGAACTCAGGTTCAATAATAGACTATGGCGGGAAGCGTTAACAAAGTTATTTTGATTGGAAATTTGGGTAAAGACCCTGAAGTGAGACACCTCGAAAACGGAGCTGTCGTTGCGAATTTCCCAATCGCGACATCTGAAACATTTACAGATCGAACGACTGGTCAAAAACGTGAAAACACGGATTGGCACAACATCGTACTCTGGAGAGGGCTTGCAGAAATTGCTGAGAAATACTTGAAGAAAGGTCAGAAAATCTACGTCGAAGGGAAGCTGAAAACGCGCTCTTGGCAGGATAAAGACGGAAACACGCGTTACACAACTGAAGTAGTTGGTGATGAAATGACCATGTTGTCACGCGCAGATATGAGCGCTCAACAATCAAACGCGCCTTATTCTCCTTCAGGCACTCCGGAGGCACCAAGTAAGGTAGATGATATTATTAACAACGACTCGGACGATCTTCCGTTTTAATAATCATTCATGAATTCAAGTGACCCCCTGAGTATTCAGCCCCTAGTTCTCGATGAAATATCGAATTCAGGGGCACAATTGGCCGGATTCAACACAACTGGATTAATCATTTCAATTGTTGTTCTCCTTGTTTTATTGCTCATTTCAGCCTTAATTTCCGGATCAGAAGCCGCTTTCTTCTCGTTGAGTCCAGCGGATAAAGAAGAAGTGAAAAACGATGATGGAAAGAAAGCATCCTTCGTGAATAAAATGCTGAGTCGTCCGAAAGAGCTACTCGCAACTATTTTGATCGTTAACAACTTCATCAACGTCGGAATTGTCATATTGTCAAGTACAATTTTTTCAACTCTTTTACCCGCGACTGAGCAAAACGAAGTTACCATCTTCTTAGTTGAAGTATTTGTAATCACCCTCATTCTTTTGTTATTGGGAGAAGTTATTCCAAAAATCTACGCAACCAAAAACGCCCTCAGGTTTTCCAAAATGATGGGGAGATCGCTCTATTACCTCAACCGAATTCCACCTATTTCTTGGATCCGAGCGATGCTCGTTCGTGGATCATCCTTTATTCAAAAACTTGGAGGAAATGGAAAAGTGAAAATCTCTTCCGGTGAATTGGAACAGGCACTTGCTTTGACAAAAGACGATGACGTTTCGGATGACAAGCAGCGAATTTTGGAAGGAATTGTGAAATTTGGAGGGACTGACGTACGTCAAATCATGAAATCGCGAATGGACGTTTACTCCATCGACATAGATAGTCCGTATGACGAAGTAATGGAATTAATCCTTGAATGCGGTCACTCACGAATCCCTGTTTATCAAGAATCCTTCGATAAAATTGAAGGCGTGCTCTTCATCAAAGACTTGCTCCCTTTTCTGGGTGAGAAAAAAGAAGATTGGAGTGCATTGATTCGAAAACCGTTTTTCGTTCCTGAGAACAAAAAGATTGATGACCTTTTGAAAGAATTTCAAGAAAAGCGATTTCACATCGCGATGGTTGTAGATGAATACGGTGGAACAAGTGGAATTGTCACATTGGAAGATATCTTGGAAGAAATTGTTGGAGATATTACGGATGAATTCGATGATGACGAAGTCATTTACACCAAAATCGATGAAAACACCTACCTTTTTGAAGGGAAGACATCTCTTGTAGATTTCTACAAAGTGATGAATATCGATGAGAAAGAATCGGATGCATATACGAGCATCGCAGATTCGCTTGGTGGATTTATTACTGAAAACGCGGGTAGAATTTTAATGAACAACGAATTTGTTGTCGCGGGAGATTTAAAGTTGATTGTAGAATCAAGTGACAAAAAACGCGTTAAGATGGTTAAGGTCGTCAAACAAAAAACCAAATTGGAACAATGAAAGCACTTTCCATCATAGCAATTCTTCTTGTCTTAGCATCTTGTAAGGAAGAAACATATACGCCAAAACCTCCGACTTATTTGAGACTTGAATTGCCCGAGCCATCGTATGCTCAATACAATGATAGTTGCTCTTACTCTTTCAATCTGTCGCAGTTATACAAAGCAACGAACGCACCAGATCAGGCCCCAGGGACATGTCACAAACGTATCGACTTGGGACCATTAAACGGAATGGCGTACATCCGATACTGGGAAATGGATCAGCCCTTAGCTTACTACGTAAACAGCGCCAATGATGAAATTAATAAGCACAAACTCAAGGCTGATAACATTGTAGACGAAACCATTATCCGTCCCAATGATCGCGTTTTCGGAAGCTTTTTTGAACTCCAAGGTGATGTCGCAACTCCATTTCAGTTTTATTTGACGGATAGCACTTCCCGTTTTCTTTATTGTGAAGTTTTGTTCAACTCTACACCGAATTACGACTCGCTTCGCCCGACACTCGATTACTTAAAACGTGACCTCGATGAATTCATGAATACCTTAAATTGGGAATGAACGAGGTATCGACTGTTTATTTGAGCTTAGGCAGTAATCTCGGTGACCGTTACCAGTATTTACTCAATGCGCTAGCGGAACTGAGCAACAAAGTTGGTACCGTAAAATTAATCTCTGAAACGTACGAAAACCCACCCAGCGGATTTCAGGCAGATCAAGACTTTTTGAATTTATGTGCTGAAGTTTACACACGGCTATCTCCAGATGAATTACTCGCTACGTTAAAAAATATCGAAGAGGAACTTGGCCGAACGAAGGACATATCAGAGGGTTATTCTTCGCGTCCAATTGACATAGACATCATCCTATATGACGACTTAATTCTATCCAAAGAAAACCTCACCATCCCTCATCCTCATTTCAGAAAGAGAAGGTTCGTCCTTAAACCTTTGAGCACCATTGCCTATAACAAAATCGACCCAGAAACGAAGCTCACGATCGGACAACTTTTTAACAATTGCAGCGACCAATCGATCATGCGTATTTACAATCGATCTAAATTTTAGGTTTTAATCTCTAGAGTCCTTTTTCTTCCCGAAAAAATTACTTAATATTGCAGTTGAAATTTGATTAGAATTTATTTAGAACAAATATGAAAAAGCAAAGCATCAAAGTTTTAGCATTCTTAGCAGTTGCAGGTACTACTGTATCTAGCTGTACGTTGCTAAAAGATTTAGAGTACAACGTAACACCTTGCCCGTTGGAAATGCACGGAGATTCGGTATCGGTAACAGTTGACATTACATTCCCAGAGAAAGGAATTAACAAAAAGGCATCTGCTGAGATTACTCCAATGATTGGAGAAACAGCATTGAAGCCAGTAACCTTTATGGGTGAAAAAGCAACTGGTAACGGAAACGTTATCCAATACAAGCCAGGTGGAAAATATACTTACACTGATGTTGTAGCGTACAAACCAGCGATGGAAAATACGGAATTGATGATTACAGGAACTGTTTCTAAAGCAGGGAAAGTAAAAGATGAAATCGATCCGATTGAAATCTGTAAAGGAACAATTGTTACTCCTTTGTTGGTTGAAAAGTCTGGACAAGTAATTTTGGCTGATGACAAGTTCGAGCGTGTTACACCTCAAACTGCTGAAGCAACGATCAATTACATGAAAGGTAAATCTAATGTTCGTTCTTCTGAAATGAAAGATGACGATATCGTAGCAGCACAAGAGTGGTTGGCAGCAGCTGAAACTAACGCTAAAATCAACATTAAGTCTATCAACGTTACAGGTCACGCTTCTCCAGAGGGTGAGGTTGCTGATAACAGTGAGTTGTCTGACAATCGTGCTACTGCAGGAAAAGAAGCTATGATGGGTGTTGCTAAAAAAGCAGAAAACACAAAAGCATCATCAGCTGATATCTACTCTACTTCAGGAAGTGGAGAGGATTTCCCAGGTTTCGAGAAAGTTCTTGGAATGGATACTGAAATGAATGCAGATGACAAAGCTTTGGTACTTCGTGTGATCAAAATGAACTCATCTCCAGAGCAACGTGAAGAAGAGCTACGTAACATGCGTGCTACTTTCACATACTTGGATAAAAACATCTTCCCATTACTTCGTCGTTCTGAGATCGTTACTTCTTACGATTTGACTGGATTCTCTGATGAAGAATTGAAAAACTACTCTGTATCTAACTCAGATACTTTGAACTTAGAAGAGTTATTGTTCTGTGCTACATTGTACGAAGATTTGAACGAAAAGTTGAGAGTTTACAAAATTGCTGAAGGACGTTACGCTGACGATCACAGACCATCTAACAACGTTGGAGCTGTATTGTACATGCAAAACAAAATTTCTGAAGCTAAAGGGAAATTCGAAAAAGCAAACGGAATCAAAGACAACGAGATTTCTAAGAACAACTTAGGAGCAGTTGCTATCGTTGAAGGAGACAGAGAAAAAGCATGGAACTTATTGAACCAAGCAGGATCTTCTTCTGAGACTTCTTACAACAAAGGTGTATTGAACATCCAAGATGGTGATTACAGCGATGCTGTTTCTAACCTTGGTTCTGATGCTTCTTACAACAAAGCATTGGCTCAATTGTTAAACGGAAACGCTAGCGCTGCAGTAGGTACTATCGATAACTCTGTTGATAAAAAGTCAGGTCAAGGATATTACTTAAAAGCAATTGCTGCTGCACGTCAGGATCAATTGAACGAAGTAGTTAGCAACTTGAAGAGCGCTATCGCTAAAGACGGAAGCTACAAAGCGAAAGCAATGAAAGATATGGAGTTTGCATCTTATGCAGAAAACGCTGCTTTCACAGCTATCGTGAAATAAAAGATTAAATAAATCTTATCAAATAAAAAGCCCCGACGTTCTCGTCGGGGCTTTTTATTTTAACGCCACGTTAAGGATATATTATATTTTGCACTGCGCAGAATTTAAATTGTTAATAACTCAAAGCCACTATTCGATTCACCGAAATCCCGAATCAACCGAACTAAATCGTTTAATTCAGACTATTATCTAAACGACGCTCCAAATTGAACCAACCTCTCCCCTCCCGTTCGCCGCTTTACGTGTGGATAACACGTCCCAAATGCGTTTTGTAGTTCCATAATGATGCTGTAACTTGCAATTGATTGCGAGATAGATACCGTCTCGAAAAAAAAATGGCTACATGTTGCGCACTTTAGCATCAATTCTACTTTTACTCCTACCAATCTTCGGATTTGCACAAAATCCATGGATCAACGAAATACATTACGACAATTCTGGTGCCGACATTAACGAAGGAGTTGAAATTGCAGGACCAGCTGGACTTAACCTAGCGTGTTTTGACATCATAGCATACAATGGTTCTGGTGGAGCCAGCTACAATACACTAACGCTTTCAGGAACGATTCCAGATGAAGGATGTGGATACGGCGCCATTTGGTTTCCGATTGCCGCTCTTCAAAATGGAGCACCTGATGGAATTGCACTCTATAACACTTGTACAAGCACAGTTATTGAATTCCTTAATTACGAGGGAACAACATTTACCGCCACGAATGGAGGAGCTGTGGGAGTGACATCCACAAATATTGGTGTAACAGAGACGAGCAGCACTCCAGTCGGTCAATCACTTCAATTAACAGGCTCTGGAAACTCGAGTGGAGCATTCTCGTGGACTGCACCAAGTGCATCATCCCAAGGCTTGTTAAATACTGGACAAACCATTTCTCCATGCGGAGGATCAAATACAATTACAACTGGAGCCGTTTCTGGTGGACCTTTCACAGTCGATTGTACGAATTCAATTACTGACGCAGGATCTGTAGCCTTTACATCTTCGGGAACTTTCAACGGAGCGAATATTTATTCCGTTCAATTATCTGATGCGACGGGCTCTTTTGCTTCTCCAACGATTATTGGTACACTCAACTCAACAGCAAACAGCGGAAGTATTAGCTTTACCATCCCTTCGGGAACAGATGCTGGGACAGGATACCTAATCCGCATAGTTTCTGATGACCCAGCGGTAACTGGATCAACGAGTGCAACAGCAATTACGATTGTTCAATCCACGCCATGTGTGCCAACGGTAGGTACAGGGGTTATCATCAACGAATGGTCAAATGGTCCGAGTGGAAATAAAGAGTATTACGAATTTGTTGTTGCGGGAGACTGTGGAACAGTAGTTGACATCCGAGGGTACATTCTCGACGACAATAACGGAACATTTACAAATCCCGTGGATTATGCAGGTACGGCTTCAGGAATCGCACCTGGACATTTCCGCTTCTCATATGCTGCGCAGTGGGGGTCTATTCCAGTTGGTTCTTTAATTGTTGTTTACAACAATGGAGACGCGAATGCTGCATTACCTGCAGATGATCCAACTGATTCCAATAACGACTCATTGTACGTCGTTCCCCACGATAATGCATTGTTTGAGCGCTGTACAACTTTACCTACTTCTTCAAGTCCAGACTCCGTTTACACACCGTGTACGTACGCAACGTCGCCTACAGGTGGCTGGAGCCCTTTAAGTTTAAGAAATAGCGGTGACGCGATTCAAGTTAGAAACCCAGATGGTTCTTATTACCACGGAGTATCTTATGGTGGAAGCGAAATTACTGGAGGACCTAACAACCTAAAATTGATCACTGGAAGTGGTGGTGGTATGGTCGGATGGTTCTCGGCAGGAGATTTCTTCGATATAACCAATTGGACTTCAGGAACTGTGTCTGGAAATGAAACGCCTGGATTACCGAATAATGCGGCAAACGCGACATGGTTAGTTCAGATGCGTGACCCGAGCGCAATTACATGTCCGATCACGGTTCTCCCAGTGGAACTGATCGATTTTAACGGTAAGAAGATGCAAGGAGGTAATTTCCTTCATTGGCAAACCCAAACTGAGCACAACTCATCGTACTTCACGTTGGAACGCAGTACAGATTTGAAAGATTGGGACGTGGTTAGCATCGAACCAGCAGCTGGAAACAGTCAAAGTGCTATTACGTATTCATTGACGGATCGTGGATTCAATCGTGGGGAAATGAATTATTACCGTTTGAGTCAAACGGATAACGATGGAACGACTGAAGTCTTCACCAAAATTATGACAATTGACAATGGCGAGGTTCAAGTCGAACTAGTGACAATTGTCAATCTACTGGGTCAAGAAATTAATGAAGATACGCGCGGGGTTCAAATTCATGTTTTCAGCGACGGAACGACAAAGAAGACCTTCAAGCAATAAGCTTATTTCTGGAGATAACGCTCAGCTAAATACTCCTGTTCTGCCTGACCTTGAGTTGGGATGAATAATCCAGATACGTTTAAATACTGACAATCCATTATGGTTGAATATCCTGAACGCGAGATAATGCGTTTTGCTTTTCTGATGGCGTGATCTTTCTCTTTCCATGAACCTGTGATCGCAGTAACTCCCGCTGGCATTTGCATGGAAGTAGAATGAATCACCAATAGGTTTTCGAATTCATCTGTGCGATTCAGGAAATGATGAATCAGTTCTTCAGCGTACACACTTGGTCCACTTGCGACCAGCACATTATCGTATTCTTTTTCGACCTCATCAGCATAAACAGAAAATCGAGATGAATAACCAATATAGCATGCATTATTTGGACAGTTTTCGCTCAATTTTCCAGCTAATGTCGATTTTTCATCATCCAAGACCCAAATAAACTCGAAACGCTTCATCAATTTCGTATGCAGCGCCCCTACTCCTTTTTCGTACCATTTTACCGGCAAATGAACCTGATGCGTGATAAAAATCGAAGGAACCTCATCTGAAATGAACCCATAGCGATGATCAGATAGTACAACGTCAATTTTGTGCTCACCCACATAACCTTTCACCTCTTCTCGCTCTTGATTCAAGCGCTTTCGTAAGGAGTTCGATCGACTCAACAAATCCCAGCCGAAATTGCCCTTGCCACCAAAATGAAACGGGTACTCAGCATGTGCTATGAATGTGATGTTTTCAAAATACTCTGAGAAAACGGATTTCTGACTCTCATCGCACGCAATGAAAACTTCATTCTCCTGCACTAGCAAATTATGAATGATTCCAATGCAGCGCGATACATGACCCATTCCCCAATTCAAAGGAGAAATAAGCACGCGTTTACCACGAAGATCAGTTGGTTTTATCACTGCGTTAAAGATATCATTTTCGTCAAACTAGATCACATGAAACGCACTCAACAACGTCCAAGTCCAATCATATTTCAATTCGTCCATCGGTCAAAAAGTCATTGTCAATCCCAACTTTGATAGTATCTTTATCGTTCTAACAATTGAAACACACGAAAATATGTTCGATAATAACGAATTTAAGAAATACGCAACGAAGCACATGGGCATCAGCAGCATGCACATGGAACACTATATTGACTCTTCATTAACACCATACATTATTGAGGAACGTCAATTGAATATGTCACAAATGGACGTATTCTCACGTTTGATGATGGACCGTATCATTTTCTTGGGAACAGGAATCAATGATCAAGTTGCCAATATCATCAACGCTCAATTATTGTTTTTGGAGTCGGTTGATCCGAAGAAAGACATTCAGATTTACTTGAACTCTCCAGGAGGATCAGTTTACGCTGGATTGGGAATTTACGATACGATGCAATACATCAATCCTGATGTTGCAACTATCTGTACAGGAATGGCCGCATCTATGGGGGCAGTTTTATTGTGTGCAGGAACTGACGGTAAACGTTCAGCGTTGAAGCACTCGAGAGTTATGATTCACCAACCATTGGGTGGAGCTCAAGGTCAAGCGTCAGACATCGAAATTACTGCTCGCGAGATTCAGAAATTGAAGAAAGAATTGTACGACATTATCGCTACGCACTCAAAACAAGATTACGATAAAGTGTGGGCTGATTCTGATCGCGATTACTGGATGACTTCTTCAGAAGCGAAAGAATATGGAATGGTAGACGAGGTATTGCTTCGTAACCCAAACCAATAAAAAATTAATATAAATTGAGCCTCCTTGCCTTAACGGCGAGGGGCTTTTTTGTCACTAGGAATTATGGCGAAGAAAGAAACGAATTGTTCATTTTGTGGTAGATCTCGAGACGAGGTTGGAATGCTGATTGCCGGTGTTTCAGGTCACATTTGCGAAAGCTGTGTTACACAAGCACATACCATCGTAAAAGAAGAGAACGTGGTTGCTGAGAAAGAAGGCGATCAGGTTGTCAACGTGATGAAACCAGTGGAGATCAAAGAGAAGCTGGATGAATATGTAATTGGGCAGGACGACGCGAAAAAAGTACTTTCTGTGGCCGTTTACAATCATTACAAACGTCTGAATCAACCGCCTTCGCAAGACGATATTGAGATTGAAAAATCGAATGTTGTTTTGGTAGGACGCACAGGTACGGGTAAAACGTTGCTGGCAAAAACGATTGCGAAGATGTTGAATGTTCCTTTCTGTATTGCTGATGCAACTGTTTTGACAGAAGCTGGATACGTTGGAGAGGACGTCGAGAGTATTTTATCTCGTTTGCTTCAAGCGGCCGATTACGATGTGAATTCTGCTCAACGAGGAATTGTTTTCGTTGATGAGATTGACAAAATTGCGCGTAAAAGCGACAATCCTTCCATTACACGTGATGTGTCAGGAGAAGGTGTTCAGCAAGCTTTATTGAAGTTATTGGAAGGTGCATCAGTGAATGTTCCACCTCAAGGCGGACGTAAGCATCCAGAGCAAAAAATGATTCAAATCGACACGAAAAATATTCTCTTCATTTGTGGAGGTGCTTTCGATGGAATTGAAAAGATTATTGCGAACCGTGTGAACCGTCAAACGATTGGTTTCTCGGCGAACGATGAAGCAGAACAAATCGACAAAGAATCATTGTTGAAATACATCAACCCAACAGATATTAAATCCTTTGGATTGATTCCTGAGCTGATCGGACGTTTCCCAGTATTGACGTACTTGGAACCATTGAGCGCTGATAGCTTGAAGTTGATTCTTACGGAACCAAAGAACGCATTGGTGAAACAATACATTCGCCTCTTCGAATTGGATGATATCGATTTAAAATTCGATAAAGATGTACTCGACTTCATCGTTTCGAAGGCAATTGAGTTCAAGTTAGGAGCTCGTGGACTTCGATCTATTTGTGAGGCTATCCTCAACGATGCGATGTTCGACCTACCTTCGAAAAATGAAAAAGAATTTAGAGTTACCGCTGATTACGCAAAAGCTCAATTCTCGAAATCGAAAATGGCGAAATTGAAAGTCGCTTAATAATAAGAACACATTGAATGAGCTCCATTCCGAAGAAATTCAGGATGGAGTTTTTTTATGCTGAATACGCACTAAACAACACTTTGTAATTTAATTTGAATCGCGATTCGGTTTTTTGTAACTTGACCTACCAACTAGTAACCTTGAAGAAAATCATCACCTTATTATTGGCTTTTGCCGCTACGTCGACTGCCTTTGGACAAAATTTCAACCGTCCTGTTCCGAGCGTTTTATTGCCATACGAATACAATCAAATAGATACGAATATCAACTTCTATCTGGGGATCAACATGAATTACAAAGGAGACATCTACACAGGAGATCTCGATGTTGCTAGAGGTGTTTTATTCGATCCTGACGGTTACATCGCTTGGTATCAAACAACTCCTGCGAACCCAAATGCGATGAATAGTTTTGGTTACAACGAAGCGAACTACGTCTTCACGGAAGTTGTTGCGAACGGTCCAACGAACAAACAATACATTCGCATAGACACGAATTTTCAAATAATAGACACAATTACCACGCTCAATGTAGATCCCGATTCGCATGAATTCTATTTGGCGACTGACGGACATCGCTACTTATCGACCACGTATACTGAGGTTCAAGATTTAAGCGCATACACCATTAATGGCGGACCGGGGAATGCCAACACGACTGTCGCTTGTAATGGAGTACAAGAGTTTGATGTCAATGGAAACCTTGTTTTCGAATGGACATCCTGCGATGAAATTCTCCCTTCAGAGGCATACGGTTTTGGATACAACGTCAACAACTATGACTATTTCCATATCAACTCAATAGATCTTGATGAAGATGACAACAACTTGCTTATTTCCGCTCGACACATCAACGCAATTATTAAGGTCAATCATACAACCGGTGCTGTAATGTGGCGATTAGGTGGATCAAATAGTGATTTCACTTTTGTAGGCGACAATGGCTTCAGCGGCCAACACGATTGCAGAAGCGAAGGCAATGGAATCATTACATTATTCGACAATGCAAACTTGGCTCCGACAGGGAACCCGCGAGCAGTGCGTTACCAATTGGACACAGTCAACTGGACGGCGACAGTAATTGGTGAGTTTGATCGAACCCCACTTGTTTCTGGAACGGCGCAAGGAAGCTTTCGTACTATTGGAAACTACGGTGTGGTCGGTTATGGGTTTGCATTGCGTCCAGAGCCAAACGTTACCATTTTTGATCAATCAAATACGATTGCTGCGGAGTATTTCTTTACTGACAGTGCGACAACGTATCGTGCAGTTCCTTCCTACCTTGGGTTTGATTTAGAGCGACCAGAAATCACTTGTTTTGACTCACTTGGAACGCTTTATTTGAAAGCTCCTGACGGCTTTGCTAGCTACGAATGGTCTGATGGATCTACAACTCAAACAATCCTTCCTACTCTTGGGGAAGTTTACCAAGTCTAAGTCCCTCATGGTATAGGGAAATTAGGGTCTATTCCTTTCGGATATGGCGGAACTTGTACTTCAACCGTATCGATTTCTGAGGTATTAGCGAGTACAGAAAAAACAGTAGTGCGGATCATCAATCTGCTTGGGCAAGAAATAGAAAAACCCGTTCCTGGAAACGTGTACATTGAGATTTATTCTGACGGATCAGCTCAACGTAAACTACAAATCCAAGAATAACAACTTCAATCGAAAATGGTAAAATCGAACATCGTATTTCTCGTTGCATTCAGTTTCCTCACGAGCTTCTCAATGGCTCAAACCGATTCCTGCGCATGCTGCTTTGGGAATTACCGAGATTTCGATTTTTAGATCGGCGATTGGGTTGTTTACGACACTTCTGGAGCGGAGGTGGGCGAAAACCTCATCCTTTCTCTGCAAGACAAATGTGCGATGCAAGAAAACTAGAAATCCGCCAACTCAACAGGAACGAGCTACAACTATTACAATTCGACTGATATTACTTGGAACCAAGTTTGGATTGACAACCAAGGAAGATCACTTGTCTTAAAAGGGAACCTGCAAGATGGAGCAATGGTGCTGCGCAGTGAACTCGTCAAGACAGCTCGAGCCGAATACTTCAATCAGATTACGTGGACTCCTCAAAAGGATGGATCGGTTATTCAATTGTGGGAATTAGTGGATACTGAAGACAAAGTCTTGTATGAAGCATTTCGTGGAAAGTATGTGCGAAGGAATGTGAACTAGGTTGTAGATTTCATTTCCGTTTTTTTGATGCGAATCTCTCGTAACCTTCGTGCTCCAAAAATAATGACCACTCGCGCGGTTGGAATGCGTTTTCTATTCAAGGTTCGCTCGTCCACTTCAACATTAACTCCAACACAGGCATAACGTCCTCTTTTTAAATCTTTGATGATTTTGTTTCGACGCATTTGCCTCCAAAATTGATCGACCAATTGTTGTTCCGTGAAATAATCGAGCGGAGTTGGGTCAGGGAGGTTTTCCTTCTCTTCTTTTGTTAATCCCGTTGGTTTTTTACCAGCATACAAGTTGAACTCGCATATTCCTGGCTTTTTATCGCAATAGAATTTCTTGCCATGATTGTTCACCAATTTTACTCGAAAGGAGATTTCCTTGGTGTAATTGAATTTTGATGTCGAGCGGTTGAAAGCGCGGTGAAAGTGTTTGGAAAGTGCCTTCCATTTCTTTCGATCCGCGTATTGTGTTCCTTTCCATGCATCAGTTGCCAATTCCGCCAAGGACATGAGGGTTTGACTTTTGGTTAATTCATCCGGTTTCGACCGAGCCATGGATTTCGTTTCAGACATAAAAAGCGCATTCAAAGCGTCACTTCCTTCTGAGAGAAACGCATAGTACTCAGAGCTTGGAGCTTCCTCCTCGATATCCTGAATGGAATCCTTGGTTTCAATTAACTCCTTCGCTCGTTTATTAAACGCACGGACTTGTCCCACAGAAACATGGCAAATCAAAATCAATATGGCGGCGAATGCAATTTTCATGGTTCTGTCGCTAATATTTTACCTCGAATTTGAGCCGGCGAGTCTGTTCTATCAATTTTAACGCGTTCCACCTTTGGCTTACTGAATCCATTTTTCAGTTTCTCCCACCCTTTCACAATGGCAATTTCAGTCGAAGTAATCAAGAAGAAAATAATCGAGCGTTTACCGTTAAAAACAGGAACTTTGTCTGATGTTGTTGCCACAAAAACATTATCGTCGACATACACATTTCTTACATCATATGGGATGTTCACATCATGCCCATCTTCATCAACTCCAACGGAATCAAAAGCAACGTAGGTATCTGGAATATTTCGAGAGAAGTAATCGCAATTGACCAAGCCAAATGAGGTCAATCCAAATCGTAAATATTCTCTGTTAGCCGATTCATAATCTGGAAACTCCGCCAAAGCTTGTGCTCTTCGAATGCGAACTGCCTGAGCGTACTCTTCAAGAATTGTGTTTTCGTATTTCTCAATAAGTGCCTTTTCCTTTAATGCAGTTTTTTGCGCAATCTTAAACGACTTGTAGTTTGCTTTTTCCTTCGTTTGAATTCTACGAATTGATCCTCCAAAACTCGAGATGACAGGAAGTCTACGCACGGTATCTTGGTAAACGAATGTCAATATATAATTGTCATCCTCCAAGTTTGGCGTTAACGTCAAATCTTTAATGACCCTTGGAATAGTGAAATTCCCAGCTCCGGGTTCATCTCCCCACTTTCTGCTGACTCTCCGTAAATCTTTTTTAACATCCTTCAGGAGAAATTTCATATCATCTGTTAGAATTGTGTCGATTTTCCATGTATTTCTTCGAGCGATCCATCGCTGATCTGCATTAGCCGTGTACACCACAGGTTGAAAATCTCTAATCTTCTTCAAGGGCATTTTTCTACCTTGATCGACTGAAAATGTCAATTGATACGGATCTTTTCGGCTTTTCTTATAGTTCATTCCGAGTAAAATCGGCACATGCTGAAAGCCTGTAATTTGAGCTGCCAAAACCTTATTCAACGAATCCAGGACTAAACTCTTTCTTCGCGCCAATCTACTGGAGGCAGGAGGCAAATCATCATCCCAATTCTTTGTTTCTTCATTGAAAGAATAGAAATTCGGGCTTTCTGACGGTTGAAGATCATTCATTTGAACTTGAATGGTATTGGCTGGATTCGGTTTCAATTCTACACCGTTGTCATCATAAGCTCTGAAATCCAGCATTCCTGAAGAGGAGAATATTTCGTTTCGTCCATCATCTGTGCGATTAACCATTGGCATACCGGTCAAGGCATTTTCAATTGGATCCATGTATTCTTTAACTACTGCTTTTACTGTTCCTTCGTACACTTCGCCTGAGGCGGTGAGGAATGCATCAGCAGGAACCTCAAATGAAGTGTTTTCAGTTTTAATTTCACACGGTGTATCCGCAGGGATAATGTTGACCTGTTCAGATTGCTCAACAATTGGCTCCAAAGTATTGTCGATCATGTCGTCGTTCATAGCAA
Organism: Crocinitomicaceae bacterium; assembly: GCA_029252405.1. Taxonomy (GTDB): domain Bacteria; phylum Bacteroidota; class Bacteroidia; order Flavobacteriales_D; family Crocinitomicaceae; genus UBA4466. The sequence continues at coordinate 16,284 of JAQXBM010000034.1, forward strand.
TCACATCCTGTGAAACTGTAATTCCGGATTTCTCATAATCGACGATCTTAGCATTTCCAATGTAGCTTCCATTGTGGAGATCAGTTCCGTGCGCGATCATTGTAATACGCGGTTTCACCTTCCTTAGTTCATTTCTGTCCGTAAACGTACAATTGTCAAACTGCATTACACCGACGGAAACAATATCGTCGAGCTTGGGATGAACCTCCATGTTTTTGTATTCAATTTGATTCACATTCCCCATTCGGTTCAACCAAGCAACAAATCTCTTTGGATTCTGCACTTTGACATTATCCAAAACCACTGTTTTCAACATAGGATTTCTAGAAAGTCGATTGTTCAGTGCGTCAATTGAGCTATTCTTAATGACGAGTTTTTCAATGTTAACCACTTCAAACACGTTCGGTAAGCCTTTTGACAATGCCTTGTCAGGAGAAATAATCAACGTTTCAAGTGATTCTTTGAGTAAGAGTGAAGCTCCAATACCGTTTAGGTGCAGGTCGTCGTTTTCTGAGATATCGAGTGATTGCAATCCCCACAAACCATCAAGGAATGGCAACATTTTCAAGTGATTATTGCTCACATCCAGCGACCGCAATCGATCCAATTCTCCAAACTTATTGGGTAAGAATTGAATCCAGTTGTTACTTAAATTTAGCGAAGTCAACTCTTCACACTTCACAATTTCCGGGGAAACTGAAATACAGTTGGTATTGCTGAAATTGATACTGTTGATGCTCGGCGAACACTCTGCTATTCCATCCAAGGCCAAGGTATTGAACCCCGGATTCTTCGATAGATTCAATTCCTTCAAACCCAAAAGACGCAGTGTATCAAAATTGATCTCCTGAATAAAATTCTCACTTAAATTCAGGGACTTGAGGTTGTTGAACTGATTGATTTCCTTTGGGATTTCTCCCAAACCAAGTGCGTGCAGATCAAGATGTGTCACACCCGATGGATATTCCATGGCTTCGGCAATCGTTGTACAATGCGTGCATGGTTCGAGCGAAGTTTCAGATTGAGCGATCGATGAACCGCAAATCGACAGGACAAATAGTAATGTGAACTTTGACATAAGCGTGTGTTTAGTGATAGATGTGCAATCCTGCAATAGGTAAACACAAAACGCGAAAAAAATCAGTATCTGATAAAACAGTAGAAGTAATTTCTTTGCGACAATCAACTAGAAAACGGACAATTAGGGATTCCGTTACACTATGTTTATGCGACTATTCGATAAAGCAGCTCTTTAATTGATCTTAAATTTACAGTACTTGATCACTGAACCTCTAGAGGTAAATAATTTCTCGTAGTGCGTTTTGATATGAAAGATCTCACGCGTAGTTGGATCAATATTCTCAGGTAATTCGCCGTACAAATCCCACGTCAATTCGAGCAATTCATAAGGCTGAGTCTTGATCTCTTCCTCCGTGTATTCAAACAACAAATCGCTGTCCGTTTTCATGTGCACCAGTCCTCCTGGTTTCAACAACTTGTGGTAGCGCTCAATAAACAAAGGTGAACTCAAACGCTTACGCGGTTTTTTAGGTTGAGGATCTGAAAAAGTGAGCCAAATTTCATCTACTTCCGCATCGTCAAAGTAATCATTGATGAAATCGATTCTTGTTCGTAAGAATGCCACATTGGACATTTTATCATTCAATGCTTCCTCTGCTCCAACGAACATACGTGCTCCTTTGATGTCGACACCAATGAAATTCTTATTTGGAAAATGCTTCGCCAAACCGACGCTGTATTCCCCTTTACCGCAACCCAATTCCAAAACGATTGGGTTATCATTTTTGAAATACTGCTCTCGCCATTTCCCTCTCATTTCGAAAGGTTGATCAATTGCTGGTTCAAAGAAATTATCAAATTCTTTTACCGCTGCGAATCTTCTGAGTTTGTCTTTTCCTGCCATTACAATAGAATACGTATTGATACTTCCCCTTGTTTGAATAGATACATTCCTGATTCAAAATCCTCAAAATTGAGAAGATAATTCTTCTTCACTTTCCATGCGCGAACCATCTTTCCAGATGCATCGTACAAAAATGCCAATCCAACTTTAGGAGTTCGGATCAGCACGCGATCACATTTATAGGCGACCTCATACCCCAGCGGAATAGAAGTTTCATTAATCTCAACAGAAGGATTCTCCAACAAAAATGTTCGATTCGAAACTACCTGATTCGTGTCCATTCCACCACAAATAATCCAGCGGTTGTTGGATAGCTTCGCAATTCCGCGCAAGTCCATTACACCATAAGGCTCAGAAACCTCATCGTTGTATTGATAATCGTGAAGGGAAAAATGCAGCACACGAGCAGAAGGATCAACTCCTCCACTTCCGTTGTAAGCAATTCCATTGTAATTGTATGCCGTTGGCGCTCCTCCAATCCAAAAAGCGGTATTTCCTGCAGAGCTGCACGCAGCGCGATACCCTGGATCTCCTGGTGCATCCTCCAATTGTTCCCACGTGATATCCGTTGGGTCTGCTGGATTGATATAGCCTCTGCGCAAATAAGTTCGAGCGGCGAAAGAAAACGATCCGGAAACGCCTCCTTGATAATACAATGTATCACCAATGATCGTTCCTGAAGCTCCAAATGCTTTGAAGAAATTGTTATTTGGCACCTCTGTTCCTTCTTGCCACTGATCCAAGTACGTATCGTAAATCTGAACCTCAGGTCGATTGGCTGTGTTGCTCCAACCCGTTACCACGAAAATCAAACTGTCTTTGTAAACTGCTTGGACGTGGTCATCAATAGCGATTGGAATTGGCATACCATCCGTTTCATAACTATCCGTCGCTGGATCGTAAATATGCACGCGATCAGAAGAAATTTCATTTCCATTGGCAAAAACGTGGTAGCCACCAAGAATATAAATCTTGCCGTTCACGAACGACGCCCCCGCTGCAACCTTCCCCAATGTATCAGGAAGTGGTGCTATCTCGGTCCAGGTATCTGTTGCAACGGCATACTTAAACGATCTGAGATGAATTCCAGTGTATTCTTTAGTCGTGTCGATGCCGCTAAACGAGTAAACGTATTCTTCGCTATTTACGACTGCTTCGCAAACTGAATTATTGCCCGTTCGAAAAGGCATCGTGTCCAATTCTGTCCATGTCCAATTGAATTGGGCTGTGGAGGAAAAGGAGATCAGTAGGGCAATTAGACTAGTTAATTTCCACATAATATCCAGTGTGTTTTCGAATGTTGAGCACCAATCCACCCTCAAATATGAGGTATTGACCTTTAATTCCCATCAACTTCCCTTGAACAGTTGGAACCTTCTCAAATGAAAGGCTTTTGACTTTTTCAGGAAACTCGAGAACGGGATAGTTCAATTCGGTGATGTCGTCGTCTTCGGAAAAGTACTCGATTATATCTTGAGGGAGTTGATCTTCCAAAGACCATTTCTCTTCTTCTAAATCGATGGATTCGTCGACTTCATTCTTGAGCATTCGCTGCCAACTTGTTTTATCCGTGAAGAATTCCTTGAGGGAAACTTCAATTCTTCCTGCTTCATAGCGATTGGGAACTTCTGCCAATTTGATCGCTGCGGATGCTCCTTGATCAATCCATCTTGTTGGAACTTGGTGAGATCGTGTCACCCCGACTTTCACAGCGCTAGATGCTGCCAAATACACAACATGCGGCTGATTGTGATGTTTCTCTTCCCATTCGGGATCACGTCCTTCTCCCAGGTGTGCCTTGCATAATTCTGGTCTAAGAATGCACTCTGCAGCTTCTGGAGCACTAATGAAACAGCTATAGCAAAACCCTTGTCCAAAGGACTTCTTCGTGATTTTCCCGCACTTAATACAATTGATTCGTCCCTCCCACTTCAAGGTGATTTCTTTACCGACGAAGTCGTTGAGGCAAATTTCTTCTGAAAGCGATAAATGATACTGAATGGTATCATCCAAGGTCGTTTTCATTTTATGCAAGTTCCCTTCAGCCATACTATTTTGATTCCGGCATGATGTTCATCTTGTCAGCAAAGTGATAACAGTAATCGCGAAGGTCTTCGCAAATCTTATGCTCGCCTGTTGCTTTTTCGAATGTATCCGACATTGTCAGTAAGGTCTGGTGAAAGAATTGTTTCATCTCTTCAATCGACATATCCTTGGTCCACAAATCAATTTTCATGGTGTTTTTCGCCTTCGGATCCCAAAGTGACAGGAGGAATGCGCGTGCTTCTTCATCCTTCACATCTCCATCTTCTGCGCTCCATTTCATTCGAACCGGAAGGTTGTTTTCATTCATTCCAATTTTCAAATGAATCTCCGATGTCTTCACTACTTTATCTTCCATTAATCTGTTGTTTCGTATGCTTGTAATATTGTGTTGTATCCAACCTTTTTCAATTCTTTTAAGGTCAAATCTGAATTATTTTCCATGTACTGTTGAACCATTCTCCATCCCAAGAACTGACCCAAACGGTCTGGACCTTTTTCAGGTAAACCTGGTGTAAAAGGACCTTCTTGAAACATGTTCGCTTTGGTTCTTTCGTCCAGTACAAAGAGTAATTTTTGATCTACCAAATATTGCCAGTAAGAGACTTCATTCTTGATCGCCCAATCATAATCTTTCTTTGAATACCGAATAATTAATTCTTTATCATCTTCCGGAAATGATGCTTCTACGAAGTAGAGGATTTTACCCCAATGGATCATAAACTCAGCCAAAGAGCCCGATTTTGGTGCTGGCATGTGATTCGCGGAAATCCATGATGCAAGAACGTCTCTTTCCAGAAACTTCGCCTCCATTCCGTCTTTGTACCACTGATAGTATTCGTTGGTCGGCAATTCCTTAATCACATCAGTTTTTGGTCCAATGTACTGTTCCAATCCTACCGCTATATCGTTGTCAAACGATGCTGCGCTCGAGCGAAATAAGGAGTTCAAAAAGACCACGTGCTTTGGATATTTCTCCTTTGGGAAATGGGCTTTCAAATAAGTGAAACCACTTGTAATATTCGCTTCAATAGTTGATTTATCTTTAAATTGACTGGCAATTCTCTGTTCCAATCGACGGATGTATTCATCGGCAAGAAAATCCGAAACCGCTCCAAAAACTGACGAATCGGATACATCTCCAATGTTCAAACAATGTCCAAATTCATATTCGTAAACATCCTTAATTTCTTTCTTGTAACCGTTTACAACTTTAACCAGTGTCGCCGAGTCAGAACTTCGAAATGCCTCGTCCATATCAACATAAGAGATGTCCATTTTAACATTCGATGTGTCGATGTCAAGTGGATCATTGCTACAAGCGAACAAAACCAACAAAAGAAGTGATGTAAAAAAAATGCTTTTCAGAGTCATTATTAATCCTTAATTTCGTAGTCAAAAGTACTCAAAATAGTACATGTATCAGGCATACCAACGACCTAAATTAAAATGACAAATATGAAAAAAACCTTACTAGCATTTGCTATCCTCGGTCTTTCGACTGGCGTGATGGCTCAAGAAGCTGCGGACAAAACATTTCAAGCAGGATTGACAATGGCGATTGGTCCTAATTTCCAAAAAATGGGAACTAAAATCATGGCTAGCGATGGTTCAGGTCTTGATTTGACAATTGGAATGAATGGAGTCTGGTCATTTAACGAGAACGTAGGATTTAATACGGGTGTGGAATTTGATTTTTCTACGTTGAAGTACAAGACGAGTTCAACAGAGGAAATTTACTATTGGTATAATGATTCAAAGATTCTTCAGCAGGATGAAGTAGCAGGCGATGCAAATAAACAACTTTTCAGAATGAGCACACGAGCTCAAAAAGGAACCTACTTGACGATTCCTACAATGCTTTTGTTTCGAACGAACTTTATTGGTTACTTCCGTTACTTCGGAAAATTTGGTTTGAGAAACAGCTTCTTGCTAACTAACAAAATCAATGATAATGGAGTTAACTATGGTCTTGATATTCCTGGCAGTCCAATTGAAATTTCAGGAGAAAACTTAAATATGAAAGCAAAAGGAGATATGTTCTTCTTTAAAGCTGCTGTTGGTCTCTCTGGTGGAGCAGAATGGAATTTCTCAGGATCAACATCTTTGGTTGCTGAGCTTGGGTTCTACTATGGATTCACACCTTTACACCTTGACAAAAACGACGGAAACACTACTCTGTTCACCGCTGCTGGAGTTAATGGAACGTTAGAAGACAATCACTTCTCGAACCAAGCTACGCAGCAACAGTTACAATTTAAAGTTTCAATCTTATTCTAAATGCACGATTTGAATTATTCAAAAGTTGCAGAACACATTACAGCCTGGCTAAGCAATTATTGCGATACAGCCGGGCTGTCTGGTTTTATTGTTGGCATCTCGGGAGGTGTTGATTCAGGTTTGACATCTACTCTTTGTGCCCTCACAGGGAAGAAAACGATTTTACTCAGTATGCCTATTCGACAGACATATGCTGAATACGATCGAGCAAAAAATCACATTGCCGATCTCGAAAAGCGCTTTCCGAATGTTAGCTCACTTGACATAGATTTAACCGCTTCCTTCGATCAATTGGAAAAGGACCTGCCTGAAGACGTGGCCAATCACCACCTTGCCATGGCAAATACACGATCGCGCCTTCGAATGGCTACTTTGTACGCTATTGGACAGGTTCAAGGCTGCTTGGTTTGTGGAACAGGGAACAAAGTCGAAGATTTTGGTGTTGGATTTTACACAAAATATGGAGATGGTGGTGTTGACATCAGTCCGATCGCCGACCTCAATAAATCTGAAGTTTGGGGACTGGCTGCCGAAGTTGGAGTCATCCAAGAAATTGTGGAAGCGAAGCCGACTGACGGTCTTTGGGCAGATGGTCGTTCAGACGAAGATCAAATTGGTGCTTCTTACCCTGAGCTTGAGTGGGCGATGGATTATAAAGGTGACGGATCTATTCTTAGTGATCGTCAGGAAGAAGTCCTCAACATTTACAATCGCTTAAATCGAATCAATAAACACAAAATGGAGCCAATCCCAGTTTGTGAGATTCCTGAGGAGCTCAAATAAGGTTGTTCCTTCGGATTATCAACCTATTACAAATTGTTAATTTTTTCGCACGATTGAAAGTTTTCTGTTGGAATTACGTCTAAGAGCGCAATAAGATTATTTAGAATCATTCTTAAGTTTTGATTTACTCTAGATTGGTGCTATCTTAGTCAGCAAGAATGCAATGTTGTTTGCATTTTTAACATATAAACAGCTATAAACTTATGATTTCTCTGCGCAAATCTCTCCACGCGCCAATAGCATTGCTATTTAGCGCTATCTCCTTTTTCTCATTCTCTCAGGATGCGGAAAAACAAATTCAAAACTATTTAGACGAAAACAAGGACGTTCTCGGGCTTACTGAATTAGATGTTCAGAATTGGCGAATCACAAACCAACATGAATCCAAGCAAGTAGGCTTGAAACACGTCTACATCAGCCAAGAGTATAACGGAATTGAAATTTTCGGTGCAAATGCCGTTTTTGCCATTAAAGGTGAAAAGGTATTGATGACTGGGAACCGTCTTGAAATTGATATTTCGAGTAAGGTGATTTCTCCATCAGCTTCTCTTTCAAACGAAGAAGCGATTTATGCCGCGGCAACGCGTCTGGATTTGGAAGCACCACTGACGATTAATCGTTTAGAAGATAAAAATGCTGAAACTGCGATTTTCAGCGCTCCAAGTCTTTCATTGGAATCTATTCCGGTTCGATCGGTTTACATGGTTGAAGAAAATCAATTGACACTAGCTTGGAACTTAAACATCTACGAATTATCTACTGATCACTGGTGGAACGTTATCGTTGATGCAAATGATGGAAGAATCATCACAAAAGTTGACTGGGTGGTAAGTTGTAATTTCGATCACCAACACTCAACTGAGAACTGTGCAACAACAACAAAACAAGAAACGGCATCTATTCCAACTTTCTTGATGCCACCACCTCCTCCCCCAGCGACGGATGAATACAATGTATTTGCTCTTCCTGTGGAAAGCCCAAACCACGGATCAAGAACACTCGTTGTAGGACCTTCTGATCCATTGGCTTCTCCTTTCGGATGGCACGATGACGACGGTGTACCTGGAGAAGAATATACAATCACGCGTGGAAACAATGTCCATGCAATGGAAGATCTAAACGACAATAACGGTGTTGGTTACTCACCTGACGGTGGAGCCGGACTTAGTTTCGATTTCCCAGCAGATTTGAACCTCACAAGCAACACGTACCTTGATGCTGCGATTGCGAATTTGTTCTACATGAACAACATGATGCACGATGTGTGGTACCGCTACGGTTTCGACGAGACAAGCGGAAACTTCCAAGAGAACAACTACGGAAACGGTGGTCAAGGATCTGATTACGTCAACGCAGACGCTCAAGATGGTGGAGGAACAAACAACGCCAACTTCGCAACACCAAACGACGGACAAAACCCAAGAATGCAGATGTACCTGTGGTCTCCAAGTGGTAGTTCCGATCTAGTTACTGTAAATTCTCCAGCGAGTGTCGCAGGATCTTATGGTGGTGTTGAAGCAGGATTCGGCCCTGCACTTCCATCCACTCCAATTACAGAAGATTTAGTATTGCCGATTGATCCTACTCCAGATGTATACGATGCTTGTGAAGATCCTGTAACTCCGGGATTGATGAACGGAAAAATTGCCCTCATTATGCGTGGTTCGTGTCCATTTGTGGATAAGGTACAACGTGCTCAAGATGACGGTGCTGTTGCAGTGATCGTTGTTAACAATCAAACAACAGCGCCTTTCGCAATGGGCGGAACAAGTACAACTATTACGATTCCTAGTGTAATGATTTCTAACGCAGATGGACTCGCTTTGATTAATGCAATTGAAGGTGGGGCAACAATTAACGCAACATTGGCCAATGGAGGTGTGTTCGCTTTAGATGGTGATTTCGATAACGGAATCGTTGCGCACGAATATGGACACGGAATCTCAAATCGTTTGACAGGTGGAGCAAACAACAGCAGTTGTTTAGGAAACGCTGAGCAAATGGGTGAAGGATGGTCTGATTGGTTTGCGACTGTAATGACAATCGAGCCAGGAGATCAAGCTAATGACGTTCGAGGAATTGGCACTTTCGCGAGTGGTGATCCAGTAACAGGTCAAGGAATTCGTCCTGCACCTTACAGTAGAGATCCAAACGTGAACGACTTTACATACGCAGCAACAAACAATAACGGTATTTCTCAACCACACGGAATTGGATTCGTTTGGGCAACAATGCTTTGGGATATGACTTGGGATTTGATCGATCAATATGGATGGGATCCGGATTTAGCTGCAGGAACAGGAGGAAATAATATTGCGATGCAATTGGTTACTACTGGTTTGAAATTGCAAGCATGTAGCCCAGGATTTATAGATGGTCGTGATGCTATTTTAGATGCCGATCAGTTGCTTTACAACGGTGCGAACCAATGTTTAATTTGGGAAGCATTTGCAAATCGTGGTTTAGGATTCTCAGCAGATCAAGGAAGTTCAGATGATCGTTTCGATCAAGTTGAAGCATTTGATTTACCACCGAACCTCGCTACAACAACGACAATCACAACATGTGGTGAATATGTTTGGGCTGTTGATGGTCAAACGTACACGACGAGTGGAACGTACACTGCTCCGCTTACAGGAAATGTATGTTCGAACACGGCGATTTTAGAATTGACAATCACGCCAGGTATTACCAATTTAAATGTTGTTCCAATCGGGACTACGTTGACGGCTTCTCAATCTAACTTGAATTACCAGTGGATTGATTGCGAAACGAATCAGGCAATCCCAGGAGAAACAAATCAGTCATTCGCTCCAACGACTACTGGACAATATGCTGTAATTTTATCACTTGGTTCATGTATTGATACGACAGATTGTAAAACAGTGAACATTGTTGGATTGAACGAAAATGAATTTTCGAATTCGCTTGTTGTATATCCAAATCCAACTGAAGGAACGCTTTACGTAGAATTCAACAAGGAGCACACAGGAATTGAAACTCGCTTGCTTGACATGAGTGGACGCGTTGTTCTCTCTAAAGGATTTGAAGCAACTGAAGAAGTTGAATTGTTCTTTGAAGGTCAATCTGGAGTTTACTTCTTGGAAATTGAAAGCACAGACGGTCAGAAGGCTGTGGTGAAGGTTCAGAAGTTTTAACTAGTAAAGTAACTGCTTTTTTTGAGGCAGATTTGAATAATATTGAAGCGCCTTCAGAATAATCTGGAGGCGTTTCCTTTTGAATGTAGAATAGTTAATAAACATTGAATTGGAAGCATTGAAAAAATGCGATAACTCAAATGATTAGCATCTCCGAAGAAGAAGCTTCAGATTTCATGTCATTTTGTTACACAAAGAGCAAACATGAAAATGAAGAAAGCCTTGAAGCCAGAAGATGTTGGTGTTCCCATCCTCAATGCCATTGGAAGGAGAAGTACAGTTCTTCCCGGATTTCTGACTAAGTTCTTAGTCTACAATCTACGACTGCTGCCAAGATGGGGTAAAACGCGGATTATGGGTTCCGTTATGAGTGGATTCACTCAGCATCAATAATCAATACATGAAAAACGCCCTTGGAATTAACCAAAGGCGTTTTTCAATTAACGAGTAAACTCAACTTCTCTTTACAGCAACGTTGTTGGGCAAACGTATTCTGTAACTTCCAATCCACTCTCTCTTATCCCGTCAAATCCTTCTTTCACATCCGAAAAATTGCCCCAGCCTCTTTGTTTTAAGATGGATGATGCAATCATGCTTCGGTATCCTCCTGCACAGTGTATGATAAACTTTTCCTCCTCCGGAAACTCAGCCAAGTGCCTATTGATCTCATTCAAAGGAACATTGATAGCTCCAACTAAATGCTCTGAATCAAATTCGCTTTTCTTTCTTATATCAAACACTTTTGTTTCTTCAAGGTTTACGCTTTCTAATTCTTTTGCGGAGATTCTTTCAACCGAGTCCGTTTCAAAATTGGCAGCTGTCCAAGCATCGATTCCTCCTTTTAAGTAACCAATGGTCTGATCGAATCCAATTCGAGACAAGCGAATCATGCTCTCCTCTTCTTTTCCTTCATCTGTTACCAACAAAATTTCTTGTTTGATGTCTGGAATCATTTCTCCAACCCACATCGCAAAGCTTCCATTCAAGCCCATGTTAACGCTATTTGGGATGAATTTCTTAGCAAATTCGCTCGCATCTCTCGTATCGAGCACCAAGGCTTTAGATTCTGTCGCTACCACTTCGAATTCAGCTGGAGTTAACGGTTGCTTCGCCTTTTCAAGCACGTTATCTAAACTCTCATATCCTTTGATGTTCATCAATACGTTTTCTGGGAAATAAGGTGGTGGCGTTGTCAAGCCTGTTAAAACAGAATCCACAAACTCGTCTTCTGTCATATCCTGCAAGGCATAATTCGTTTTCTTTTGATTCCCTAGCGTATCAGTTGTTTCAGTGCTCATCATTTTTCCACACGCCGATCCAGCTCCGTGATTTGGATACACCGTCAGGTGATCTGCCAAAGGCATTATTTTCTCTCTCAATGAGTGATATAAATGTCTTGCCAATTTATCTTGCGTTAAATCCGCGATTACGTGCTGCGCCAAATCTGGACGTCCGACATCTCCAATAAACAAGGTGTCGCCGGTGATGATTCCGTGCTCTTCACTGTTTTCATCGATCAACAAGAAAGTCGTACTTTCCATCGTGTGGCCTGGAGTGTGAATTACTTTGATTGTATATCCTCCCAAATCAAATGTTTGGCCGTCTTCTGCTGTTGTGATCTCGTAAGCTGGTTTGGCATTCGGACCATAGACAATTCCAGCTCCTGTTTTCCTCGATAAGTCCAAGTGACCTGAAACGAAATCCGCGTGGAAGTGCGTTAGAAATACGTATTTGATTTTCGCGTTATCTGCATTCGCTCGATCTATATAAGGTTGCACCTCTCTCAAAGGGTCAAAAATTGCCGCTTCTCCATTGTTCTCAATGTAATACGCAGCGTGTGCGATACATCCCGTATAAATCTGCTCTATTTTAAAGTTCGACATAGTATGTGTGTTTTAAATTATCCATTTGTTCAGCACAAAGATCGGGAATCATCGTGATTCAAACAGTGACATTTGTTACATTGCGAAATGACGTAGATCATATTAAGGACTACTTAGGATGCACTAAACACGCTATGTCTGGACATTTTGTATCTTCGAAATGGAATCAAATAATGAGTAATGGATAAAGCACTAAAAACGATGATTGACAACATGCCTGAGAAAACAGGTAAATCCTTGGATGAGTGGAAATCAATCTTAAAAACCAAAGCTTTTGCTAAGCATTCAGAAGGAGTGAATTTCTTGAAGAAAGACCATGGAGTGACGCACGGCTTCGCCAATACAATTGTGAGTCTGTCCAAAGAAGAGAATAACGCTCCTGATGATCTTTTTGCGACTCAACATCAAGGAAAAGAAGCATTGATTCCGATCTCCGAAAAGCTGATGTCAGTCCTCGGGAAATTTGGAAGCGACGTTAAAATCACTCCCAAAAAGACCACTGTAAGCATCATCAGAAAGAAGCAATTTGCCTTGATTAAACCAGCGACCAAAACAAGAATTGATCTTGGATTGAAAATCAAAGATAAACCGACAGGCGCTCGATTGGAAAATTCCGGACCTTTTGGGACTATGTGTACACATCGAGTAAAGCTCTCGGAGGTTTCTGAAGTGGATGATGAATTGATCGAGTGGATGAAAGAAGCTTATTTGAAGTCAACTTAATTGTATCTTCGTTTTAATGACCGAACGAGAATCACTTTCCAATAACTTTTCACTGTATACGCGGAAGTATTTTATAGGTCCGCTCCTACTAATCATTGCTGCCCTGATTTTCATTAAAGCACCTGGTTATATGACACTTGTTGGGATTATTATCGCGGCAATTGGCGTATTTTATGTTCTCCTAAAAAAGGTAGATTTTGATGAAGAGTTCGTTTATGTTGGTCAGAACAAATTTCAATTCAATCAACTAACGAAGCTTAGCTCATTTGACATAAATATGTATTCTTTTCCATACATTGAAATAAACGATAACGGCCGCAAACGACGAATTTTCACTGATTCGGGAGAGGCTGGACTACTTCGAATATTCCTCGGGATTCTTATTCCCAAACTTGATCCATTGAAAAACGTCAAGCGATTTAGTGCTCTTTATGAAGCAAGTAGATGATGATTTCGTCAATTTATGGCTATTAGAATCGTTCGAATTAAACTAAACCTTAAACAAAACACGAAGAATCGACCATTTTGTTTAACTCTCTTTGTATTCTCACACTTTTGGAAAAAAGTCAATAAAAACGGCACTTACAGACGAAAACAAGATGCCTTCCTATATTTTTTAAAGTCATTTTGTTTAACCTTTTGATAGTTTTGTTGAACAATTAAATTATTTTGTTTAAGTTTGTAATGTATTCATTAAACAATATTACTAATCAAGTCAGCATGGTGAATTTTTTTGAAAATTATTATCCAGTGATTCTGGCCTTCATCAGTTTCCTCATTTCCGTTTCCTTGTGGTTTAACGGACAGCGTGAGGAAGGAATGTTTGTAGGTATTTGGGTGCCCTCGATACTCTGTTTCGCGATTTACATTAAGCTGGTTCAAAAACAATAGATTATGAGCACTACAACGATTTTCATTTTCGGTATCGCGATTTTTTCGAGCTACATGTTCTTCTTACTTCGCATGATTTCTAAACAGCATAAGTTGGAACAAGAAAAACATCCTGTTCTTCGAGTTGAACGAAGCAACGACAAAAGCGACGAAAACAAACAGGCATCTTAATTTTCCTTCGATGCTCAGGGCAAAGTTCAATTATCTACTCAACTAAAAAAGGCTCACATGAAACTTAAACACATTGGAATAGCACTTCTTCTTACGATATTATTTAGTTCATATATGAAATCATCATCGACAACCTCAGAGAATACCATTTTCAATTTCAGCTCGGGTGTTGACATCAGCTCTTGGACGATTTTAAACGATGGCGTCATGGGCGGCTTATCGACTTCATCATTCGATGTTAACGATGCGGGACACGGAGTTTTTGAAGGAGAAGTTTCGACATTGAATAACGGAGGTTTTGCCTCAGTTCGTCATCGACCAGAATCAGTTGATCTTTCTAAAAAATCGAAGGTGACAATTCGCCTCAAAGGAGATGGTAAATCATATCAGTTCAGAGTGAAGAAAAACATTTCGGATTTTGAATCTTTCATCACAACGTTCAATACTTCGGGTAAATGGGAAACGATTGAAATAGATTTGGCGGACTTGTTCCCAAGTTTTAGAGGACGTAAACTGAAGCAACCCAATTTCGACGCTTCTTCTTTTGAAGAATTGAGTTTCCTCATCGCTAACAAGAAAGACGAGAACTTCACATTACTGATTGATCAAATTTATTTGAACTAAATCATTCGTTGCATTGAAGTGATTTCCACCATACGCGATTTCGACTTCAATGGCTAGTACGAGCTTACTCCTCTTTTTCTTTGAAACGCCCTGCTACAAGGGGCTTTCTCCCTTTTACTTCTTCTTTTCTGTCATCTTTTCGACTTTAATACCCCCTTTCATTCACAGAATACCTCCCGAGAGGTATTGCGCACGGACTGTTTTTAAATGAGATTTGTACCGAACCATTTAATCACATATTATGAAAGAAAGAATTTATAAAGTAGAAAAAGTACAAATCACGTATTTAAAGTCGAACCCGCCTAAATTGGCGATAGTAGTTGAAGGAGTTGCGAGCTCTAGCGGTTGGACAGAAATTGAACTTCGCCCACTTGTGACCGGACCGGATAAGGGAATTTTCCAATTCGAGCTTGTTGGGCTTCCTCCAAAAGGAATCTCCTTACCTGTTTTAACACCTGTTCAAACAACATACATTTTTGATGAAATTCCACCAATTTTTGACGGTGTTATTGTATTCGCAAAAACGAATCACATCCTCATTCGAAGCGAAAGAACTGATTCAAACGCTGCCAATTTCGAAGATGCGATTCCAGTTCCAAAAATCATTCGATTGAAAGGTATTTCTTTGAAGGACAACAAACTGACACTGAGAGTTCCTTCTAACGGATGCACTTCAAAAGAAGACATCAAAGTTGACGTCAACAAAGGAATTACTGGGCTCCCTCCATTCCACGTAACAGTTTATCGAATTCATCCTGACTTCTGCAAAATGTATATACCGCAAGGTGTTGAAATAACGTACACTTTCGAAGAATTAGGGCTCCAAGCTGGAGATTGGTTCTCAGTTCAAAACCAATATCAGCAGTAATTCAATCGCTAGCAGAAGCGAACATTACCAAACGTTTAAACAATTGCCTGTAAGAAGAGAGAGTGCAATCACATTCTCTCTTCTACCAAACTTTGCAGTGAACCAGGCCCACATTAATCTCAGTTATTATGAAAGAAAGAATTTATAAAGTAGAAAAAGTACAAATTAAGTACGCGAAAACGAATCCCCAGAAATTAGTTGTTGTAGCTCAAGGGTTAACAAATACAGCAGGTTGGACCGACATCGAATTGCGTCCAATTCCAAACGATTCAGACACGCAAATTTGTGATTTTGAATTTGTTGGAACCCCTCCAACTGGCATGGTACCGCAAGTCTTAACCGAAGTCAGCGCTATGTACATTTTTGATGAAATTCCACCAACTCTTGACGGTGTCCGCGTTTATGCAGCAACAAATAGCATTTTGGTAAGAAGTAAGGATACAAATTCAAACCTCGAAAACTTCGAAGAATCCGAGCCATTTTACGAATGGGAACGCCTTAAGGAGCTATCAGTGGAAAATGATGTATTGATAATCCGAGTACCAACAGGAGGCTGCACTAACAAAGACAGTTTCATCGTTAGGGCATCTGGATTCACGGGGGCTTCGCCTTGGCTGCTTAGCGTTGTTCGAGTTGTTCCAGATTATTGTGAAGGCTACTTTCCTGAAGGTGTCGAATTGAAATACACGTTCGAAGAAGTGGGCATGGAACCAAACGCATGGTTTATCCTTGAAAACCAATTCCAGCAGTAATACTTACCAAATCAAACCGACGCGTATCTATGTCGGTTTGATTTATTTTTACTAACATCAAGAACACAGGGAAGCCGAAAACTGAAAAGAGTAGGCACTTTACTTAATCAAACACCACTTTACTATGTCCATTGAATCTATATTACAATTCGTTTGTACGGCACCGGTCCGTGAACCAGCAAGATACCTGACACGCGAAGAAGCCGTTCTGAGGTATAACGACAAAAAAGACGTTCCAGAAAATCCAAATTTAGCCGGGTTCCATTTCAATCTAGACACGATCAAACAATTCATCAGTGAAATTGATAAACACAACGAAACGGCTCAGGAAGATTTTCAAATAAAAGGAATCCGTATCTGGAAGTCAAAATCTCTCGCGGATGATGGATCAGGTCCGCAACTTTTGGATGATCTCGTTCTTACTCCAACTATCGAGAGTGAGACGGATCTTCACGGAACCTGCGAAGGCAAGGACGTCGCGCCTCAAAATTCGACAGAAGGACGATTGCTAATGTTAGGTTCTGCTCGCCCCTGTCCGAATTTATGCGGACACGGACCTTCATTCTACCATGAGTTGGATACGTCGGAATGCCCAGAATAACAACAAAGTCCAATGAGTTCAAGCTTGCAAGATAGTTTGAACTCTTATTTTTAATAACTTGCCTCAAAATCACCGAATGTCACTGAGAGATTTCACTTTCATATTAAATGATATTTCTGAATACTCTTACTTACTGGTCGGAATATTCGCATTTATCGCATGGAAGAAATTCGGTCAGTTTCAATTGCTTTGGGTTTTCCTACTCCTTGCTGGTGCTATAAGGGTCACAACCATTTTTCTCGCTGAACACTACCAAAACACACATCCTTACTATCATCTGCTCGGACTAATTGAACTGACACTGATTTATTTGATCTATTCAAAACAGGGAGTTTCAAAAAAATGGAACTACGTTATTCTCGCGGCGGCTTCGGCCTATATTGCCAATTCTGTATTTATCCGATCTCTGTATGAGATGAATAGTTTTGCCCTGGCGCTGGTACAAATTGTAATTCTTAGTCTGGGATTCAACTACATGTATCGGCTCTACGCAAGTCCAAAGCGATTTGAGAGTTCTCCTTTCTTTTATATTAACGCTGGCTTTATGTTCTATGCCGTTGGGTCATTTTTCGTGAATTTACTCAGCTCAAAAATTGTCAGTCAATCAACAAATGATTTTTTTCACAACGCATGGATTCTAGAGTCTTTTTCCGCCATTATTCGTCTATCAATTATCAGTTACGGACTAACTTTACTCTATCGTGAGCGGTGATTTAGCCATATTACTCATTGGTACCGCTGGTATGCTCCTAATGCTCATTGCGTTCATGACGTTCGCGTATAGAAATCAGAAGCAATTGATGAAAAAGGAGGTCAAAGTCAGGGAAATTAACGAACTCCTGAAATCTGAAGAGCTCAAATCAGCTTATGCTCTGCTTGAAGGCCAGGACAATGAACGGCAACGAATCTCGAATGATCTTCACGACCGAATGGGCGGACAATTAGCAACGATCAAAATTTATTTGGATTTGTTAAATGAGACTCAACTAAGCGACGATCAGCAGAAGCTTCTCAATAATATTCTAGAATCGACCTCCTCCTCCATTGATGAAGTGCGAGCCATTGCTCATGATCTGAACAGTTCAACGCTGAAGTATTACGGATTGCAGAAAGCCATTGAGCATTTATCTGAAGCCATCAATGCATCGAAAAAAACACATGTGACTTATCATTTTTCCATCAATCACGACTTGGAAAGTAGGTTTATGCGCGACGTTTATCACATCATTCAGGAATTAATGACGAATTCTTTGAAACATGCTGGCGCGACTAAAATTCACATTGAACTTACGAGTTTAAAAGACGAGCTCAATTTGATTTTTGAAGACAACGGAATCGGATTTACACACTCTGATCAACATGAAGGAATTGGATTGAAAAGCATTGGTTTGAGAGTTGAGCGATACCAAGGAACCTTAACTATTGATTCAACACCAACCAGAGGTTCTTCATTCATTGTTGAAATACCCATCTCCCATGAATAAAAAAACCAGAATATTGATTGCTGATGATCACAGAATTGTGGCAACTGGCGTGCAGGCTATATTCGAGACAAAGGATGAATACACGGTTGTCGGCGTCGTTGAAAATGGATTGGAAGTCCTGGAAACCTTGCAAAATACCACAGTTGATATTGTCATCATGGATATCAACATGCCTGAAATGAATGGCATCGTTTGTACTCGAAAACTCAAGGGAAAATATCCGCAAGTAAAAGTGATTATTCTCACAATGTACAACCGAAAGCAATTTATTCGAGAACTCTGGGACGTTGGAGCCGATGGCTGTGTACTGAAGAGCAATACAGGCAAAGATTTACTCACGGCGATTGAACGCGTTCTTTCTGGTCAAACTTATTTCGATCGAATGAATGATTTTGTAGACTCGAAGAAAGAGAAGAACGAATACAAATTGAGTGAGCGAGAAATCGAAATAATTGGTTTGGTTGCAGAAGGTCTAACAAGTAAAGAAATTGCTCAACGACTATTTATCTCTGAACATACCGTGAAAACCCACCGGAAAAACATCTTTCGAAAACTTCAAGTAAAAGATACCGATGAACTCATTCAGTTCGCTTTGAATGAGGGAATATTGTAGTAAAAAGTTGCCCCGTTTATTATCTTTGGTCTTATTTTTTTCCTTCTTCGCCGAATATTAGGAGCGTTGAACTGGGTACTCGAATTAATTTCGATAATTTCGCTCTTCCTAAACAAAGGTTAACACGACAAAGAAATGGCATCAGGATTTTTTGCATTATTGGATGACATTGCAACACTCATGGACGATGTTGCTGCGTTAAGTAAGGCAACGACAGAGAAAACAGCGGGAATACTTGCTGATGACTTAGCGGTAAATGCCGAAAAGGCCTCTGGATTTATGTCGTCGCGTGAACTTCCTGTTTTGTGGAAAATCACGAAGGGTTCGTTCCTAAATAAAGCCATTATTCTTCCTGTTGCCTTCCTATTGAGTGCATTTCTGCCTGCGGCGATTGTTCCAATCTTGGTTATTGGAGGAATCTACCTTGCTTACGAAGGTGCTGAGAAAATCTATCACTACCTCTTCCATCGAAAAGACGAAAAGGAAAAGAAAGATCTCGTTGAAATGTCTAAAGAGCAAGTTCTTGAATTTGAAAACAAAAAGGTGAAATCGGCGATCCTTGTTGATTTTATCCTGTCGATTGAAATCATCATTCTTTCCTTGGGAATTGTTCTCGAAGAAACGCTAGGTATGCAAATCGCTGTGGTGACGATTGTCGCAGTAATGGCAACAATTGGAGTTTACGGAATCGTCGCTTTAATCGTTCGAATGGACGATGTCGGATACAAATTGATTAGTAAAAGCGAAAGTAAAACCAGCTTCAAGGCTCGACTTGGAATGGGATTGGTAAAAACGCTTCCTTGGGTTGTTCGAACACTAGCCGTAGTTGGAACATTCGCAATGATTTTGGTCGCTGGCGGAATTTTCGTTCATAACATTGATTTCATACACCATTTAGTTGAAGGCATTCCTTCAATGCTAGGCGAATTTCTCGTTGGACTGATCGCTGGATTCGCAGTACTCCCCATTATTTTATTGGTGAAGAAAATCTTTGTGAAGAAGAAGGCGCATTAGTTGGATCGTCCGATTGTCCGATTGTCCGATTGTCCGATTGTCCGATTGTCCGATTGTCCGATTGTTTAATCAAAGTG
>JAQXBM010000035.1 GCA_029252405.1 Crocinitomicaceae bacterium
ATTACTAGATTATACCTAGACTGAATTCAGTCGTAAGTCAAGAAATTCAGTTGAGCACGACAATTCTTAATTCACCCATTCTTCATTTGACATAAAGACCGTACCCACTCGAATGCACATTCTCAATCTTCACTGAAGCATCTTCTTTCAAGTATTTCCGCAACTTCGCGATGTATACATCCATGCTTCTGGTCGTAAAATAATTGTCCTCTTTCCAGATTTCCACGAGCGCCTTTTCGCGAGGAGTCACATCATTCAAATGTCGGCACAGCATTTCCAACAAGGCCCCTTCTTTGGGCGAAAGCTTTTTGAAATCATCATTAAAATGAAGCAATCGCGGTTTTACTTCGTAACGGTAATTTCCAAGAGAATAACTCTCTTCAGTTCGAAGGGAATTGACGCTCCCACTTCTATTGAACAAGGCCTCTAGCTTCAACAATAAAATCTCAATATCGAATGGTTTATTCAGGTAATCATCCGCTCCAACGCGATACCCTTTGATCATGTCTTCCTTCATTTTCTTCGCAGTGAGAAAAATAATGGGCGTCCTATTTCCCCTAGCACGGATTTTAGCGGTGAGATCAAACCCGTCCATGTGCGGCATCATCACATCGAAAATGCAGACATCATAATCTCCATTGACAAAAGTCGAATATCCAGAAGCGCCATCTTTCGCCCAATCTACTTCATGACCGGATAGACGCAAGTAATTCTGAAGCAAGGAACCAAAGTTCTCTTCATCCTCAACGAGCAATATGCGCTTTCCAGAACTCATGCCTTGGGTAGTTTAATTCGAACATTCGTTCCTTTATCTTGTTCGCTCGTTAGGCTGATTGTTCCTTCATGCAGCTCGATAATACTTTTGACGTAGCTCAACCCCAAACCAAATCCCTTGCGTGTGTGGATGTTTCCAGTTTCTTCGCGGTAGAATTTATTGAAGGCTTGCTTCACTGCAGATTTCTTCATCCCAATTCCGTTATCCGAAAAGAGTAATTCGTAATTCCCATGCGATTCGCTCAGTTTCACCTGAATTTCCAATCCTCCATCTTGGTACTTCACACTGTTATCCAAAATATTGATGAACGCGCTTAGTAAATGAAATTTATCCGCGTTGATTGTTGCCGTTTCCGCCCCCGAAGTGAAGTTCACTTTTCCGTTTGCAGCATCTACGGCTAGCTGAATGTGTTCAATGGATTCCAGAATTATAGCGTTGAGTTCAGCAGTCTCGCGGTTCATATTCAACTCTTGGTATTCCAACGCTGCCATGTCCAATACACGCTCAACATGCTCGTTCATGCGCTTTTCCTCACTTTGGATGATGGCCGTAAATCGTTTGATTTCCTCTGGATTTCCAATCACATTTGGATGCTTAATGGAAGACGCCGCCAAGGAAATTGAAGCAAGCGGAGTCTTCAACTCATGTGTCATATTGTTGATGAAATCGTTCTTCACCTGGCTCATGCGCTTCTGTTTGAAAATGAAGTGAAGCGAATATCCGAAACACAATAGAATCAGTAACGTGAAGACGATGCATAAAATGACAATCGACTGAATGCCTGCCCAGACGAAGCCATCCGTACCATCCAATTGCAGAAAGAGTTCGAAATTTTGGTGAATGATTCGATCGTTTGGAAACAACTCCTTGGTGAAACTTGAGCTTTTTTGCTTTTGATCGAATTTCTTCGTGGTAAAATCCGCGATTGATTTTTCCTTGCCTGATTGATACACCGCATACTGAGGTTCTATTCGGATTCCCTCTTTCTCAAGTCCTTTTTTGAGCAGTGAATCCAATTTAGTTTTGGAAATTCTGTCACTCAACTTTCCAGAAAACTTGTGTTCTTTCACGTACCGTCGAAACACAGTAGAAATATTGTCGAATCTGTTTAGTTCATTTTTTTTTGTGACAATTGTGATCGAATCGCCGAACTCCCCTTCATCTTTCAACTCAACATGAATCGTTTCCAAGGCTTCATGAATATCATCCATGACCTGATCGCTATCGGAGAAATGCTCAAAATTCACATCCGTTGATTCACCTTTAACAGAAATCTCAATTCTGTTGCCGTTGGAAATCACGAGCGACTCTTTCGTTTTCGTTTCGAATTCATTTAACCCCATCGAATCCTTAAGGTTCGCCAGTTCATCCTCAAAAAAGAAGAAGGCTTCCTCTTGATCAATGTTCGCGTTGACATCGTTGAGTGCTGCGTTTACATGGTTTTCAAATTCCTTCTCCTGTTCTGAAATCGCTTTTGAAACCCACAGACTTTGAAGCACGATGATGCCGACAAGCGAAATCACCATCAACCCAACAAGGCTATATAGTACTCTGTTTTTCATTCCATTCAAAAATACACTCAACAACTCAGATCAAAAAGGCTTTAACCTAACTTTAACCTATGTTGGATTTTCTTTAACGCTGTTGCGGGAGGCTTACCCGTAATTTTGGAATAGAAAACGATCACACGGTCATTATGCCAAAGATCACAAAACAAATACTATGAATTCATTAAAAAAAGTAGCACTAGTAGGATGTGCCTTGTTGGCGTCCACGGCGCTTCTCGTATCATTTACACAAAAAAATGATGACGATAAAAAGAAGAAATACCAAATCATTCATCACTCGGATGGGGAGATGGTAACGTATGATACGATCATTTCAATGACTTCATCATACACACCACAGCAGTTTTTAGCCGACAAAGGAATCTCGAATGAAGATGTAAAGATCATATCGATTCCAGACATTTCTGAAATGAACACTGACGGAAAAATGATGAGAACATTCGTTCACGAAGTGGATATTGAAGAAGACGGAAATGGAACAGAAGAAACTGTTGAAATCCGAGTAGAAATGGACGAAAACGGTGAAATGAAAACTAAGAAAACCGTTAATGGTATTGAAGTTGAAATGACAGAAGACGAATTAATCGAAATCAAAAGTCATCATGGTGATCACGGAAAAATGGTGAAAATGCGCATTGGAGATGAGGAAATTGGAGAAATGGACGAGCGCGTCGAAATTTTAGTGGAAATGGACGATGACGGCAAGAAGAAGATCACGAAAATTGTGAACGGTGAGGAGGTTGAAATGACCGAAGAAGATTTGGAAAACATGGAAATCCTGAAAATGCCACACGGAGATGACATGAACGTTTTCATACACAGTGAAGAGTTCGATGGAGATATGAAAGAAATCGAAATGAAGATTGAAAAAATCATCGAGGAAGTTGGTGATGATGCGCAATTCATTGTGAAGCACGTCGAAATCAACTCTGATGGGAATGACTTCGAATTTGAATCAAAAGAGGGAGACCACCAAGTGAAAATCATGACAATGGGAGAAGTAGAAGATCACACAATCGTTCTTGTAACTGAAAACTATGATGAAGCGAATTCGAATCAAGCGAAAGTTATGTTCGAAAGCTCTTCAGAAGAAATGGATGTGTATCCAAATCCAAATGATGGAACGTTCAAGATTCGTTACGAAAGCGACGAAAAGAAGAAAACGTCAATTATGGTAACAGACGCTTCTGGAAAGAAAGTATTCCAGGAGGATCTCGGTAAGTTTTCTGGAAGCTACGAAAAGCAACTTAACTTGAAGGAATTCGGCTCTGGAATGTACACGATTACCATTCAGAACGGAAACAACAAAGAAATTCAAAAGGTGATGGTCAAATAGGCTGCAGGAATTTCAGCTTTAAAGTTTAGCGTATACCTTAAGCATGCCTTTAATCACACAACAATAGGTGCTTAAGTAATTAAATCTATCACATCCCTTAATCGCTCTGACTTCCTAAAGCTATCGGAATCAGGGCGATTTTTCTTTTATCCAAATTATAATTCTGTTTACCTATTTTTGGCAAATGGAAAGTATTTACTACGTCTCGGTAGCATTTGAAACAGCGATTGCGTTCGCCTGTCTCATTTTTATTTTCCTACTGTTAGCGACAAAACTGTTACCGAAGCTCGTAACTAGATACGGGATTCTACTCTTCGCTAACTTGATGTTTATAGCATTATTCTACATGATCATCCATATTGGGTGGGTAAATGTTGCGATCCCATTGATTTGGTTGTTCGTACCCTCGACCATTACAGTTGGATTGTTTTTTTACCGTTTCAACACCGTTTGGTTGAATCATTCGTTTAAGATTGACCGCTTCATCACATTTGTACCATTAGTTGTATTGGTCGCTGCAATTACCTTTGAAATACTCAACGTTACCGTACCTGATAACATGACGATTTACAACTTGCGTCTGGCCTTCACGGAAAACACATTGA
Source organism: Crocinitomicaceae bacterium (assembly GCA_029252405.1). Classification (GTDB taxonomy): domain Bacteria; phylum Bacteroidota; class Bacteroidia; order Flavobacteriales_D; family Crocinitomicaceae; genus UBA4466. The sequence continues at coordinate 4,285 of JAQXBM010000035.1, forward strand.
AGTACCTCTTCCCAATTTATAGTGGTTTACTTATCGTTCTGAACTTTCTTAAGTTGAGAAAAGCGGAGCAACTGAACCGCGAAAATCATACAGCAAAGGATGTTGTCAACCTTAATTGGTCGCGCGTTTCCCTTCTCTTTTATGTCATTTTTTATTTCGGGATGATTATTTCAGAAGTTGTTTCTCCGTTCATTTCTGAGTTTATATTCAATATTTCAATACTTGTATTGGTTCTATACCTTGGGTATTATCAAATCAAGGTCATTGCGAAATACTTGCGCACTACAAAAGAGCATGAAAGTATCAATGACGATGAACAGCGTCCTGAACTCAGCAGCACACCTATGGATGGAAAATTGGATGAGCTATTTCAATCGATTAATGAACTCGTTGAATCAGAAGAATTGTACTTGAAATTTGATATCTCCATTCATGAACTGGGAAAGCGCATGAACATGAATTCGAAGTACCTCTCACAAGCCATTAACAGCAGAGACGGCTTAAATTTCAATCGCTTTATTAATCAAAAACGCGTGAAACATGCCTCTGAACTCATTCTTGATGAAGCCTACAGCACTTATACGCTCGAAGGAATTGGCAAAGAAAGTGGTTTCCGTTCTAAATCAACTTTCAACACCACATTCAAGACAATTATCGGCTGTACTCCATCAGAATACAAAAAGAAGAATTGAATTCCTCTACTGAATAACCAGTTTCAATGTCTCGCTACCAATGCTAGTCGACACGACTACCACATACACACCTGGATTGTAAATCTCCTCCAAAATCACCGTCTTTTTTGCAACGCCCAATTTCTTGAGAATCGTCGTTCCATCCAATTTACTCACCGTGATTGTCGAGATTCGCTCTTCCGAACTAACCACAATCTGACTTCCCGTTTTTGAAGGATTTGGATACAACTGTACCCCTGCATTTTTTGATTCAATGACAATTACATCGCTACTCGTCGCGGTTCCGTCAAAATCAAATTGCTTCAAACGGTAGTAATTCAATTTCTTATCTACCCTATGATTGAAGGAGTATGCCTGAAGTTCGGTGGTAGTCCCATTCCCATCAACAGAACCGATCGGAGTGAAGACAATTCCATTTGACGAGTGTTCCACTTCAAAATGGCTGTTTTCAATTTCAGAAGCTGTTTCCCACGTCAGGACATTCAACTCTCCCATAGCTTTTCCATCAAACGAAACCAATTCAACTGCAAGCGGCGTTGACGTGCAAATCTCATCAATCGGACCTCCACTTTCTGCTAAAGCTTGGCTCGAATAAGGGCCATTGAAATTAATCGTACAAATTTTCAATCCTGTTGTGCTCGCGTAGTTCGGGTCACTTGGGTCCATGAATACTTTCACGTAATAGTAATCTTTCATTCCCGCGGCTGGTCCATTCATCCCAAAGTAAACACGACGAACCCCTGAACCACCATCTGTCGGATCACCGTTTAAATTGCAGGACTCTCCAGTCGTTGGAACCGTTACACCGAGCACTTCGCTCACCATGGACACGGCTGGCTCGAGTGGACGCGAAGAACAGGGTAAATCGTAATCATCGATATCTCCTTCTGTCGCAGATGACTCCGTCAAGTACTGGGATCTCAATTCAAAGTCCAAAATTTGATCTTCACCTACAACCTCTATCATATAATATTTGTTCGAAGGTGTTCCTACAGGCAAATCAATTTTAAAGTAGGCCTCTCTTAAATCATTGCATCCCTCCGAACAACCAGATGTAAGTGACTGACTATTCATTCCGCATTCCCATGGAGTTGTGTTTGCATCTGGTGTATAAACATTCAAACTGTACTCCACAGGTGTTGTCTCATTCTCCTTCGAGTACAACCTGAGATAATATGTCTGCCCCGGGTTCAGGTGTCCGAATTGAGCGAATCCCTGACTCCCAGCGGCAGTACCCGTAGAGAAGGTGTTTGATGTAGCCACGATTGACGTGGGCGAATTATATAGTTGTAAAGACAACGGTCCGGTTGACGTGCCAGTAATGTTTTCAAAAAAGACCGTTACCCAACTTTTATTTGCGTTGAAATAAGGACCGCCATTTGCTGGGCTCGGCGCGACAAATGTGAACCAAACTTCCGATTCAGGAACGCCTGCCCCAGATGATTCTGAAGCTCCTTGCATCGACCAAGTTGGTAGATTATCATAATCGTTGCATGAGTTCACCGGCATTGATTCAGCTGAAGCAGCATCGTCGTTGCAAGGTCTAGGTGTTCCTTCCTCAACCGTGATGTCAATCGAATATTCATCATCGGAATTTAAAGATGACGGTTTAACGCGTAATAGGTAAAATTGACCTTGCGTCAATCCAGTAACTGTCCAAGTCTCTCCTGCTCCATCAAGCGATGGGCTGCAATCAATCAAATCAGCATCTGAACATCCGTCGTAAACAAACATGCGCCCGTCGCGAAATGCATTCCCAGCGTTATATGTGATATCCATGCTGTTGATCACCGATGAAGATGACAAGCCCGCTGAGCCGCATGTACTTGCTGGAACTTCAAAAACGAACCAAAGATCACGGCCGTGTGTTAAATCGATTCCTCCACAATCTGAAGAAGTGATATTTGGATGACAGTCCGTTGCATTTTCAAAGTCGTCGACAACATAGTTCGTTGTTCCTGCCGGGATGAACCACGGATTGAAATAATTTGATGCATTCCCTCCACCGACAATTGCTGGTCCTGAACCATCCCAAATGTTTTCACAATCATTATTGAAAGGGCCAACTGGATTTGGAAATGCTTGCAAAAACACGTTGTCTGCTGTACTTCCAGCTGTTTGAATCACTCTCAGAATATATCCATCTCCCGTAGCCGATGTGCCATGAAGTTCATCCAAACAATTCAACACTGCCGTTCCATTTGAAGTAATGGTTTGTTCATAAATAAAATCACTGGCGAGACTGTTACAACTTGACGCTCCTGATCTTTTGTAAATCATCACGGTTAACTCTTGTCCAGCTGTCAACCCTCCAACTTGCAAGTCCACCGATGAAGAGTAAACTGAATTTCCGTTATCGCTTCCTGCAACGGGATCGAATTGATACCAGAGGTCATTATCCGCTTGCGTCGGGACAGCACCTGATCCTGAAGCAAAATTGAAATTCGCCGTTTGAGGTCCAGCATCTAAATCAAAACCTGGGAAGGTTTGTTGCATAATCGCGCAGCTGTTGTTTTCTGCGACCAAGTTTCCAGTAATGTCGAAAGACGTAGCCAAACTTCCCGTGGGTTTTACAATTCGAATTTTGTACTCATTCCCCGAAGTAAGTGCATTGTCGAAATTCGTGATATTCGTTTGATCAAAAACAACGGTTCCGCTTGAGGAAATACTCATGCAACCAATAGGGTCAGTATCTCCTGCCGCACAATAGTTGTGCAAAAGGACATACATCGGACCAACCGCACCTGTGTAATTGATATCAACATTCAAGTAGTAATTCCCAGTTGCTGGCGTCTCAACGCTGTACCATAAATCCTCTTCAGATGTGGCAAAGTTGATTCCATTACACGACTCCCCGTTCACCTCATCGTGTGTGTCAGCATCAATATTCGATTGACTGATGTCTCCCGTGGCTGTTAATGGCAAAAATGTCGTTGGATCAACAATGTCAATCGCATCAGAACAAATATCATTTGGCTGAGGCGAAGTTGCGATCAAATCAAATGAGCAGTAACTGATATCAGCAGGATTACAATTCGTTCCTGAAGCCTGGTCATCATGTGGAATGATTCTCAAGTAAATCGTACCTGTTGAAGCAGAAATCACATCTGCACCTCTAAAATGAATCGTTCCATCTGTTGAGATGAAAGGCTCATCTCCGTTTTCGTTGTCGACATTAGCATCAAAATCAGCATCCACAATTCCACCTGCGAATGATGTCCCGATATTCATCAAAGAAAGCGAACCACAAGAACCTGTGTAAGGCAAAACTGCAACTGGACAGGTTAACCCCGTAAATGTTAATGAGAATTGATCCGAACCATTTGGAATATCAATTTTGTACCACAAATCTGTGTAATCAGTGTAATAATAGGCCGAGTGCTGCGGACCTGATCCACAGTTACTCATTGTTGTTCCATTACCCATGGAAATTGTATTCGGCTCTCCTACTCCATCTGTTTCACCGCTATCGTTGTTTGCAACCGACAAATCAGCGGTGGTTGAAGCTCCTAGAATATCAATCGCGTCGGTGCAAATATCTGGAGTGCAAACAGCCGTTTCGGAATATGATGTTTCACACGAGACGAATGCGCCACCCGAAGCACGGATGTCGATCGCGTGAGTTCCAGTTACGTAACCTGTGAATGTATACGTGTTATTCAAAACGGCATTGGATTGAACAAGTGACCCATCGATCCAAATGTCTGCCGCGCTACCATCACCATAATTTGTTACGGTTGCTTCTATGTCAAAATCCAGATTGATACAATCGAGATTAACAGCATTCGTTGTAGCGATCGGAGGATTTGAACAAACACACGATTCAGTTAGTGCTGCAGAATTAATATCACAACCTCCGTAAGTTGTTCCTTCAATGGAAATCGTTTTGTTTACGCCTGCTGCGAATGGACCAACGGTATACGTTCCAGTTGAAACACTTGTTTGAAATATTGTTGTTCCATCTGAAATATCAACACTGGCAGCATCTCCCAAACTAGTCACATTCACTTGAATGCTGAACTGTGCATTTCCGCAATCAGGCAAAACAGTGAAGGTTCCTGCAGGGAAAGTACATGGGCAAGCTGGAACAATGAATGCTTCGGAGGCTTCTAACTCACTAGCTGGATCTGTCGTGCACCAACCGGAACCATTGCAATCGTTGTCATCCCCTGAATCGGGTGAAACTCCTCCGTTTGAAGCTAGTAGATTACCTGTTTGTCCTGCCGCATCATACAAAGTATAGGTTGTACCATCCCAGGAGTCATCGTATCTATCGTAAGCGTTGATGTACAATGTTTGTCCACAATACGCTGAAAGATCAATCGTTTGATCAGCAAGAAGACCTTGACCGTTTCCATAAGTCCCATTTCCCTGACCCCAAACTTGCGTTCCAGATCCATTGATTCCTGTAGTGATACTCATCCATTTTTCAGTGGTAAAACTTCCTCCGCTCGAGGTGAGATATACTGTCTGAGAAGATGCATTTTGAACGACCAAAGCTGCAAATGCAAGAAATACGAACTTGAACATAGACACGGTTTAATTTGATAATCAATAAAATTAGACCTTGCGACTCTACAGCGAATACAAATGGGACTAAAGCATGTACAGAATCACGATTATGAACATGTTTCCCCGTTAATAGGAGGAATTCAGCCATATCCTTCAGTATTTCAATCGTCTATTCAAAGCTTTTCAAACACTCCTAAACAACAGAAATGCCCTGTTTGAATACATTACAAACAAGGCATTTCTCTTTTAAATTGAATGGCTAAAAATTATTGTGGGCGATAATCAGCATTAGGGATTTCCACTATTCGCTCATCGTTTCGTTTCGTTGCTCGTTTCCCTCTGAACAAGAGATAAAGATTTAGAAAAAGCATTACACCCAGGTAGATGGCAACTCCACCCAATTTGTAAGAAACACGTTCGATTAAATCCTGGTAACTGTCAATGAATGCAATCTTCAAAATCAGCATAACGAATCCAATATTGAACAAGTGAAATCCAATCTCAAAAAGTTTGTTCGTTGCCTTTGCTATTTCCGCCTTTCCCCGGAAAATCTCCAGCATGAAAATCTCAGAGTTGCGAAAGAGGTTCCGTGCGACATAATAAATCAATAATAGCGCTATTGGCAAATAGACGGCATAGGCGATAATAATTAATGTGTTATCCATGATACGAAGGTTTAAGTGATAATTTGTTTATTCGTTTTCTGCCGAGTAACAGCAGTGTTATGTTTACAAAGTGTATGATTGCTAGGAGCAGGATAATCTGTCCGAGATTGATGCTCGTAACCTCAATCAGCTCTCCCGTTGTTTCAATTTGTGGCCATGTTTTTATCATGATGATGGCATTCCCAATATTCAGCAAGCAATAGGCGATCAGCAGGATGTTGTTAACGGCTTCGCAAACACTGTGGTCTATCAAGATTTCGTGTAAGAACACTCTGCCGTGTGAATGGAATTTCTTTCGGATGAAGACGGTGATGTAAAAAATCACGGCGATGTAGACGATATATCCAATGATGTTAAAGTTCATCTTCTCACTTTTATAACTTTCAGGAAATGTTGAAAGTTTCTATTCAAAAAGAAGCGCTAACTGTGTTTTGCGCTGATTGACATTTCTAAGTTAGAATAATTTCCTAACCTTTCAATAATTACTGAAAGGTTATTTTCATTTATCTATTATTTATGATAAACATCTCAAGTTTAGTTAGAGAAATAAATCATAATTAGTACTTTTCAAGAAACTAAGAACCTATGACACACTTTAAATCTGTCCAATTCAGTGACAATAATAGATTTGAACACATCTACGAAAACGCAACTGCCGAGGAAATTGGAACGGCCATTGAAAAGGCACTCAGCCAGGATCGCTACATTATTAAATCAGGTAATCTGGGAGATCGCAATTACACAAAAGGAAATCGCGTGCTTCGATTGATGCTTGGTGCTTTTTACAAATACTTCGAATTCAATGTTGATGTAAAAGAGCAGGACGATAAAACGGTAATGGCAGCCATTCGCAAGACATCTACCGGAATGTCAGGTGGTTTGATTGGAGTCAACCAAGTGAAGAAAGAACTGAAACGTTTGGAGACTGTTTTACAGAACATTTAGCCTTTTAACCCTTGAGAATTTGCATGAAACGCTGAATTCTACATAAACAACTCCTTCGCGTTCGAAGAGAACAACTTCACGGCAATTGCTAACAGGATAATTCCGAATACTTTCTTCAAGATCGCAATTCCACCTGGCCCTAGCAACTTTTCTATTACACGTGTCATTTTCAACACAAGAAATACAATCAGAACGTTGATACAAATCGCCAAAATGATATTGATTTCCTGATACTCAGCGCGCAGTGAAATAATTGATGTCAAGGATCCTGCTCCCGCAATAATTGGGAATGCGAGCGGTACAATGCTGGCTGTTTTACCTGATACATCATCTCTAAATATGGTTACACCCATGATCATTTCTATGGCCATGGCGAAAAGAATGATCGACCCTGCTACGGCAAAAGCCTCCACCTCTACCCCGAATAAGAGTAGAATGTTGTCTCCAACGACCAAGAATAGAATCATGATCACGAAGGAAACGATGGTTGCCCACCCTGCGTGAATATCTCCTCCTGTCTGTTCTTTCAGTTTGATGATAATTGGAATGGATCCAACAATATCAATTACGGCAAAGAGTACCATTGTTGCCTTGAACAATTCTGTCCAATTAAATGCTTCGAAAAATCCCATGATTAGACTACTTTAAAATGGTGGCTTCAACCACCTTTGGTAAAAATGTTTGTTCTAACTGACTTATCTTTTGCTGAACGCTTTTTAAGTCATCATTTTCATTCAATGAACAATGAAACTGTGCAATCTTCTGTCCTTTATCAAATTCCTCATTCACGAAATGAATGGTAATTCCAGTTTCTTTCTCACCTGCTTCGAGCACGGCCCTGTGAACATTCGCCCCGAACATCCCTTTTCCGCCAAATTTTGGCAACAAGGAAGGGTGTAGGTTGATCATTTTGTTTGGATACGATCGAATCAACTCTGCGGGAATCATCCTGAGGTAACCAGCAAGTACAATCCAATCCAATTGTTGATCTTGGCAGAACGAACGCAGCAACACTCCATTGGCAACATCCTCGTTGCTCATGTAGAAGATCGGAATTCCTAGATCAAACGATCCTTTCAACACGGGTGCAGTCTCCACATTACTCAACACCAACGCTACTTCCAACGACTCGTGGTCCTGAAAACTGCGAATGAGGTTGAGCGCGTTGCTCCCCGTTCCTGATGCAAATATACCGATGCGTTGTTTTGCCATGGTGCAAAGGTAGAAAGTCCGTTTCGATCTATGATCAACTTTTTGGAAAGTTTATTCTGAAAATTTGAAGTTATTCGACCAATGACTGGAAATAAACGCCGCGTAACTGGTTTTAGCGAAGATTTGGGTATCGGCTCCGCTCAGTTCGCAACACTTGGCGCTCTTTACGGTTCCATCTACATCGAGAACAATACATCACCCATAGCTTTGTGTCTTGACAATGTCAAGCCCGTGCCTTTGTGGTTTTCTTTTTTACCACTACGACACAAGAAACACAAGGCGCTGTATGGATAATGATGTGTGAAGAGTATTGTGGTTTCTTTTTTGACCGCAAAGGACGCAAGGTCGCAAAGGCATTGTGGTTTAGATAGATTGTGGATAGGTGTAACTTTTTGGGTTGAGATCATTATACTTGGAGTATGAAAATAATCCTCTCCATCCTATTTCTTTTTTCTGTTCAGCTGATCTTATCGCAAAACGAGCGACGCATTGAAAACATCCTGAAGCAGGATAGAACGGAAATTGATAAGGTGGAACTTTCGACGTCCAACTCAGCGACATTGATCCCTTCGACGTTTGCACAAAATGAGGTTGCTTTCAAAAAATCCATTGATGAACTAAGAGAACTCACGATCGTTAAAGTCTACTACGTTTATACGAAGTATCGAAAAAGTCCAAGTTTCAATCAGAAGGCATTGGACAGAAAACGTTTCAAGCAATTGAATGCATCCTTCCCAGAGATTATTGAAAGCAATTATGTTGAATGGGAAATTGTGGAGCAAATAGGTTGTTCATCACCGGAAATGGGGCGGACATTTTTTCATGGGTTTGTATTCATTCACCGACCGATTCAATCAGAAGAAGAGCGTTTGGCTGAAATCAAACGATTGGAAGAATATTTGAAAAATCCAACGGATGTGTATTTGCAACCGAACATTGATATTCTGGAGGAGCAATTGAAACCATCCGAATCGACGGCCACGACCCCAGTCATCATTCCTGATCAAGATGCGCGCTACCCGGAAGGACCTGACGCGATGTTGGAATTCCTTAAAAAAGAACTGCGAACAGACGAAATTGCCCTCAAACGAGATGATCAATGGGTGAAAACGCACCTCAAAATTGACGAGAACGGGGTTATTTCAGATTTGACATTTTTGGAAGAATGTCCCCAGCGCGTGAAATATGCCGTAATAGGCGCGATCTACACTATGCCAAATTGGGAACCAGCTTACAGAGATTCCTTGCCAATAAAATCAGAATTGGATCTTGAAGTACGCGTTTCGTATTCGCCTAACGTGAACGGGATGTATTTAATCAATGGTGATCGGCCAACATTAGAGCAGGTAATACTCGAAGAAAAGCCGAGCGACCTCACCGAATTTGGTGGATCATCCCCTCAAGAGATCTTCATGAAGCAGATGCCCATTTACAAAGGTTTGTCAATCATTGACAAAAACGAACGCACGGCACTTGTTATGGATGTAACTGGAAGTATGTCCGAACATGTTGCCAACTTGAAACGATGGATCAAGGGACATCAAGATTCTCTCAATTTTACGAGCTTTACTTTTTTCAATGATGGCGACGACAAACCTACTCGCAAGAAGAAGATTGGTTCTACGGGTGGTATTTACACGACATTCCGCATATTAAGTATGGATGGATTAGTAACAGAAACAATGCGCCGCGGAAGCGGAGGCGAACGACCTGAAAGCGATATTGAGGCGCTCCTTCACACAGAAAACAAGGATTCGCTTTGTGATGTCATCTTGCTGGTTGGAGACAATTACTCGGAAGTAAGAGATTTGGAATTACTCACGAAAGTGCGAGTTCGTGTGAATGTATTGGTATGCTCAGTAAAAGGTTCGATTCGACCAGATTACTTATTGATCGCTAAAAACACGGGTGGGTATATCATATATAACGGTGAACGCATCGAACTTAAGAATCTTCAACGAGGAGAAATCTTATCTATTGGAAGCTACCAATATGATTACAACGGTAAGACATTCCAAGTGCGCGAAACAAAAGAGTCCACAACAAGAATGTGAAGATAGGATTATTCCTCAGCGTACACTTTGATTATATCCATTGAACTAATCATTCCGATTACATTCCCGTCTTCCATCACTACTAAATGATGAACCCCGTGCTTCACCATGATCTTCGCAGCATCCTTCACTTGATTGTTGCGCAATACAATGTGCACGTGTTCCGACATAACCTCTTCTACATGCAGGGATTCGTCGTGATATGACATTAAATCACTGGCAGATACAATCCCAGCAATGTTGCCATCGTCCTCCATCACGGGAACAGCATTGATACCCTTTCGAGCTAATCTATTCTTTAAATTGGCAATCGTCACGTTTCTCTTTGAGATCACCACTGGTGAAATCATTATTTCTTCAATTCTCATAGTTGTCCTTCGTTAGATTCGTTAATACATTTTAAATGTAGCCACTCGAATCCGATTAAAACATGACCTATGTCAGTGAAGAAAATTGTTTCAATTTCCCTATCTTTCCAGTCCCAAAAGAACTAAACTATGCCAGAGAAGGAATATCCATTTATTGATTTTAGTCGCGAGAGTTATTCAGCAGAAGAAATGATTGAAAAGTCAAATAGCTTCTTCGAATGGGCGGATGAACGCAGATCTGTTCGCGACTTCTCCGACAAGCCCGTTCCAAAGGAAGTAATGGAAAATATCCTCATGACAGGATCCACTGCGCCTTCTGGAGCACACAAACAACCGTGGACTTTCTGTTTGATTTCAAATGCGAGCCTAAAATCGAAGCTTCGCACTTTAGCGGAAGAAGAGGAGAAAAAATCCTACGGAGGACGCATGAGCGATGAATGGTTAGAAGATTTAGCCCCTATTGGCACGGATTGGGAAAAAGAGTTCATTGATATTGCCCCGTGGATCGTTATTGTGATGAAACGTCCGTATGAAATTCAGGAAGATGGATCTAAACGTCAAAATTACTACGTTTCCGAGTCCGTTGGCCTAGCATCAGGATTTCTTTTAATGGCAGTGCACAACGCTGGTTTAGTGGCATTAACGCATACTCCCAGCCCTATGAATTTCATTGCAAAAGCACTCGAAAGACCAGAGAATGAACGCCCATTCCTTTTAATACCTGTTGGTTACCCTAGTGATGACGCTAGAGTACCTGATCTTACTAGGAAAACGACGGATGAGGTCATCGCATATTACGACTAAAAACACGGGTTTTAGCCAAGTTTTTAGTGGAATTCAATGTAATAATTTTGGATTCTGATATTTTGTGGTTTTCTTTGCGGCTGAATTAACCCATTAAATAAAAGAAAAATGTCTGACGTTCAATCAAAAGTAGTAGCTATCATTGTAGATAAGTTAGGTGTTGAGGAAAGCGAAGTATCGAATGAAGCGAGCTTCACAAACGACCTTGGTGCTGACTCATTGGACACTGTAGAGCTAATCATGGAATTCGAGAAAGAATTCAACATCGCGATTCCAGACGATCAAGCTGAAAATATCCAAACTGTTGGTGACGCTGTAAATTACATTACAGAGAACGCTAAATAGTTAACAAGATTAGATTAACAGAACGAACGATTCGTACATGGAGCTGAAAAGAGTAGTAGTCACTGGTTTAGGAGCCTTAACACCAATTGGAAATAACCTTTCTGAGTATTGGGACGGCCTAATTAATGGAAAAAGTGGAGCTGCAACGATTACGCGATATGACGCATCTGCGTTCAAAACACAGTTTGCTTGTGAACTTAAAGGCTACAACGCCGCCGATCACTTCGATCGTAAGGAAGCAAGAAAACTAGACCCATTCTCGCAATATGCTATGGTCGCGGCTTCCGAGGCCATGGCAGATGCGGGCTTAATGGAGTCAAACCCCAACCAAGACCGAATCGGTGTTATTTGGGGGTCTGGAATTGGAGGACTCCAAACATTCCAGGATGAGGCAAAAGCCTTTTTCCAAGGAGACGGAACTCCACGTATCAACCCTTTCTTTATTCCAAAGATGATCGCTGACATCGCAGCTGGGCACATTTCCATTAAATATGGACTTCGTGGACCTAACTACGTGACTGTTTCAGCCTGTGCATCTTCGACAAACGCAATTATTGATGCATTCAATTACATTCGTCTTGGTAAATCTGACGCGATTGTAACTGGTGGATCCGAAGCCTGCGTAAACGAAATGGGAATGGGAGGTTTCAATGCTTTGAAAGCACTTTCAACTCGAAATGATTCTCCAGAAACGGCATCTCGTCCATTCGACGTAGATCGTGATGGATTTGTCTTGGGAGAAGGATCAGGAGCTTTGATCCTTGAAGAATACGAACATGCAAAAGCTCGCGGGGCAAAAATCTACGCCGAAGTAATCGGTGGCGGAATGTCCGGTGATGCGTACCACATGACTGCTCCACATCCTGATGGATTGGGGGCAAAAAACACCATGCTTGCTGCTTTGGAGGACGCCGAAATCGATCCGACGCAAGTAGATTACGTAAATGTTCACGGAACTTCAACGCCTTTGGGTGATATTGCTGAAGTAAAAGCAATTCAAAAAGTATTTGGTGAGCACGCTTACGAGTTAAACATTAGCTCAACAAAATCGATGACAGGACACCTTTTGGGTGCTGCCGGTGCAATAGAAGCAATTGCGTCGATTATGGCTGTGAAAAATGATATTGTTCCCCCAACGATCAATCACTTTACGGACGATCCAGAATTGGATACAAAAATGAACTTCACATTCAACGAAGCTCAGAAACGTCCCGTTAAGATTGCACTTTCGAATACATTTGGATTCGGAGGACACAACACTACCGTGATTGTGAAAAAATTCGAGGCTTAATTGTCTAAGTTTTTAAATCTCTTTTTTAAAAAGCCTACCAAGGCCGATCCTGAGATAGAACAGTTCATGGTCGAACGATTTGGTCATACACCGAAAAACGGTCAGCTTTTCCTCAATGCCTTAACGCACAAATCCATTTTAAACACTTCAGAAATTGAAGTTTCAAACGAACGCTTGGAATTTTTAGGAGATGCTATCTTGGATTCAATCGTAGCTGAATTTCTCTACGAACGTTTTCCAGATGAAAATGAAGGCTACCTGACGAAAATCAAGTCGAAAGTGGTGAGCCGAAATACGCTTGGAACCATTGGTCATGATATGATGATTGGTGACGTATTACGCTACAATAAGAATCGCACCATCAAGATGGAAACGATTGAAGGGAACGCATTTGAAGCCATCGTTGGAGCCATCTACCTCGATGCTGGTTACGAAGCCACTCGGAAGAGTATCATCCACCACGTATTCCGAAAATACGTGAATCTGAACCGCATTTTGGAGGAAGAAATTGATTTCAAATCACGCTTATTTATTTGGAGCCAGAAAAACCGCCTTCCCATTGAGTTTGAAGTTCTGTTGGAAGAAAGCGACGGTGCCAATTGGAAATACGTCGTGCGCGTGAATATCAGTGAACGCGAATACGGTCGTGGTTCTGGTTCTTCAAAGAAGAAAGCGGAGCAAGCAGCAGCTCAAGAGACCTTGGAGTTGTTGGGTGAAATGTAGAGCCTGGGAAGTATCCGACAAACAAACGCTTATTCCGAAGAACTGCCGAACGTATCACACCTTAAAAGTGTAACTGAGGACTCGTAAGTTGATCCTGCCCCAATCGAACTAGATCAACCAATCCTTAATCAAAACGTAACATATTGAATAAGATAGGGAAAAGTCTATTCCTTAATTTTGTACAGTTGAATTCAGCTAACTATCGTTTCATCAAACAATACGTCATGACTAAAACGACCATTGCATTTGCCTCAGCGCTCACGCTCGCATCCTGCGCAGATTCGAAAAGAGCAATCGATCTTCAGGGACACAGAGGTTGTCGAGGTATCTTTCCTGAAAACACGATCGAAGCGTTCATCGAAGCACTGGAAATTGGTGTTACCACACTTGAAATGGATGTCGTGATCTCAAAAGACAAAGAAGTCGTGATTTCTCACGAACCTTTCTTTTCGCATGAAATATCGATGGATCCATCCGGAAAACTCATCACAGAAGAGGACGAAAAATCGCACAATATCTATCAGCTCACCTACGATCAAATCAAGCAATACGATGTAGGTTTACGTCCTCATGCTCGGTTTCCTCAACAAGCGAAACTTCCTGCCGTAAAACCGTTGATGAAGGATGTCTTTGCTACAGCAGATAGCTTTGCTATTTTCCACGGGACAGATAAACCAAGGTTCAACGTTGAAATCAAACGGGAACCCGCCCTCGACTCGGCATTTCATCCATCCGCGGAAGAATTTGTCCAACTCGTGCTGAATGAAGTGCAACACCTGCCATTTAGTAATCGCGTGTGCTTGCAATCATTTGATCTGGAAACACTGCGTTTGATTCATCAAAAGGCGCCAGAAATTACGCTTGCCTTACTCATCGAAACCGAAAAAGACGTTGAACTGAATATCAAAACGCTCGGTTTTAAACCAGACGTCTACAGTCCGTATTTCGACCTCATCTCTGAGGAAACCATGGAGTATTGCAAAAAAAACAACATCCCCGTAATTCCTTGGACGGTTAATAAAGAAGCAGATTTATTGCGCATGCTTGAATTGGGTGTTGATGGAATTATTACGGATTACCCGAACGTGTTTAAGTTGATTATGGAGGAGCAAGAAATTGAGATTAAATAGTCTGCTTCTCTATCTTGGACTTTACTTTTGCCGACCTTTTTACAAATTCCAACCTACTATTTATTGAAGGTGGTTGAAAACCCTTAACTTGCGTCTGTGAGTTCTACAACCAATAAATCCATCGCTGTACTGCCCTTCGTGAACATGAGTTCAAGCGAGGAAGCAGAGTACTTTTCCGATGGAATTACGGAAGAAATCATCAACGCACTTGCGAAGATTCAAGAACTCAGAGTCACATCTAGAACATCCTCATTTTCATTCAAAGGAACAAAAAGCACAATTTCCGAAATAGGAAAACAACTGAACGTTTCCATTATTTTAGAAGGAAGTGTGCGACTTTCGGGGACGTCAGCAAGAATCACGGCACAGTTAATCGAGGTTGAAAGTGATTTTCATTTTTGGTCAGAAACCTTCGATCGAGACCTTAAAAACGTGTTTGCCGTTCAGGATGAAATTAGTTTGATAATTGCCGATAAGCTGAGAGAGAATATCGGTCACTTTGAATTGAAAGATCACTTGGTTGATTCGTACAATGTGCCTTTTGAAATTTACAAAGAGTACTTGAAAGCTCGATTCTACTTGATGAAATTGGATTATTCCAACACGCTCAAAGCGATTTCCATATTTGAAGATGTTATAGCGAAATCTCCTGATTTTCCACTGCCTTATTTGGATATCAATCAAGCGTACACCTACATGGCGACCATGGGAATTATCCCAACCTTCGAGGGCTTTATGAAAGCTCAACCTTTCTTGGAGAAAGCGATCCAACTCGGAGAAAATCTTCCAGAAACACAGTTGAACCTTGCATGGATTAGTTGTTGGCAGCATTGGGATTTGAAACAAGCTTACGTGCACCTCAATAACGCGCTCAGTATGCGTCCGACCGATGAAATGTACATCACTATGGCCAATTTCTTAACCTTAGAGGGCAAGTTAGACGTCGCAATGAAGTACCTCGAAAAAGCACTGGAAATAGCTCCATTTTCTTCCGTCAATGTGAGCTACAAAGGGTTTTTACTTTATATGATGGAACAATACGACAAGGCAATTCCTTACTACAAACGTAGTCTTGACCTGCAAGCCGACTTGCCTTTCCCTGTTGTTGATCTTGGAGCCTGTTATTTGCTTTCTGGTCGTCAGGAAGAAGGTTTGGCTTATTTCAATGCGCTGCCCGAAGACGATTCTGGATTTCTCGCAAAACTTGGGGGAACCACGATCTCTCATGCCATGGTCGGAAATGAAATCGAAGCGAAAGAAGGAATTAGTCAACTCGAATCTTACCTCGAAACACCATCTGCAGGCAACGCAATGAATTTTTTGATTCTGTGCCATGTACAACTGAACAACCTAGAGACAGCGCTAGACTATCTCAAAAAAGCGATCGAAAGCCGATTCCCTTTGGTGCTATTGCTCACCACTGATCCGTTGGCGAAACCACTCCGCGATCGACCCGGTTTTCAGAAATTAATCTCGGGAATTCTTGGAGATTCATCAGAAGCTTCATCAACAGAAAGTGAACGGAAATACAAAAAGTCCTTGTTCACAAATGAAGAACTCCTTCGCTACAAGAAGCGTTTGAAGGACTTAATGGAGAACGATAAATTGTACCTTGATCCAGGACTCACACTGCGATCGCTTGCCGAATACATGAACCTGCCACCCAATCACATGTCGCAGTTGCTCAATGAAGGTTTTGATCAAAATTTCTCGTACTACATCAACACTTATCGTTTGGAAGATTTCAAACTCAAGCTAATGACGGGTGCCGCTCACCAATTGACACTTCTCGCTCTAGCTTACGACAGCGGCTTCAACTCCAAAACCGTTTTCAACACTTTTTTCAAGAAGAAAATGGGTACCACTCCGAAGGCATATTGGAACCAGCTGAACGCATAAGTTCTGATTTACAATTTTGTTCCGATTTACAATCTGGAACGATTCAAGGATTTTGTTGCCCCACCTTTGTTTCAGAATCTGAATTCAGATTCATAATTAAAACACACAGTTATGAAAGCAGTTATCGCAAACAAATATGGAGGACCAGAAGTTCTTCGAGTTACAGAAGTAGCGAAGCCAACACCTAAATCAGATGAAGTTCTCATTAAAATCAATGCCACATCCATCACGGCAGCCAGTACATTTATGCGCTTGGGCACGCCTTACTTTGGACGTCTGTTCATTGGGTTGACCAAACCAAAAATAAAAACACCTGGAACCGATCTTTCGGGAACAGTTGAGGCAATCGGATCAAAGGTTACCAACTTCAAAGTGGGCGATCAAGTAATGGCGGAAACAGGACTAGAATGTGGAGCCTACGCCGAATACATCTGTCTACCCTTTCACGCCTTGATGGTTCATCAACCTGAGGACATTAGCTCAGAAGAAGCCACTGGAATTATCGATGGAGCTTGCACGGCATTAGCCTTCTTCACGGATCAAGTTCAACTGAAACCAGGGCAAAAGGTATTGATCAATGGCGCTTCAGGTAGCATTGGAACAGCAGCTGTTCAACTTGCCAAGAATTTTGGGGCAGAGGTTACTGGAGTTTGCAGCACAAAAAACAAAGCGCTCGTTAAAGATTTGGGAGCAGACAAAGTGTTGGATTACACCAAAAATGAACTCGAACAAAGCTCTGAGAAATTCGATGTCATTTTCGATACTGTTGGGAAAATGTCCTACAGCGACTCAAAGAAACATTTGGTTAAAAAAGGTGTTTTCATGACGCCAACATTGACCTTCGGTATCTTACTCCAACTGCTTTTGGTTTCACCATTCTCGAAAAAGAAATTGAAATTCGCCGCAACTGGAATACGCAAGGAAGAAATGAGAATGCGGGATTTAATCAAAGTGAGAGATTTGCTAGCATCGAAGAAATTAACCACCGTAATTGATCGAGTGTACTCGCTTGAACAAATTCAGGATGCGCACGCTTACGTTGATACTGGAAGAAAAAGAGGAAATGTAATCGTGAGGTGTTAATCGAAACGCACCTCATCGGCGAAGTAACTTTGAATCTCTTGCTTTTCCGAATCCGAGAAGTCGTTTTTGTAGAACAAAATATGTTGAAGATTCGCCCATGAACTCAAGAAAACAGATAGGTGGGTTATCTTGTTGGCGTACAATCCAAAGTTTTTGAGGGTTGTTAATTTCTTCATTGATTCTGGGAGCTCAGTAATTTGATTATGAAAAATACTCAAGGTGATTAACTTACTGAGTTCTCCGATGCTTTCCGGCAAGCTCGTCAGCTGATTATTATCCAAATGAAGTATTCTCAAATTATGTAAATTCCCAATCGATTTTGGCACGCTTGATAGAGCATTGTCATGAAGACTAAGGGCATCCAGAGAAGCTAAATCGCCAATAGATTCCGGTATGCTTGAAAGCGTGTTCTCATTCAGACCGAGGGTGTAAAGAGATTCCAAATCACCAATTGAGTTTGGTAACACGGTGAGTTTATTGTACTCCACTTTGAGCACTGTTAATTTCTTTAATTTCCCAATCGCTTCTGGTAGGGTTTCCAAAAAATTGGAGCCCAAATAAATGTGTTTGAGGTTCCTCATTTCACCAATTGCGGGCGTTAACTCTTCAATTTCATTCCCTTCCAGGTATAGACGTTCTAATCTCTGCAATTTCCCAATAGCTTCAGGAATCGACACAATCTTATTGCCCATCAGTACAAATTGTCTGAGGTAAGTGAGATCACCAATGAAATCTGGTAAAACGCCAATTTTGTTATTGCTAAGATCCAGTATTTGGAGTCGTGGCAATAGGAGAACTTCTTCCGGTACTTCTTCTAAATCCTGAAAGCTTAAATCCAACTCAACCACTGATTCTGGATCTTCCAGTGCCGCTTCAATAGAGGTAAATTTACCGTACAATTGAGAATGACCACTGAAGGCGGTGAACAAGATGAGTAGCGACAGTAAAAGCTTCATACTGGAAAGATATATATTTACCCTTGAAATGTTAATCAATCGCGGAGATAAAATTGATGAGTAGTACAAAACCCAATATGCGCATTAAATGGACACATGTTCTGCTCGTTTTTTTGATCGGAGTTGCACTGCCCGCGCTTTTCATTTATCTCGCCGCTCAAGGCATTGATTCGGGTTATTTTGGCGGTAAGCCGGGGTATGTTTCGGGGGATGGAGTCCTTATTTGGCTAGTCGAACGGTTGCACGTTGTAATTATCACTGGCTTTTTCGGATTCTTCGCGTTTTTGATCATTTTGGTGCTCAAGGTTCATCAATTGTTTTGGGATAAATAGAAAGGCATTGATACATTCTTGATAATTCGTATTTTGATCGAAAGAAACCTCAACTATGAAAGCACTTTTCCTTACTTCCATTTTAGCTTGCCTCTACCTTTTAGCCGGCTGCGCTATTCAAAAAGAAATCAAAGAACCTGAAAATGCGTACACCGTGCTTTCAGAAGAAAAATTCAAAGAAATAGAAGCGAAAGTTCACCTTCAGGAAGACTGGAATCCGATTCGAGTTGAAGGCTACTCGAAAGCTGAGTTAGTGGCTTTTTACATTCAAAGTTACTCCGATGAAACCGTTTCAACATGGGTTGATTTCGCTTACAAAAAAATGAATCGCTTTACTGAATCGAAGCCGACAGCTGAACAAAATGCCGAATTCAAAAAACTCATGATCCTTGAACGAACGAAAGAAAACATGCATAAATTCATGATGCTGATGACGACTGAACAGATTGAAACCGTCGGTTATTAATTCTGATTCAATGAGCCACAAACTTGAAGACGGTTTACGGTTTGAAAATGAGGACGAAAGAGTCATTTTCAATCATTACTCTTTTTGTGAGATAGTCAAGCACATTATGGTCGAATACGGTCGAGTAACGTACCATTGGGCGGATGCAAAATTCAAAGACTCGTTTCTGTTTGATCCAGTGGGTTCAGAGGATGATGTGAGTTTACTTTCTCATGAATTGGAGTTTCACTGGGCCATGCTTTTGGTACATGGTGAAATGTACTGGACGAAAGGAATTCCAAGTGATTTCAATGACTTCAAAGAGGAATACCTTAATTGGGAAAGGGCTATTCGAAAGAGATTCAAGTTGAAGAAGTCTTTTGAATATTTCGACTTAAATACCGAGTAATCTCAAATAAAAAAGCCTCACGCGATGTGAGGCTTTTTTTGTTCCTGCAATCTACTTATCCGCAGACTCTTTTTTTCTTTTGACCTGATACGTCGTTTTTTGCTTGTGATGATCTTGAAACTTCTCATGACCATCTGCCGATCGCATTGCGTGGCAATTTCCCATTTTTGCTTTTTTGTGATGCATCATTTTTACTTTGACTGCAAACAAAGACCCGGCCGTTAAAATTGCCACCACGCTAACGATTACTTTTGTTCTTGTGTTTTTCATAACTATGCGTTTTTCATGTTATAGTTTGAATGACATCCGTGGTTCCCTTCAAAATTCTCTTTGAAGTTTTTGAACTCTTCATCGTCCATTCCTCTGACTTTGTCCACAAAAGCCATTCGCTTTTCCTTCCATTGCTTTCTTCTCCATTTGCCTCTTCCCGACAACCTAAAAATTGCCCCAACGATTAGCAGAATTATTACGAGTCTTGTCGCAACTACAACTAGTAGGCCGACCAACAACCCGATTAAAATGCTTTTAAAAACTGAAATTTTCATCTTTATATTTTTTAGTTAAAATGTGTATTACATTTATGAAGACGGCCGACTTCAACTTTTACTTTAAAAGATTTGAACTTTTTTTAAATCCTGAATCTCGGTGGGGTTTAGAAACGAAAAAAGCCCAACAACACGCAGGTCATTGGGCTTCATCAGGATGAATTTTCAGTCCGTTTTACAACGCTTTTTCCACTCCTCTTTAAATCTTGACTTCTCTTCCGCATCCATTTCCATGAATCGTTGCTTCATTTTTTCTCGCTTTCGATTTCTACCTCGTGGTCCGCGACCAGGTCCGAATCCACCAAAAAGGATTTTACTTAAAACGAAAATCCCCATTGCTTGCCAATAGTTTATGGTATTTACTCCTGTTACGTCCGGAAGTATCGAATTCCAAAGGAACATCACCACTGCAGGCAGCGCAAATATGAGTGCAATTATTACTAGAATGAATGCCGGTTTCTTTTTTCTGAAATTATTCATCTTCTCCAATTTTATTTCATTTAATCATTTAGTTCTTCGTAGAGGTACTTGAGCCTTTCGCGCAAAAATTTCACAGCGTAGCCTTTTCGACTGATCACTGTTTTAATGCTGATTTCCAACTTATCGGCGATTCCTTGCAAGGTTTGATCCTCTAACTCATTCCAAACAAACACTTCTCGTTGTTTCTCCGGAAGTTCATCCAATGCCTTTTCGAACTCATCCCAAAACAACTCTTTGAACACCTCCAACTCAGGGTTATTGCTAGTATCCATGAGTAAGACCTCCTTCAAAGAAAAATTTCTGTCGTCATCGGATTCTGTATATTCTTCAAGGGAATCGGGTTTCTTCTTTCTATAGAAATCGGTGATCTTATTTCGAGAAACTCGATGCAGCCAACCGCTCATATTTTCAATCTCCTCTAGATTGGTTAAACGGCTCAATTGAAACCACACTTCTTGCAGAATGTCTTGGGCTTCATCACGATTACTCACCTTTGACTTTATGAAACCACCAATTTGAGAACCATACTTTTTGATGGCTTTCGCGATTGAATTTTCATTTTCAGATTTGTTGAGTTTATCAGCCATTTCTATCGACAATGTTGTCTCCATACTATTGAAGACGAACAGCACTTCGTTTTACTCTAAATTTAATGACAAAAGTCTTTCGGCAAAAAGAAGTCGGATTCAAGGTGGAATCCGACAACTACTTCAAACAGTTATTCTGTTTTTACCAAGATGTGTTCACCGCTTGATGCGTTACATCTGAATAAAGTTTGTGTTCTCAAATGGCTCCGGAATATTTTCAGGATCTTCATCGATGATCTGTAAAATATCACGCGTAATTCCTCTGGAAATATTCGAGATCGGAACGTCATTTGGCGAACCTTCAAAAGGATTTTCTCCAGCGAGTCCAATACGCAACATGGTGTTAAAGACCCAAATCACGATCACTGTAAATGGAATGTTGAGCCACACGAAATAATCGCTTACCCACGGGTGGGATGTGCTCATCTCGAATCCCATTTTAGCAAATGCAGGTATGATCGCCATTGGCAAGAGCCACATGAAAATATGCACAAAGTGATACCCAATACTTCCATACTGCTTTGGATACGGGAAGTTTTTGATTCGTTCTGATTTTCCTTGCAACGCAGTTAATTCTTGGAGCATTCCCTGCATTTCCAACAAGCTAAATTCCCAAATTTTATCTTGATTTCTCAATTCGCGTAAATGCTTCGATTGTAAACTGATAATGGCGTTCGGCTTGTTGGCTTTAGACATTACATACTCAAACTCCTCTTCAGACAAGTACGGTTTGAGTTCTTCCTCAAGCGTTGTTTTGCGCTCAGGGATGTTGTATTCAAACTTTATTTTCTTGCCATTCTTTGCAACTTGATAAGTCGTTTCCCATTCCTTTTTTGTTCGCATTGCATAACGCAACGCCGTTAACCATGCTATGTGACGATTGGTGACTATTTTCAGCGCTTCTTTTTCATCGACTGCCGCTTCTGGTCGGTGCAAGTAAAAACTATCCTTCACCGTAATGATTAAGGTTCGAGATGTGTTTACAACTCCTCCCCAAATCTTACGTGCTTCCCAAATTCTATCGTAGGCCGCATTGTTCTGAAAACCAACCATAAAGGCAACAGCTGTACCAACTAGGGCAACTGGCGCCAAGGGAACTTGCAGCCATTTAATGTTCAAGACCTCGTAAAGTGCTGTGATGATAGTAGCAAAAATGACAAAAAAGATAATCTCTCGTTTGGTCCAAATTAATACACTTTTAAAGGGGAATCTCCTCTGTACGTACATACTTTTTCCTTTAAAATTAATAGAAAGAATGGATTCGGCAATGAATCGATGGAATTCAAGTTGAACTATGTTTTAAAGTAGTTATCCACCAGATATGACAATATATAGAGATTCCTTGCGTTGATCCGAACAAGTCCTGAATAGCGCAATTCTGTTCATAAAATAAAGACGAAAGTATGAACAGATATTTGCTTCTATCATTTGTTGCCGTTATTCTTTTAGCCCGCCTTTCTTCCTGCAGAAAAGGAAGTGTATTCAATCCCATATAAGCAGAAAAATATGCCGATATGTGTGAATCGGAACTAGGTGTGGTGCCTGGTTTTCATCTCCCCGGAAATAGTGTGGAAATACCTATTTATGTCAACGGTGTACTTGTAACCTCTGATCAAGAAGGAATTCAGTGTGACAATTACTCGGTTGTGGAAGATAATTGTGAAGTTGGTTCAAGAATTGGTCGACTTGAAGGTGTTGACGATAAAGGGAATCCACTGCCTCATGTTGTTTGGATTTACTTCGTTCGAAAAAACGATGGATTCGTACAGATGATTGGAACAAATACGATTACTGGAGCGACAGCCTTTTTTGAAATGAAGGACAATGTTCACAGAAAAATCAAGGGAATTGAATTGGTGGATGGTATGATTGAAGGCTATATTCCTGGAATCAATGACAAGAAATACAACAAGGCATGGAAAAGTCCAAAACAAGCGGAGTCCCAAAATTGTGTGGCTTGTCATAAAGCGGACCCCTTTATTATTTCGCCGTATGTTGAAGGGCTGTTAGATCAAGATGGTCAGGCTTTGTTTCCAAGTTTAACAGGAATAAATTCGCCTTATTTCAGAATATCTGATGGTATCGAGCATAACAATTCGAACAAAAGTGCTGGATTGGATACAGAGATGCGCACCATGCATATCGATGGAAACGGTTGCGTGAGCTGTCATCGATTTACTGATTACCGCGTTTTCGGATCGACTCCATACAGCCCCAACTCGCACATGCCCCTGATGAACCCAGGAAGTATGGCGAGTGATTTACAAGAGATGCTCAATGCGATTGACAATGGTCCCGAAAGTGTTCCAAATGCCGAATGGCGAACAACTCCCGGTAATTGAATATAGAATCAATTAAGGAACAGGTAGTTTCCGCTTCATCACATTGCCCAGCCAAAATCCCATTTGGAAAAGCTCATTTTAGTATTAATTTTAACTCAAATTGAAACTATACTATGAAACGAACTTTATTATTTGCAGCCTTATCTGCTGGAATGCTAATCTCCTGTCAAGATGCAGCGGACGTTGTCGATCAACTCGAAGACGAAGTGTCAACTGAAATAGAAGACCTTGAAGAGGAAGAAGAAACTGAAACGACAGAAGAACTCGCTGCCATTAACGATGAATCGAAACATGTGGAAGGTGCTATTGAATGCATCACCCAACAATATGCATTGGTGCAGGAAGGTAAATTTGATGAAGCCTTGGAATATTACTCTGCCAAGATCAAAGCGAAAATGAAAGCCAAAATTGACGAAGATCCTTCGATTACTGAACAGTGGAAAGCTGGAACGAACGTCCCTGATGAAATGTTCGAAGAAATCATAGAATCAATCAAAGAAGATCCTGGCTTTTTTGTTTTTGAAGACGGAATGTGGAGAATGAATCAGAAATAACTCACTCGAAATTTTAGTTAAACGCCCGACCAACATCGGGCGTTTTTCATTTTTATTCCTTTACTTAGTGTAAAAGCACCAATGAAAAAGTTCATCTTGTTTTCCATTCTTCTTGTTCTAACATCGAACGTGCAAGCTCAAGACTTTTCAAGTCCAAAAGCTCTTATCGAAACCTTCATAAAAGCGTCAACTAAGAAGAAAAAGAAAGTCTTGAGCTCGTGCTTTTCAAACAAGAGTCCTGGGGAGTGGGATGCTATTCGTAACAAGACCATTTCTAAAGATGATCTGAACGAACTTAAGGAGTTTGTATCAGGTGCAACCGTATCAAAGGTTGAAATGAAAAGCGAGGAGCAAGCAGTTGTTTTTGTGACCTTCAAAACACGCGAAGAGGAAATAATGACCGTGAAAGAAGGAAATCGCTGGTTCATTCTAGACTTTTGATTTGCTCTTTTGGGGTTTAACAAATCTTAACCACTTCGACATACTAAACGCTTCTCTGCTACGTAGTAGCTCCATGACCAAAACTAGAAAACACCAACTGCTCTTACTAACTGCTATGAGCTTTTTTTGCCTAGCGCTTTGTATCACGCGTATTATCATCACGGGTGAAATCAATTATTTATTCTTGAATTGGAACTTGTTCCTAGCATTCGTTCCGCTTGGAGTGACGATGATGTATGAACTGCTCCTCAACGATGGAAATGCCCACGTTAAGAAATGGTGGGTAAAAATCGGTGTGTTGGGTTCTTGGCTTTTGTTCTTTCCAAACGCGCCATACATTCTCACCGATATTTTCCATATGCGCTTCGAAGATTCGGCACCACAGTGGTTCGACCTCATCCTCATTTTAAGCTACGCTTGGACAGGGTTGACAGCAGGATTCATCAGCTTGTCGGATATTCAGCGATACATCTTGCCCATTAAATCGAATTGGAAAATGTACACGACAGTTGTAGCCTTGATTTTCCTCACCGCATTCGGAATTTATTTGGGTCGTTACCTCCGATTCAACAGCTGGGATATTTTAAATCGCCCTGGACATCTCTTCGCTGAAATTGGTGATCGATTCGTTCATCCATTCCGCCATACGCGGACGTGGGGCATGACGATTGGAATGGGCGTTTTGCTGAATTTCATTTATTGGAGCATGCATCAGACGTGGCAGCAACGTAAGGTGTCAATCTCAAATGAGCAATGAAATTTGCCTACTTAACCATATTACTTCTGGGCGGCTGCGGTAGTGGTCAGAGAAACGTTCAAGTTGATAGTTCTCAAGACGAAATCCCAAGTCTTATTGCTTATTCGCATGAATTCAAAATGCCTGCCGAAGACGAAGATTGGTCGTACTATGATGACCATGAAAATTTCATCAGCGATTACTTTACTGTGAAATATCATGATCAACGAATCGATGTAACTACCTTAATCGAAGTCAATTGTAATGATTCAATCATTGGGAAAATAAATGTTTCCAACGACACCATTTTCTTAATCAGTGATATTTTCATGACGGATGATCGGCTTTGCAGTGAATATCACACCTTCACCTTTAACATCCGAAATCCCGAAAACAAGAAGTACACAATTATTAGTACGAAGTAATGCAAGACAACTAATTATTCATGCTTACTTTCCCTTTTGATCCGGATACGCTGTTTTGGTTATTACAGGGCGTTTTCCAAAATTGAAGGTCAACATACCGTCACCATTTCCTTTCCAATTCATGTGACAACTAATACACGCTTTAGCGTTGAAACTGGCGATTTCCACTGGCCCGTATGGTGGAGATTTAACCCAGAACCACTCACTTTCGCTATCTGGAGTGGGTTTGGCTTTATACATGATCGTTAACTCCACCAAGTCGCCAGAGTGAACAGGTTTATCGGGAGGTGTATGGAAGTTTTCTTTTAATACGATCGCTCCTTCAGGCAATTCCGTCATGGATGGATTCGCTTCGTAGGCCTTAAGAGTGTTGCTATCTACATAGATTCTCACCGTCTTTCCATGCGGGTTCTCACCTTCAAAAGGTCGATAAAACTTGTTCCATGTCGTGTCTTTCCATGTGCCCCATTTTTTATATGGTTTTGCGTACATCACGTAATTCAACAGATCGCGTCCCAACTGCTCTGGACAATTTTCGCTCATCTGAGGAAGATCCGGATATTTAGGAGATTGCGCTCTCCCCATCACCCAACTAAAATCGGATAAAATGGTAGGATTTGTCGATCGTGCAAAAGTATGACAACCAATACAGCTGCTAGCCGTTTGATTGAATGTTTCCATTGTTGAGTTCGCCAAGTTTGGCAAACTTTGCTCTCCTTCGCGCTTAGAATCTGTCGCCCATTGAACACCTATTAGTTCATAGTTGGCCCAAATTGACTTCTTCTTTTTCAACTTCTTCTGATATTTCTTGTTCGCGTTTTTCACCCAGTCTGGGATCGGATTTTGACGAGTAACCTGAGTCATTTCTTGATCTGGACAATCCCATTGTCTGCAATTCAAATGAGTTTCGTCCGTGATTTTCGATTTGTCGAAGAAAGAAGGTGTGATCCCCTCCTTCTTTGTTTGTTCCGTCTCCAAATTGTCGTTGTGCTCGAATGTCATCCAAACAAAATTGGGATTCGAAGGAGTTTTGTACACGATATGCAATCCAACCAAACCAACCAAATGCACAGAGCACGTATCGATTTTCTTTCGAACATCGTCCGGAATATTTGTATCCTTCGCGAGCTTACCTGCCTCTGGTATGTACACAAGGGCTTCCGCCGTATGGTAGCGTTTTGCTTCTTTTTTATTCTTACGGTCTAAAATTCGCCAAGATGCCTTGAGCTCCATACTTCCCTCTGGAAAATTAATGTCAGATCCTGCTTGCTTCAACGCATTG
Source organism: Crocinitomicaceae bacterium (assembly GCA_029252405.1). Lineage (GTDB taxonomy): Bacteria > Bacteroidota > Bacteroidia > Flavobacteriales_D > Crocinitomicaceae > UBA4466. Next base: position 31,542 of record JAQXBM010000035.1, read on the forward strand.
TAAAATTCATTTTCCAACACGTACTGAAACATGGGTTTATTCATGTAAACCTCATAGTGGACAAGGTTCGAATTTTTGTCAAGCAAAACCCCGCCAACGGCTTGGTCTGTTTCATTTACAACAGGGCTAACTTTGGATGTCGTGCGAAGAATTTTCGTCGCTCCCTTGGCATTGGCACAAGCAGGAATTGCAGAGGGTGAAGCTTCTCCCCACCCTGTTGGTTTTTTTACCATTCTCAAGAAAAATATCATAGGCTTCCTTGTAATTTTCCCATTTCGTTCCATCTTCCGTCTCTTCGTTGATGGCTAGAAAGGTTTCCCAGGCAAATTCGGCCGCTTCTTTTGGTTTTGCTTTGAAGATCAAATCCGCAGGAAGACCATCTTCGATATCGGGTGTTTCTTCAACTTGGGCTTCATTACAACTTACGAGAAATGCAAAAAAATGCAAGGGATAGGAGTGTGAATTTCATGATGTGGTAGTTAAATTAGCAGAGGCATAAGTACAAATAAATCGCTAACAACAACGTCCGTTGAAGAACTGAACCAACACGCGCTACTTCAAATAAGTAATGATTGCCTTCCAAAGCGAGTCGGTGACATCAGACCGCTGATCACAATAAAACCGTGAATATCCGCCATCGATGATCACTTTTCCTTCATCGACTTTTCCGGATAAAATCAAAGGTTGATCTGAAACCCAAGCTTCGACCTTTAATCGATAATCCATTGGGAACGCAACAGTGGACCTTCCCGCTGGAATGGTGTCCACATTCAAATCGAGGTTTCCACTTTCCTTTTCAATTTCAGCTACGGGAGAATCGTACTCGCCAAAGCTTTCCTTGAGGTACAATTTCTGCGTTAACTGATTGGATTCTGCTTGCAAGGGCCAGTTTTCAGCTCCTAGGTAAAGTCCTCCACCCGAACGAACAAAATCTTCAACGCGGGTGGCTTCCGTTTCGTTGAGCGAGCTTGTGGAGTTGGAAAAAAAGCAAATGATTTTGAATGAATCGAGCGATTGAGGCAGTTCTGCGACTTTCAACACGCTCGAGTCTTCCATGCATATAGAACCGAAATTCCCGACAATTAGCACTTGGCTATTTTCCACTTGAGCGACACTCAAGAAAGAGAAAAGGAAAAAGAAGATGGAACATTTGAGTCGCATGAAATAGTGTACAACTCTGAATGAATGTCGTTCAATTAAATAATCACCGTAATGAATCCAGATTTCTTTTCAACCTGTCCGAACTGCGATCGTACTTCAATGTTGTAGAAGTATGTTCCCGCGTTTACCATCTGACCCGATTTCGCAGTTCCATCCCATGTTTCAAGCAAGTCGTTTGACTCATAAACGATTTCGCCCCAACGGTTAAAAATCAATACGGTTCCCTCCATGTTGCAATTATCGGAGAAGACCAGTTCATCATTGACTTCATCTCCATTTGGAGTAAACACATTCGATTCAAGAATTTCACAGAATTCCTCCTCAGGACCTGGAGGTGGGGGCGGAGCATATCCGAAACACGCATCGCTCATTTTACCAGCGAAGGTTTCTTTTCCTGCTACCGCATTCACGGTTTGAGCGTTATCAAAGGTGAAGCTGTTGGTGAAATATCCTGTGAAGTATACGTTGCAATCTTCATCGACATCGACATCTGCTCCACGATCAAATCCTGATCCTCCGCCCGCTTTCGCCCAGCGCCAATTTCCTAAAGTGTCTATTGCTGCTACAAAGGCCTGAACGCTGTCAGAGCCTGAATCCAAGGTGATATCAGATCCTGAGAATTTCGCTTCGCCTCTAAATTGACCGGATACAAAAATGTTTCCTGAAGTATTGGCACAGATTCCTGTTCCACGATCACTGTTTTGGGATGAGCCAGCTTTCTCCGCCCATTTCCATACCCCGTCCTTGGTCATCTTTGCAACGAAACAATCTTTATCACTTTGGTCGCCACCGTAATTATTCAAGGTATCTGTTCCAAATGCGGCAAATCCTCGAAACTCACCTGTAACGTACATGTGACCATCGTTTCCGTAAACAATTCCATCACCCCGATCTGATTCTCCAATTGACCCCGCTTGAGTGACCCATTGGAAGGCTCCGTTGCCATCGTACTTGATGACGTAAATATCTTCTTTTCCAAAGCTCGTAAGCGTTGTTGTTCCAAAATTCTTCGTGCCTCTAAAACCACCAGTTACGTATACGTTGTCATCATCATCAACGGCTACCGCATTGTCTCTGTGTTGATAAATCCCTTGGAAAGTCTCTACCCAGAGCCACGTTCCGCTGTTGTCCAATTTTGCTAAAAAGGCGATGGAATCTTCAGGAATCAGCGGTACCGTAATTCCATCAAAAAACGCATCGTGAGGGTTTGTGTCGATATTGGACAAGAAGCCCGTAACGTAAATATTTCCTTGCGAATCACTTGCTAGATCTTGTCCGTGATCATCTTGATACAAGGTCTGAGGAAGACCGTTTTCATTTGTAGAAAAACCAACACTTCCGTCCGGATTTCCTGCATTCTTCATCCAAATTTCGTTTCCATTGTTGTCCATTTTCACCACAAAGATCTGATCTGTCGATCCTGCTCCATTGCTCAATGTTCCCCAATCCAAGTTTCCCCAACATGTTCCAGTGACGTATACATTTCCGGCAGGGTCAAGACATAGTCCTAATCCACGGTCATCATAATAGTTCAGTCCGTTCTTTACCCACAAGTAGTTTCCGGCAGGATCAATCTTCGCTACGAAAACTTCCTTGCTGCTAGAGAATGAAAATCCCGTATCAAACGATCCAAATTGAGCTTGCTCGTTATAGTATCCAGTGACGTAACTATTCCCAGCATCGTCGACTACGATGTGCGTTGCCTTGTCTGATTTCAAACCTCCTCCAGACACCAACCATTCAAGATTTTGTGCATTCGCAGCAGCTGAAAAGACAATTGACAAAAGAAGAGAGAATAATAATTTCATGATAAGACAGTGTTTCCTTACTGTTAAGACGTAGTTTTTCACTCAAAAGTTGTTAGAACCTGATCAAAAACCTTAACTTAATTAGGAAACCTACCTGATTATGAACCACATTGACCTTGGAAAAGAAGGAGAGCGCTTGGCCGTGAACCTCCTCAAAAAGAAAAATCATACCATTTTACATGAGAATTTTCGCTACCGTCGAGGGGAAGTTGACATTATTTCCCTGCATCAAAATCAACTGATTGCCACAGAAGTAAAAACGAGGGAGACTGCTATTTTCGGATCACCATATTCTGCTGTGTCTCGCAGCAAGCAACGGCAAATCATCTCTGTAATGAATGCCTTTATTGAACAATCACAACGAAGAGAAGAGGTACGTTTTGATGTCATTTCTATTGTTCTCGGGAAAGGGAAAACTGAAATCGAGCATATCGAGTCCGCATTTTATCCGCTTGTCTAGGCTGCGCTTACCGTTGCGAGTGATTAAAGACGGAATTATCCTATCTTTGCACAATAATTGTATTCGAAATGAATAGAGGGAGAGGGAAAAATAGTTCAGATGGCTCACGCGGACGCGGTGGTGATTCGAAAAGAAAATCAGCTAAAGGAAAAGACGCACCGAAAGGAGGACGTCCGAACTCTAGAACCGATAAGAAGGATGGAGCCAAATCGCGCGACAAAGGAAAATACGTCGATTTCAAGGACAAGCAGCGCCAACGAAAAGGTGATACACTGCCGTCATTTGGTGACGATGTCCGTTTGAACAAGTTCCTGTCGAATGCTGGAATTGCCTCTCGTCGAGAAGCTGACGTCCTGATTTCAACAGGAGTGGTAAGTGTAAATGGTAAAATCGTCACTGAAATGGGTTACAAAGTGAAGCCTGGTGATGAAGTCAAATACGATGGTCACTCCATCAAAGCTGCAACAAAACGCTACGTTCTTCTCAACAAACCAAAAGGATTTGTTACCTCTTTGAATGACCCATTTGGGCGAAAAAATGCCTACGGATTGATTCAAAAAGCATGCAAGGAAGCGGTTTTCCCAATGGGAAAAATGGACAAAGATGCTGTGGGACTTGTGTTGTACACGAACGACAGCGATTTGGAAAAGAAGTTAACGCATCCAAAGCACAAACCAGTACGATTGTATCAAGTTGAGTTGACGCGTAAAATGCAACCAGAGGACATGGAAAAATTGCGTGCTGGCGTTTTATTGGATGACGGTACAATTCGTTTCGACAAGGCTGAATACGTTTCTGGAAAAGAGATGTACGAAATTGGACTGGAAGTTCGATCAACGAAAAGTCAAATTGTGCACCGTGCACTCGAAGCTTTGGGATACAATATTTCAAAGTTGGACCGAGTGACATATGCTGGATTGACAAAGAAAGATTTACCGCGTGGTCATTACCGCTTGTTGACAGAAAAAGAAGTCGCGTTTTTAAAAATGAATTAGATGAAGAGTGCATTTTGGATGTTGCTAATAGTTCTTGTTGGGATGACTTCCTGTGAAGAAGAAATAGTGGAGGAAACGAATGTTTCGAGCAATGAATTTGCTGAATTCTTTTATCCATACGATACGATTCCAAAGATTTACGTTTTTCGGAATATTGTGAACGGGATCGAAGAAGAATTTCACCGCGTTTTCTCAATCAATGATTCTAAAGGAAAGCACATTGTCGTTGAAGTGTACAAAGCTGATGGACGAATTACTGAAGCCTTGAACTATAACCTTGACAGCTTGAATGTAATCGATCACATGGTTGTTGATCGAAACATGGAAAACAAGAAGGCTGAGCTGTTAAAAAACAAACTCATCCCTGATGATAAAAAATCGACCGCTTCTTTCGCGAGTCGTTTTGCTGGGATCAAAGATTCAACGATGTTTCTAAAAGAGCTTGATCGCAAGTTCAGCTCAACAACAAAAATAGACGTACTAGATAAGCAGGTTTCGGCGACAATCTTCAACGATTATATACGAATGACCCTGTTTAATCCGTTTACAAAGGAGGAAAGCGTTGGTCAGTGGGAGTTTGTGAATTACTTTGCTTCGGGTTACGGACTCGTTGAATGGCACACTCCAGACAAAAGTTTTCATTATCGACTAGAAAAAATCATCTCTCAAGATGAGTTCGTAAACTTAATGAGTAAATAAATGAGGTACGCTCTTCTTATCCTTGCTTTGGCGTTCGCGCCTTTGTTCACATCGGCTCAATCGTCTTGGAAAAATAAAAAGCAGAAAATTTCCCACGCCCAAGGAACACTCTTTGGTTATTGGGGATACAATCGCAGTGCTTACACCAAAAGCAACATTCGCTTTGCTGGACCAGGCTACGATTTCACGATGGGAGGAGCAGTCGCTCATGATAATCCGTCTCCGCTATCGTCGGGATACTATTGGGACCCAAAAAGCATCACAGTGCCACAATTCAATGCGCGCGTAGGTTATTACTTCAGACATCATTGGGCGATTTCGTTTGGTTACGATCACATGAAATACATCTTCCAAGATGCGAACGAAGTAACGTTGAGTGGTGAAGTCGATCCAGGAATTGACAACGTGACGAATTGGTCGGGAGTTTACACGGGAGAGGAAATCGTGACGAATCGCAATACTTTCCATTACGAAAATTCGGACGGATTGAACTACCTAAGGTTGGAGTTGATGCGCACGGATATGCTCGTCGCATTTGGTTCGAAAGAACAATTTGCCATTTCATCGAATGTGGGTGTGGCAACGGGAACACTTCTTTCATTCAATGACTTCGATTTTGCTGGAACGAAAAGCACGCGCACCATTTCAATGTCAGGATATGGACTTTCTGCACACGCAGCGTTGCGCTTTGAATTCTTTCGACATGTTTTCATTCAAACGCAATTCAGCGGAGGATTCAATCATCAAGTGAAAGTTCGAACACGAAGAAGCGATCCAACGTCGTTTGCGAGGCACGCTTATGGGTATGGAATGTTCGATACTTCTATAGGGTTCTTGCTGTATATTCGCCCGACGAATAGTTGCGATAGTTGCCCAGTGTGGTAATAAAGATTCCTCAATTCGAGGGCTGAGCGGAGCCGAAGTCCGCAATCAGTTAGTTATTTCAGGCTTAGACTCCGCTCAGCCTTCGCTCTCTAACTTCTCGCGCGCGCTTAAACTCGCACTCTCACTAATCCTTATTCCTTCCTCCCGCGACCTTAAAATCAATCTTGTAATAGAAGATCGGCAAGAAACCTAATTGCGTTTGCTCAGCAATTGGCTCCTGAGTTGGGTCAGCTAAATTCGGCGCGTAGGTCAAGCTCAACAAGTTCTCCGTATTCAGAATATTCACCAAGTCCAAACCGATTTCGTGCGTTACCTTTTCAGTATTCAGTTTCCAGCTGATTTTCAAATCGGCGCGGAAATAATCTCTGAATTGACGCTCGTTGAAAGCAGAATCAATGTAAATGACTTCGTTCAATAAATTGGTTTGAGCCACATCTACAAATCCGTATCGCTTACCTCCTGCCACAGTCATCTTTAATCCAATTCCGAGCGTTTGCCTTGGCGAAAGTTTGAATTCTTTCCCTCCCAACAAGTTGGCGATGTATGTTCCATTGTACGATGTATTTCTCAAGATTCCATCGCTTCCGCGGTACTTAGAATCATACGCTGTTGCTGAAAACAAGAAGAAGAAAGACTTGTCGAAGTATTTCTGAACGGTCAATTCGATTCCGTAGTTGTATCCGTCACCCGTGTTCATTAATTCTGTTGGGAAGAATCGTGCGAACCCACTTCCCATGTTGATCAATGAGAAAGATGATGGCGCAACCGTTACTGGCACATCGTACACATATTGGTAGTACGCCTCTGTTTTGATGTTCAAACTATTCTTAAACGACTTCTCGTATCCAATTCCGGTATGCACACTTCGTGAGAAGCCCATGTCATCGTTGTCGTAGATTTTGTTTCCATCTCCATCAAAACGGTGGTAGAAGTAGGTGTACATCGGTTGTGTTTGGCTGTGCATTCCTGCCCCAGCAAAAATCGACTGATTTCCTTTCATGTTGAGTTTCCAACCAATTCTCGGCTCAGCATAACTGATCGAGTTACCTTGTGTGAAATACTGCGAGTGAACACCTGCTGTGAAGGCCATGTTTTTAGTCGGACGCCATTTCCATTGTACGAAAGGCTGCACTAAAAATGCGGTTCCTTTGTAATCCCAGCGATTCACGAAGGCCGTATGTGGAACATTTAATACTGAATCTTGCATGTTGAAGAAATACGCATCCACATTGATTCCGGCTTTGATCAAATGCTTTCTTCCGATTTTGTGATTTAAGCTAAAGAATCCTGATCCTTTTCCAATTGTGAATTGGTAGCCCATCAACTGGTACATTGAATCAATTGAGATTGAATTCGTCGTTGCGTCATAAGATCGAACCAAAAAGTCGTGGTGCGAGTTTTGATTTTCACGAGAGAAAGCGACTGTTGCAGCCACGTACGTCTTCTCGTTCAATGGCTTCTTCAAACTAAGGCCTGAAACGAACATGTTGGTTCTGAAATATTGATCGCGGTCTCCCTCGCCGTACACCTCTTCCGTTTCACCAGTTTGCTCTGAGATCACAATATCAATCGAACTTGCTCCGCCAATGGCGAACAATGACATCGCTCCGCCATTTTTCAATCGCCAGTTACATTTAAAGGCACCATCATAGTATAATGGAACGGCATCGGTGCCCAACTGGATCCCAATCGCTTTGAACAAACTCAATGTCGAGTAACGTCCCATTGCCAAATAACTTGCTGAACCACTTTTGTTCAAAGGTCCTTCCGCCAAGACTTCCGTTCCTAAGAATCCAAATTGACCTGTGAACTCGTGACGCTTGTTGTTTCCGTTTCTCAGTTTTAAATCAAACACCCCAGAAGTTGAATTTCCATATTCCGCTGGAAAGGCACTCATGAAGAAATCAGAATTTGCCAAGATCTTGTTATTCAAAATAGAAACAGGTCCACCCGTACTTCCAGAAATAGCAAAGTGAGATGGATTTGGAATGTCAATTCCTTCTACTTTCCAAACAACTCCCAAGGGAGAATTTCCACGGATCACGATGTCGTTTCTTGAATCATCCGCTCCACCTACACCTGCGAAGTTAGATGCCATACGTGCGGGATCTGAACGGGACCCTGGATACCGATCTGTTTCAGCCACACTAAATTGTTGTGCAGAGATCAGTGCCATCTCGTTAATCGTTTCACCCTTCTTCACTCCTGAAACAACAACTTCTTCCTCTTCTTGGAAAGACTGCTGCATGGGCAATTCAATTACTAATTCTTTTCCCGAGTTGACTTCAATGGTAATCGAATTGACATCGTAGGACATAACAGAAGCGACCAATTCATGCTTACCAACGGGAACGTCTTTGATCAAAAAGAATCCATCTTCGTCCGTTCGTGCTCTCAGAATTAGCGTTGTATCACTCGTGAAAATATCAACTCGTGCTCCAAACAGTGGAAAGCGTGTTTCCGAATCGATTAATTGTCCTCTAACATTCTGGGTTGGTTGCTGCGCAAAAGACGCATACGTGAGCATTAGGAATAATGCTGTAAGTAGTTTCTTGGTCATCATGGGTAGTATGATTTAAAGTTAGCCCTTTTTCTGAGCCATGTGCTTTTCGTACTCTTCTTCGGTCCAATCTTTCAGGTAGACGCGCGTAAAATCAAAGATGTTAATGGCGTTGAAGTGGAAGTTTCGAACTCGCGAATAGGTGATTTCGATATCACCAGTGTACCAAAGCGGCATAAGTGGTGGGTCGTCCATCAGGGCAACCTCCGCTTGGTTAAAGTATTTCAATTGATCCGTAATTTTTGACGCCTCCCTTGCTTTCTTGTAGTATTCATCAAAGATTGGATTACGGTAACGCGATTTATTAATCGAAGAGCGCTCAGATGGATCATCAGGAACAAATTTACCGTAGAAGTTCATTAAGAAAGTCTCTGGGTTCGGATAATCGGCGCTCCATCCCATTCTAAAGATGTCGCCATTTCCTGTCTCGCCATCAAGATTCAATTGTTCGAATGTCGAACCGTCAATGTTGATGTTGATTCCTAATACTTGAAAGATTTGTTTGGATACTTCATCAGCAACTGCGGAATGCGTGTCATTGATATTGTATCGCAATTCAACAGAACCAAAACCTTCTCCGTTCGGATATCCCGCTTCGGCCAGCAACTTTCTCGCTAAATCTGGATCGAAGTCGTATCCTTTTTCCTTGATTTTACCGAAATCGTACCCTTTGAGTGTTTTAGATACAGGTGGTGTAATTCCGTAGTAACCCAATTCCGCATATTGATTGCGCAGAATCTCACGACCGATTACTTCTTTATTGATTGCATAGTTGAATGCTTTACGAACACGCGCGTCCTTGAATCGAGGATCGTTCATGTTGAACAAGTAATAATTCGATTCGAGCAAAGGATTGTTCGCTAAGATCAATTTAGGTGGCTTCGAATTGAAATCTTGAATTCTTCCTTCAAGCATTCGAGTAATTCTGCTGGTTGGTAATCCAACGATCAAATCAGTTTTACCCGTTTCGAACATATCAAGCTGTTCTAACTTTCGACTTTGAATGTAAAAAACCAAGCTATCTAAATAAGGTAATGCGTTACCGTCATCATCTTTTAGATAGTAATCTTCGTTTTTCGTTAGAATGATGGCAGGTTGTTCTCCCTTTTCGTATTTCGAATATTTGAATGGTCCCGTACCGATCGCATCCCCTTCAGCATCGGCCTCAATCATTTTCTTTGAAACGATGGAAGCAGTAATGTAAGCGAGTTTGTACAAAAAGTTATGATCCTCGTACAGGAGCTCAAACTTAATCTTGTTGCCTTTGGCCGTAATTCCCTTAATGGAATTTGCTTTTCCATTGTGAAAATCATCTGCACCCTTCACCAAGGACTTTAACATATAAGCATAAGTAGCAGGTGTATTTCCATCTGCATCTTTCTTGCAACCCATCTCAAAAGACTTAATTACATCCTCTGGGGTCATCAAACGATCATCTAAAGAAGAAAAAACTTCGTGATCATGAAAGTAAACGTTGTCTCTTAACGTGAATTCGTATGTTTTTCCGTTATCGCTAATCGTCCAATCTTTGGCAAGCTTAGGAATTATCTTCGTAGTTTTCGGATCCATTCCGACTAAACATTCGTTGATTTGCATCAAGATGGTTGAGGAATAATAATCCGTTACGTTTCTAGGGATATGCGTAGCTGGGCCGTTGTTTAGAGCCAATGAGAAAGTACCTCCAGCATGCTCGAATTGCTGCACTTTTTCGGATTCGCAGGATGAAGCAAATAGCGCTAAAAATAATACGAGGTAGGTGCTTCTCATTCAAAACCAACTTTAAGGATGCCTACAAGAATAATAAAATTCTCGAAATCTACCCAATAAAGAACTGACTGGAAACGCAAAAGAATGTGATTATCTGAACTATTTGTTGTAAATTATCTCATTCTTACGAGAAAAAGATGGAAATTATTCGCATAGAAAATTGTTCCCGTCGAAGAAACATATTATATTTGCTTCTTTCTAACAAGAATACCGTACTAAACTTTGTCTGTACTACTAGAAAAGGACAATGTTATGAACTCTTTTAAATGAAACGATTAATTCTCTTTTTGGTTGTCTGTTTGTCCTCAGTTTCGGCTATGGCGGCTCTTTCTGTGGAAGGTACGTATCAAGGAAAAAACTTATATGTCCAAAATCCAATGGACGATGAAGGATTTGGATACTGTGCAACAAAGGTTACCGTGAATGGTGACATCATGCCTGGAGGAACCAGTGTTGGTGCTTTCGAAATTGATTTTTCCCTATTCAACATTGAAATTGGCGAACCTGTATTCATCGTGATTGAACACAATGACGGCTGCAGACCTAAAGTTTTAAACCCTGAAGTTCTTTTACCTCGTTCTACCTTTAAGGTTGAATCAATTACTGTTGATAGCGATGGTAATTTAAAATGGCAAACTTCTGGAGAGCAAGGAAAATTGCCTTTCGTAATTGAACAATACCGCTGGAATAAGTGGGTTTCAATTGGCGAGGTTGATGGAAAAGGTTCTGGAAACGTAAACGACTACAAGTTTTCTGTAACTCCGCACTCTGGAGAAAATACAGTGCGTGTCACTCAAAGTGATCACTCAGGAACGAAGCGTCCTTCGAAAGAAGTGAAGTTCTCGTCTAATGCACCAGTGGTAGAGAAATCACCTAAGAAGGTCAAAAATGAGATTAAGTTCTTAGCGAACGGAGCACCAGTTCAAACGCGCTACGAGATTTACGATGCGTACGGAAACATTGTGAAAAAAGGAGTTGGATCTAAAGTAAATTGCTCGAACTTATTGCGCGGTGTTTACTACATCAACTTTGATAACATTAACGAAAAGTTCATTAAGAACTAAGAAAATATTACAAAAAAAATTGGCCCCGGTCCCGATAGTTTCGGGATCGGGGTTTTTTAATGCTTCCAATTATGATTAAGAAAATTGAACACCTCGGAATTGCTGTCAATAGTATTGAAGAATCATTGCCTATGTTCGAAACTTTGTTTTCATCGGAATGCTATAAAGAAGAAATCGTAGAATCGGAAGGTGTGCGAACTGCGTTTATTCGAGTGGGTGAATCGAAAATTGAATTGCTCGAAGCGACAAACGAAGATTCTGCCATCGCGAAGTTCCTCAGTAAATCAAGAGGTGGTTTCCACCATGTTGCCTTTGAAGTCGAGGATATTGACTCGGAATTGGAACGATTAGCAAAAGAAGGTTTTCAGCTGATTCATAAAACGCCCAAAAACGGCGCCGATAATAAGCGAATTGCGTTTTTACACCCGAAGTCGACCGCTGGATTATTAGTGGAGCTATGTCAAGAGAAAAGCGAGACTAGCGAGACATCAGAAGTTAAGTGAACCGTATTTAAGCCCACCTTCGTCGCTCCTTTAATGTGTTGCGCAGAATCATCAATGAATAATGCGTTTTCAGGTTTGATGTTTTGTTCTTGACAGACGCGCTCGAAAATTTCTGCATTAGGTTTGCGCATGCCCATTTCATGCGACAAATACACGTGATCGAAACAGTCGTAGAAATTCACTTCACTCGTTTTCTTCCATTCTGCCAGTGCTTTTGGGATGTGAATTTCGTTTGTATTGCTCAATAAGAACAAACGGTACTTCCCTTTGAGACGTTGTAGTAAGTCTATTCCCGATTTGGGCACATCCAAAATCATCGCATTCCATGCATGCACCACTTTATTGGAAGAAGTTCCGTTTGGTAAAAAATGAAGCAAGTCATTTACGAAGCGTTGAGCGGAAATTTTCCCGATTTCCAAGTCGCTAAAAAGCGAGGTTTGATCAGCCTGAGAATAGCTTTCTTCAAAATCTTCAATTCCCAAATCCTTGAACGCGTCAATGGTTTTATGGTAATCGATGTTGATGAGCACTCCGCCGAAATCAAAAATAATGGTATCAATATTCTCCTGAATCATAGCTCAAAGAAACAAAAAATCCCGTCCCGATATGTATCGAGACGGGATTCAACCAAAAACCAATGCTACTACTTCGTGAGCATCACGTTTAAATCAAAAACAATCTCTGGAGAAATTGCTCCTTCTCCTTCTTGAGACAATCCTGGGATACCCAATGAAGAAAAGTCCATTGTAAAATTCCCTTTGATTGAAGCTCCATTCTCATCAGAAGACAACTCAACTGCAACATCTTGCGTAAGCTCACTTCCTAAAATCATCAATGTCGTCGATAAGTTACCATCTTTGTACTCTCCCAACTTCACTTCTACTGAAGGGAAGTCTGGCGTGTTGAAGAACAAGTTTTGTGGGTGATCTTCATCAACCATAGTTCCTTGAAGGTGTCCTGCTAAATAATCAGATTTTGGATCTTCTAAACTTGTGTCGTCAATTGTCGTCATGTCAATAACAAATGAACCTTCAGTCAATTCACCATTTTCCATTGAAACCGATCCCGATTTGAAATCAACTGTTCCTGCGTGAAAATAATCGTCGCTAATAGAACCTTTCCAACCTATTGATGAGTTCCCTGCATCTAAGCTATACGTTACTACTTCTTCATCCACTGTTTCATCAGTAGTTGACTCTGTGCATGCTGCTAATGACAACGCTCCTGCTGCCATAAAAAAGATTCCAAATTTTTTCATTTCTTTCGTTTAAGTTTAGACAAATATACAATTAATTTACCGTGGTAGATATAATTTTGGGAAATTTCCTCTCAACAATTGAATTGCCAAACCTAATTTCGGTTAAAACCGTATCTTCGAACCAATGAAATTCAATCTCGACGAAAAACACTTCATTGACACGGCGAAACCACTGGACATTTCCATTGCCCTGTCAGCTTCGGAAAAGAATCCGAGAGCTTGGTACGTGGATCCGCCAACAATGGAGCCTGTGCGCTCAGAGCATTACACCGGATCAATAAAAGAAGGAGGATCAGTGAATTTCAGAAACATCAAGTTCAATCCGCACGGACACGGTACCCACACAGAATGCCTCGGTCATATTACCAAAGAAGTTCATTCAGTAAACAACGTACTCACAAATTTCTTCTTCAAAGCACGATTGGTTTCCATTCTACCCAAAAGGATAGCGCGTGAAAACGGGGATGTTGATTTTGTGATTGGACCTGACCAGATTGATCTTTCAAACTTTGATGGAGAAGCCCTCGTGGTTCGATCGCTTCCCAACGATGGCACTAAGCTCCATTCTAACTATTCGAATACGAATCCACCGTATTTCGACATACGTTGCGTGGATAAGCTGTTTAAAGGAGGGATTGATCACCTATTGATCGATTTACCGTCGGTCGATAGAGAAAGTGACGGCGGTGCACTTGTATTCCATCACGCCTTTTGGGAAGTACCAAAACGTCCAAACTTTAAACGAACAATTACCGAAATGATCTTTGTCGATAATTTAATTGAAGATGGGGATTACATTTTAGAGATTCAGATGGCACCGTTTCAAAACGATGCGTCACCCAGTCGACCAGTGTTGTACAGAATTGAAGAAGTTTAAATCCACAGCAGACCTTACTTAACTATTGGGCACAAAAAAAGAGCTGATCTTCCGATCAACTCTTCCGTAGTAGTAAATTAATTTTCTTTTAGTAATAGTTTTCAACAACAACATCTTCCGAAGAAGAATAAACCTTAACTAAGTAAGAAATAAAAAAATCAGGCATTTTCTTCGAGCTCTGCTTTCGCACGCTTCAAAACAAAATGGTAGATATTAAGAACTGTTATACTCTTTATCAAACTAGAAAATGAAACTGCATCTCCAAGCAGTATTCTACCATCTATATTTCAAAGTTTCGATCTAGAAGAAAATAGCCTGACATCTCTCCTTATTTCTAGTACTAATATAAGGTAAGATATCGAACCTACGCGCGTAGATGAACATTTGTGTAATTCGGATGAACAAAAGGGTATTTTGAACGAATTTTAACTTTTGCCTTAGACTTCGATTCTAAAATTAACTCGAAAAGTTTGCGTGGCTGTCTGATTATAAGTTCTCCAGTCTCTTGAAAAACACTTCTCTTTTGGCAGGAGACAACGGCACTTCAGAACCATCTTTCATAACCACTGCTCCACCGTTCTTTTTGTCATAACGATCGACGTAATCGATGTTAATCAAATGTGATTGTTGAACCCGTAAGAAGTTGTGCGACGCGAGCAGTGTTTCGTATTCCTTCAAGGTCTTTGAAACCAAGATTTTCTTATTATCTAGTAAGAAGAAAGAAGTATAATTTCGATCTGCTTCGCAACGGATAATTTGCCCCAATTCTACCACGTGAACACTTTCTTGTGTTTTCAGCACCAATCGACGCTTTTCGTTGGATTGGATGTTTGTATTTAAGGCTTCGTATTGAGTAGAATCTTTGGAATTTCCATCAACCGTTAAAATCGCTTTTTCAAGTGCTGCTTTCAATTCAACAGCATCCACTGGTTTCAGTAAATAATCGAGTGCACTGAACTTGATTGCCTTGATGGCAAATTCCTCATGCGCCGTGATGAAAATCACTTCGAAGCTTTTGTTTTCAATCGATCGAATCACATCGAACCCAGTCCCATCAGGCATTTGGATGTCCAAAAATACAATGTCTGGATTGTGCTTCTCAATAGCTTTAATTCCCGATTGTACGTTTTCACCTTCGGCAATTGCTTCAACATCTAACCCAAATGAATCAATCATTTTGGCGATTAAAGCTCGCGTCCTATTTTCGTCATCGATGATAAGTACCTTTTTCATTCCTTTAGTTTTACAGTGTAGTTTCAACATTATACGGCAACGCGATTAACACGCGAGTACCGGTTTTGGTTTGGCTGTCAAAGTCCTCAACGTGCATGAATCCCTCAGTTCTGTACTTCGAATTTAAGTTGTCGATGCGTTCCCTGGTTATTTCCATGGCCATACTTTTATGGGCAGAACTCTTTTTATTTTGTCTGGATGAGTCCCTTCCAATTCCGTTGTCTTCTATTGTAATATTAAGCATTCCTTTTTCCTTCGCAAAGCGAATTCGAATAAAGCCGCCTTCAATTGTGTGTAATTGTCCATGTTCGATGGAATTTTCGATGAACGGTTGTGTAATCATCGGTGGAATGATTGCAAATTCATCGGCTAATTCACCTTCTGTTTCGATAAAGAACTGAAAACGGTCTTCGAATCGCAATTTTTGCGTCTCTAAATATTTGTTCAAAATTTCAACTTCTGTTCGAATTGGTATAAATTCCTTCGGTGAATTCTCCAAAATCAATCGCATCAATCGAGAGAAATTGACCAAGAACTTAGTGGAATTCTCAATGTCATTTTCATAAATGTAACTTTGAATTACGGACATGGCATTAAAAACGAAGTGTGGATTCATTTGCGCCCTCAGCAGCGTCTGGGACATCTCCGCCTCCTTTCGTTCCTGTTTAATTTTGGTCTGATTCCAGCGATAGAAAATAATGACACCCGCCAAAACCACAATAATCAAAAAGGCGATAATGATGTAACGTTGAAGGTTATTTCTCAGCTCACCGTTCTCAAGCTTTGTCTGCGAGACGTACTGATCTTGCCTTGCTCGCTCCATAGAATCGGCCTGTAACGTAATCAAACGCTCGCGCTGTTCGGATCGGTAGGACTCACTTAATTCGGCAATTTTGGTTGCTGCTTGAATGGTCGTGTTACTGTCCAAATAATCGAGGTACAGTTCCATGTACTTTAGTGCTTCATCCTTATTGTTGATCTCTTTGTATACTTCGGCAATTACACGGTAAGTATTGTAAATCTGATTTTTCGACCCGAACTTCTCACGCTTCTCGATAGAACGATTCAACCACTTCAAAGCACTCGCGTATTTCTTCTGCTTTTGAAATACCGTTCCGACATTATGATATACGCCTGCAATTTTCTCCTTGTTACTGGTCGACTCGTAATAAATCAGTGCTTTGTTGAAGTTGTTGACGGCGAAATCATAGTTTTTCTGCTCTTTGAGAATCAAGCCCAAGATATTGTGCGTTTCTCCAAGGCCATTGAAGTCGTTAAGCTTCGTTAAATACTTGATTGATTTCTGCGTATTGTTCGTTGCCAAATTGTATTGCTTACGATTGAGTTGTACCTGAGCCAAATTCGTCAAGGCAAGTGCCATTTGACGGTAATCTCGAATTCGTTCGGCATAATTCAAGGACCGGTTAAAGTAATACTCCGCATCATCTAAGTTGAGAATGGTGGTTTGCGATTGCCCAATCTCACGCGAAAATTTCGCCATCAAGAAAACATTCTGAACTTCTTCTGCGAGCTGCAAACTGATCAAGTTTTTCGCCACACTCAACTCCACCTGACCGAAGAAATCATAGATCTCAGCTTGAATATTAAACGATTCCGCTGATAAAGCCTTATTACCCGTTCGCCTCGCATATTGAATAGCCATTCCTGCATAATACAAGGCCGAATCCTTGGCACTTTCGTGCATGAAATTCAATGCTAGAAACGAGTGTGCTTCAGCCAATTTTGTCGTGCTTCTGTTCTTATTCGCCAGTTTTAGGGCCATTTTAAGGTAGAAATCACCTGTTTCTGTCTCTAATACACTGCTGTGATAATATCCGAGATGAAGGTAGACTTTGAACCGAACCTCATCAGAATTCAACTTGTTCAAGAAGGGTTGACATGCCAATATTTTCCGAGAATACTCCTCATTATCTCCTTGAATTCGAGCAACACGCGCACTAAAAAACAAGGCGTTGAAACGGATCGAATCGGGGAAGTTTCTACTATTCTTGAGAATCACCTCCTGCAAGGAATCGGCTAAATAAATGTCGTGATCAGCATAGTACTCGCCCAAGGCCATCATTCGCATGAACTTTCTCGTTGGATCCTGCTCTGCCTTATACGACTTGATTAATTGCGCTTCACCCGTCTGACTATAAACATCAAACGAACAAAGACTCAACACAGCAATAAGTGCAACTCGAAGAAATCTTGAGGAGTGTCGGACAGTTGTATGGAGTTGAATTTGATTCACGCTTATCAAAAATACGAACTTTCGATGTCGAATCGCTCGAATCGCTCGAATCTAATGATTTCTTTCTGACTCGTATCGCCGCAAATCGCTATCTTTGCACCTTCAGTTTTTATACATCATCATGGAGTACAATTTTCAAGAAATAGAGGCAAATTGGAGAAAGTTTTGGGCGGAAAATAAAACCTTCGCGGCAAAAGATCATTCAGATTTACCAAAATACTATGTGTTAGACATGTTTCCCTACCCATCTGGGGCAGGATTGCACGTTGGTCACCCACTTGGATATATTGCTTCGGATATATTTGCCCGCTACAAACGAGCTCAAGGATTCAACGTACTTCACCCGATGGGATACGATTCTTTTGGCTTGCCTGCGGAACAATATGCGATTCAAACTGGACAGCATCCACGCATCACAACGGAACAAAACGTCGCTCGATACCGCGATCAATTGGATAAAATTGGCTTCTCCTTCGATTGGGACAGAGAAGTACGAACGTCTTCACCTGATTATTACAAGTGGACGCAATGGATTTTCAAGCAATTGTTCAATTCATATTACGACGTAACGCAAGACAAAGCTGTTTCCATTTCTGCACTTATTGCAGAGTTTGAAGCAAAAGGGAATGCCAACGTCAACGCCACAACGGATTACGAAGGAACGTTCACTGCAGCAGAATGGAATGCATACTCAGAGAAAGAAAAGGAAGCGCGATTGCAAGAATATCGATTGGCTTTCTTGGCTGATTCTTGGGTAAACTGGTGTCCTGCACTTGGAACAGTTTTGGCGAATGATGAAATCGTGAATGGAAAATCGGAACGAGGAAACCACACTGTAGAGCAGAAATTGATGCGCCAATGGTCAATGAGAATCAAGGCGTATGCTGAGCGCTTATTGACAGGATTGGAAGGAATTGATTGGACAGACTCACTCAAAGACATTCAACGTAACTGGATCGGAAAATCGATTGGGGCGTCTGTGACATTTACTGTAGATGGAGGGGTGAGCGGAGCCGATCCCCGTGTTATTGAAGTCTTCACAACTCGACCTGACACCATTTTTGGAGTTTCCTTCATGGTCTTGGCGCCTGAGCATCCATTTGTTGACGAAATCACGACAGACGAATACAAAACAGAAGTTGAAAATTACAAAGCTTCGGCTTCTTTGAAGTCTGAGCGCGACCGACAAGCAGATGTAAAAAACATCTCAGGTCAATTTACTGGAGCGTATGCCATTCACCCATTTTCTGGAGAAAAAGTTCAGATTTGGATTGGAGATTACGTACTCGCTTCCTACGGAACAGGTGCTGTAATGGCGGTTCCTTGTGGTGATCAGCGCGATTGGGATTTCGCTAAGCATTTCGGAATTGAAATCATCAACATTTTTGAAGATGTAGATATTGCAGAAGCAGCCTACACTGAAAAAGAAGGAAAAATTGCCAATTCTGATTTCCTTTCAGGATTGACAGTCAAAAAAGCCATGAAACGTGCAATTCACGAAATCGAAACGCGTGGATTTGGAAAAGGAAAAACGAACTACCGCTTGAGAGACGCTGTTTTCTCACGCCAACGATACTGGGGAGAACCATTCCCTGTTTATTTCAAAGATGACCTTCCTTACTTGGTGGAAGACGATCAATTGGCGATTACACTTCCGGATGTAGACAAATACTTGCCGACAGAAGAAGGTGAGCCGCCGTTGGCGCGCGCAACTGACGAGGCTTGGGGAGACCAACTCCAAGGAGATCGCATGGATTACAACACAATGCCAGGTTGGGCGGGAAGCTCATGGTATTTCTTGCGATACATGGATCCGCACAATGAAAACGAATTCGTTTCTAAAGAAAAAGTGGAATACTGGAACAACGTCGATTTGTACATCGGTGGTTCTGAGCACGCAACAGGGCACTTGTTGTACTCACGTTTTTGGACTAAGTTCTTGTATGATATGGGATATATTCCATTTGACGAGCCCTTCAAAAAGTTGATCAACCAAGGGATGATTTTGGGGAGAAGTAGTTTTGTGTATCGAACGGAGGACACGAATCAATTTGTGACGAATTCAAAGAAAAAAGAATTCAAAACCACACCCATTCACGTTGATATCTCACTCGTTGAAAACGACATTCTCGATATTGAAGCATTCAAAAATTCTCGTGAAGAATATGCCAATGCTGAATTCATTTTGGAAGATGATGGAACCTACATCTGCGGACACGAAGTTGAAAAAATGTCCAAATCTAAATACAATGTTCAAACGCCAGACGAGCTTGTAGAAAAATTTGGTGCGGATACGCTTCGTATGTACGAAATGTTCTTAGGACCATTGGAGCAAAGTAAACCATGGGACACTCAAGGAATTAACGGAGTGCACAACTTCCTACGTAAGGTGTGGAAATTGGTACACGACCGCAATGGAAACATCATCGTTACAGAAGGTGAGCCGACAAAAGATGCCCTGAAAACATTGCACAAAACCATCAAAAAGGTGGGGGATGATTTGGATCGGTTCTCATTCAATACGGGAGTTTCAAACTTCATGATTTGTGTGAATGAGTTAACGGATCAGAAATGCAATAACAAGAGCATCATTGAGCAATTGGTGGTACTTCTTTCATCTTATGCTCCGCACATTTGTGAAGAATTATGGGTGAAGTTGGGTCACGAAGCTGGAACGGTTGGAACGCAGCCTTTCCCAACATTCAATGCAGATCATTTGATTGAAGCGAATCACAAATACCCGGTTTCATTTAACGGAAAAATGCGATTCATGCTAGAGCTTCCAACTACTTTGTCGAAAGATGAAATTGAAAAGGAAGTATTAGCCCATGAAACGGCTCAGAAATGGCTGGATGGAAACGATCCCAAAAAGGTGATTGTTGTTCCTGGAAAGATTGTGAACGTTGTAATTTAATCAACAAACGGAATACTAAAAGCCACATTTCACTTAAGAAATGTGGCTTTTCCATATCCTACTGCGACATGGGAGGATCATTAAATACTGGATCTCCCTGATCACATTCAATCCAACAGTGTGCACCACCTAAGAAACAGCAGTCATTCTGTGCTTGGATGATTAGCTTAGTGAAGCACTTTCCAACATTTCCACTGATTATGTTAGTTAAGCTAACACAAGCAAACGACCCAGCTGCAAATTGCCCAATGGTCATATATTGTGGAGTTTGTCCAGGTTCAATTCCTGGTCCCGACATTAGCAATTCCATCGGTTCATCTGCCTTTGTAATTGCTAGCAGGTACTTGTACTTCTTTCTATACTTCGTCCCTTCGATTACGGTGTCATTCGTGTAAAAATTTCCCTCATCAATGACGGCTTCATCTAGTGTCGTTTCATCCACTTTTACATCGTTTTCAAACGTAATAGTTGTGTAGTAGTCCTTTCCAAAGTGTTTCTCTTTCTGAGCTTGGTATTTATCGACCTCGCTTTGGCAACTGAAGAGAGCACATGTTAATGCGATAGTTGCGAATAGTGTTAGTGTTTTCATATCATGTGTTTTATAATTTACACATGTTGGTGTCGAGAAAAGCGTATTTCCTAACCAATTAAAGGAAACTAATCCGAAAAAGTCATTCCGGTTTCAAGAAAGACTGTGAACGTTGCAGGTTAAGAATGGAATCAACCGCGATATTAATTCGGATTGAACCAATCCGGAAGGTTGTGATTGGGACTGAACATTTTTCGTTCCACGTTCTCCATGGAAAATTGGAATAAGTCTTTTCCACCGCCAGTCATGATGATATCAGCGCTTTCAATTCCAGCGAGATTAAGCTCAACATTGATCCCTTCAAATCGGAACGGATCCAGCTCATCACCTTGCTCCACTCCAGGAGCGACTGCAATTCTTATGATTTCGGAAAAACGAAAGGATACAGAATCACCCGGATAAATATAATCGCGTGTCGCTAACAGCATTTCATTTCGAAAACAGTTCGCCGAGATACTTCCGTCCCCCATTTTATTGATTACATCAAACTCGTTCGGATTGTGCGTAAACCTATCTGTCAGTTCGAGATCTCCACTGAAATCCCCTGGTACGGCCGCGATAATTCTACCGATCTCAACGTCGATTGGTTGACGGTAGTTTCCAAAAGAATCGCCCATCGCAACTTGGATCGCCATATTAAACTCAAAGGAATGGCTTTGATCCACTCCGCACTTTTTAATGACTTTCCATGCGATTGGAATTTCATTATGACTCATTGAGGCCTCATTTGATTGATAGATGACAATATTCTGAGGTTTACTCTCCTTTGAACGATTGATAAAATTAAGTGAGGTCTTCTTCATACCGCGAAATGTGAATCCAAATTGGTTTGTTCCTCTAAAATAACGGATTTATCTAAAATAGAATCTCACAATACGCTCCTTCATCCATTTCAGTATGGAAATGTGTATCTTTTGAATGATTTGAAGCTTATGTGAGTGACAAACCTTGTAATATGAAATCAATAATAGCCGCACTTCTCGTTTTATCTTCCGCATTCGTTTTTTCTCAAGAGAAGAAAGCTCCCATGAACGTAATAGTTACGAATTATTTAGGGGTCGCCATTCCGAACGATAAAATCACATTCACTGGAAAAAACTCAAAGTTGGAAATTGTTGGAATTACAAACGAACGCGGTTTTTTCAAGGTTCATCTTCCTGCTGGTGACGAATATGCGATCAAAGTGGAAGTGATCGGTGAACAATTGGACTACACTACTTTCGAAGTACCTACTCCTCCAAGGGGCGCAGTTTTTAATACCCGCACCATGGAAATCCGCTACGAATTACCCGAATCCATTGTCCTTGAAGATTTGCAGTTCGCCAGTGGAAAATACACTATTCAAGCATCGAGCTACCCTGTTCTTGATCAATTGGCTGAATACCTCATCAGAAAGAAAAAAACGAAAATACGCGTCGAAGGTCACACAGACAGCGACGGTTCCTCAGCCTCCAACAAAACCCTCTCCGAAAACCGTGCAAAAGCAGTAAAATCGTATCTTGAAGACAAAGGTGTTCCTGCCGAATTAATTGACGCGAAAGGACTTGGAGAAGAACATCCAATTGAGGATAATTCGACAGCCGAGGGAAAAGCAAAAAACCGCAGAACAGAGATTCACCTAGTTGAGAACTAAATTTGGCATACGCTTTGTATTATTTGCAATGCCTAGACACTAGTTTGGCGATTAATTGAAAACATTTCGAGCATGAAAAAGTACATATATTTAGCAGGATTTCTTGGGGTCACTTTGGCTCTCACAAGTTCATCGAGCATTACTTATCCATCAGTAACAAATGGCTCTTTTAAACAAGGCGAGAAGTTGCGCTACCGTGTAACTTACGGTTTTATGGATGCTGGAGAAGCAGTTGTAGAAGTAAAAGCAACTAGCAAAAAAGGTGGGGGAAGATCGCTCCATCATGTAGTTGGAACAGGAAAAACCTTAGGCGGATTCAACTCTTTCTATAAAGTAAATGATGTGTACGAAAGCTATATCGATAAGAAATCGATCATGCCATGGTTCTTCGATAGAGATGTAAATGAAGGTGGATACGAAATCAAACAAAACTATGCTTTCAAGCAAAACCTGAACAAGGTAAGCGACGGAAAAAAGGATTACGCCATTAAATTGGGTACGCAGGATATGATTTCATCATTCTACCGCGCTCGAACGCTGAACTTCAACAATCTCACAAAAGGTAAAACCTTCGCATTTAAATGTTTCATGGATGGTGAAAACTATACCTTGAAAATCAAATATGTTGGTGATGAAATCATCAAAATTCGAAAAGGAAAGTTCAAATGTCACAAGTTCGTGCCTGTAGTTCAAACTGGACGTTACTTCAAAAAAGAAGATGATGTAGAATTTTGGGTGACAGCCGACAAGAATAGAATTCCTGTTTTGGTGAAAGCAAAAATTCCAGTTGGAACCGTGAAATTGCACCTTGTTGAGTGGAGTGGATTGAAGAATACGCTATCAAGTAAAATAGAAAAGTAAGAGACACGATATAAGTATGTTAAGGAGGAAATCCTGTCCCGATAGCCATCGAGATTGGGATTTCCTCTTTTTTATTTTGCTGTCATTCACTCCTATTCGACTGTTTTCAACATATTAACAGCTCGTTAAAAACGTATCAGAAAAGCTAAAAATCCAATTGAGATGGGTGAAAAAATGTTAGCTTTAGAACAATCAAATTAATTATAATTATGAAAAAAGGACTTTTATTAGGAGTGCTCCTACTTGGTGCTGGAGTGGCGAATGCTCAAAACATGTATGTTGGACTACAAACTGGTTACGGATTCGGAATGCCAACAGACGTAGTTGGAACCAAAACTGTATATGATGTAAATAACGATCCGACTGAAACAAACATTTACGGTTCGTACGGAGGAGGTTTCAACCTCGGACTCGATATAGGGTACAATTTCTCAGAATATCTTGGAGCTGAACTTGGTGTTTCATATTTCATGGGGTCTTCAGTGACTTCTACTGATGTAACAACTTCAGCTGGAGGAACAGCAACAATTTCTGCGAAATCAACTCAAGTACGTGTTTCACCTTTATTAGTTGTTTCAACTGGCGGTGATGTTGCCTTATATGGAAAAGGAGGATTTGTACTTCCCGTTGGAGGATCAACAGAAGCTCAAGTAGTTGATAACACAAACCCAGCTGCATCATTGGAGCAAGATCTTACAACGAAAGGTGCATTATCTCTTGGGTTTCAAGGTGCATTAGGTCTTCGATTTGACATGGCAAGTAATCTTTCTATCTTCGGTGAGGTATCTGCTGTGAACTTACGTATCAAATCTGGATCTCAAACATTGACGCGTTTTATGGTCGGTGCGAATGACTTCTTGGAGTCTTCAGATACCTACAGCAAAGAAACGATATTCGTTGATGAGTTGACTCCAACTTCAAACAACGACGATTACAACTCAAACACTGATTTCAATTCAGCAAAAGAAGAATTAGCGTCTAAAACGAACTTTAGCGCCATCTTCATTAATGTTGGAATTAAGTACAACTTCTAGTACTCAATAGAATCTTAAAGGGTCATTGCTTCCGAGTAATGGCCTTTTTTGCTTTATAAAAATCAATTACAGGTACTTATTCCTGCCTCGAAATGTCTAGAATCCGTATTTTTGTGGAAAACTACATCTATATGAAGACAAGATTACTAGCAAGTGTAGGTTTTTCACTATTGGCTTTTGCGTCAATTGGTCAAACTAGAAGCACGGGAGTAACTCAACGCTCAATCAGCGAAGCCACTCCAAATCAAAACTCCTTTCAAGAATACGTCGAGCCTCGAACAGAGCCAGCACGTGTTCCGAACACTCTTATCAATAGAGCGCCTTGTATTGACACTTTATTGTTCGAAGATTTCCAATCTCAGGGTATTCCTGCAACATGGACAAATCTCGATTTGGACATGAACGCAGATGCGAACGGTCGCCCACAAGATTGGTTCGTAACATTCGATGCACAGTCAACATTGCCCGCAGATACTAACTGGGTTGCGGCTTCTTCCTCATGGTTCAATCCGTTGGGGATCGCGAATAATGTATTAATCTTGGACGCAGTTCAGCCATGTGCGAGCACTGTTTTACGCTGGGATTCTGCACCGTTTGAAGGACCAACATTCATGGACGGCTACGAAGTAAGAATTTCAACGACTGGAACAAACATTGCCGATTTCACAACAACACTTTTCACTGCGGCGGAAAGCGTAAATGGAACAGCAACACCAAGCGCAGGAACCGTTCACACTTCATACAATGGAACAAACGGTCTTTTGCAAACTTGGGAAGTGAGTTTGGGAGCATACGACAACCAAACAGTGTATATTGCTTTCTTCCACGATTCAGATGACGATAACTTACTTCATGTTGATAATATCTTCATGGGGCTTTCTGTTGATTACGACTTGGAAGCAACTGATTTCACAACAGAACCTTACTACTCAACACCGTTGCCTCATGTTACGCCGCGCACCTTCAGTACTGAAGTGAGTTTGGCAACTGGAGCCCCAGTTACAACGCCAACGGCATCAGTGGATTTATTCCAAGGAGCAACAAGTGTTTTCACAAATGCTCCATCTGCGCCAACCTTGAACTCTGGTAGTTCTGTTACATTGACGACTACTGCTTACACACCTCTAGCAATCGATACGTATCAAGCGTTTTCGAACGTATCCGGGGTGGAAACAGATCCAAACTTACTCAACAACAGTGATTCTCTCACGTTCGTAGTGAGCGATTCTGTGTACGCTACTGCAGACACATTATTTGATGGAGCACTCAGCATCGGTACTGGTTCAGCAGGATTCTTAGGAAATCAATATCCTGTTGCTACGGCGGATGATTTGACGAGTGTCACATTTACATTATCTGCACCTACTGTTGGCGATACAATTGTCGGGGCAGTTTATGACATGATTGGAGCCAATCCAAATCAAGTGATTGCTACTACTGATACATTGATCATTACTTCAGCAAACCCTGCGCAATATACACTTCCAATTGTTGGAGGTGGGGTAACATTAACACCTGGTGACTACGTTGTAGGACTTCAAGAAAGTATCTCAGGAGGTCTATCATTGGCAACTAGCACTGAGTACTACACTCCAGCTTTGGCATGGGTATTCTTCGGAGGTACATGGGACAATAATGAGAATTTTGGTTTCCTGAGTACGTACTTAATGGAAGCGAACTTCGGACCGTTCTGTGCTACAGCAACTGCTACATATACGGAGTCTGCCAACGCTTTGGTTGTTGATTTCACTGATGCATCATCAAATGCTGATTCATGGGTTTGGGATTTTGGAGACGGAAACACTTCTACTCAACAGAACCCAACGCATACGTACGCAGTGGATGGAACATACACTGTTTGCCTCATCGCTTCAAGCGTATGTGATGCCGATACGGTTTGTACAACGATTACGGTAACATCGTGTCCAATTCCTGTAGCTGGATTCACAGAGTCAATCAATGGAACGACTGTAGACTTTACGGATACTTCTTTGGATACTGATCTGTGGGCTTGGGATTTCGGAGATGGTAACTCATCTACTCAGCAAAACCCAACACACACGTATACTATGGACGGAACGTACACTGTATGTTTGGTCGCAATCAGTAACTGTGGTGGAGATACAACGTGTACAACAATTACAGTAAGTAACTGTACGAATCCAGTTGCTGGATATACAGAAACTCAAAGCGCTGGTGGAGTTGTTGATTTCACAAGTACTTCTACAACTACTGGATTGACAACTTACTCTTGGGATTTCGGAGATGGACAAACCGCGACATCAGAAAACCCTACAAATACGTACGCTGCAAATGGAACGTACACGGTTTGTTTAACGGTGAGTGATTCATGTGGAATTGATACACTTTGCAATACTATCAATGTGAATACGATTGGAATTGATGAAAACAGCTTGGTTGATCAGTTATCGATCTTCCCTATTCCTGCTCAAGAGACAATGACGATTTCAAACTTGACTTCTGGCGAAGATTTCAAATTGGAATTACTGAACAATCTTGGACAAATCGTGAAGGTGATTCGTACAGAAGGATTGGAAACAGTTCAATTGGATTTATCAGCAGTTGTTGATGGATATTACCACTTGAGAGTTTCAAATTCAACGATGATCGGAACACGCGCTGTGTTGATCAAACACTAAGAAAACAGAATAAACTTAAAAGGTCATTGCTTTCGGGTGATGGCCTTTTTTTGTTTTGAGTTAGATGTGCTTTTGGTTTTCTGGATCGCTACACTCTTAGATTCGGCTGGGCCTGTTAGACTACATTGGGAGTAGGTTGCTGTTGGACTATTTGTCCTCAGCCCTATCTTGAACGAGTTTCTCGATTTTGTCGTTTAGATTAACTCGAATCCAATCACGAAGCCCTTCACCCTCGGCAAGATCAGAAGCCGCCCAAGGACTTTCTTCATTTAAAATGACTTTCTCTGAACGAAGATCATACAAAGAATGATATAGATTCCCTCGCTCCATAATCAGGTAGTCATTTATAATAAAAATTCGAATATTCTCAAGGTTCTTGGTAGCTTCATCATAGTTCCAAAGTATGCGGGACACGGTAGTATCACTCCCTATTCTATCGGATTTCAGTTTTTCCTCGTTCTTCCAGGAATCCTTTTCCCACTTGAAGATGCTCCATTCCATATCATCAAAGCCGACCAAAGAAAAATACAAGACGTAGATATCCTCTTCGTAATCCAGTTTCTGCATGAACAAATAGCCATCATAGAAGTTTTGCATGGTAATCATTCGAATTTCCATCGCTTTCATGTAGCCATCCATGTTGCATTGCCCAGTAGCTGTATCCAGGTATTGAGGCGCAAGTGTATTGCTATCCAATAAAAAACCCTCCTCGAAATACGCGGCAATTTCCAGCTCAGCTTGTTGGTTCAAATAGTAATCAACTGTTCGAGGTTGTAAATCTACTGATTGCGAAAAGGAAAAGAAGGAGACTAAGGTCAATAAGGAAAATGTCAAGTTCTTCATCTCAAATTGTGAATGATGTGTTAGTACTGAATCACTTTTCCTCCTTCCAACAAGCGCTTCGCTTCTTTCCAATTGGGCAATTCTGATGCTTGGATTGTGATGGTACGAATTTCCTTTGCAATATCTCTGCTCGACTTCATGACTTCCATATGTGCTCCGCTGTAGGCGAATGCTTTCATCTCCTCTTCATTGCTCCAAAGTGACATGGTGTAATGCTTGGTCCAAATACCCTGTTTCTTGAATTTCTTGCAGTCGGTAGTTCTCAATTGACGCATGATTTTCAAGGCTCCTCGCGAGAGCGCGAAAAATTTGAGTGGACCATTAAGTTCTATGGAAGTGATGGTGGCAATCATTCTAATGACTTTTCAATGGAGTTGAACGAACCTCAATATCTGAAAATGAAATTACTATATCATACGCGTTAATAGCAATTAAGGCAATGAAAAGTAGAACTATTACCCCCAGAACAATCACCTTGAGCGTTTTTCTTTTCGACACTATCTCCCTGGCGTAAATGATCCTGAACCACCTGTTGATCCTTCAATCACTTGCATTCCTTGAGAGAATTCCATTTCCTTGACCACATCACCTCGTTTTCCGTAGATTATGAACTTACCGTGTTTCAAGCCATTTTTGTAGTTGACTTCTTGGAGTAACTTTCCTCGGCGGCTGTAGGTTTTCATTGTCCCTTCCAGCTTTCCGTTCTTGTACTGGGAAATAACGGCAGGTGTTTTCCCTCCAGGGTGATATGCGATCCAATCCCCGTGTTTTTCACCTTCTTTATATTCTCCCTCTTCTGTCAAGCGGTAATCCTTTCCGGAATACGATTTTGCCTCACCGTGCATTTTACTTTCGTAGGTCACGCGGTTTTTCATCAATCCGTAATCAACTTTCGATTTCTTCTTGAACAATTTGTAGTTGAGGATGTCCTTTACTTTTCCATTGTCAAAGTATTCGATCCACTCACCAACTTTCATATCGTCTTGGTATTCTCCAACCAACTTTTCCTTGCCTTTTGGCGTGAATGAGACCCAATCTCCATCGAGCTGTCCATTTTTGAACGTTGTTTGGTTCTTCAGATCACCCGTCTCCCAATAGTTGGACCATTCGCCGTTTTCCTTTCCGTCTACGTAATCGCCTTCCATGAGCAAGGTCCCGTTTTCGTACCACGTTTTCCACGTTCCGTTCTGAAGATCATTTGCAAAGGTTCCTTCCTTGAATTTGCTTCCGTCTTTGTAGAAGTATGTCCATTGTCCGGTACGAATCTCGTGATCGAATTTTGCGTAATAAGAAATCTCACCCGTTGGATGCCAGAAGGTCCAATCGCCATCTTGCTTTCCTTTGTCAAAGTTCCCTTGCATGTCGCGTGTTCCTTTGTTGGTGTACCATGTCCACTCACCGTGCTTCTCGCCATTTTTGTACTGACCAGAAACGTTCACTTCGCCATTATCGTAGAAATATTGGTAAGGGCCATTTAACTCTCCGTTCTTGTAATTGCTGACTTTTTCTTTATCTCCTGTGTAGTAAAAGAATTCCCACTCACCGTCTTTTTCACCGTCCTTGAAATTCCCCTTCAACGTCATGTATCCGTAGATACTGAACTCTTCAAAGGCACCGTGTTTTAGACCGTCTTTGTAATTGTACCACTCTTTCACTCTTCCCGTTGAGTAGTAGGTGACCATCTCACCGTTACCGTCTTCAACCGTTTGTGTGTGAAGTGAATCTGGCAAGTAAAATTCCCAAACGTAGTTATCCGGACCCTTCGCTTCCTCGACCATTTGCACACGTCCGTCTACGTAAAAGTATTTCCATTCACCTGAAGGAGCATTGTTCTTGTAATTCCCTTCAACTTTCATATTACCCGTTTCAAACCATTCACGGTAAACACTATCCTGACGATTCAGTTTGAAATATCCTTCTTGACGCTTTTTGCCATTTGGAAAGAACAATGTCACCTCTCCGTGCAATGCATCTTGGTAGTAGTATCGTACTTCCTCAATTTCACCCAAACGGTCGAAATAAGTCCACTTTCCATGCTTTTCGGTTGTTTCTCCCAACTCATCAACATAGTACTTCCCACGCGCTTGAATTTGCGTTCGATTAAAATCCCAATATGTGCTTTTCATTTTGGTGAGATTCTCTTTCTCAACTGTTTGCGCGTATGCTGCACATGTAGTCAGAATCAATAAAAAGCTCAATAAATACTTAGTCATGAACATTGTTTTAAACTATAACTGAAATTTAGCAGGATGTTACTTCATTTTCATCATTATTCCCTGAACGATAAACACGATACCGAAAACAATAAAAATAACTCCTATCAGTCGGTTAAGTCCCATGAGTACTCCTGGGGTTACTAAAGGTCGGAGTCGTTTCGCTCCTAGGATCTTCAATACGTCAATTCCAAAGAAGGTGATCAGAATGATGGACAAATAGAAAAGCATTCCCCAGCTATCAGCTCCACCAGAATCTTTCGCGCCAAAAGTCATCACTCCCACCCAGTAAAAAACGACCAGTGGATTGGCAATGTTTAGTAAAAATCCTTTTAATCCCAGA
The DNA here is from genome assembly GCA_029252405.1 of Crocinitomicaceae bacterium. Classification (GTDB taxonomy): domain Bacteria; phylum Bacteroidota; class Bacteroidia; order Flavobacteriales_D; family Crocinitomicaceae; genus UBA4466. Next base: position 62,156 of record JAQXBM010000035.1, read on the forward strand.
AAGACATAATCGCGGGTTCTAGATGCGGGAATAAACTCAGCATCAAACTTTCGCTCCTTCACTTTTTTAAAGAAGTTGAACACCCCGTAAATGATGAACAGTGCTCCGCCAACAAATCGGAAAATGGAAGTATCCCCACCCTCGGCGAGTGCCTTCACCTCATCAAAGAGAACATAAGCAATTAAGATATAAACGAGATCGCTGATTAGTACTCCGAAATCCATCCAAAGTGCCGCTTTTACCCCTTTACGAATACTCGTTTCCAAAAGGACAAAAAACACAGGACCAATCATAATACTGAGTAGAAGTCCAGTCACTAAGCCTTTCAAGAGTAAATCCATAGTATCTCGGGTCCGATTGTAGACAAAAATAACGTTTCATTTGTCATTTTAGGCTATAGAGTGATACTTTATACACGTTCTAATTAAGGTCTTAGCTGTAGAAGTAGGATTTCAAAAAAATCATCAATGTTTTTAGGGGAAGCGATTGTTTTTTCCATAAGATGTGTACATTTGCATCGTGAAGCTCAGCACAGCATTCGCATAAACATTACTTGAGGTATGAAACTGGTAGCAGCAAATATAAAATTGGACAGCATTATTGAAAATGTTGAAAAAAAAGGATTGAAAGCCCCAAAATTGGTCGAAGATCTTAAAGAATTAAGAGAATTCGCCCTAAAGGAGCAAGATCCTTTGGTAACAAAAGTGCTACGTTTGAGCTATGAGTTCATTACGGAAAACGGAAACTTCGATGTGCAAGCACAATTTGAAGAGGACGAAGAAGAGAATGAATACCCAATCGAGATTGAAGAAAAAGAGAACCTTTTGTACTTGTTAAACCTTCTAAAAAAGGCAGATCACAAAATAAATCGCGAAGAAATTAAAGATTACCGAACGGCCCTCAAGCTAGAGCTTTACTAGGAAAGCCGAACATATTTGAACCGCTAAGAAATTTCTTAGCGGTTTTTTTTGTGTTTATACCCAACCCTATCAAAAGAATGTGCGTCTTTAGAGTAAGTATTGATATACTGGTTTTATCAATGCTTGGTTTTAATTTCCTTGCAGGTACCTGAAAAGAGTTCCGTCCTAGAATTGATTATCTCAAAACTTTGGACTCTTTTCAGGTTTTTTTGTGGACTTTACTTTTTCGTTTTTATCAGTATTTGGAATAATTAGTCCCTTACTCCTGCTAAAAACAAACTACATGAAAAATTCACTATTCTTCGTTGCACTTGCTGCACTCCTGTTTACTTCTTGCGAATCAACTTAGGAACCTTCTGAAAATGAAACGGACCTTGTTGTGGACGCTGATCAAGACTCGATTGTCAACAGCTTTGTCTTTGTGGGGTGTAATCGATTGTGGTGGAAAGATGTTCAACCGAATACATCATCCGCGAACGTGAGTGTTCTCACAAACATATTCAACCATGTCGCACAATCTGATATTAAAACCGATTATTTCTTTTTCCTCGGAGACATCGTGAATGGCGAGGCGACCAATGAAGTGTTGGAATCACAATTGAAAAACTGGACTACCGATTACGAAAATGGCGTGTTTTCTGACTTTAAAAGCACAGGAATAGAGTTAGTTGCTGTACCTGGGAATCACGAAATGCTGAATCAAGCTGAAACACCGCTAGCGGGAACAACAGATACCTGGATGAAATACATGACCAAATACATGCCTGAAGACAGAGATAGTATTCCTAACAGTCCTGATGATCGCATGACCTACGGATTCACGGATGGAAACATTGCTTACGTTGTCTTGAATACGGATACTTACAATACAACTGATGGAACGGGAATCGAAAGTGTAATTCCTTACGATTGGGTAAAAAAGCAAGTGGCTATCTACAAAGCTGATCCGGCTATTGATCATGTTTTCGTAATGGGTCACCGACCGTTTTACACGAACTGTTTGGATTCCGGAGACACGCTTCTTTGTCCTGAGGACAATGCTCACGAGTGCATTGGAAATACGACACACAGTGGTGTTCGTTATCCTGAAAAATCAAATCCAGTATGGCAATCATTTGAGGACAATAATGTGATTTCGATGTTATCGGCGCACGTGCATCAGTATCAACGTTTGCAACCCAATCAAAAAACGTATCAGTTGGTTGCTGGGAACGGCGGAAGTCCTTTGCATCACAAGACACCACCGAAGTTTTTCGGGTACACGCGCATCAACATTTGGGCAAGCGGAAGAGTTGAAATGATCTCTGAAGGTTATGATGCTCCTTTCCCATACGACAGACCGATTGATCCTTTGACAAATAAGGACACAACTTGGACGGTACGCGATTCATTGTATGATATGAATTGGTATAAGAAAGGTGCAAAGAATGCTGCTACTTGTGAGTGTGTGACTGAGGAATGATCATCTTGCATGATGATTTATTGTGGCAGCCATGTAATGTGGTTGATTTTTCATTGGAGTAAACCTAGAAAACAGAAAGTTTTTAACGTTGCATTTCGACTCCGCTCAATGCTCAAGTTTCACGACCGATCAGACAAAAGACAAGAACTAAAGTGCCAATACTTATCCAATGAGATCTGAATTCTAGAATCGCAAACAACTTCCATATCGAATCTATTTATAACTCTCAAAATCCTCGATTATCTGATCAAAAATCGATACATTGAAATATGGATACTAATAATCTTCAAAGGCGAATTCAAGAACTTGAATTAGAATTGAGCCAGTTGAAAGCAGAGCTAAACGATCAGGGTGAGCTTCCTCGAACGGTGATCGTTCCTGAACATTTCTCACCGCTCTTTGCTGAGACAGAGCCTATAATGCGAGAGTACTTCAGTGATTTTAAGAGTAATCCAGAATCTGGAGAAATTACCGCTCACGGAGAAAGGTATTTGCTTTTTAGAAGCGATTCTTTGAGTTACGAATTTTTAGATTTCATTAAACAACGTTACTCCGATCGTCCAGAAGAAGAGGCGATTAGCATAGGGAATAATTTTTTGTTTGACAATGCAAAAGTAACTGGCAAGCGAGACGCGCTGGCATTTCACAAAAAGATGAAGCTCGAAGATCCCTTGGCTAAATTATCCGCTGGTCCAATACATTTCGCCTTTACAGGATGGGCCAATGTGGAAATCTTAGACGACAGTGTTCCATCTCCTGACAGCAACTACTTTTTACACTTCAAGCACCATAATTCGTGGGAAGCACAATCATGGATTAAGGCGGGGAGAACGTCTGAAACAACTGTTTGTACAATGAATTGCGGTTATTCTGCTGGTTGGTGCGAAGAAAGTTTTGATCTCTCTTTGACGACCGTTGAAGTGAAATGTGAAGCGCGAGGAGATGATGCCTGCGAATTCATTATGGCTCCGACAGATAAAATCGAAGAGCTCATTAGCCGTGAGGTGGAAATATCCAATGCCGATAGTATCGACATCCCCGTCTTCTTCAAGCGACAATGCATCGAAGCAGAACTTTTGGAATCAGTAAAACAGAAGGAATTAATCATTCAAGAGATTCATCACCGAGTTAAGAATAACCTCCAGGTGATTAGTAGTTTATTGAGGCTTCAGATGGAGAATATTCATGACAAACAACTTCAGCAGGAATTCCAAGCAACCATTGATCGCGCAAATACAATTGCGACTGTCCACGAACTCATGTACCAACGCAACGAATTTAGAGAGGTTGGGATGGATATTTACATGAAGGAGTTAACGCATTCGCTAATTCAACTCTATGGTATTGAGCAAAAGGCGAATGTTTCTATCGATATCAATGTGAGTGATGTTCAAGTATCGCTGGATAAATCAATTCCACTGGCTCTAATTCTGAATGAAATCATTTGTAACTCCTTCAAGTATGGATTGAAAGAAGGTGGGCATTTCGAACTCAGCCTCAATGAAACAGGAAAGAATGCCTATTGTCTCGTTGCTGGTGATGACGGCCCAGGAATGACTGAAGGTGAAAACGGTCTTGGCATGGAATTAATTGACATGTTGATCGAACAAATTGATGCGCATAAAACCGTTTACAACTCCAGCGAGGGATTGAGGTACTCAATTTGTTTCAGTTTGGAGGACTAACATCAGAATCTCTTGACTATAAGTACACATCAAAACCCACCTTCCAAATAAGTTCCGATTTACAATCTAGAACGATTCAGGGATTTAATCGCCCCACCTTTGACTCATATTTAAAACCTAGAATATGAACAAAAGACAATTTGCCCAGACAACCGGAATAGCCCTGCTCTTAATGGCAATCGTGGCCATGTATTCCATCGGATACGCTTATTCCCAATTTCATCCAACAGAAGAATTACTAGACCTAAAAGAGCACATTTCAACAAACAAAGGACTCTACAACAGCGTAATTATTGGTATTGTAATAATCATCGCCCTTGATTTTATCGTTTCGTACACTCTTTACAAATACTTCAAAAATGAGCATCCTAATCTATCCTTGACGGCTGCAGTTATTCGTGCAGTTTACACGGTAATATTTGCCATCGCAACAGTTTACCTCATCAACAACTTAAACTTCAAATCGCTCACGAATCAGGAGATTGCCACAAATTTTCAATCTTTTCAGGACGTTTGGAATTTCGGACTTGTCATTTTTGGTTTCCACATAATTTTAATTGGTGTTTTAATGAAGAAAACCAATGACATACCACGTTTTCTGTATTACCTAACAATATTTGCAGGAGTTGCCTACGTGATTTTACCGCTCCTCAAACTCTCTCCTGTCAATCCTGAAATCACGAACAATCTGGGAATGATTTTGGCTCTTCCTATGGCTTTAGGAGAATTAGGCCTTGCCGTTTGGATATTGATAAAAGGAGGAAAATACAGCTCCCTAAAAAATGATTAACATTTACTGCGATGATTTGAGCGAGTTGTTGATCAATCACAGTATTGACAATAACTGAAATACTGATCCTTGTTGTGTGAAAATGGTGTCGCTTCGTCGTACACGCCTTCCAAAATCATCCCGATGTACTTCGGGAAATCCTCGATCATTTCGTCCAACTGGATGTTTTTGTGGCTTACCGTGAACGGCTCATTTGCCTTTGATACAAATGAAATAATGCTCGATGTTGGAATGATTCCATGCTGTTGATGATACAAATACGCATACATCACTAGCTGCAACAAGTGCTTTTTGCTGCCCATGGATTCAACAATTTGCTCCACTTCGTAATCCTTGTCGCGGAACTTAACGTCGAGATCGTTCACCTTCCCCGTCTTGTAATCAATAATTCGAATGTTGTCTCCCACTCGATCAATGCGATCTATGAAACCGCGTAAATTGACCTTTTTCCTCGCTCCGTGAACTTCCACTTCGATTTCCACATTGTACGATTGCTCCAATGCTTCAATGAACACGGGCTCGCTTTGTTGCTCCAAAAACGCCTTCTCTGATTTCAAGAAACGCTTCGTGAGTTCCTTCGCCATTTCATACGAGAGCAAGTTCTTTCCCTTTGTGAAAGCATCTCTATCGTTGTTGAAGTGCACCAAGAATTGCTGATCTAGCGTGACAGTGAAGTTCTTCAACATGTAATCAATATCGCGAGAAGTGATGTTTGACGGTTGTGGAGATTTCAATTCACCTTCCTTGTTGTAACGCGCAAATGGTTCATATAAAATCTCGAGTGTATCGTGAATGAAGGTTCCGAATGTGCTCGTTTCAATCTCCTCCTCCACCGTATCGGCCTCACCAAAATCCATCACATAGCGGAAGTAAAAATCAAGCGGACACGTCAAGTATTTCTTCAACATGGAAGCGGAAGCGGATCCTGCAAAGAGCTCGTCCATTCGAGCAATGATCTCAGGAGTTTTTGGAATTTCTCGTTGCGATTCGCGCGAAGTTGATTCCAAAGAATAAATCTTCTTTTCAATTTTTACGTTTGGATTGATTCGGCTCAATTCCATTTCTAATTGCAACAAATAACGACTGGGCTCATTGCTCCCTATCATTTCATCGGCACTGGAATAGGTCACGTACAATTCCTCACAAGCGTGCATCAAACGGTAAAAGTGATGTGCGAACAATCCTTGTTTCTCTCGTGGAGAAGGCAAACCGAGGTAGCGACGCAAATCCATCGGAATCATTGTTTGCATTGGATTCGTTGGGGGAAGGTTCCCCTCGTTCATTCCCAAACAGATGATGCGTTTGAAATCCAATCCACGGGTTTCGAGCAAGCCCATGATTTGCAATCCATCCAGTGGATTTCCATGGTAGGCAATGCTTCGCGATCCCCAGTGCATGTTGAACAGCTGTCGGAAACTCTTCAAACTCATTTCGGGGATTCCTTCTGTGAGGATATTTTCAAACTCGACTAATGAATGATCGAAGGCCTCTAACATCGCTTTTTCGAAGGCAAACTCATCTTGCAAGCCTTTGTACAATTGCGTACTAAGCGAACGAATGATTTTCAATCCTTGCAGCCAGATGTTGTTCCATGGTTCAGTGATCAATCCCAACAATTCCGTGGCTTTCTCGCCAACTTTCATGTTCTTCACGTTCACAAAAATACTGTTGCGCTCAATGATGGATCTTTCCGCTTCCAGTAGCAAATCCTTCTCTTCCTTATCGAGAACGGCCAATACAAATGGATGATTCCAAAACGATTGCAGATCGTTAAAATAGATCGCGTTAGTCTTAAATCGTGACTTATTTTCTTGGATTGAGAAGAGTAAATCGACCCACGTTTTCACGGCCGTATTTCGAATTGGAAGTCCAAGCGTAATGTTCGCTTTTCCTATGCTCGCAGGAAGGTTTTTGATGACCGCGCTAATCAAGGATTCATCAGCCAATAACAAAACAGTTTCATCGAGTTGTTCTTTGGTCAATTTTTCGAGAATGGTTGCAGCCACCTTCGCTTGCCCTGTTTTCTGGGCGCAGGATATCATTTCAATTCGCAAATCTTTCGTCGCGAGATCATCTTGCACAAAGTCGAGTTTTCGCCCGTCAAGCGCTGTCGATAAATCGCGAAGGAAACGACCCGCTTCGTGATCTTTGTCAGCGTAATACCAATCGTCAGCATTAATTAACACATGCGCCCGTCCGAGTTGGTCTATTTGTCGAATCAATTCAATTTCCGCCTTGGATAAGGCATTAAATCCTGCAAACAGATAGTGCGCCTTTTTATCTGCGAAGAGGTGATCGATGTTCTTCGTCAAGTAATTGAATGCCTTTCCAGCATAGCACGATTCTCGTTCAGTCAGTTCCTTGTTGAGTGCTTTGTAATAGCCCGGCAATCGATCCCAGAATTCCATGAATCGCTTCTGACTTTCGGTCAACTCCTGTTCACCAAAGCTCCAATTTTCAATCTCTTTGATATCGGCTAGATTCCGAAATACCTGATCAGCATCGAGTAAATAACGGTCAATCTCATTGAAATCGGATAATAAAATTGTTCCCCACGTGAAGAACTCATCGAACGAAGCATCTTCAATGGTTTTGGCGTTCTTGAGTTGAATTTCGAACAAGCGCAGCAAGGCTCGGGTTTGATCAATTACCGTTTCGGGACTATAGCTTTTCACCCATTGATCTATGGTGATCATTTTTGGCGCGACGATCGCATGACCGTATTCCTGAAACAGCGAAGAAGCGATGTATTTCTTCAAACGTTCCGAGGGAAGAACTACCGTGAGGTGTTCCAATTCCAATTCATTCGAATGGATGTAATGTGCTATTTGTTGAACGAACTTCATTACTTCTTGCTCGTTAGGAAACCCCAATATGTCGATCGGTTCAATACTCCCGATTTGGCTTGAGGATAATTCTCAGCAAAGGATTTCGGCAACTTGACTTTCTTGCGTTTTTCCCAATCTGTTTTGTAGGCTCGGATTCCTTTTTCGCTCACTTCGACAATATCCATTCGCTGTTTGGTGTGTGTTTTCCAGAAATACGTTTCCACATTGAATTGATTCATTTTGATCCATTTCACACGTTCTGAAACGAGGTAGTTTCTCCACAGTTGATCCATGTCGTTGCGCAAGAAAGTAGGATTGAAATTTTTGATGAGCGCGTTCCGAATTCCGTTATCCGCGAAGTAGATCGCATTGGATTTTTTGAGCTCGTATCGCTGTTCAGTGTGATAAGATGGAAGGTTGATCAACAAGTATGCATCCTCCAATAATTTGATATAACGCTCAACCGTTTCATTGTCCAAACCACAGCGTTCGGCAATTTCATTGTAGGAAACGGAATCGCCGACATGGAACGCCAGCAATTGGAGCATGCGCATCAGTTTGTCTTCTTTGTTGATTCGATCACTCGCTCCGAGGTTCGTAAAGATGATTTCCTGAATGAGTTCACCCAAAGTTGATTCTGCATTATCAAGATCAGCAAGTACGCTCGGGTAGTTTCCATAAATCAGGCGTTCTTCCAATAAACGTTCTTCTTCTGGCAATCCAAAATGCTGTGCAGATTCATAAAATGAAGGTGCGAAAATTGGCACTTCAAGTCCTTCCATGCGCAATGCTTCGAGCAACAACTCGTCAATTCTAGGAGCAAATGAACAGCAAATTACTGTCGTAGATTTAATCACTCCAGACAAAACATCTTCGATAATTGCCTCCAAATTGGAAAGGTATTGTGCCTCTTCAATAACCAAGATTTCCGTTTCCTGCTGCAGCAAAGTTTGATCTTCTTCGAGGGATTTTCGGATCTTCTTTTGGGAACAATCGAAATGCGTTTGGGAAAGATTGTGTTCGTCCAAAACGTTTTCGAGAACGGTCATTTTACCTGTTCGCTTGGGTCCAGTAAGGAGGAGTAATTTGTTGCCTTTGAGCTTTCCTGCAATCTGTTCTTGCTGAATACGAGGGATCATTGGTTTTTTTCCTAAAAATAGGAAAATAGTCTTATTATCGAGAAATAAAGTTGATTTTTGCGGATTACTAATTTAAATTCACTCGATCGAAGAACCTCATAGCGCGTTTCGAGTTCATGAATTTGTTTCCTCCATAGGCTTTGAGCACGAGAATATAATCTTCTCCAAGAACCACTCGCGTCCAATATAAACCTTCGGGATAAGCGTCTGACAAACCTTGGTAGGCTTCTCCTCCATTTGTCAATCGTACTTTTTCATAAGGGCTTTCGGAAGGACTCGCAATGTACGTGTCTGCCAATTCATCAAAGGTAGATTCATCATTTCGCTCATAGAATTCAACGATGTAATTATTTCCTTGTCCAAGTTCGCGGTAGATTAATCTGAACTCATAGTCTTCCCAACCATCTTCATTCAAGACCTCAGTTGGTTTACCTGGAAATTCAATTTGCACGCCGATTGAATCGTTTTCGTACAAATACGAACGCTTGCTTTTTACTTCTAATTTATCAATGCTGACATCGTCGCTGTATGTTGCCATCACTTTGCGCAGTGTATAACCTTTGTTTCGAAGTAAGTTGATTAATCCCGTTGAACTCGCCAGATGTCCAGCGCCAACAGCTGTAAATAAAGATCGGTTCTCTTCTTGCAATAATGAATCCATGACTGTTGCCATTCCACGGTTTCGATCTGTGATCAGCTCTTTGTAAAACCCGTTTCCTCCACCCATTGAAGAGCGCATGAATTTGTCCAATTCGTAGATATCTCCTTTTAGGTAAATATTCATCAGATCTTCGCGAGAAATCAGTGAGCGCGCCCATCTCCAATAATCAGGGCTGGAATAGCTTCTACTCGACCCTATGCTCTCTTGAAATTCAATTGTTTCCAGTGGGAAAAACTCCTTGCCGGCATTCAAACAATACTGGTGAAACCACGCGTCCAAGAATTGAGGCATTCCGTCTTCGTCGCCGTATCTTGTTTCTGTTGATGAGTTGGAATTCGTGTATGGGACACCATTTTTATCGTATTTGAATCGAATGTTTCCGTAGCGTGTGTCCCAGTGATAATCATCATCAAAATCGCTGAAAGCATCAATTTCTAGAGAGATTCCATCGGCCATATTCAGAGCGAAGTACACCGAGTCGGCCAAATTAAAAACACGGCGATCGTTGGTATGATAGTTTCCGTAGAGAAATGATTTCTTTTTCAGTCCATTCCCAGAAATCTCCCAAAGTAATTGGTGATCTTCATCCACTAATTGTGCTGAAGCAGAAAAGGTTCCAATGGAGAGAGCGAAAATGAGTGCGTATTTGATCATAGGTTCTTAAATGTACAAATTATTGCCTGATTCTATGCGATGATTCGTTCGATATGCTGATCGCCAAATGCATAAGGAATGTACGCCAAATTGGGCATTTCCTTTGTGATGAGAATCGGCGTTTGTTTTCCCACAGAAATCGTGCCGTGAGTTGCAGTTAAATCCATAGCATAAGCCGCGTTGATTGTTAAGGCATTCAAGGCCTCTTCCGGTGTCATTTTCATTTTTACACAGGCCAGTGACCAAACGAACTGCAGATTTCCGCTTGGTGTTGATCCTGGATTAAAATCACTCGCGAGCGCTACAGGAATGTTATTTTCCATCAGTCGTTTTGCGTCTCCAAAAGGAATCGACAAGAAATGAGAACAGCTCGGTAAGATCGTTGCCATGGTATCTGAATCTTTCAAAGCATCGATATCTTCATCAATTAATTCTTCCAAGTGATCTACCGAAAGTGCGTTCATTACAACCGCTTTTTTGATTCCTCCGAGTGCTGAAAATTGATTTACATGCACCTTTGGTCGGAGTCCGATTTTTGCACCTGCCTCCAAAATTTCGGCCATTTCATCCACAGAGAAATAGTTGCGTTCGCAAAAAGCGTCGATGTAATCCGCTAGTCCTTCCTCTGCAATTTTCGGGATCATTTCATTGATGATGAGATCAATGTATCCACGGTGATTTTCTTTGTATTCGATGGGGAAAGCGTGTGCTCCTAAAAAAGTCGCTTTAATCGCAATTCCACTTTCTGCTTTCAAACGTTTCACGACACGAAGCATTTTCAACTCAGCCTCAACGGACAAACCATATCCTGACTTAATTTCGAGCGCTCCGGTTCCATATGTTTTCAGTAATTCGATTCGATTCATCGCTTGCTCGAAGAGTTCATCTTCTGACATTTCAGCCAGTTTTCGAGCAGAATTGAGAATTCCACCTCCTTTCAAGGCGATTTCCTCATAGGAAAGACCATTAATTCGATCGACGAACTCCTCTTCTCTGCTTTTGGCAAAAACGGTGTGTGTATGAGAATCACAAAAGGCCGGGAGAACGTATTTGCCTTCAGCATCAATCACTTCGAGGTCGCGCCAATCGGTGATTCCGCCCCAATCATCCATCGATCCATAGGCGACGATCATTCCATCTTGCAGCGCAAGAAATGCGTTTTCTAGGATAGGGAGTGTGTTCATTTCAGTCCCTCGACGAAATTTCGGCAAATCCTCGCCGTATTGCACGAGTCCTTTAATGTTTTTGATCAAAATCTTTCCCATGGAACAATGTTAGCCAAAATGATTGAAATGCTTGATTTCGTTTAAGAAAATTAACGATTGAGATTTATCTCTGTTTAGCAATTCAACACTTTTTTTTCGGTCGAAAAAAGTGTTCAAAAACGCCCTTGAGCTGATTTTCTCAACTTCCTTTTCACTTCGATATGACGACCATTTCTCGGATCGTACCGATAGCCATCGGTACGCTAGCTCATGGTCCCCGTCATCTCTTGCGCTACAAGTCGTCTCCAAAATAGGCGCGGAGATAGCTTCATGATAGCAAAATTCATGATTCTAGTTAATGCATGAAATCTAGAAAAGCCCATCGAAAATGAATAATTCGGCTATCTCAACTAAATTTTATTCTCGACCTCGTGATAATTAAAGAAAATCTGTATCTTTGCCCGCACCAATTCAAATATGCCCGGGTGGCGGAATTGGTAGACGCGCTGGATTCAAAATCCAGTGTCTTCGGACGTGCGGGTTCGATTCCCGCCCCGGGTACAAAAAATACAGGGTGAGTGTGCAGAGCGAGAGCGATTGACATTCACCCTTATTTTTTTCTCATTGCTCACACTGTTCCTCGCACTTTTAAATTCAAGCAGTAACCCTGATATCTTGATGCTACGCATCGGCTTCTCATAACTCACACTGGAACTCACACTTTTTCTAAAATCACTTTAGAGTTCAAATTATTGCCTTTGAGCAATCGCAAAGCGCGGAAATACTTGAAGAATGATTTAATCCTTCACAAATCTTTCAACAACGTTTCCTTGTTCAGTTTGAACTTCAACAAAATAGACCCCAGAAGGAAGCGTCGTTACATTGATGGTAGAAGCGTTGGAAGCGGAAATTTTCCACCCATTCATCTGATACAACAGCACCTTATTAATTGCGGAATCACTTTCAATGTGAAGGACATCGTTCGCTGGATTTGGAAATAACCTAACCTCAGCTTTAGTTGATTCTGGAACTGATAGATTTCCACATGATGCTGAGCAGTAAACGACCTTTGTCAGATCGACTGAACCTGTATTAATATCAAATCCACCTCCAGTAGTAGAACTAACATCGCAAAAATCCAATTGATCGTTTGACATTGTACCAAGTCCGGTAACGGTTCCACGATTTTCTGATTGACCTCCAATACAAAACTGACCATTGCCCCAAGTGAAGGAGTCGGCATCTAAAAGAAAGTCTCCATCCACACGGACAAAGCCATTATTTACTACCGTAAAAAGTCCGGGTAAATTATTGATTACTCCTAGATAAGAACCAACTGTAATGCTCGATGAACTTCCACCAATAGTGATTTCTCCAGCATCTGAAACGAGCGAATCCGAAACGGTAACAAATGCATCTGTACTCATATTGAGGTGCGCACCACTCAGTAGATCGTCACAATCAAGTGTTCCCTCATAGATGTTGATGATGCCTCCCATGCCCATCGTAGGGTTATGCACACCGATTACGCGAGTTGCTGTTGCGCTGCCACCAGAAGAGATTGTAAAGGCCTTTTCCGTATAAATAACGTCGGCTGTGATAACACTTGATGCACCTGAACCAAAACCATTAGTAACTGTGTTCAAGAGCGTATCTACAAGATCTAATGGACCGTTGTTGAATACAGCAGCGGCATCCAGCAGATAGATGCTTTGCGCCGAAATGCTTCCGGTATTGGAAAAATTACCATTGGGATCGTCTACAGTAAAATAACTGATATCGACATCGCTAATGTTTGAGAAGAATTTGATGTTTTCTATTGTTCTTGGAGCGTCCTCGAGCAAGCTGGCATTAGGATCGAGTATTTCAAGAATTTCAATTGTCCCTGAGATATCCTGATCGAGAATGACATCGTGATTCACACGAATACTATCACCAGCTCCAGGAATGCAACTACAATCCCATGTGGAAGTCGCGCTCCAATTTCCATCAGCAACGGAAATCTTGTATTGCGCAAACGCGATGCTGCAAGTTGAAAAGACAAAAAACAAAAGGGTAGCAGTTTTTTTCATAATGTCGGTTTTGGTTCAAAAAGAGTCAAAAATCATACCAATGGAATGAATGAATTTACCCCAAATGACTGATTTTCAACACAAAGGGAGGTACCACCTAACCTCCCTTATTAAGGTGTTTTAAGAATCAAGCTATTTTATCGAATCAAATTAACCGAACCATGAACGACTTTTCTTTCGTCTGTGTATTTCATTTTGAATTCGATTTTCCATGTATATGTTCCATCTTGTACAAGTCCTGTTCTTCCGAGACCGTAGGAACCATCCCATCCAACACTAGCGTCATGAGATTCGAATATTATTTCACCCCATCTATTGAAGATCAACAATTCGAAATCGAATGGATCGTAACCAGAATGGAATACTGGCTGGAACGTTTGATTGTAAGTATCTCCATCTGGCGTAAAGCTATTCGGCACATAGAAAATTAATACTTCTTCCACAGCAATCGTCAAATTCGCTGAATCGACACATCCATAATCTTGTGAGTAGGCGAACAGCTGAACATTATACGATCCTGAAGGATCTTCTGGGAAACTGTGAGTTGGGTTCTCATTCGTAGATGAACTTCCATCTCCAAAGTTCCAAACATATGTAGAAGCACCTATCGAATTGTTGTAGAAATCAACTTCCGTATCAATTGATTGAACTGATGAAGATGACACATCGAAGGCTGCTTCAGGAACATCTTCCATAAAAATGAAGTCATCATACAATGCTGAGTTAGTGCACCCATTCACTGAAGTGGTTGTGAGACCAATATCATACAATCCTCCAGCATCGAAGGTGAAAGTAGCTCCGGAACAATCTCCTGTTATTGGAGTTCCATTAACTGTCCATTCACAATTATCGAAAGCACTTGTTGTTGTGGAAGTACTCACAAAGTTGATTTCCATTGGCGCACATCCTCCCATGAGATCAGCTGTGAAACTAACCACCGGTGGTTCCTCCATTGTCACCCACATATCATCCGTGGAAATACACCCAAGGTTGTCTGCGGTTACTGTATAGAGAAGTGTCGCTGCTGGCTGCCAAGGCGTACCATCTACAACTCCATTATCCCACCAGAATGGCATTCCCCAAGGGTTGATTGCGTTCACTGTTGCCCAATCTCCGATACAAACAATTGTGTCTTGTCCAGCATCAATTGGTGGATAAACCGCCAATATTGTAATTTCTTGAGTAACCAAAATTTGATTTCCACAAGCGTCAGTAACGCTATATGTACGAGTAATGATCTCCCCGTTACAAACATTTCCATCAGACACATCGTCTACCCAATCAACAGTTACAGCGCCGATACAGTTGTCCGCCTCATCGATAACAACTAGTGGATCTGGAGCTGGAACATCCATTGATCCAGGAACGGAAATCGCTGCTGGGTTCGATGCACTTGGCGGAACATTGTCGTTTATAGAGAAGGTGTAAGTATAAACCGAAGCATTGCCCGCACAATCCGTATACGTGAATGTGAAGACCTTATCTCCGACACAAACAGGGTCTGGTGTTTGCGTCATTACGGGAACGATGTTGTTTCCGCATACATCAGTAACCACGGGTGGGGTTGGAATATAGATATCCTCAACACACACTACGGCTTCTGATCCGTTCGCAGGAACTGCTGGCGCAGTTACTACATCTAATACATATGTGTAAGTATATACCGAATTGTTTCCTGCGCAATCTGTATAAGTAAATGTGAAAACCTTGTTGCCCTCACAAGCGGGATCTGCTCCTATGACAACTGCTGGAACAATACTATTTCCGCACTCATCCGTTACTGCAGGTGGAATCGGCTGCACAGCGCCTGCAATACATTCTACCGTCGTCGTAACATCGGCTGGAATAACTGGAGCCGCTGTCGGAATAATCGTGATCTGCTGTGTTACGTTGATTGAGTTTCCACAATCATCAGTTATAGAATATGTTCGTGTAATTGTTTCTGGGCAGCTATTTCCGTCAGATACATCCGAAACGAATGCTACAACCGGTGGAATAACTGAATTATCCGCTTCATCCGTCACAACAGTTGGATCTGGTGCAGGAACATTGACAAAACATGAAACGCTAAGGCCTGGTGGATTCGAGGCAGTTGGAGCGATATTGTCGTCGATAATAATCAAATGAGCTACTTCAATGAAGTTTCCACAATCATCCGTTACAGAATACGTTCTCGTAATTGTCTCAGGACAGCTGTTTCCATCAGAAACCTCACTGACGAAGGCGACCACTGGAACAGCAGTACAGTTGTCTGCTTCGTCGATAACAACCGTCACATCAACTGGTGGAATAGGATTCCCTTGAAGAACTGATGTCGTTGCTGGATTACTTGCTGTTGGTAACGTAGTATCATCAACTGTAATTATTTGCGTTGACGTAGCGGTGTTTCCACAACCATCAGTGTAAGTCCAAGTTCGTGTGATTGTTCCCCCGCAGGCTCCACCAATTAATCCTCCATCGGCACCTACGACTGATCCCGTGCCGTCACAGTTATCTGTCCAAGTGAGGTTGGTCATCGCGGGAACATCTCCAATACATTGTACCGAAATATCTGCAGGTGCAGCAGCAAAAGTTGGTGCTTGAGTATCGTTGATGGTAATCGTTTGAGTGGTAGTTCCAATGTTTCCACACGCATCGGTATAGGCCCATGTGCGCGTAATCGTTCCTCCACATGTTCCTCCAACAAGAAGGCCATCAACACCTGCAACCGATCCTGACACATCGCAGTTATCTGTCCAAGCTAAATTCGTCATTGGTGGGACATCTCCCGAACACTCAACCGTTACATTGGATGGCGCTGCGGCGAAGACAGGGTTCTGTGTATCGTTGATTGTAATTGTTTGTGTCGTTGTACCAACATTCCCACAAGCATCAGTGTGCGTCCACGTTCTTGTAATCGTTCCTCCACAGTTACCGCCAACAATTGGGCCGTCTGCTCCAGGAACCGACCCAGCTCCGTCACAGTTATCAGTCCAACCTAAATTGGTCATTGCAGGAACATCTCCTGTACATTCTACTGTTACATTTGCTGGTGCTGCGGCAAAAACAGGATTTTGCGTATCGTTAATTGTGATTGTTTGCGTGGTACTACTCACATTTCCACAGGCATCGGTGTATGTCCATGTTCGCGTAATTGTTCCCCCACATGTACCTCCAACAATTGGGCTGTCTACTCCTAAAACGTTTCCTGCTCCATCACAGTTATCTGTCCATCCCAAATTGGTGCTTGGCGGAACATCTCCTGTACACTCAACTGTTACATTGGCCGGTGCAGCAGCAAAAACTGGAGCTTGCGTATCATTAATGATGATCAACTGTGTTACGTTGATTGTGTTTCCACAATCGTCCGTCACAGAATATGTTCGTGTTATTGTTTCTGGACAACTGTTTCCATTTGATACTCCCGAAACGAATGTAACCACTGGTGGAACACCAGAGTTATCTGCTTCATCAATTACAACAGCTGGGTTAGGTGCGGGAACATCTCCAACACACTGAACATTTAATGCAGCTGGGTTGGAAGCCGTAGGCGAGATCGCATCGGATATTTGAATCAAGTGATCTACTTCGATGAAGTTTCCACAATCATCGGTAATTCGATATACCCTAGTTATTGTCTCTGGACAGAAACCGTTGTCCGAAGTTTCACTAATGAATGTTACGGTTGGGGCTGCAGTACAGTTATCAGC
>JAQXBM010000088.1 GCA_029252405.1 Crocinitomicaceae bacterium
ATTTTTTCGTGCGGTAAAATGAAGCCAACACTTCTTTTATTCTTTACATCCAGCGCTACTTTCACGAAGAACTTTGGGATCGACACTTTATTTACCCCTCTTTCTATTTTTGAGAGATCATCATTCAGAACTGGTGCAGTAACAACGATCAGACTAGTGTTGTACTTGATGACGTAATCACGCATCCAACTTTCGAGCTCCGCCCATTTCAAACGATTAAAATCTCCCAATTGGGGAGACATGTTTGAGTAAAAATAACTCTCTGAAAGTGCTTTTTTACTCCAACGAAAATCTGCAGAAGGAGCCAAGTGACCGCGGTCATATCCGAAACCATCGTACTTATACTTTCCGTTTTCTTTTTTCTCTTTTAAAAAATAATCCTCCTCAAAAGAAGTGCCTGTAGTAACCAGAGGATCTTGTCTGAAATCATTTGATCGTGAGGCGTTTCCATTAGCTATTTCGGGAAGAATAATGTGCATTACCCAATTTGCCTGCTCGTGCTTTTCATTGTAACTCAAACGATATGCTGAGTGCGATATTACTTGTTCCGTCGATCCTGAAGTCGGAACTCCAACTCTTTCAATTTCATCTTGAATCCAATCTAGCTTTAACACTTCTAGTTCCTCCAAAAGAGTCTGCTTTTCTTGGTCAAGAGCGCTAATTCGCTGATTGATTGTATTAATCTTGGGAGTTTCGACTTGTCCAAAACAAAGACTAGTCAGAAATAATATGAAGAGAGTACCTAATTTCATGTGAGAATATTATTCTAGTCCTTAAAGTTACGGCGTTTTTAGCGAGAGCCCAATAGAAAACTGTTAATTGATTATTATATTTTCACACAAAACAACTCCTAAGCGATAATTCCCAGATTTATGGCGTGATTATCATCTATTTTAAGGAATACTCTCGATTTTAAAGGGTAGTGATCTTTCTTTTCCCTTTGAGTTGGTCGTAAAGTTTTTTACATTACAGTGCTAAAGGTTTAATATTCACTGTTTCAAACAACTGCAAAACACGAATTTGTGAGGTAATTTGTTTGAATTTTAACCACTACAATTATGAAAACTTCTACCACCCCTGGCCGATTTTTATCCGCTTCTAAATTTTCTTTCCTACTTCTTTTCGCCTTCTCCGCGTTTATTCTCGTTGGATTTGTTTCCTGCGAAGATGCGGAAGAATCAACCGTTGATGAGAATGAAGACACGGAATCCGCTAGTTACTATGCTTTTCGAAACTCTGTTAACGCCCCGCCCAGTGATTGGGATGGTCCAGTATTCGAATTAAGCGACAATTACCCTACAACCTTACCTGACGGTGGCGACGACATGCCCTGGATGAAAATTAATGTAGATTTCAATGATAAAAACCCGGATTGGACAACAGGTGCATGGAAGGAATATATCAACGCCATCATCGAATATGCATTCGAGGGGCAAGATCCTAATCTCTCGAACGAATCGGGATGGAAAAGTAATGTTGGAGGAAAAGATATGTGGTTCCATGTTCCATGGATGGCATACAGCACAAATGCTGGTCGTGAATTTATTCATGGGTGTACAAGTGAACGCATTGCTTCAATTGGAGACTTTGATGGCCCTTTGGCCTCAGGAATTGGAATGCTTCAACACTCGAACGACGATGCGTCCGTAATTCATTTTGAGACATGGGCGGTTGGAATGTACAACGAATACGCGGGATACGCTTTCAGTGAGCTGTTTCCAGAAAGTGGAGTGCCGGCTTTAGGCTCAGATGGTTTACCAAAAGGATTACCCTTTCCAAACGGATCGTGCGTAATTAAAACCTTGTTTACCACAGCAACGCAAAATGAGGTTCCTTTCTTGAAAAATGCTCCTACATGGACGGTAAATAGACATGTTATGGAGGGTGATACAACATACACATGCGAGCGCAAACCTCAAGCTGTTCACCTCGTTCAGGTAGATGTTGCGGTAGTAGATCCTAGATCACCTTCAAACTGGGTATTTGGAACCTTTGCTTACAACGGGACGCTTGATGGTGAGACGGCTTTGGAACGTTTAGATCCTGTTGGAATTCAATTTGCAAACGACCCAACTACATTCCCAGCTGTTCCTATGGACGAGTCTGTTGCAGCTTACCAATCAGTATTGAATAATACAATGGATATTTATGAACACTTTGGATGTCACGGTCGCCTTTGTGGACCTGTAGATAACCCACAAGCTTCATGTATGTCATGTCATGGTGGAAGTTACACAGCGCCTATGGATCAGATGGACGAAATGGGAACAAATATTCCTGCAATCTTTGGTTTCGATGGTATGTGTGACACGAACAGTCTTCAAAACATTGCCTTCTTCAGTAACAGAAAGTACCCTGAACCATACTATCCAGGTATGTATCCAGATGCTATTCCTCTTGATTTTTCACTACAAGTTCAAGTGGCATTTACGCAGTACAAAATCTTTAAAATTCAGGGATATCCGAGTGCTTGTAAGCCAACGACCCCTTAAAGGTTAACCACATAATAACAACTTTGAAAAGCCAGTCGAGAGATTGGCTTTTTTAGTATGCATTAACAAAGCCTTGGATACTATCTAGAATAGGTTGTTCTCCCCAATCAGTGTGTCCATTTGGGTGAAAAATGAAAGAACCTCCTGAAATGCAGCTTCCGCAGCTTTGATAGTTGAGTTCCATTTGGACTGCCATATCTTGGAAGGTTGTTGTGTCCGTTGCTCCAGCGATAACCATAAAAGGTGTTTGAAAATACAATAAATCAGATTAATCCACTTTGGTGTAATTCTTGCTGAATTCTGGTTAATTATTCATTCTTAGCCCCTAAAGTATCACTATGAAATTCATTCTACTTCGAAAAAAGTATCTGTACACATTTTCCTTACTCGCCCTTCTAATTCTCAGTTATGGCTGTCAAAAATATGACTATGCTCCTCCTGGAAAATTAAGTGTGAATTCAATTTTTATTGTCGACGCGCAACACACTCCTTATCTTGACGATTCTCAACCAATCATACTTCTCAACCACCCAAATTTTGATCCTAGCAACCCGTCAACATGGACAGGAGACGCAGCGCAATACGTTATCCATCGCTACACCTACACGATTCAATTCCACGTTACAAATTCAGGAAAAGGAACAGCTTATGACGCTGAACTTGATATTGGCTACTTCTTTGATGACGGGTCAGATAGGTTCGAAACGTTTCACATTGGTGACATTTCCTCATACGGCGAAAAAATGAAAACAGTTGAAATTGTTGTTGAAAATAAGGAACTGGAAGAAAGTGCTGCGGAGGTTTATTGGTATGATTATTAATTATTCAACTTCCGTAGTTAAGCTTCAGCCAAATGGTAGTAATCACTCCCATAAAAACAAAGTATCCTAAAAGAATCAATATAAAGATGCTATAATCTCTTAAAGTTACAGTGCGCTGGCGCTTCTTTGGATATTGTTTTCTATCCTGAACAATCATCTTTCTGATAAAAAAAAGATAAGTAAGGAGCGTAACAATGATTACTGCAATTGCAAAGTAAATGTCAACTATTCGGCTGAATTCTGCATTTGGAGAAAGAAATTTTGTCGTTGCAAGAGACAGCATCGAGCCCACTACTATAATTAAAAAATTTATTTCAAGTGCCCTATGGTTGGCTCCTCCCGAAATACTATCGAAAGCAACGCAAAAGGATCTCCTTATACCTCTTTTAGAATAATCTTTCATGAATAATGCACTTCACTCTCACCAACTAACCCGTGACCCGTCATCTTCAAAAACAACTGAATTAGTGCCACAACATCTTTTTCACAATATACTTTGATGCGCTCCAAGTCCTTATCCTCATAATAAACACGTGCTACATCTGCTCCCGAAATATCATCCTTCGGCGTCGGTATTTCAAATACATGACATAACAACGCCAGTGAGGTATACGCTTTGAAATCCCCAAATTTCCAGAGTTCCATGGTGTCGAGGTGATTGATTTCCCACGGCTTTTTTCCCGCGATATTGAGGGCGGTAGGCAACTTCATTCCGTTAATCAACATTCTTCGACAGATATACGGGAAGTCAAATTCCTTTGCATTGTGTCCGCATAAAATGCTGTTTGGGCCACTGTAATGTTCATCCAACAATCCTTTAAATTGCTTGAGTAGTGTTTCCTCATCGTCATGGAAAAATGACTTCATGCGAATCTGCTTTCCCATCGAATTCGAGGTCACGAAACCAACCGAGATACACACAATTTTTCCAAACTCCGCAAAGATTCCTCCACGCTCATCGTACAACTGACCGAAGCTTTTTTCAGCATTTTGCTGGAAGCGTGTTTTTGCTTCAAACAACTCGCGTGTTTTATCTTCTAGGTTATCAAACTGATAAGTCTGTGGTACGGTTTCAATGTCTAAAAAGAGAATTTTTTCTACGGGTATTCTGTCTAACATTTCTTATAAAATTTTGATTTCCTTATTTAAGTTAGCGAAAAATTGGACTTTCCTAACAAAAGCTTTCACAAAAAGTAATATGTAAGGAAAGAAGCAACAAAACGGATCCAATCATATCTAAAATTCAAGAAGTATCGAAGTCCAAACGAGTCATCAAGAACACTTTTGACACTACCAATTAATTCCATTTTTTCCTTACGTTATTTCTGTCCCAAAAAGAAAGTCTTTCGTCCCATCCGAAATTCCCAAAATCACTTTTTTCGCCCCTTTTGTCCCAAAACACTGGCCTCCTGTAATTGGTCTGCAACAATGGGGATAGCTTTGCAGAAACAATTTAAACTAAATCTTTATTCATGAACAAAATCAAATTATCGCTGCTCGCATTAGCAGCAATCGTATTTAGCATGAGCGCCTCAGCTCAAACCTTAACCTTCGACTTCTCCGTTTTGGATGCTACCTCCACGGTGCTCGGTTCGGGGTCGAATACAGTTACGCCAAGTCAAACTTATCCCTATGTTCCAACTGCAACAGAAATCACAATAGATTTAAGAAGTGCTGGGGTCTGTGCAGGAGATCAAGTATTTCTTGAAAACAACTCTTCAGGTTGGATTTACAGTAATATTCCGGCAAACACCCTTTCCTCATCGACTGGTTGGGCGTTGCATAGAGGAAATCACTCCGGCGGATTCAATTTTAATTTTTGCGGATCGTACATTTTTGGAGCTCCGCAGGGAGGGCCATTGCCATGGGTTGATCCTTGGAACCCCAACCCAGTCGGCATTACTATTCCGGACGTCTCCGCTGCATGTAATGAAGACGTTAACACAACTAACGGACACCACACTGTATGTTATTTAGCATCTCCGGATGTTTATTATTACGGTGCTATCTCCGAAGCCGCTTGCGAGAGTGTTATTGAAATCCGTCTTATTGTAAACTCTCGCCCCGAATGTTTATCGGACTTAGAATTATGCCCGTCGATGAAAGAACCTTACATTCAAGATGCGATTGAAGACCATATACCTTCTAACTTAATCGCATACGATTGGACACCTTTCGATCCACGAACTACTTCATTTGTAACGAACACTAACTTCACAGTATGGTTGGAGAATGCAAATGGAACGGGATGTGCTAGAGAGTGTAATTTCGACATAACTTGGGCTCAGCCAACACACCAGATTATTCAAAATGGAAGCATTTGTGAGGATCAAGCTCCTTATTTAGGAATAAGCGTAGATAATTTAGCTGTAAGCAACACAACTTTGTTGTTAATAAACGGAGTAGAAGTGTACCCTAACCCAACAAACTCATCCATTTTCGATGATTATTTTGGTACTTACGATCAACTAGCATTAACAGAACCTGGACTCTACACTATTCAACAAGAGTTTCTTATGGCAGACGGCTCAACTTGTTCAAAAGAGTATGAAGTAACCATCTATGAAGTTCCTGGTCATTTAAGTCAAACGTATTACGAATTCTGTGAAGGATATTATCAGGAAATCTGTGGATCCTCTCCTACAGCATCTGGACAAAACTACAATTACACATGGTCATACCACGACGTTAATCAAGGAACAATGATTCTCGTGTCGAACGATCAGTGCTTCACTCCTTCACAACCTGGAACTTACACTTTATATACAACAAATGGTACTTGTAGTTCTTTTGAAACTATTACAGTGGTAGAAATTAATACACCTGTTATCTCTGTTCCAGATAAAGTTTGGTGTAAAAAAGTTCCTGTATTTGTAAGCCCTCAACAATCGTTTAATGGATCAATTTCTCATTACTCTTGGACGTATAATGGTAATTCATTGAGTTACACAGGCTGGAATATTCCTTACCAAGGAGACGGAACGTATTGCATTACTGTGCACTGGGAAAATGGCTGTCAATCAAGCGATTGCTTTCAGGTATACCGCGATTGCGCCCCTCTTCCTAAGTCAAACTTCTCTACTTCTCCGAACCCAACAAAAGGAACTGTTCAGATGAAGTTTAATTCTTCAGGACAAAAGGAAATTATCGTAAGAACGATTAATGGACAAGTCCTAATGACAAAAAAGACCGTTGATACTGACCGCACTAGTATTGATTTGAGTGCATATCCAAAAGGTATCTACTTCATAGAAGTAAGTGATTCTGAAGGTACCTCTGTTGAGAAGGTACGCGTTCAATAGCCCTTTTTACACAACTGTTTTTATACGAGGTTGTCCATTTAGGATGACCTCGTGTTTTTTTACACACATCAATTTCGCTAAATACCTACACTTGTCTTCATCTCAAAAAACTTGCACTTCACACCCAAAAATCAGACTTTTGTATAAAACGCAGTTATGGCAGAGGATTTAGTGAAGATTGAAGGAGATAAATCAACCAAATATGAAGGTTTGTTCCCTCAAATTCAGGCCTTAATTGGCGATGAAAAAGACGCCGTTGCAAATCTCGCGAACGTTGCCGCTGCCCTCAAAGAGGCTTTTGGGTTTTTCTGGGTCGGTTTTTACCTCGTGAAACAAGACGAACTCGTTTTGGGTCCTTTCCAAGGTCCTGTTGCGTGTACACGTATTCAAAAAGGGAGAGGCGTTTGTGGATCAAGCTGGGAAAAAGCGGAAACCATAGTTGTTGATGATGTTGAGCAATTCCCTGGACATATTTCTTGTAGTGCCTTATCGAAGAGTGAAATTGTAGTCCCACTCGTTAAAAATGGTGAAGTAATTGGTGTGCTAGACGTGGATAGTGACGAAATCGCTACTTTTGACAGTGTTGATGCTACGCATCTGAATCAATTGTGTTCATGGCTCGTTACAGTTATCTAATTTTCTTTGCTTCTTTCATCCTCGCAAGTTGCGCTCAGGTTGGCTCCATTACTGGTGGTGAGAAAGATACAAGCGCGCCAAAACCGATTCCCGAAAAGGTAGATCCGCCAAATGCGAGTGTGAATTTTTCAGGCAACAAAGTCGTCATCCCTTTTGACGAATATTTTACGCTTTCAAGTCCATCAACTTCAATTCAAATAGTGCCGCCTCATGCGACGATCAAAGCTACAGCGAAAAAGAAAACCTTGACTTTGGAGTGGGAGGAGGAATTGCAACCAAATACAACGTACGCGATCTACCTCAACAATACCGTGAAGGATTTATCAGAAAAAAACGACTCTATCATGCAGTACGTTTTTTCAACGGGTAGCTCACTCGATTCAACGAATTTCTCAGTTCCAGTTGTCGATGCATACACGAACGCACCAATAACAGAATCAGTTGTGGCGCTGTACGACCAAAACACGAATACTTTGGTGAATTTTGCACAGACCAATCGTTCTGGAAATGCAATTTTGACCTATTTACGACCAGGAACGTATAAAATCATCGCGTTCAAAGATGAAAACAACGACTTGCTCGCACAGGAAGGCGAAACGGTTGGTTTTTTAGAAGATTCATTGATTACAATTGATTCAACCGGATTTCTTGCAACACCCATTCGGATGTTCGATCCAGTTCCTGAGCCAGAAGTTAGTTCTGCCAAATTCGTCGCTCCAGCCACATTCGTCATTGAAACGAATACGGAAATTGAAAATCCCATTGTTTCCATTGACGGAAATCCAATTGACTCAAGTCAATACTACTTTGAAGAAGAAACTAAATTGCTTGTCTTCATCGATCCTGCGGAGTTAAGTTCTGGTAAAATTTCACTTGCGACAAACTCGTTTGCTGATACCACGTCTTACCGTTTATTGGACTCTAAAAAGGAAGGTCTTATTCGCATCACACCGATGCAAAAAGCGAATTCGTTCGCGCCAAGTCAGGCGTTTTCCTTTAAGGTGAATGATGTAATACAGTCGATTGATACAAGCTTGATCAAACTTACGCGAGCCGAGGATTCTGCAGCGGTTTCTTTCAATGTCGATTTCAGTAAAAACGTTCTCTCTTTTGATATTCCACGCGGAGCAAGTCAAGAAATTCGGGTTGAGTTTCAAAAGGACGCCATCACCACAGTCACAGGGAACTCTTCTCCTTTTATTGGTCTGATGAAGTTGAATTCTCCGAAAAAGTACGGCATTCTTTCTTTGGATGTGAGTTCTTACACAAACACATTCATTCTTCAAGTATTCAAAGGACAGGAAATGGTTCGCGAACAATCGCTGGAACCAACTTCCGAGCGTGTGTTGATCTCAGAATTAACGCCCGGCGATTATTCCTTCAAGATCGTTCGCGATGAAAACCAAAACGGAAAATGGGACACCGGCGATCTGAAATCTCGAACGCTTCCAGAACAAATCGATCAATATTCACAAACGACGAAGGTTCGCGCAAATTGGGAGGTTGAAGTTGAACTCGTCCCAATTGATTTGAAAGAATGAAGTCCCCGTTGAAATCAGCATTTAGCGGTTGGAAAATTGCTCTGGCAATTGGAATTGGCTTGTTGATTTCTGGTTGGATGTTATATCGAGCAGTTTCTCAAGTAAATTTTGTCGAAGTTGAAGAAGGTCAAGGAACACATGTCTGGATAGACGCAAACGAAAACTCTGAGGTAGACATCCATGATGAAGCCGATTTCAACGTCTCTCCGAATGGAAACTACGCTCAACAAACTGTTTCTGATGCATTGAGTCAGATTGAATTTACCAACTCAACATGGTGGTGGCTCGTTGGGGCATTGCTGTTTATGGTCGGGCGCGATTTCTTTTACATGCTTCGCATTCGCCTATTGACTAAAAACAAACTCACTTGGAAAGCAACGTTTTACGTCATCATGATTTGGGAATTTGCTTCTGCACTATCTCCTGGAGTAGTTGGTGGAGCTGCTGTCGCAATGTTTATTCTGAATAGAGAAACGATTCCATTCGGAAAAGCCACGGCGATTGTCATCATTACCGCATTTATGGACAACCTGTTCTACGTTTTGATGATTCCTTTTGTGTTTTTGTTCATTCATCACAATGAACTATTCCCTGCTGATGGATCTGAAGCACTCGTTTGGTGGTTTTGGGGTGGATATGCGGTCATTTTAACCGTAACGCTTCTTCTTTATCTGACTATTTTCTGGTATCCAAAACTCGCCACACGTTTCCTATTGTTCATTTTCAGACTTCCTTTTTTGAAGCGTTGGAGTTTCATCGCGAAGGAATGGGGAAAGGATATCGAGTTGGCGTCCGAAGAATTCAAAGAAGAGAAGCGATCGCATTGGATCAAGATCTTCCTTACCACTTTCGGGAGCTGGATTTCTCGTTACTTAGTGATCAATGCCATTTTGAATGCGTTCCTTGATCTTGGGTTTATTGAAAACATTAGAATTCTTGGCAAACAATTCGTTCTGTGGTTGTTTATGCTCGTGAGCCCAACTCCTGGTGGAAGCGGTGTCGCAGAGTACGCTTTCGGTGAATTGTTGGGGGATTTTGGTGCAACGGCTATCCTACTGGCAGGAATGGCTATCCTTTGGAGATTGATCTCGTACTTCCCTTACTTGTTCGTCGGAGCTATTGTTTTGCCTGCTTGGATTCGTAGAACAAGGAGATAAGTGAATTTCCATTTCGGCCTTGCCAATGTTAAAATGGGTATAAATACCCTCTATTTTCTAACTATATCTCATTAGTTTTACATAAAATTCACACATTATGAAAACAAATCCACGTAAATGGGGTCTAGGTTCCCTTAAAACCTTAACGATTATAGCGATGATGGTGGCTACATCAAGCGCTTTCTCCCAATGTCCTACTACTATTACTGTCGATGACACTTCAACGTGTTTCGGAGATACATTAGGGGCGCTTTCTATTGTTCCTGTTTCTGCAGGTCCACCTATCATGATTACGGAAGCAGACCGAAACAGTCCTGACTTGATCGAAATTCAAAATGTTACGGGCGCAGCTTTCGACGTAACTGGTTACTATGTAGCATGCAGCGATAATTACACAGACATCAATGTTGCAAATTCATTGACCTGGCAACTGACTGGAGTTCAACCATCTGGATGGATTGACTATAGAATTGACAATACAGGAACCAATTATTGGGGAAACAACTTATTTTTCAGTGGTAGTTCTCCTGGTTGGGTAGCAATCTGTGATGCTTCTCACAACGTTGTAGACATCTTCTTCTGGGAATGGACAGCTGCGGACATTGCAACTTTTGCTCCTGTAGTTGCAGGAAATACTTTGGTTCTTGACCCTACTCAATGGACTGGAGATGGTTTAACAGGTGGGTGCTCAACGGGTTCAATGTCGCGTTCTACAAACGTAGAAAATAACGACGCGTCTGATTGGACATGTGGTTCTGGAGCTACAGCTGGAATTTCAAACATTACAATTACACCTGTTACTGGTGACCCTATTACCTCTGTTTTATGGAGCACAACTGAAACGAGCATGTCAATCACAGGACTTACTGCTGGGACTTACAGTATTGTAGTTAACTACCAGAGCGGATGTGTTGGAACTGATAGCGTTACGCTTGTGGCTCCTGCTCAATTAACGGGAACTCCAACAACTACGGACATTTTATGTTTTGGTGATGCTAATGGAACAGCTTCTGTTGTTGCATCAGGAGGAACTGGAACTATCGCAGTAGATTGGGGAGCAAATAACCCAATGATGCTTGGACAAGGTTACTCTGCTTACACAATGACAGATAGCCTTGGGTGTTCTGAAATGGATAGTGTTTTAATTAACGAGCCTACTGCTGTTGACGTTAGTTTGACAGGGTTAGATGTTTCTTGTTTTGGTGACTCTACTGGAGGTTCTGCGGATGCTGTAGTTACTGGAGGAACTCCTGGATACACATACGCATGGTCTAACGGAGATTCTACAAGTGCCGTTTCTGGTTTATCAATTGGTTGGTATAGCGTAACTATCGCAGATTCAAATGGATGTTCAGTTCAAGACTCTGTTGAGATTATGGAACCAACAGCGTTGACGATAAGCGGAACAACTACTGATGAAATTTCTGGTACTGATGGTGCTATCGATTTAACTGTTGGTGGTGGAACGCCTCCTTATACTTATGCTTGGACAAATGGAGCTCCTGCAATTGAAGACCCAACAGGTTTAGCTGGAGGATCATATGACGTTACAGTAACAGATGCTAATGGATGTACCATTACTGATACGTATGTAGTAAATTCTCAAGTTGGAATTGACGAGCTGGATGCACTACAATTCAATGTAACGCCAAACCCAAATAACGGTGATTTCAAATTAGCAATTGATCCGAGTGTTGGGTCTGCGAATGTTGAAATTTTGAATAGCCTTGGTCAAATTATTTATACTGATGAAGTCAACACTTCTGAGAAAAACATCTCTCTTGAATCAGTTAGAGTAGGAGTATACTTCGTTCGTGTCTTTAACTCAACATCGAGTAAAGTAATGCGTATCGTGATTAAATAACTTCAGATTAACTTTTTGAAAGAGGCCTGGTTCAATTGGATCAGGTCTTTTTTTTAGTTTTGGGTTGTCAGATAAATGGAGGTTATTTCTGTCGGAAGATCGGAAGCGAAGTGTTTAGGAAAATCAAAAAATCGTTATTCAGCTTTAAATTCCGAAAACGGATCAAACTGATGCATCGTGTTGATTTCACGAACGGTTCCTTCCTCTACTCTGAGAATTCTACCTGGGAATTTTTCAACCATAGACATGTCATGCGTAGCCATTAAAACGGTTGCCCCTTCTTCTTTTGCTACAGCTATTAACAGTTCCATTACTTCACCTGAAGTTTCAGGGTCGAGGTTTCCTGTTGGCTCATCTGCAAGAATGAGTTTTGGTTTATTGATCAAAGCTCTAGCTATTGAAACACGTTGTTGTTCTCCTCCTGAAAGCGCAAATGGCATTGAGCCACCCTTTCCTTTAAGCCCAACCATGGCGAGCACTTCTTCGGCACGAGCATTCATGAGTTTTTTATCTTTCCACCCTGAGGCACCCATCACGAAGAGTAAGTTTTTAAGAACTGTACGATCGGTGAGCAATTGAAAATCTTGAAAGACAATTCCCAAGCTTCTTCGTAATTCCGGAATTTGTTTTCGCTTTAAAGTAACGAGATCAAATCCAGCAACAGAGCCAGTTCCTTCATCCAAACCCAACTCGCCATAAAGCGTTTTGAGCAGACTACTTTTTCCGCTTCCTGTTTTACCAATTAGGTAGACAAATTCATCATCACGAATCTCAACATTCACGTCTTGCAGAACAGCTATTCCCTTCTGTAAAATCTTCCCTTCGCGTATTTCGATTATATTGCCCATAGTTGCTTGTCTTGTAAAGGTGAACAATTCCTTGGCATCATTTGTGGTTTAATCTGAAATAATCTTAACAGATTCGCGTTTAAAACTTTAGTATCGCTCGGCTCTTTCCCCAAATAAGAGGTCTAATTTTATATTATTAAATGCAGCACTATGAGTAGATACATTCTTTTCATCGTTTTAGCTCTGAGTACCACGGTATATGGGCAAACTTCGGAAAAATACAACAGTGATTACGCTGATTTTTACCGTGGCGAAGAATTGTTTCAGAAGGAACAATATGGAGCTGCGCGCAAAACTTTTCGCACTTTTCTGGACAATTTAGACAAGAAAAACGACCCTTTTTACGTCGAAGCATCTTATTATGAGGCAATTTCTGCACTGGAATTGTACAACAACGATGCAATCACTTTGCTCGAAGCGTTCAACAAAAACTATCCTGAAAGCATTTACAAAATGGACATCTACTTCCGTCTTGGGAAGTTTCATTTCTACAAAAAGAAATATGAAGATGCCATTACTTGGTTCAACAAGTTAAGTGCTAGCGATATCGAAGAAGAAGATGTCGAAGAGTTCTATTTCAAATTGGGATACTCATACTTCAAGGAAGAACAGTTGGACAACGCTCGTGATGCTTTTTACGAGGCGAAAGATGGAACAACGCAGTACGCGAAACCTTCATTGTACTACTATTCCCACATCGCGTATCAATACCGCCAGTATGAAACGGCGCTCGAAGGCTTCCTAAAATTGGAGGAAGATCCAAAATTCGGAAAAGTAGTCGTGTACTACATCGCTCAGATTTACTACCTCGAAGGTCAGTACGAGAAGGTGACAGAATACGCTTCTCGATTGTCAAACAACAACAACGTTGTCAACGAGCAAGATTTGAATCACTTAATTGGTGATGCATACTACAGAATTGGCGAGTACAGCAAAGCCGTTCCTTACTTGGAAGATTACAATCGAACAGCACAAACAACGCGCGACGAAGATTATACCTTGGGTTACGCATATTACAAAAGCGGTAGATGTGAGAAATCGATCCGTTTGTTTGATCGCGTAACGAAAGTTCCAGATTCACTCGGTCAAGTTGCTTTCTATCACATTGCCGAGTGTATGTTGAAGGCCGATGAAAAAGAATCAGCGCGATCTGCATTTATGAAGGCAGCGTTCATTGATGAAAACGAAGTTATTCAGGAAGATGCCTTGTTCAACTACGCGATTTTATCGTATCAATTGGACATCAACCCATACGGTGAAGCCGTGGAAGCCTTTGAAATGTATTTGAATAAATACCCGAACTCTGATCGACGTGATGATGTTTACCAATATTTGGTGAATGTGTACACAAGCACGAACAACTACGAGAAGGCACTCATCTCACTTGATAAGATTCCTAACAAAGATGTGAAGCTGAAAATGGCGTATCAATTGGTTGCATTCAATCAAGGGGTCGATCGTTATCAGAAAAACAACTACAACGGAGCCATTCAATCGTTTGGTTTGGTGAAGCGCTATCCTGTGGATACACAAATCTCTGGAAAAGCCGCTTATTGGACAGCTGATTCGAAGTACCGAATGAGTAAGTACGATGAAGCCATTCAAGGTTACAGAGCATTCATTGCGATGCCAGCAACGATGTCACCAAGACTCAAGCAAGAAGCTGAATACAATATCGGTTACTGCTACGTGAAGAAGTCTGAAAAAAAGGCTGACAACGATCAAGACAGCCGAGTAGAGGCGACCAAAGCAATTGAGTCCTTCAGAAGTTACTTGCAATCAAATCCTCCGAATGATCAGAAGAAGTCGGATGCGTACATGCGTATTGCAGATGCTAACTACATCATGAAAAAGAACGAGGACGCCGCCAAAAATTACAAGGAGGTCATCAACTTGAAAGCAGGTTACGAAGATCAAGCTTTGTATTTCCTCTCGAGAACGTACCTTTTCATGGGGAGACGAAATGATCAAATTTCAAAGCTTCAAGAACTCATCAAGAACTACAAGCAGTCGGACTATACCTTGCGTGCAATTTTTGATCTCGCAGAAAGCTATAAATCGGATAACCGTTTCGATAAATCGAAAGAATACTATGAGAAAATCGTAAACGAATACCCGTCATCTAATTTGGTATTAGACGCGAAAATCAACATTGCAGATATCGATGCCAAGCAAGGAAATTACGCCAAGTCTGAGCAGGAGTATAAAGCTGTAATGACACAATACGGAAGCAATCAAAAAGTGTGTGTCCGTGTTGCTGAAGGTTTGAAAGAGTTATACTTGTTGATGAACGAGCCAGAACGAATTGAAACGCTCGCTCAGACATACCCTTGTTTCAAACTTGATCCAAGTGAGCAGGAGAACTTATACTACATTCCAGCAATGCAGGCGTACTCTGATAGCACGGTTTCAGAAAACCAACGTTACACGAACTCAATTCCAAAGTTTGAAAAATACCTTTCGAAATTCCCGAATGGTAGATATGTGAACGAAGTGAAAAACTACTTGGCACAAAGTCATTACAACTTGGATAATGTAGATGTAGCGATTCCAATATTCAGAGAAACACTGGAAGATCCAGACAATCAGTTCACGGAAAACGCAGCGATTCTCGTTTCGAAGTACTTGTTCAACAATGGGAATTACGCTGATGCTATTCCATACTACGACCGTGTGGAAACAGTTACCTCAAGTCCTGAAATAAAATACAACGCTCGTGTTGGATTGATGCGAAGCTACTTCCTCACAGAGAAGTGGGCAGATGCCAGTCAATATGCAGACAAGGTACTAGCGAGTTCTTCAGTCAGTCAACAGATCAAAGTTGAAGCGTACTACTCGAAAGGGATGTCGAACTATCACTTGAACAGAGTCAATGATGCGAAACCTGCCTTGGAGTGGATTATTCAAAACACTTCAACGGAGCGTGCATCACAGGCTCGCCACTCACTGGCAGAATTGTACTTTAAAAAAGGAGATTATGCTGAAGCGGATGCTGAGGTAACGAAACTCTTGAAAATGAAACCTGCTTTCAATTTCTGGATTGCCAAATCATTGATTCTTCGAACACGGGTGTACATGGCACAAGACAAACTCTTCGATGCCGAGCAAACATTGAAATCCGTCATTGATCATTACACCATTCAAGACGATGGCGTGCTCGACGAAGCAAATTTACTATGGGACGAATTGATGCAGTTGAAAAATCAACCTAAAAACATCAACCCAGGGACAAACCCAATCATTGATATTAACGACGGACAATAAGAACGACCATGAAACAGTTAGCACTTACATTCTTAGCAATCTTGGCCGTTATGACTTCTTCGGTACAAGCACAAAACGAACACACAATTGAAGGTTACGCATCGCGAAAAATCGATCCCGCATATAGAATTGCGCCGAGCCCTCAAATTATTGACACGACAATTCCAATGGCTGTGGTGAAATACCCTCTCTTGCCTTTGAAGTTTCAAACAGACGCAGAAGTGAATCAAATTAGTCCGGTTTCCATCCGAACAATTGATAAACTGAAGGAATTGTACAACACATATGTGAAACTTGGTGTTGGAACCGACTTCGCAACGGGCGGAATCATGCCTTTGGGAGAAATCTACTTTGATGCGACACGATCGCGCAAGTTCTTGTACGGAGCGCATGTGAAACACCTAAGCAATTGGGGAGACTTCCAAGGATTGCAAAATTCAACTTTTGATCGCACCAAGGTAAATCTCTACGGTGGAATCAACGAAAGACGCTATACGTTGAGAAGTAATATTCACTACAACAATCAAGGTTTACATTACTACGGACTTTCCGATACGATTGCCATTGCTGGTGACAGTTTGAACCAACGTTTCCACGACACAGGCTTCGATTTCTCATACGCTTCTCACAAAAAAGACAGCGCGACCTTGAATTTCGGTGTTGGAATCATGTACAACAATTTCCAAGGGAAGAAGCCACCAAGAGAAGACTTCTCAGATTGGAGAGCTCGCGAAAACGCCTTTGATTTCAATTCCAATGCATGGTATAAACTAGGACGTGAAATCTATGCACTAGACTTCAATGTTCGTTGGAACGGATACAAATATGGCGTCCTCGACACTTCGTATGCTAACTTGCTGGATACAGGGTTTGTTCAAAAGAACACGATCGTTAATTTGAAACCAACCATCACGACGCAGTTCATGGATGATCGTTTCAGAGCAGTCGTTGGATTGGATCTCGTATTTGACGCTCGAGAAAAAACGCGCGCTCACATCTATCCAGTTTTAGAAGCAAAATACAGCATTTTCAATGACTTATTTATTCCTTACGTTGGACTTCGTGGAGGATTAACGCAGACAACGTTTAAATCTTTGGCAGGAGAAAATGAATTCATCCGCTCAAACGTCGAATTGCGAAATGAGCACAAAGCCATTGATTTCTACGGAGGAATTAAAGGAACCTTGAGCAAACGAATGAGCTTCAATGTTGGGGCAAGCTTCGCGAATGTGAAAGATATTGCGATGTTCACAACTGATACTTTGTTCTCGCTTGGAAACAAATTCGGAGTGATTTACGATACGGCAAACGTTGCAACTATTGAAGGAAGTCTTTCTTACCAATTGAAGGAGAAAATCAAAGCGGACGCGATTGTACGCTATACTTCGTATAATTTGGTGAATAACAGCTATGCGTGGAACCGACCGAATTTGGAAGTGATCTTGCGCGGAACGTACAATTTGTTTGATAAATTCATCTTCAATTTGGATTTGAACTTGGAGCAAGGACGACGCGCGTTGGTGTATGGACCAGGAGATGGAATTACGCAGGAAAACGGTCAATACATTCAACAATTAGGCTTCTTGGCTGATGCGAACGTAGGCGTTGAATACAGATACAATCCGCGTATTTCAGCATTCATTCAGGCAAACAACGTCGCTTCACAGCGCTACAACCGTTGGTTTGATTACCCAGTGCAAAGTTTCCAAGTATTGGGAGGTGTGACGTTTAGATTGTAAAAATAAACATGTGGCATGGGGATAGGCAGAAGAAAGTTCTTGAAACTAACGTCACTCGCACTTGCTGGAGCAAGCGTTTCTCCCGTATCAGCTGTCGCTACAAATGACAATTATTACATCAACAAAAGGTTAGGTGTTCTGTTTCAAAAGCCAAAAAACTGGGGCTATGTCGCCTTGGCAGATTTCGGAGAATTGAAAGACAAACAAATCATTAGTAATGTTTCAGAAGAAGATCAAGACGAGCTGTACGAACTAATGGGTGGCCCTGCGTGCATAATCACGAAGTACTATCAAGACAAACCTGAGTAAAAAGGCATCTTTTCCCCAACTATCCAATTCTTTGTCAATCATAAGAGCGAAATGGATGATGTGGACTACAAGAATTTCGAGGATCTTATTCGGCAATCGAGAATAGGAATCTCCTATATTTTGAAAAATTTTCAGGTTATTGAAGAAAAAGCTCCGTATGAAGTGGAGGGTTGTCAGTTCTATGAGTACTTCGCTACTTACACCTTTGAGCACGTAGAGCTATCCGAACCAGTTGCAGTAAATTTGAACGTAGTTATAGTTGAGCACAACAATTATTTCTACTACATAAACCTTCACGACTGCCCTGCTCAAAATCAAACAGCTGTTGCAGAGTTTGACCAATTTAAGCGTTCCCTTCGAATGATTTAATAACGGTCCATCCTCATATTTTGTAACTTTATCCAACATGAATTACCTCAACGCTTCCTATTTTTTTGATTTTGAAAACGATCTGGTTCAAAACCTCGTCGCCGAATTCGATAATGAGTCACTTTCTGACAAAGACAAAGCGATCGCCTTGTACACCAAAGTTCGTGATGATTGGAAA
This sequence comes from Crocinitomicaceae bacterium, assembly GCA_029252405.1. GTDB lineage: Bacteria > Bacteroidota > Bacteroidia > Flavobacteriales_D > Crocinitomicaceae > UBA4466. Next base: position 18,521 of record JAQXBM010000088.1, read on the forward strand.
TACGACCCTTACAGCATCAGTCTTTCAAAAGAAACGTATAAGGCAAGTGATATTGCCAATAAGCGAATGGGAAATTGTGTTGAGAAGTCGATTATTTTGATTGCCTGTCTTCGCGCGGTGGGAATTCCTTCCAGACTGCATTTGGGGAAAGTGAAAAACCACATTGCGGTGGAGCGATTAACTGAAAAGTTTGGCTCAAACGAACTAACGCCGCACGGAATGGTGAACGTGTTCCTTGATAATAAATGGTTGAAGATTTCACCCGCTTTTAATGCATCACTGTGTGAATTGTTGAATGTGCAGCCTGTTGATTTTGACGGAGAAACGGATTCCTTTTTGCAGCAATTTGATAGTAAGGGCAGCAAGTTCATGGAATATACAGATGACTATGGTCATTTCGAAGATGTTCCTGTGGAATTTATGATTCAGAATGTGAAAGAGCATTATCCGCATATTTTCGATCGAGGTGATGGAAATACGGAGTTTAAGTTGTAGCTATAATCAGAAATCTAACACGAACCATGAATAAAATTCTCATAACACTATTCGCACTAATTGTATTACTATTAATGAGTTGTTCAAATAGTGGTGAGCCATTAAATGCAATTACAGATCTTAAAAATCTCACCCATTCTGCCGCTCATTCTAAATATCAAAAAGTTACTTCAATAAATAAGGAAGACTTATATGGAGAGTGGACGATAATTAGTTCTTTCTTCACTAATAATGGTGGTCAGGCGGCATCAACATTTGGGCTTGAGGGAAGAAAATATAAAATCAAAAAGGACGGCAGCTACATACTAGACAACTCAGCGTTGGGTTTTGACACAAAAAAGGGAACTTGGAAGTTAGAATCGAACAATACTGTTTTTAATGATGGCGTGGAGTCTAATCATATTCGAATCAACGGAGACACAATGGAATGGATTGAACAGATCGATGACGATTATTCTTATTTTGTATTAGTAAAATGAAATTTGCTATGACTCGGATACTGCTTGCATTTGCACTTCTGTTCACATCTACTTGTCTTGCTCAAGAAGTTGAGTGTCAATATGCACCTTCTGCGAATTTCACAGGTACGTGCGAATCCTTCTATTCTAATGGAAACATTCGTTCACAAACTGATTTTTCCGATGGATTGAGGGATGGTAGTCATAAAGAATATTATATGAATGGCCAGGTTGCTGCTTCCGCGACCTTCGATCAAGAAACGTACATTGGAGAAATCTATCGTTACTCTCCAAAAGGCACCGTGATTTTTGAAATGGAATTGGATTCCAACGAAACTGGCACATTTATTTACTTCAATGACGACGGGAAATCAGTTCTAACAAGTGGGAGGTTCAAGAAAGGTTTTCGAGATGGTCATTGGAAATTCTACGATGAAAACGGTAAACTCATTCGCACAGAAACGTTCGATGGTGAACAAACGTGGGAAGAAGTTTATGGAGATGAAACAGCAAAAGAAATCTACATTCCCTACGCCGAAACCATCGATCAATGGTTCCTTGAGGAGTATGGATTACCTATTGAAATTAAAGCTAAGACAATTGTTGATTTTCCCGATGTACCCGCGGAATTCGATGGTGGAGCAGAAGAAATGAAAGCATTTATTCAAAAAAATGTAGACTATCCCAGAAGCGCCCTTGAAGATGGCGAGCATGGTAAAGTGTACGTTTCATTCGTGGTTGAACTAGATGGGAGCATTTCCAACATCAAAATTATGAAGGGGGTTTGTGAGTCTTTGGATCAAGAAGCGCTGCGATTAGTTAATCTAATGTCCAACTGGAAGCCAGGGACCTATAATGGACAAAACGTCCGTTCAAAATGCTATCTTCCAATTACATTTACGTTAGAAATCCATGATGATTAACCTTTCTCGTTCTAATCCTCACTTCTTTCGCTTCGCCTGACGTTTCCTTTTCTTTCCTTTCTTCACATTGGATCGATATTCCTTCATCCCCTCTTTGTAGGCTTGCTTGTCGACGTCCTTCATTTCAAGATTGAATGAAACTGATCCTGCCTCTATTTCTTGAATGATCAATTCGGTCAGGTAATCATCTCCCTTTTTATCGTACTCGCTTTCCAGGTTCTGACCGCCCAATCGAGCAAGAGCGCTGTACCATTTCCGCTTTGTCTTTCCTTCAAATACTTCAATGATTTCAGCAACAGTCATTCCCGTTTCTCTGTGGACAAGACGAATTAACAAAACGCCTTCGTGGATGTAAAGATCTTTGATATTGTATTCGAACTCTTCCTTCAGCGATTTATGAGCCTTCTTGCCCATTCTCTTTCGCTTACGTTTTCTGGAAATTCCATCGAGTTCTTGTTGATGTTCTTCGAGGACTTCCTTCGCATGCAGCGCAATTGGATACACACGACGCATAACTCGCAAACGGCTCTGGTATCTCCGTGCGAAGTTCTTCATCACTTTAACTTCTTCCACGTTTTGATTGATCGCCACACTATCTTCCTGAGCGAAACCGCTTCCGCAGGAAAAAAGAAGAAGGAAAATCAAAATTTGGCGCATAAATATGTGATTGCTTATTATTTGTAGTAATAAGTTACAAATATTCTGCCGTTCTATCCAAAGCACTTTTTAACACAAGAAAAAACGCGCAATAACAGAGTTACCGCGCGTTTGGAATAAGTATGGTTCTATTTACTTGAACATTCCCATTTCGTCAGCTTTTGCGTGAGCATCTGGACATTGTTCTTTCAATTCAGCACTGAATCCGTCTTTCGAGATTTTTCCTTCATATTCAGTCTGGAAATCTGTGATACACGTAGTCATTTTTTGAGCGCTTTCCATGATTTCAGTTAAGCTCGTCGCGTCTCCTGCATCATTCATTGTGTAACAGTCACAAAATGCTCCTGCTGCTTCTTTGTCTTGTGTCGAACTACATGAAGTTAAAAGTGCCCCAGCAGCGAATACGATCAATATTTTTTTCATAATGTAAATTAGTTTGGAGCTACAAAATACTGAAAATTAATCAGCCATAGTGGTAAAATCGCCCCGTTTTAGGTGCGGAAAATACTGCTTTTATAATAGATAGCGCTACTTAATAATGCGCCAAAGTTGGTAGGCAGAACTGATTATCACGATGGCCAAAACATACACAAGCTCATGAAATAGAACGAACTGTGAAATGCCAATTGCTAGTCCTGAAAAACCAATCATGATCAACAGGGAGGTGAGGTGAGGTCGCCAAATTTCATCCAAAGAAATCGTTCGAAAACGCGCCGGCATCAAGAAGGTCATACGGTACAATTGGTAGGCTGAAAAGGCTATCAAAGGAATAAGGATGAAGCCTTGCGCGATACCCATTTCTTCGTACATGATGAAGTCGTAGAGTTGCTGCTTGAAATCGATTCCCGACTCAATGAAGAAGACCGCTAAATGGATCAATCCTAAGGTTAGGAGCAACAACAAAGCGCTCTTCAAAGCGTAATTTGACCACTGTTTTTTATCTATTCCGCGAAATTCAACTGTTTTTTTCGATTTCAGGTGTAAAATCACTTCAAGTGCGAACAAATCGATGCAATAGAAAATCAGAATAAAGTAGAGGCTCCAATCAAAGAAAAAGGCTCCTGCGAGTGGAATGATCGCATCACCAATTAGTTGAATATATTCCTGTTTGATCTTCACAGAAAACGAATGCTATCAGCATATTTTCGCGACAATTCAAAATCCGGATTGTGCTTCAACGCCTTACCAAATGAGCGGAGAGCATTTGTTTTATCTCCCTCGCGATCATAACAGATTCCCAAGTTGTGATACGCCTCATAAAACTTTGGTTCAACCCTAACTGCTTCCGAATAGAAGTACTTTGCGCTATCGATATCGCCGAAGCGAAATTGCTTCATGTGGCCAAGTTGGAAAAACGCTTGAGACGAGTAATAATCCGAAGTGTCCTTTGACATCTCTCTGTAAAGTTGTGCCGCATCATCTTCTTTTCCGAAATGTTGTTTGGCATAAGCGAGAGAGTATTTCGACTCAGCTTCATTCGGTCTCAATTGGGATGCTGTTGTGAAGTATTCGATGCACAATGGGCTATTCTCCTCTTGATAAATAGCGCCCAGCATTAAATAGCCTTCGTAGAAGCTTGGATCCTGCTGAACGGCCGTTTCATAGGATGACTTCATCAAATCCGTTTGGCCTAAAGCGCGGTAAATCGATCCTTTCAATTGGTAAGCCTGGCGATATCGCGGGTCTATTTTCAATGCCTTGTTGATGTTTTCAAAGGCTTTGTCGAAATCCTGTTGCATGCTATAAGTCGATGCCAAACTCACTAATAACTCTGTGTTTTTACCATCTGCCTTAAGAAGATCGGTGTAATGCCTTTGTGCTATATAAATTTCCTTGCTTGATCGAGTTGGTCGATTATTGAGAACGTCCGCATAGAAATGCTTTACTACTCGTTTGTTGCTATCCAGACGAAACGCTTTTGCTGCATCAGCCATGGCAAGCTTGAACTCAAAGTTTTCCATGTATTGACGCCCTCGAACAACTAACAGTTCTACGCTGTCTTCGTATTTATCAATTGATTCGTCGAGTGTTAGATCTTCTGTGTCGTTTATTTCTTCCGTTTTGCACGAGAATAAAGCCAAGATCAACGCGATTCCAAATAGAGCTATTTTCATGTCACAAATTTAACTGAATTTTTTAGGATGTTAATGTTCTACAATTCGCAGAAGGAACTGTTTATTCGATGGTTTGTATATCTCACAAATTCAGTAAATTTGCAGTATGAAACATTGGAAGATCATTTCTTTGGTTGTCGTTGCACTTTTAGTGACTGACGTTGCCTTGGGTCAAGGTTGCTCTCAGTGTAAATTACTTGCTGAGCAGGGTGCCGAACTCGACGAAAATGCTTTTGGAAGTAATATCAATTATGGAATAATGATCTTAATGACGATTCCATACATTCTTTTGTTTGCCTTGTTTCACAAGCGAATTTTTGCTTTTTTCCGTTCGAAAAAGTAATTCAACACTTTTTTTCTGGTCGAGAAGTAGACAACAAAAAGCTGATAGTATCATTTGATACTATCATGCAACAATATACCATAAAGGTTTTACATTCTTCGCTTACGCGTCTTGAACAAGGCGTCATTTCTGTTGATGAATGACAACGAGAATTCCAATGATCCTCCGCGGTAAGCATTTCTCATTGCTGATAAAGTTACGTCGTATGAAATTCCGAATTGGAAACCTCTCCAGTCAACCATTACAGAAGGAATAATTCCATCCTTGATTCGAGCGTAGCACCCAAGACCAATAAAGGCATCATGACTGTTTCCAGTAATCTTTGTCGCGTTTTCAAAACGGTAGCGAACCATCATTCCAAGAAGTGTCTCGTAATGACCTCCCTGCGCAAATTGAAGAACCGAACCGTCGATTGCAAAAACAGTATTAGGAATATCTGCTACAATTCCTGCGTTCGCCACAAATTTTCTGTGCAAACGATCAGTTGTTACTCCGTTCGAGTATTTCAATTCTGGTCTGTTCAAATGATATGCTGCTACTCCAACTTGAATTTTGAAGTTTTCGTTTCTGGCAAATGTGCTTTGTCCTCCGTCGAATACATAGTAAAGTCCTGCTGAGGCATCCATGTATGCAAATGACGTAACTGTGTTTTGCTCACCACTGATGATGTCTGGATCAAATGCTTCACCGTTCCATTGATTCATGAAAGAAACATTTGACAAATCTGCTTTGCGCTGTCCGAATCCTCCTTGGACTCCTGCCGACAATACGTGTCCAGATCTGCCCATTGGAAGAATCCCGCTCAAGGTCAGCGAACCCGTTTGCGATCCAAATCTCGAATCACCACCGATATCGTTGTAGAACATAACTCCTACTCCAACGTGCGCTCGATCATTGAAATCTGATTTCGCAATGTTTGCATCCGCCGCGATTGACGTCGTCATAAATTGTGTTCCTGCTCCCAACCACTGATTTCTGTGATTGATGTTTACGCGCTCCCAGCCATCGAAAACCCCAGCTGCACCAGGATTAATCAACAAAGGCGTTTGGGCCGTTTGGGAGAAGTGTAAATCTTGTGCGCTCACCGATTGTAAGGCGAAAAACGCAAGTACTAATGTTAGTGCCTTTTTCATCTTATCTTATTACAGTGATATTTCCTGAGTGCCACTCGGACGTTCCGTCAGTATAAGTTACTTCGTACATGTATGGATACACTCCTGAGTTCACAGCCTCACCATTGAATGTTCCGTCCCATGTAAATGCTGGGTCATTTTTCGCATGTACAATTCTGTTACCCCAACGATCATAAACGTAGAATGTAAATGACTCTACATCTGCTCCAACTAGGATAGAGAACACTTCGTTTTGTCCGTCACCATTTGGACTGAATCCTGTTGGTACGTGAACACCGTCGCTTGAAGCTCCTGGAGGAGATCCAACTGCACGGAAGTGAGCAGTAATCGTTTCTGGTCCTGTGATCATGATTCCGTTTGTGTCTTCAATATCCGGGCTCAACATTGGGCCAGTGGTGTAGGACCAATAATCAAACTCGTAGCCTGTAAAGGGTCGTGCAATGGTATTGGTTTGTATCTGACCGTAATAACTAGCTGTCCAAGGTAAATTGTCTTGCCAAATTGAATTCACTTTTATCTCTCCTGCTCCCGGAGGGTCCGAAACAAAGGTGATGTCAAACGGTCCAGTGAGGTCGTAACAATTCACAAGTCCTGTTTCCATAGCAATACAACGCTCGTCAATGAAGTCGCGCAGTGTTTGAACTGCTCCTTGCCAGTTGGCGTAAGTTCCACCCCAAGTTGCAATTTGATCTCCCATTTCAGGATCAATCTCGTTGATCATACTATCCAATAGGAAGTTCATGTATTCACATGAGAATTCGTTGTTAATTAAATCGATGTAGCGCGTGATGTAGTATTGCTCAACAATTGCTGTATCCGCCATCAATTTCACCAAAATATCTGTGTGCCCTTGACCTCCTGGGTTTGGCAATCCTTCCACGTTACATGGATCAGCATTTGCCGATGGATCTGGAATTCCTGTGTAATTCACATAGTGACCGAACGATGCGTCCATATCCCACAGGATATATCTCCATTTCTTCTTGGTTGCTGTTTGATCCATTCCACGCCACCAAGCTGTGTTCCAGTTCAACCAATCTTGAGAAACGATGTACGAGTTGAACATGAAGTAATCACACAGTGATCTCCAATTCAAGGTAGAATCTACATACTCGTAGTTTGCTGGAATCGAAATATCGTTAGCAAGGATGTAGGCAACTAAGTCATCCCAATCTGTTTGAGCTTGCGCTCCTCCATATTCAGACCATGTTCCTCCCCATGTTTTCAAGAATTGTAAATCAAATTTACCTTGACCGTAGTAGTAATCCGTGTAATCATGGTCATCTACTTTCTCTCTCATTTCGTAAGCTCCCCAATACTGTCCATTCAAGTACAATACACAGGCTCTTGACGTTCGTTCGTCCAACTTCATATCAGCATGAATTGACAACATGTGAACAAACGCATCACGAATGTGTGCTCCATCCTCAAACGGATAGTTATCATTTGCAGCAGGCTTCATGATCAAACGTTGGAAGTCTGTTCTCGATTTTTCTGGGAAAATTTGGTGCTCAATGTCTCCATTGTATCCGAATTGATCACGCATAATAACATCAAATCCTCTTTGGTCATATGCCCAAGAATCATTTCCGTGCTTGTTGAAATCTCCTTCACCCTCATCTATGAAGGTTCCGTCCATTTCCCACAATTCGAAAGAACCAATTCTGTTTCCTCCCCAACCGTTTCCGTTGGCGATTAAGTCGTAGATTTCATCAGAACAAACCGAAACCACTGGAATCGGATGCGTTACATCAATGAAATACGTGTTCGTTTCATTAAAACTTGGTTGGTTCGCCCCATCGGCGAAGGCACGAACGACCGTTGTACTCGAAATAGTAATTGGTCCCGCATATACTGTTGATGAACCGTTTGGTGTTGAACCATCGAGTGTGTAGCGAATCGTCGCTCCCACTTCCGCACAAGTAATTGTCACGGTTTGGGTTCCCGTATAAAAACCTGGTGCAAGATCCATGACTGGCGTTGGCGTATAAAACGGTTGCGCTCCCATGTTCTGCCCATTAGGCGTCGGTGCTGTGAAAAGTTTCCAATCAGCTGCACCATCCGTAGAACGACCAACCGAGTGATCTTCCTTGGTCATGTGGACAATTTTGATTGAATCCACCACGTTACCAAGATCATTCGCTAAAACGATCCATTCACCTTTCGTTTGAGTCCATGAGAAGCTTGGATGTAATTCTGCGCCAGAAACTTGATCGCGTTTCGACCCAAAAACCATCGTGTATCCACCCGCTGGGACAGAAACTCCTGCTGGAACTTGCCATTTTGTAAGGTTTCCTGATTTATCTGAGAGATAATATCCTGAAATGTCGATTGCGCCTCCAGTGGCATTGTAGAGCTCAACCCAATCCTCTTGCTCTCCAAAAGCATCCGTAGGACCGTTTGAATTAGAGCAAGAATACTCGTTGATTACAATTTGCGAGAGTGCATTTCCTGAGAGAAACAAGCCTAGAGAGAGAGCTGTTATCTTTATGATTTTCTTTGAAAGCATAGTCTAAATAAGTGTGTTGATAAAGCTGTATTAACGAATCGTTAAGAAACAGTTTACCCAATATTACTGATTATATTGCTGTTTTACTATATTTAGAACGACAAAATGGGGCTGAAGGTTGCAACCCCAACCATCTTTTTAATTGAACTAACTTATGAAAATGATCAAACGCACTCTCCAATTCTCTCTTGCTTTTGCGGGAGTTTTATTCTTATTACAATCTTGTTCTAAGGTTGAGGGGCCCGGTGGATCTTCCACGATTTCGGGAAAAATTCACGTAGAGGTTTACGACGTTGCTGGAAACTTAATCAACGAGTATGATGCTCAGGATGAAGATGTATACTTAATTTATGGGAACGAAGGAACGTTCTATGACGATGACGTAAAAACATCATTCGATGGAACTTTTGAATTCCGATATCTTCAAAAAGGAAACTATCAACTGTTTGTTTATCAAGACTGTAACAGCTGCGCAAGCGGTAAAGAAGCGGTTATTGTTAATGTAGAAATTACAGACAACAAAACAACGACAGACATAGGAACTATTACCATCATCGATTAATTGGCTTATGAAGCATTTAACCCTAATATTCGTCCTATTCTTAGGAGTTAACGCCTATTCTCAACACGAGACGATGGTTTGGACAGAAGTTGGTGTATCCGGTAAAGTCGTGAAAAAACTCGGCTGGGCTGTTGACATCAATTCGCGTTTCGGAGCTTCTGGTCTGGAAACGTTTTTCCCTCAAGTTGGATTCAAATACAAAGTAAAAAAATGGTTCCGCCCATCCATTGATTATCGTTTTATCTTGGATAAAGATCGCTATGGTAACCTGTTGAGTGGGCACCGTATCAACTTTAATGCGAACTTCGAAAAGCCAGTTGAACGATTTGAAATCAATGCGCGGGTTCGTTATCAATACGCATTTAATCAGCTTGGTGGTTCAGGCGATTTCGATCCTGATTTAGATCAAGCTTGGCGTTTAAAAGGTACTGTGAAATACGACATTGACAACAGTATTTTTACTCCGTTATTTTCTGCAGAGTTGTTTTACAATCCGCTGTTTGGACCTGATCAAGGGTTTTCAAAAATGCGTATTGCAGCAGGAACTTCTCTTGAGTTAGATGGACCGCACAAGGTTTCAGTCAAATATCAATTGGATAAGCGTTTTGAATTCGGCCGTGATTTACGTCACGTGATTTCTCTTTCATACGGGTATAAGTTGTAGAAATACATACTTTACTTCTGACGTACTGCCTGTAACTTTTTAGGGCTAACACCTGTTTTAGCTAATATGAAGTATGCAACCTTAATTGTAACCATAATCTCATTCCAGTTTGGTTGGGCACAAAGCATATACGGTTCCGTTTCTGGAGGGTATCAAAGACTGCTTCAAAGTACGCAGCAAGCGTCCCACATTGTAAATACTTACCACCAAATTTCAACTCCTTCGTTCTGGAGAGAAGAAGATTTTGCGTTTAAAGATGCGCTGTGTATCGATCTCAGTTTTGGACATATGTTCGACAAATACATTGGCTATGAATTGACTGGTTCTTATTTTCGTCCCTTTGCAGTCCATGACAATGATGATTATACCACACGCGAATTTTCCGGGAAGTTCTTTAGGGGGAATGCCAATATTGTGCTCAACATTCCACTAAAAAAAGTTGATCTGTACGCTAAAGTGGGGTTGAGTTTTGCTGCGGGCAAGTCCTACTATTATCAGCAATTCAACAACAATGGTTTCGCTCCTCTAAGTTATGAAGAAGCTACTTTAAAATATGAATATTCGAAAGGTTCGGCACTCGGCTATGGTTTTGCACTTGGAGCGGACTTCACAGTAAATGATCGTATTTCTCTCTTTACTGAAGTTTATTCAATTAATCAGCCGTTTAATCCGCGAATTGGGAAACGAACTGAACAAACATCTGACGGTGTTGATCTTATGGAGTACAATACCGACCCCTATTTTTCAGAAATCGAATTTGGTGATGAATCCGAGTGGCAGAATTACAATTCACAAGACAAAGAACAAGCCCAGAAACTATACAAACGCTACTACTCTTTGGGAGGCGTGGGTATTAGATTGGGCGTTAAGTTTGTCCTTTGGGAAAAACAACAAGAGGAGTTTATGGAACAAGAAGTGATTGCTCCCGAATAATATATGTCAAATTAGAACGCCAACTTAGTAAGCTCTGAGCGCGCTCCTTTATTGATAATCATTTCATTGATGCCATCCCAAAGTTCAATACGCTTGACCAACGATTGCTTTGCAACATGTTCAACCTCTTTCCATTTTGATTTATCATTACCGCACAAATTTGAAACCATTTGAAGAGAAAGTGGTCCGTGTTCATCTCCATCCAGCTCAATGTGTCTTTCTAAATAGTATTTGAGCTTTAGGTATTCTTTTCCTTGAATTCTAGATTTTTCAACTATTTCAAGAAACATGTCTGGAATCACATCCTCTCTTCCGAAGGTGAAAGAAGCTGCTATTATGTGCGGCTTTCGTGTTTCAACAATAGAAAAAGTGTAATTAACGAAATTCCTAACCGCACTTTCTAATGGAACATTGTTAAGAGAAAAACTAACTGGTGAACCAGCTTCAATCAACTCAATAAAGCGTTGAATATCCTTGGTGTCCGCCCCTACTTCAATCATCGCCTCCAAGTACATCTCAAAATGACTCATAGGCTCTCCTAGTTCATTAATATCACTTTCTTCTCCATGCACTATTTCGTTAATGAACCTTGAAAGAACTGGTTGAGCGGATGGAGTCCAAGGTACTTGAACAGTCGTTAGTTCATTTTGAAGCGCTTTGAGAAGTGACATAAAGTCCCAGACGGCATACACATGCTTCTCCATAAACAACTGTACGTCATCGATTTCCCTAATATTTTTGTACAGTGGGTGATTCCGAAGTGTCTCGCGTAATTCCTTTAAGCTGTCTTCAATCGTTTCGATATAGTTCATCACATCTAATTATTGCACAAAACTACAACAAATGTGTTACTAGAACCACCGGATTTTCAATCATCTATATTCGATGCCCTATTTCAAATCGAAGCGATCAGCATTCATCACTTTCACCCAAACATTGACGAAGTCTTCCACGAACCTATCCTTGAAATCGGAACTTGCATATACTTCAGCTAAAGCACGAAGTTCAGAGTTCGACCCAAAAATGAGATCAGCTCGGGTTGCAATCCAATTTGTTTCACCTGTTATTCTGTTTTTTCCTTCAAATACTTCTCTGTCTTCAGAAGCAGCACTCCACTCAACATCCATGCTCGATAAGTTCACGAAGAAATCATTTGAAATAGCTCCTGGGTTATCTGTCAACACACCATGTTTCGTGTCGTTATAATTTACATCCAATACACGCATTCCACCTCGCAAAACGGTCATTTCTGGAGCCGTCAGCATTAGCAATTGCACTTTATCAACTAACAACTCTTCAGTTGTCAACGTGTATTTCGTTTTCGTGTAATTTCTGAACCCGTCTGCCATCGGCTCAAGCACTTCAAATGAACTAACATCTGTTTGTTCTTGCGTTGCATCTGTTCTTCCTGGTGTAAGCGGAACTTCTACTTCGTGTCCTCTTTTCTTCGCTGCTGCTTCTATTCCAACTGATCCGCCCAATACAATCAAGTCGGCGATAGATACCTGCTTGCCTGCTGATTTGGAATTGAAATTGTTTTGAATTTTCTCAAGTACATTTAAAACTTTATTCAATTGTTGCGGGTTGTTTACTTCCCAATTTCTTTGTGGCTCCAATCGAATACGCGCTCCATTTGCTCCTCCTCTTTTATCAGATCCTCGGAATGTTGATGCCGAAGCCCAAGCCGTTTCAATGAGCTCACTGTTCGTTAATCCTGAATTAATAATTGCTTTTTTGAGTTCATTCACATCGTTTTCATCCACCAACTCATGATCTACTGCTGGAATAGGATCTTGCCAAACGAAATCTTCTTTTGGAACTTCTGGTCGTATGTAAAGCGATTTCGGCCCCATGTCGCGGTTTGTCAGTTTGAACCACGCCTCAGCAAACGCTCTGTTGAACTCATCTGGGTTCTCCAAAAATCGTCGAGAGATTTTCTCATAAGCTGGATCTTCACGAAGGGATAAATCCGTTGTCAACATTGTTGGTTTATGCCGTTTTCCTGAGTCGAAGGCATCTGGAACTGACATCTCCGTATCTTTCGCTACCCATAAATGTGCACCAGCTGGACTCTTGGTTAATTCCCATTCATTGTTGAAGAGGATCATGAAAAACTGTTGACTCCATTCAGTCGGTGTCATCGTCCAAGTAACTTCCAGGCCTGAAGTAATTGCATCTGTTCCTTTCCCAGATTTGTAATCACTTTTCCAGCCAAAACCTTGCTCTTCAATTGGTGCTGCTTCTGGCTCCGGTCCCACATGTGAAGCAGGTCCAGCTCCATGTCCTTTTCCCAAAATATGACCGCCTGCAATAAGAGCAACGGTCTCTTCATCATTCATTCCCATTCGAGCAAAGGTTTCACGAATATCAATTGCTGCTAATTTAGGGTCTGGATTTCCATTTGGTCCTTCAGGGTTCACATAAATCAATCCCATTTGCACAGCCGCAAGAGGGTTTTCTAAATCGCGTTCTCCTGAGTAGCGTTCATCTGCCAGCCATTCTTTTTCCATTCCCCAATACACATTACTTTGTGGTTCCCAAACGTCAGCGCGTCCACCTGCAAAACCAAGGGTTTCAAAACCTGAAGATTCTAGTGCAACATTTCCTGCAAGAATCATTAAATCCGTCCAAGAAATTTTGCTTCCGTACTTCTGTTTTATTGGCCATAATAACCTTCTAGCTTTATCCAAGTTTCCATTGTCTGGCCAACTGTTGAGTGGCGCAAAACGCTGTTGCCCTTCACTTGCTCCTCCTCTACCATCACCCGTTCGATAAGTTCCAGCACTGTGCCATGCCATGCGGATAAACAAGCCTCCATAGTTACCGAAATCTGCCGGCCACCAATCTTGAGAATCAGTGAGTAATGTTTTGATGTCGTTTTTCAAGGAATCATAGTCTAAGGACTGGAATGCTTGTCATAATCGAAGTCTACATCCATTGGATTTGACAGCATCGAGTTCGTTCTAAGCACACTTAAATCGAGTTGATTCGGCCACCAATCTTTGTTAGTGGTCTGTTCTGGTTTTGCATGAGAATTACCCGTCGTTTAGTGTGTTTCTCCTGAATTTTCGGTTTGTTCCCCATGAGGGAAAGGACATTTGCTCATATCTTTATTGTTTTGAGCACTTACGGAATAAGTGATTATTAGACTAAATAAGATAACTATTCTTTTCATAAGTACTGTATTATGTTATTATTGAACTATATATGAGCGAAGTTACGAGTTGAGCCTTATCGACAAGATCAATTAGTACTATCTATCCATAGCTTTTATTTATACTAAAGGGCGGGCAGGTTCGAATCGCGAACGTGTTCTTCCAATCAATCCCAAATTTCGTGTTAACAAGGTTCCATTTTCTGTTCAGGCAGTTTATTCTACTCCTTCAAGATTTTCTGTTTTTACTGAAAAAGCCACTTTTTTTGAGTCGAGAATTTATCCGTACAATTTTGCACGCGTTATAAGGTAACGATGAAATGAAATATGTAAATGCTTGATAGGATTTGTAATAAGTCAAAATATTCCTGAAATGCTAGCATTCATTTTGAATTATCATTAAATGATATGATTAATAACCAAAAACCCATGTTTATTCATCGGTAAACGTCGTTTGGAAATGTGCAATCGAAATTTAAGAAGGCTTTGAAAGCTTTTATATACATTTGGATTTCTCCCGAACTAACTGATTAAATACTCTATAAATACTCTACAAATGAACAACAGTATCACTATGCGATCATCAGCATTCGGCATTTTTGTAGTTCTTGCAATTTCTACGTCCACCGCTTATGCTCAAGCACACAAAACCAATCAACAAACAGTTAAATCGAATGAGTTTCCAGCAGCTCAAGTCGGCATTGTAAAAGCCACCTATGCTTCTACATATTCCTTTAGGATTATTCATGAAATCCCCGAATGGAAAGCCGAACGACTTGAGGAGAGAATGCTTTTGCGCTACCCAGATCTCAAGGGTATAGAAATAGACGCAAATAGAAATGCCGTGATAATGAAAGTGCTAAACTCCACAGACGATAAAACATTAACTGAAATTTTCTCACACTTTAAATACAACGGATATGAAGAGTTATAATATCGCAGTCCTTGCTTTACAAATACTCCTCACATCATTTTTAGCTAATTCACAATGCAATACAAATACCTCCATTTGTAGCGCAGGTACCGCAGGTCCATTTGCATTCAATACACCAGGAACTCCAGTCAGTACGTGCTTGGATTTTTTCGGTCCATCTGTATCCTATATCACATTACATATCACCACAGGTGGACCACTTGAAATGCTCATAGATGCCAATGCCACCAACGGTTTCATCGATGTAGCTGTTTTCAATGTTCCAACTGGAATAGACCCTTGTCTAGCGATTCAAAACAACGCAAACGAAATTGGGTGTAATTACGCCAGCAACCCGAGCGGATGTAATCAATTCGGAACTGCTTTTCCTTGCCCATCATCCGTTCCCGCACCTCTGGTTAATGCTGGAGATGAGCTGATGATCGTAGTTGAAAATTGGTCTGGAGCTTCGTTTACATTTAATTTACAACTCGGGACAGGAGCACAGACTGGGCAACCAAACCCAACAATCTCTGGAGCTTCGTCAATGTTAACTTCTGACCCTCCGTTAGGATTACTTGCTGCAAATGGCGGAGGAACGTGGTCTTCTTCTTGCGGGGCTTGTATAGACCCAATCACCGGTCAATTCGACCCTTCGGTGGCAGGACCCGGCATACACAGTATTTGTTATGATATAGGGGTGACCCCGTGTGATACTCAAGACTGTATTTTGTTGGATGTGAGCTCGTTATTAGGGGCAGAAGTGTCGTCAGTTGGTCTTTCTTGTGAGGATCATGCTGTGGCATTCGAATGGCAAACTAGTCAGGAAACGAATTGCAGTCATTTTCTCATTGAAAAATCAAGAGATGCAATGAATTTTGAAGTAACGGGAAGTGTCGAGGGAAATGGGAATTCAACAGGAACCATTTCCTACACATATGAGGAACCTTACGATTTTGATAACAATTATTATCGACTAACCGAAGTTGACTTAAATGGCACATCGACGGTAATCGGTGTCTATTATACGAATTGTGACAGCCCCGATATTAGTGTTTTTCCAAATCCTGGAGCGGACAAAATAAACCTGAGCTACAATAATTTCAATTTACATGAAACGCGTATTTCAATATTCGATTATTCGGGAAGACTTGTCTTCGAAACAGATGCGAACATTAGTGGCGAAGCTGAGATTGATATTTCCCATTTAAGTTCACAAGTGTACACCATTAGAATTGGGGATTCGAGTGAACATAAGTTCGTCCGATTCGCAAAAATATAGAGTCGTTTTAGTAGGTAATGAGCAGATTTGCAGATTGTTTCTCACATCGAGTTAATAACTCTCCGAATCCTGCTCTTACTTCAACAACGATTAAGTATAACCTCAAAGTCAAATTTAGAATATGCTTTTATACGCAAGCCCCGCTATTGGGCTTATCGGTGAATTTCTACTACAAATTATTCTTGTATTGATATCTGCTGGTGTTTTGCGTTCTTTGAATGCAAAAAGAAAGGCTCTTTTTGGCAGCTTAATTATTGGGGGTTCTTTTAACCATTATTTGCGCATGGTTATTCACAACCCTTGCTTATCCCAAAATAACCTATGTTGGAATTGTGATGGGGATTAGCGCAGTAGGTTTCATTCTAACGACAATCACAGAAGGCGGTTTACTCAATTACCTTGGTTATTCAATTTGTTGGATGACGATTCTAAGCTATTTAGTTTTTGTTATTCTCGTAATAACAATGATAGCCTCCTAATTAGCTTATCAGGCGTTTGAGGTGTTTCTTCTCTATTCTTTCCATAAGTGCTATAATTATGATATTATTGAACTATCTCTTTAGTTTTCGTTTATGTTAGAAAAGCACACATGCCCCAATTGTAAGCGCGCTCTTCGAAGCGCAAGCGCATGGCATTACTGCAAAGAGGTTGCGATTGATGACTTATTCCTGAATAAAACGGACGAAATTGTATTGGCTTTTGATCGTATTTATCAGAACTATCTGGACAATGAAGAAGTAGAAATTAGCGCAACCAAAAACTGTGTGGTTTTCCTTCGGAACAAGACTTTCTTAGTTGTAAAGCCCATGAAGAAATGGTTAGAGGTGAAATTTTACTCTGAAGGGGTTATTGATGATGACTCATTGCACAAGTGCGAATTGTGGGGAAAGAAATACCATTGTGTTGTTCGTTTTGAGAGCGAACACCAAATTAACCAACGCTTTTTTGAATATTTCGAAGGTTCTTATGGGATGTCCTAGCGGTATCAATTTTGTTTCTCAACGAGTTGCTTCCTTCATTCGTCTATATTCTAACCAAGCCTACTTTATGAAAAAATTAACCTGTTTTTATCATTCGTTTGCTCTTTTTGTAACAGTGCTCATTTCTGTTAACGCGAAGGCACAATTGCCAGACTCTATTGCAATCACAACAGATGGATCGTGGATCATTGAACATTCTGAAACCGTGTATGGATTTAATCCTCAAACTGGAAACTATGAGTACATGACTACCTTATCGCATGACTATTATCGAAGTGGTGACGACACACTAATAGGAGGACTTACGTATACACAGATGCTTAAGTTGCCAATAATTGCCTCTGGAGCAGCATTCACGAGTAATCCTCAGCAATCGGAAAGTTATGCCTTCGCTTATCGCAACGATATGAATAGAAGGGCATATAAGGTTGATTTTGGTTCAACAACAGAGGAACTTTGGTACGATTTTAATCCTGGTTTAGGCGATACACTCTGGAATCCTGTTGCAGTCGCATCTATTCCTTATTTTGTTGTTTCTGAGGTCGATAGCGCCGAGTTTTGCGGGACACAATACGAAAGGTTCGTTTATGAGAATTATCCTTATCCTAATATCCAGCGTGTTGGGCGCTATATCAACTTTATTCGATCATACAATGATCAATTCATCGCTGACAAGATTCATTTCTTTTGTGAGGCTTCGGTTCCATTTGCTTCGGTAACAGGAGTTGAAGAAACCTTGAATGACGAATTACTTCGCCTGTTTCCGAACCCTGCAGAAGATGTTGTTGAACTGTCAATTACAAATGACACAGCACCTACTCAGGTTTTAATCCATGATATAATGGGAAATCTGGTTTTTTCCGACGAGTCCAGTTCTAATTCAATAGCGATTGGACATTTGTCCAGCGGAAGTTATTTCGTTTCTGTTGTTACGCAGAAAGGTGTTCTTACACAGAAGTTGATAAAGAAATAGGAGCCTTAAACCGCGGAAACTATTGATTTTCTGGCTTACTCTCCTCCACCATAAAGGATAAATCGAGCACTTCATCTACCTTAGATTGAGTAATTCCCTGCTCAATAATGAACGAGTATTTTCCTGCTTTGGGTAGTTTTCGGCTTCGGAAATAAAGAGGTGTTGTAACAACTGAACCCGATTTTTCACCAACCCATGAACCGTCATCATTGGTAATTACAATCTCAAATGGTTCACGTGCAATTGTACCATCCGGCGTAATCGTTTTCATGAAAATCCAAAGGTTGCTGTACTGATAATCCGTTGACGTACGAAGTGAAAGCGTGAAATCATATTCTTTCGAAACGTCTTTCACTTCAAAGGTATACTCCGGCTTAACATCCAACTTCCACTCTCTGTCATCAAACGCCACAACTTTTTCGTAAAACGATTGTTCACCGCACGAGAAAAGTACGACGCTTAGGAGTACAAGTAATATGCTATTTCTTATCTGCATTGTCACCGCTGTTATTCGGTTTTTTACGACGATTGTTTCTTCGTTTATTCTGGTTGTTCGGTTTTGTTCCTTGAGCTTTCGGAGCATTCGCATTGGCATTGGCATTACCTCCTGGTTGATTTCCCCCTTGTTTTTTAGGCGGACGTCTGCGTTGTTGCTTCTTTTTCGCTGGAGCAGCTGTTCCTCCTCCCTCACCTTTCGGTTTTTGGTTCGGGTTGGCCTTTTTCGCTTGTTGATTTCCAGAATTATTTCCTTGCGGATTATTCTTGCGGTTCTTGTTTCGATTTCTGTTATTCGATTTCGATCTGCTTCCGCCTTTTTTCTTCTTTTTGAATAGGTGTTCGAAACGGTTCAAGCTGTCTTGACCCATCGAATTTTCGTATTCAGGCTCAATTTCAACCTCAATGATCTCCATGAAATCTTTCAGATCGGCAGGTTTCTTGCCCTCCTTATTCATGCGAAGAATTTCACGAACGCGATCCGGATGCAACTGAATCAATCCACCTCCAAATTCTCCTTCGTAAGCGTACGACATTTGTTGCTTAAACACATCCGTTTTGATGTGAATAGCTGTTCCTTTTTCTGTACGCAACTTCGTGTCTCCCTTAGGAAACGCTTTAATCGCATCTAGGTACATGTCGAGCTCGTAATTCAAACAACATTTCAGCTTACCACATTGTCCCGCCAATTTCTGAGGGTTCAATGATAACTGCTGATAACGCGCCGCTGATGTCGAAACTGATCGGAAATCTGTCAACCAAGTCGAACAGCAGAGCTCACGCCCACAAGATCCAATTCCGCCCAAACGAGCAGCTTCCTGACGAGCACCAATTTGTCGCATTTCAATACGCACCTTGAATACATCCGCCATGTCTTTGATCAACTGACGAAAATCTACGCGTCCTTCTGCCGTATAATAGAAAACCGCTTTTGAGAGATCTCCTTGGTACTCAACATCAGAGATTTTCATCTCCAACTTTAAGTTGACCGCAAGTGTTCGAGCTTTGTAAATCGCTTCTTTTTCGAGCGATCGTGCCTGAATCCAACGATCAATATCTTCTTGCTCAGCGATTCCTAAAATACGCTTAGCCTCCATTGGTTTGAAGTTTGGAGCTTTCTTCCTGACTTGAATTCTGGCGAGTTCACCGACAACCGATACAACACCGATGTCTTTACCTGGACCTCCTTCTACCATGATAATATCTCCAACTTGAAGGGAAATATTCTTGGTGTTTCTGAAAAATCCTTTTCGGCTATTTTTAAACCGAACCTCTACTATATCATAAGGTGTTTGTCCGTTTGGTTGCTCCATGTTGGACAACCAATCGTACACCTCTAATTTGTTACATCCGCCAGAACTACAAGTACCGTTATTCTTACATCCGCCTGGAGTTCCACCTCCACTGCCGCAACTGGTACAACCCATAGTTCTTTACTTTGCGATAAAGGTACTGATTTAATTCCTCTCTGTGACCTTCCATTTTTGGAAGATTTGAATGCTCAATTGTGAATATTTCAAATTATCGAAGCGATTCAATTCTTGGAGGTTGGGATAAGCACAAACGTAAAATCTAGCGTCAAACTGCGTTCTTTCTAGCATTATTTAATACCTTAGGAACATGAATCCTTTGCTATTAGCACGCACTACCGAGACTCCCAGAGTAGATTTCAATGCAAAATCTGGTCTATTAAAACTAGAAGGGCGGTCGTGGCCAGAAGACGTTTCACCGTTTTACACTCCCCTCTTGGAGTGGTTTAAAGAATATGTCAGCACGGAGCCTGAACAGACAGATTTTTATGTGACTTTGGAATACTTTAATTCTGCCACATCCAAGATGATCTACAAGCTGTTTATTACGTTGTGTGACTTGGCAAGAAAAGGTTCAAAGGTCAATATTCACTGGTGTTATCAAGCGGATGATGAAGAAATGGAAGAGGTTGGACAAGAGTACCGATCTGCCATTCATTGCTCTGCTGATTCTTACTCTTTTGAGCTTGTTTCTATTGATGATTACCCTTGGTAAAAAGAGGAAAAGGCGTTCTAATTTATGCCTTGTGAATATACCTCATCACCTCAAAGCACAATTGTGTGAATAAGATTTTCGGGTTGGCATTTCGCTCAATGTGATAGTGCGCATCGCTAAAGGTTTCCAAAAAGCTTCCGATGTTATTTCCTGTGATGAATCGCGCGAATTTCTCCAAAAAGTCCATTTCTTCCTCTGAAACACGCGTCAATGTGTCTTCCGTGTAGTTTTTGAGCAAACTCTGACGGAACATGTGCAATGCATACTTCAAAAACACCTTCTGAAACTCACGGCTTTTGTTACTGATCCCTTCGGACCAATCCATCATTTCGAGGACGTTTTTCTTGTAACAAACGCGCATCAGTTGAATGAAATGTTCCCGATTTTCATCTTGCTCAGCATGATCTCCCAAAAACTCAAGTGCTTCAATTAAATCGCCATCAACCCTTGCAGCAATGCTATCCGCATTTCCAGGTGATTGATTCTTGTTTTGACGCAAAAACAGGCTCAAATCCTCCATTCTGATTCGAGGCACACGCACTTTTTGCGTTCGAGACAAAATCGTTTGGAGCATCATTTCTTGTGACTCTGCCATCAAAATAAACAAGGTGTTCCCTGGAGGTTCCTCCAAAATCTTCAAGAGTTTATTCGCGCTTGATTGGTTCATTTCCTCAGCCATCCAGATCATCATTACTTTGTAACCTCCCTCGAAGGAGCGCAGGTTCAGCTTTTTAATGATTTCTTGACTTTCGTCCTTCCCAATGATGGGTTTTCGCTCTTTAGGGTCGATGAACTTGATCCAATCGTTTAGGTCGAAATAGGGATTTTCGGTAATGATTTCGCGCCATTCAGAAATTAGCCCATCAGAAACTTTACTGATCGGCTGAATGGTTGGAAAGGAAAAATGCAAATCAGGATGCTGGAGCTTTGTAATTTTTTTACACGATTGGCATTCGCCGCAACTGTCTGTTTCTTGCTTGTTTTCACAGAATAAATACTGAACAAATGCGAGTGCGACCGGCAGAACTCCGTATCCTGCTTTTCCAAGAAATAACTGGGCATGACTGATGTGATCTTGATTGATTTCATTGATCAATTTTTCCTTCAATTCTGCATGTCCAACAACCTCTGAAAAGCGCATGAGCCAAAAGTAGTGGAAAAATTGGAATAATTTTTGGCTAGTAGGCTGCGAACCAACTCGGTTTTCCTTATTTTTAACCTCAGGTCGATCTTAGAGGAAGGTGTTTGAGAAACGGTGCTGTAGAAATAACCCCTTTTTAAGGCGCTTTGACGAAAAAATTCGTTTTTTGCCCATAAATGTGTTGTTAGCTATTAACTTCAATCTTGAAAACCATGCTTTGATTTAAGATCGAACTGGGGTTTTAGAAACCGATAAACAAAAACAGATGAAAAAAGTATACATGTTTGTTTCGTTGTTCATGGCTTCCTTTGGAAGTATGGCAGCAACTGCAGAAGCAACTACAATTATTGAAAACGTGGAGATGGACGCCGTTTCTGTATCAATTACAGTAACGAGCGATGGAAAACCTGTTTCGGGAGCTCTCGTGAAAATCGTGAATGGAAAAACAGTTGTTGCTGCGGGAACAACGAACGAATCAGGAGTTGCTGCAATCAAATTGCCAACTTACAACGGTGAAGGTGTCACAATCGAAGTGTATCACCGTCTATATAAAACAATGAAGAAACAGTCTGTCGTCCTATCAGATGGTGGTAATGTTCCTTTTGCGCTAAGAAGTAAATCTTCTGCTATCTCTGAAGTTGAAGCGGAAGCTCAAGCAAAAGAAGAGAAACTCAACGAGAAGATTCAAGGAAAAGAAGAATCGAAAGCGGAGTACGAAAAACGCATGGCTGAAGCGAAAGAGCGTCAGGAAAAACTTCAACAAGAAACGGCTGAAGTTAAGACGGAGACGGAAGAGCGTGTGAAAGAAACGGAAGAAGCGCGAAAAGAGATTGAGGCGAAGGAGAAAGAAATGGAAGCTAAACGTCAAGAAATCGAAAAGATGAAGACGGAGAAGGAAGCGCAACTGAGTGAAGGTGCTGCTGATCGCGAAGCTGAAATGAGAAAGCGCAAGGAAGAGCAAGAAGCACGCATGAAAGCCATCGAAGAAGAGAAGGCGAAGAAAATGGAAGAGGTGGATGCCTCAGCAGCGGAACGCGAAGCGGCGAAAGCTCAAAAAGCCCAAAAAGAGGCGGCAAAAGATGCTGAGCAAGCAGCAAAAGACAAGGAAAAAGCCTTGAAAGAAGAAAAAGAGCGCGCTGAAGATGATTCAAAGGCTGCAAAAGAGAGCGTAAAGGCAGAAGAGAAAGCTGAAAAGGCTGAAAAGGAAGCCATGAAAGAGGCGGAAAAAACGCAGAAAGAAGCCGAAAAAGCACAGAAAGAGGCAGAAAAGGCTCAAAAAGAAGCGGAAAAAGAAGCAAAAGAGCTTCAAAAAGAAGCGAAGAAAGCCGAAGCTCTTCAGGGTAAAATTGATAAGTTGGACTCAGACCAAAAAGGCATCGACGAGGCTCGAAAGAAATTGGACGACAAGCAGAAGAAACTAGATAAGAAAATAGCAAAAGGTAAAAAGTTGGACAAGCTTGAAACTGAACAACAGAAGTTGGAGGTTGAACATTCAAAATTGGATGAAAAGCAAAACAAACTAGACTCTAAGCGTAAAAAATTGATGAAAAAATAACATTCTTTCATCTAGAATTATAACTCCCTTGAGCTTCGGTTTGAGGGAGTTTTTTTATTGTTCTACTTTCTCCAAGTAAAATTAATTTTGCCGAGAATGTCACTTTTTCGCGTTTCAATCTACTTACATATCAACTAACGAGTTTCAACCTCAATGAGTCAATCAAAACAGGATATATTTCTTGAACTTTACGAACCTATTCATGATAAGTTCGAGCGCTTCTGCAGGGCGCGTGTGTATGGAAATATGGAGCATGGAGACTTGATCAATGAGACGCTTCTAGTTGCATTTGAAAAACTGGATACTTTAAAATCGAAAGACGCATTCCTTGGGTTTCTATTTGGAATTAGTGTTAAAATTCTCTCTAACAATCATAAAAAGCTAACCGAGAGGCACCTTAACCCTGAAGACAAAAGTTCTTACAAAGCGCCTTCTGAAAACAATACGGAACTAGACGCTGAGATACATTTTTTGTACAAAGCTCTTTCTGAGTTATCGGAAGATCAGCGCGAATGTTTGATCTTATTTGAAATCACTGGATTTAAAATTAAAGAAATAGCCAACATTCAAAACGCAAGTGAAGATGCCGTTAAGCAGCGGTTGAAACGAGGAAGAAAACGTTTGTCTGAAATCATGACATTCGAATCAGAATTAAAAACTGGAAGGTAATTATGGACAACCAACAAAACATAGATGCACTTTTTGCGAAGGCCAAGTTGACTCCAACGGCAATTCCTTTCAATGAATCAAAGGACCTTTTCATTAAAAATGTGCCGGGCGGAAGCTCAGCATCAAAAGGAAAAGGTCGATTTTTTAACTTGATAAACCTTCTAATTATGATTGGTATACTAGGGACATTGTCCTTTTTTATAGTCTTTTCTGTTTCAACGGCAGGAAAAGAAACCTCAGGTGTAACACTTCAATACACGGAAAAACAAGGCCAAGTTACCAAAGCCGACGATGCAACTACAAACGAACCGCTTCAAACGGAGACAATCACCTCAGGAGCAACCGAAAATAAAAGAGTCTCTTGGGCTGATTTAATCAAAACTATCCCCCCAAGGGAGATCTACTTAAAAAGAGTGTTGACATTACATGATAGAAGATACACCAAACCACTTCTTCAGGAACCCTCTTTGCAATATCCTGATCACACCCCATTTCCAAAATTGACGGATGCTGAAATCGCTGCCAATCACAGGCAAAAAAGAAAAATGGTCAAAGCTTTATCCAAGTTTGATCGAAAAAAATATTCCTATATCCCCTCGGGGTCATACTTATACAAGGGGGATACCGTTTCGGTTCAGTCATTTTTTATGCGGCGCGAAGAGGTGACAAACCTGGAGTATCGAACCTTCCTTTTTGACCTGCTTATTCAAGACAGAAAGAATGACTTTCTCAATGTTGCGCCGGATCAAACACTATGGACAACAGCTCTGGACGATTCGTTAATCAGCTTTCAAAAGGACTATTTCTCAAATGTCCTTTACAACGGTCACCCTGTTGTGAATGTCTCGGAAAAAGGAGTGCAAATGTATTGCGATTGGTTAACAATTGAGACTAATAAGCTTCGAGATGATGACCCTATCAATGATGTAAGAATTCCTCAGTTATTTGAATGGACATACGCCGCTTCCAACTTAGGAAAACAAACAACTTATCCATGGGAAGGAAAATCGCTCACTACAAATGACGTCTTTAACGCCAACTTCAAACTAGACCAATACAAAGGTAGTTTAGATCAAATCAAGCCGAAAACCAAGAAAAAGAGGCATAAGGTGGCGCGAACAACTTTTGAACATACGGTAGGATTGATGATCGCCTGGACAAAAACCTATGAACCAAATGAGCTTGGGCTATACAACATGAGTGGAAATGTTGCCGAAATGGTGTCAACAACTACAGTCCCAAATTCATTTCAAATTGCAAAACCCAATGAAAAACAGCTAGTAACATGCGGTGGCAGCTGGATGAGTTCTCCCGAAGACTTGAAAGTTTTTAATGAAAGCTTGACCGATTACATCGATGGGCACCCTTCTGTTGGTTTCAGAGTAGTTGTTACATATTTCAGCCAAAACTAGAATATAACTCTGAATCATTACTCCCTTGTCCCCACAATCGGGATGTGGGAGTCCTTTCATTCAACAGAGCTAACTCAGAAAATAATGGTAGCTCGAAAGATACACTGTAATCAATACCGCTTCCCCAATAAACAGTGCCAATAGATACTTCCAAAACATGATTCTCGTTCGTCCTGCGACGTAGCAAATAAGATCAGTTGGAACAACAGGGAAAAAGGACCAACCCAGCACGATCCAAAAACCGTACTTTCTTATCTTTTTATCTATTCTGTTGATCTTTTTGCCCTTTTTTTCTCCAAATTCAAAAAACTGGGCGGCATAATAGATGAAGGTTCCGGAGCCCAATATTCCAAGTATTGAAATAATGAAAACCATCCATAACTTATCAGGAAAAAACAGAGCTCCAGCCAGCACGAAGGGTGTGCTCGGAATCAAAAATAGTCCTCGAATTAGGCTAATGGAGAAATACACGCCAATTGCCAAACCACTAAACTCACTCACAAATTCTTGAATTCCTCTTGCGGTAAACTGTTTTGGAAACACGAAATAGAGAACTATTGCCGATACGATGAACAGAATCCAGATGGCTAAAACGACTTTTTTAGTTCGCGGTGCTTGTACAAAGGTGGAAATTCGTTTTATCATGCGTTCTGAATACTCAGAGTGGTCCTGAAAGGTTAGTTAAGTCAAAAGTGATCGTTGGAAATCTTTCGATCAATTCTTTACACGCTGAAATTGGCTTTTTCTGTTTAAACAGGAATGATTCTTTATTCTACTCTTTTCGTACTTTCGCACCCATGTTCGGGAAGTTCAAATACCATATTTTGCTTCACCTCATCATTTTGATGTGGGGATTTACGGGCATACTTGGTAAAATTATTCCACTTGATCCAATACCGATTGTTTGGTACCGCGTTCTAATTGCTGTTGTTTCTCTAGGGTTGATTTTGCCCCTTTTGAAACGGTCCTTGAAATTGAATTCCTTTCGTGAGTTTATTTATCTCGGCCTTGTGGGGATAGTCGTTGCGCTGCATTGGGTCACGTTTTACATGGCCATCGATCTGTCCACAGCGTCGCTTGGAATCTTGTGTTTGTCTACAACGACCATTCATGTTGCCTGGCTCGAACCCATCGTAATGGGAAGAAAATTCTCTTGGATTGAAATGGCTTTGGGGTTAATCGTCATTTACGGAATCTATTTTGTCTCTTCCGATTTCGATGCGAAAGAATTTGAAGCACTTGCCTACGGCTTGACCTCTGCTTTGCTCGCTGCTACATTTTCCGTGTTCAATGGCAAGCTAGCGATGACGATGGCTCCATCAAAAATCACCTTTTACGAAATGTTGGTGGGTGGTGTCTTTCTAACTGTTCTTTTGATCTTTAGAGGAGAAATGAACGCTGGCCTATTGGACCTTGTTTGGGAAGACGTTCTTTGGTTGCTCTTTTTAGGATTGTTGTGCACTTCTTTTGCCTTCCTTGTGACCGTGGAATTGTTGAAACGACTTGGAGCATTCACGGTGTCTTTGAGTATCAACATGGAGCCGGTTTATACCATCGTTCTCGCGATTGTACTTTTGGGTGAAAACAAAATCGTGGGAACGCAATTTTACATTGGCTCTACGATTATCGTAGCGGTGGTAATTGCCAACCCAATACTGAAACGAGTGATGCGAAAATCAAGCTGATTTAATTCCAGTAACCTTTCTATTACGCTAACGTAACCATACAAAGAAGTTTTAAAACAGATACTAATTTTTAAGCTCGAAGAAATTACGTATTATTATATTTGTAGCCAAATACTGCAACCAACGAAATCAAGTTAACTAGAACCTCAACTTATGAAACCTAAAAACTTTATTGTTCCTCACGATTTTACCAATGTGGCAAACATCGCCTTGGAACATGCAATCGCAACAGCTAAGCCACTTGGAGCGGAAATTTACCTTCTCCACGTAGTAGGAAAAAATAAGGAAATCAACGCTGCAGAAGCAAAATTAGAGGATATTGTCTCCAACTATCCATCTGATGTAAAAATCATCCCATCTGTACGTGTAGGAAATATTTTTGAAGATATCGGTGATTTCGCCGCTGAGCATCACGCTGAGTTGATCTTCATGGGTACACACGGAACACACGGGTGGCAACACTTAACAGGAATGAATGCCTTGAAGGTAATTACGCATTCATCGGTTCCTTTTGTGATTGTTCAAGATAAAACAGCCAAAGAAACGGGTTACGATAGCATCGTATTGCCGTTGGATTTGAACAAAGAAACAAAGCAAAAACTCGCGATTGTTGCGAACATTGCAAAGTACTTCAAATCGAAAGTGCACGTTATTACACCAGAAGAAAAAGACGAGTTCTTAAGTCACAAGGTGAGTGCAAACATCAAATTTGCGAAGAAGTATTTCTCTGAACGCGATATTGATGTGACGACGAAAATCGTTCCTAGTAGCGGTTTCGATAACGAAGTGGTGAAGCACGCTGTAAACATTGACGCAGATTTGATCGCCATCATGAACTTGAATAAAAACAACGTTCTTGGAGTATTGACTGCAAGTCACGAGGAATACATCATCACAAACGATGCGAAGATTCCCGTATTGATTGTAAATCCAATTGAAGGATTGAATACACTAGCGGTAGATTTCAACTAGAGCGTAAAGTCTGAACATATTTAACCCTGACATCCATCCATCGGCGGATCGTCAGGGTTTTTTCGTTCCTGAAATTTGGTTGATTCCAACCACCTGCGTTTGATTTACGTTCACAAATACCTTATTTATGAAATCATTCCTGAACCTATTCGCCTTCGCAATCATTTTATTTGCGAATGGATCCACTTTCGCACAAGACACCTTAAAGACCTTTATTTTCGGTCACAGTTTAATTAATCATGAAAACCAAGTAAATATTACTCCGAGTCAAGAGACCTCGGTTCCGCATTGGTTTCATTTTCTAGCAGAAGAAGCTGGATACAATTACGCGGTCAGCGGGCAATATGGGTTTATTCCCCAACATGCCAACCTTCCACCAATTGCACAGTGGGGTTTCGACTATGCTGCTCCAGCATGGGATTCTGATAACTACCCCTTTTCTTACCCCAACTTCGATAATATCTTGATCACTCCTGGAAACTTCATTCAGTGGCAAGGTCCATCAGTGGATTATTACAACGACACGCAATCTCCCTTGGATTATACTTCTCAAATCTTTAATTGGGTCAATCAGCAGGAAGACTCGTTAACGCTTTATGTGTACGAAAACTGGCCAGATATGGCTTCTTACCTTTCGCAAGGTTTTCCTCCAACACAAACGGAATGGCAGAATTACAACACTTACTTAAATGCAGATTTTCACGATTGGTTCATTGAATATCATGATTCCTTGATTCTCGCTCACCCGGATCATTGCGTAAGAATGATTCCTGTTGGACCCGTAATTAGTGATTTGTTAATGCAGCCTCCTTTCGATCAAATTGCTATTGATACGCTTTATGAGGATGACGCACCACACGGAAGACCGAGCATTTATTTCCTTGCGGCACTGACGACATACATGGCGATGTACGAAGAGCCTGCTCCATCATCTTATCAAGTTCCCGCGATTATCGATCCAATTATCGCCAACAATTACCAACAAGCCGTTGATTTCATTTGGAATGAGTTACTCAATTTCAATACTCCAACGGGAGATAGCCGTGTATTTTGTCAGGACTTGACTGCAGCCCTCGATGATATTGAATCGGAAACCTTCAGCGTGTATCCTAATCCTGTTGAGTCAAGCTTGTCTATTGATGCTTCTGGGCCTGTTTCTACATTGGAGTTATTGGACCCTTTTGGTCGCGTTCTCTTAGTTTCTGAAGGAAATACCTTGGATGTTTCCACACTCACAAAAGGAACATACCTCGTTCGAGTAAAGCTGGAAAATGGTGCGATTCAAGTAGAAAAAGTGATGAAGAACTAATTCTTTTTTAGCAAGGCTCACTGTTGTTAATTCGATACTACGAACCTTTTTGTTCGTGTTTCTCCGTTGTTCAACTGAAGATGAAGAATGTACATTCCTTCCTTCAAATGGTTAACGGAAACCTTTTCATCTTGGTGAGAGAGCGGAGCTGAATGAACCAGAGATCCTGAAACACTATAAATGTCAACATGTGCTTTACCATTAAACTCGACACCGTTTAATTGAATGAACGAATTTGTTGGATTTGGAAAAATCTCTAGCGATTCTAACTCAGGGTTTTCTGCAACCATCAGTGGATTATTGACGCCAGTTGGCAGAATGATTTTAGAGGGGTGCGTAGCATTCAAAAATACCGTGTTAGTAGCAACGAGTGGGTTAACCAATGTATCATAGTTTCCATTTGGATGCATTTCTCCTCCGGTATTCATGTTTCTATTGAATCGTGGATAATTTGAAGACGTGATGATGAGTCGAACTTGGTGACCCGCTTTAAATGTATTTGCAATGTCATCCAACTCGAGCTCGATATTGTAAATCGTGCCTGGAACCATTGATGCAGTGTCCGTTACTCTGTATCCGTCTCTGAACCTCATCCGTTGAATCGACTCTAACAAAAGCATTGACTCGCCGGTTGGATATACTTCTGTCAATCGAACGGCAAAATCTGTATCCAAACGATCAGACGCAACAAATAAATCCACTTTAATCTTTCCTTTTACAATCAGGTCTTCTGTTAAAATTGGTGACGTAAAAATGAGGTTGTCATTTCTACTTTCCACCGAATCAGTTTGGTCATACGGCCCTTGAACCATGCTTAAGTTGAGCGTTTTTCCTCCATGTGTTGGAGAAGGATCAACAGGGTCATACATCAAACTTTGACTGTCTGTTGTCGACGTTGGTGCGGTCGTTTGAAGTGAATTATCTCCGTGTAAATAGTAATCTACAGACGCACTCCCCGTTGGAGGCCATGCTGATGAAGTGTTCCATTGGTCGTCTCCCATCTGAAAATAGGTGTAGCGATCCCTAGAATCCCATCCGTTATTGATACCTCGAAGGTGAAAATCAAAAAATTCAAGCGCAAAGATTTCATTCCATTTTTCCGCAGCTGGATAGTTCAATTCCCCCTGATTCGTTGACCCCACAATCGCTGTTCCTGTTCCTCCGTGAACCCAAGGGCCAATCAAGGTTTTGTGTTCGGCTGAAGCGGGAGAGTTCGAAATCAATGTATCAGACATGTAAACAGCTTGATCGATATTCTTATCATACCACCCTCCTATTTGCAGCATGGGAACTTCAATACTATCTGGATACATGGTTGATGATTCGGCTATGTCCCAAATCAAGTTCATAAATGGGTTCGCGACAATCGGTCCTGATGTTGCAAATAGAATGTCGAGCGTTGCAATGGTCTCCACCGTCATACAACCTCCTTCATAGTATTTCGAATAGGCAAAATGTGGTGCAGCAACTTCTGGAACACAACACACCAAACTGGGTGGTTGTTTCTTGGCCGTTTTGAATTGTACTCCGCCCAGGGCGCTAGGGCCCCACATTCCGATTTTTCCATCCGACCAAGGTTGGCTAGCCGCCCATTCCACAACATCGTATCCATCTTCACCGTCATCCGACCCAAAAGCACAGGCAGAGAGCGATCCAAATCTACACCTCCAATCAACAACTAAAAAAGCATACTCACTTTGAGCTAAATCCATTCCAACCCCGAGTGGCAGTCCGATGGTTTGATACCAGTTCTTGTTGTACGGCGTGAAGATAAAAATGGTCGGGAAAGTACCCGTGCTGTTAGGTAAATACAAATCTCCAGCTAGAACATTCCCATCAGTCATTGGAACATTTACTGCAGTTGGAGTCAGTTGAGCCTGAGTATTTAGGCTGAACAGGGCAATTAGGAGTAGTGTTAACGTTGATTTAATTTGAGCCTCTTTTATTCCGACTCTAATTTAGGGAATTTTCGGGATGGCTAAAATTATAAGGTCAATTGCGAAAGCACCAAAACGCTCTTTTTTAGTTGATAACATACAAACAGAAAGGAAGAAGGTCTGTATAAAACCCAAAGTCAGTCATGGATGGATATCCCTGGTCAATCAGTAGTTTAGCATCTTCAGTGCTGAAGCCTGATCCACTGTAAAGATCAATGATGATTTGCCCTTCATTCGGGTCGTGCTGCCCATCGTTGGTAACAAAATTCTGAGTATACGACATTCTGATCGGAGGCGATTGAATGGACACAAGGTTGCCAAGAACATCGTTTACATCGTCTAGATTCCCTGCTGCGTCTCCATGGTAAATTCCGATAATCCCAGGGTCACCACTTTGAGCCAATCTCCAACTAGCTATCGTTCCTCTGGAATGGCCACCAATGATAATCTTTGTGGTGTCGAGGTTGTAGGTTTCGGCGTTGTCTTTTACCCACTGAAACATCAAATCAGCATCATCCAAAATGTCTACATAATTTAAGTCATCCATTTGTTTTATTGATTCCCAACTGATAACGGAAATTTCATTGTCAAGCAAACTCGTTACAAAGGGCTCGTACTTTTCATGCGCGTCCATGTACGTATGCCCGTTTCCATGTGCCCAAATATATACGGGTGTTGCTTGAGATGAAGTTGCTTGATAAACGTTTAGCCACTGGCCATCATTACCCGAATAGTTTTGTTCGGTGCCATAGAGAATATTCAAATGGTAATTATTTGGAGAAACAGGGTTTTCTGGGTTCTCTTTTTTGCAGGCGCCTAAAAGCAGTAGGACTGCTAACAATGACAGGTTCAGTAGATATTTCATATTCCCTTTTTGTATTAGACCGGTTAGATAGAGAAACGTTTAACGGAAATCTGTAAGTGGCTTTTATAAAGTTAGTTATAAAAAACTACGAGCCACTTTGCTTTGTTGGTGACGGAGTCTTATTTCACTTTGAACACTTTTTTTGAGGAGCCATCGCTATACAAGTAGATCATTAAGGTGTTCGGTGTTTCAGCTATTTCGCGTCCTGTTATATCCACAATTTTGATTAATTCCGCTGGTGAAGCGTCAATTGATAGGTCATCATCAACACCAAGATTCATGTCGCAATCATCATCGAAATGTTGAGGGGTGTCATACTCCGAATAGCACAAGAGGGCCGCGGAGCAAATCCCGAAGGAAGGATACAGTGGGTTAAAAAGTCCAGAAGAAGCGCCTATTCCTTCAATGACATATCTATCGAATGATACCCAATATCTCTTTCTGTCTACTCCGTCGATCATGACTAAGTCGATAGAGTCTATGATCCGCCAATCGTCGTTACCAGCAATATTGATTGGGGACGGAATCGTGTCTCCAACATTCAGGTTGAAATCGTAAGCTATGTATTCTGCGCCAAGCGAAGGCATAACAAATACCTGCTTCCCACTTTCTCTAATCGCCCCAAAGTAATAATTGTAAATGCTCGTTGACTCTGTGCACCACTGACTTTGATCGGCCCCTTGTTCGTACTCTTCTCGAACATATAATTTCGCGTATTGATATTGACCAATCACGGTGTCACCTTCGATGGTGTATCTTTTCGTCCTTGTTTGATAACAACTCATGTCAGTGCAACTGAGCACGTCCATCCACGTATCTGAAGAATCGGTCGTGGATATAAATTCAACATATGGCTGAGCGAGCAATATATTTGGAAAAAGGAATAAGCAGATGATATATTTTCGCATTTCGCAGGTGTTTAGAACTGTCTAAATAACGAATAAATTAACGGAGTAGTTGGAGATTAGGTGTTTTCACTCTTCCATCATGATGTAAAAAGAATTTTAATCCGCTAAAATATCTTCAAATGTGAGGTTCGCTTGGATTGATCTTTCGAAGAAATCACTCCGAATTGGAGCGTCCACAGGTAAGCGGAGGTTTTTCAACTTGATATGCCCTATTTTAATTTCATCTGTTCTCAATAAAACACTTACTTTTACTCGGTATGCTGATCGACAAACTTCAATTTGAAACCGATAATGCCAACCATGGGCTAACACAAGCACGTGGGTTTGCCTGGTTTACCAAGATTGGCCTGATGTTCGAATATCAAGTCTCGGATACTGTTTTTGAAGTGATGAAAACAGATCTTCAAGAGTTGTTCGTTCCGTTTGAACAAATAAAAGAGATCAAATGGAAGAAATCTTGGTTCACTGGAGGTATTGTTTACATCAAGCTGAACAGTTTAAAAGAACTGGATCAGGTTCCATTTCTCGAAGAAACAGAATTGTGTTTGGAGCTCGACCGAAAAGAGAAAACTGAGGGGAAGGAATTTGCCGTGAATGCCGCACTTCAACTTGCGCATTTTCGCCTCGAAGAATTGGATAAACTTTGAACTAAGATATGAAACATTACATTGCACTAACTTCTCTTCTTCTATTGCTGATAACGGGTTCGGCCCACTCGCAAACTATTTCTTGGAGCACTACCACTGATTATGATCATAATTGTTCCATTCAATTTCCCGGTGTTCCAGCGAATGGCTTTAAAAACACCTCCGAAGGAACAAAGTATACAACCTTTGCAACGTATGGTCAAAGTAGCTACATCCTCAAGGTCTTGGATTTAAAGTCGGAACCTTCAGACAAAAAAGCAAAAGCTAAAAAAGTACTTAACTCCTTGGCTTCAAAAATGAAAGGGAAAGTGTCCGAAGAAAGCGATTGGGAAGAAGGAAATAATAAAGGAGTAAAGGGGAAAATTGAAATCGCAGAAACAGGAAAACCTGAGATGCTGATCTTTTGTAATGTCATTGTTATTGGCAAAACACAATACCAAGTAATGCTCATGACCCCCAAGGAAATATATGATCCTGCCTTCGACGATCATTTCCTGGCCTCGTTCCAGTTTTTATAGGAATTCAATCTCTTCATAAATCTTCAACTCGAACGAAAACGGATTCAGAAATCATTTTTTTTCCTGATGATGGATCCAAAATAATATCCAAGCTGGATGCTGTCAACCGTATGATTCGATAGGGATCCTTGGCGCCAAAGAGAACAATTGTGAGCAGATCATCCTCAAGAGAATACTCGCCTATAAACGGATCAATCCCTTCCATGTGTACTTCAAGGACTCCATTGTCTTTGAATACCCAAACATTCTTCCCAAAAGCTGCCGGGCGTTGTGGTGTCTCGGTGCGAATAATCTATTCCCTCGAACTTTGCTTCACCTCCTGGTTTTGAGGTTTGGAAATTGCTCGACCATAAATGAGCGTGACCAAATTGATTTCCCATTACCTCCCAAACTTCTGAAACTGGTTTGTTAATTGTTGTGTGTACCTTGATTTCCATATCTAAAAAATTAATTGTTTAGTAGTTGGATACAGAAGCAAGGAAGGTGTGACAACTTTTTCAGAAAAAAAAGTGCTGTAAAATGAAAAACCCTTTCATAGAAAG
Source organism: Crocinitomicaceae bacterium (assembly GCA_029252405.1). Lineage (GTDB taxonomy): Bacteria > Bacteroidota > Bacteroidia > Flavobacteriales_D > Crocinitomicaceae > UBA4466. The sequence continues at coordinate 53,294 of JAQXBM010000088.1, forward strand.
GGTTTCGAGGTAATTACTTTTTTGAATTTTTATTCATAGTGGAAGTGAAGATCGGGGTCATTCAAAATTTCGGTGACTACCGTATCGACCGTAAAGTCTTTTTTCGAAGGATGCTTTTGGAAGAATTCCACGTATTTTTTATCCACGATGTCAGCTACTTCGTCGCCATGTTTTTCGGCGTAGTCTGCGATGGTTGAATAGTACTTCGGATCAAAAAGTTTGGCGTTGGTCTGCATTCTTCCAGATGCTTCCATTGCCTTCCCTTTTTTAGAACATCGGCACGGATTATTTAAATTCACTAAACCACATTGCTTATTCAAAAAGGAATGAAAGTCCTTTCTCGTTCTCGAAAGCTTCTTGCGGTAGTTGTCTTTTGACAGACCAAATACTTCTGCCCCAGTTGTGTGATCCACTTTAAACACTTCGCCGACTAGATAGAGTAAGCGCTGCTCTCTTGTGAGACATACAAGCATACCAGACATACATCGTGTTCGCGCTGTTTTTGTTCGAAGGATTTCTTCCTCCTCTTCTTCAGGACTTAGCTCTAAACTCGGAATGGCGTTCAGTTTTTCCGAAAAATCATCCAAATCCTTCCACATGTCCTCTACAGGTCTTCGTTTAGTCTGCATAAACTCATTGAAGGCAATGCGATACAGCCACGTGCGAAATGCACTTTTGCCCTCAAAAGTAGATAGCTTGGTTACAACTTTTATTAAGGCTTCCTGAGTGAGATCTTTTGCTTCTTCCTCGTTGTTTATGAACTTCCAAGCCACATTGTAAATAAACGGTTCATGCAATCGGACAAGGTCCTCCATCGCTTTTCGATCTCCATTCTTTGCCTTAGAAATCAATCCCTGACTTTTATCTTCAAGTTGTTCTGTAGTCATGCTCTATCTGTTGTTCCGTTAAAGCTACGCAACCTGAGGCTCTTAATCAAGAAATAAACTTATGCACTGCTTCGTAGGCATTGTCTTGGTAGCTTTCATTGGCCATCGTAGGAAAAATATCAAACTGGTCTACAACTTCACCAACTACTTTGTTTTCGATGCTGGCATAGAATCCACCAGTTTTATAATTTGCGTTGTTCACCGCATCTACATATCTAGCTGCTGTTTTGTCCGTAAAAGTCAATTAATGTGGAACTTAATAGCTTCTATCTTTGACTATTGCTTTATCTCACATAAGTAATTCGAGCAACATAAAAACGATCTTTTCGTTAACCATATAAACTAAGCCTCAATGAAATACTTCCTTCTAACCGCACTACTGATCGTGTCCGTTTCTTGCCGAAGAAAAAGTGTGAACTGTGGTCTTGATTGTGGTTCTCAATCTGAAGAGCTTCTTTTTCAGACGGGATTCAAAAATACGGTGCTGACGAACGGAGAGTACAGCAATGTTAATTTTTCAGGTACTGATCCGAACTATGCCAACCAAAGTAATTGGGGCGATTTCATTGATCATTCTAACATTGGCTTTGTTGAAATAGGCTACGAAGATGGCGAGGACAGTCAGCGAAAAGCGTCGATTGTGGAGGACCCAGGCAGTATTGGCAATGATGTCCTCAAGTTTGAACTTCTCGAACCACACATAAAGGAAGGGTCGAATTACAAAGGACGAGTACAGCTCACTGTACACGACAATCAGTGCATGAAGGAGATTCACCAAACCGTGAAAATGAAATTGCACCCAGACCTTGCTTATTTTGAGGAAAGATCAGATCGCTTGTATTGGTTCACGTTGTTTGAGTTCTGGAATAATGCCGCCTGGACTAAAGAAAAAAAGACGTTTAGAGTATCTGTGAATTTATACAAAGAAGAAGGTGTTGGAAGCCCAATCAACTTCAGGGTGAAGTCTGACACACAAAAATGCCGAACCTGCAATTGGAAAGAAGTATGGGGCGAAACCGCTACTTCATTTCCGATAGTGTATGGGGAATGGATGGAGATTGAATTATACATCAAGGAAGGAGATGATGAAAACGGTCGTTTCTACATGGCTGTAACACCTGAAAATGGTGTGAAAACAGTTTTGTTTGATATCGAGAACACGACACAACATCCGAAGGAAAAATGTGCGGATGGATTCACCCATTTTGAAGCCATGAAAATCTATACCTCCGAGGATGAGATAAACTACATGAAGGACGGAAACAAGGAACTCTCAATCTTCTGGGATGATTGGGAACTTTATGTCAACAAGCCTCTTTAATTACTTCGGTTGAGCGCCAATCCTTTTTATTGCAAACTTATCTTTCGAGATGAATACCTATCAGCTGATTGCAGCACTAACGTGTAGTTTCCACGTGAAAAGCTCGCTACATTCATTTCAAAAGTATCTTTCCCATTGATATCAACAGATTTCTTTAGAACATTCCTACCATTCGCATCTATCAATGAAACGTGCACGATGTCCTCATAACTTTCTCCCAAATTAATCTGTAACAACTCCGATGCTGGATTCGGATAAATCGTTAATGCTTCGAACGGTATTTCACTCACAGAAATTATCTCTGAAGGTTGCACAGCAATGTCGTCTATATAGTAATACGCCCCTTGAAATGGGACTGGCCCGGTAATTATTTGCTGAATATCCGTTTGGCTATCTGGAAAGAAGTTTCCAATAGTTAGGTACTCATAGGCTGAATCCGCCTGAATGATAAATTTTAATTCTGTCCACTCGTCTACCCAAAAATTGGTGTCAACATAAGCCTGTGGAGTTCGGTCGATGTAGGTGTAATCCGTTTGACTGGGCAATTGCTCCACCGATAAATGAACACCTAGATTATCTGTTCCATACACATATCCATGAATGGAATCGCCATTGCTCACATGCAAAATAATCTCATAATTCTGACCAACAACCATAGGAGCACTCAACTGATTCATCAGATAGTCACGTGCATCAGTAGCAGATGCGTGGTACGTTAAAATACCCATAATTGCTTGACCACTGTACGGCTGAACATGAGCTGGCGGCACACTTGGTAACTGCACCGAACCCGAACCATTTAAATGAAAGTAATCGGGATTACCGTAAAAGGGGTCATTGACCGACGCTGCCGGATTCCACCAGTCATTGCAGCGATCCCACTGCGAAGGGTTGTCTGGAAGCATGTTGTAGTCCTCAAAATCGTGGTTAACAACGAGGTTTTGGGCTTGAAGCGTGCTGCCACAAAGAACAAGCAGAACAGTTATAATCACTCTCATAATGGGTTGGTTTTTAGGTCTAAAATTTATGGCTCCACTTGGACAAACATCCTAGTGAAAATTGTGTTGGCGTTATTAGTATGTACAACGGTTATCGATTACGAAACGTGCGCATCCATGCTAAGGTTGGTTTTTCGAACGTAGGAATAGATTCTAATCCAAAAACGGTTATTTCTGATCGATGTTACTTTGGCTTGTAGGTCACATAGGTTTGATATCATTTGTGTGGCAGATCCTAATTGTCTTTTAAGCTCTTTTTTAGCAATGAGACAAAATTGCGAACGTCTTCTTCAGTCGTATCAAAGGAGCACATCCATCTTACCTCCAAAGATTGCTCATCCCATACGTAGAAGCTATATTTATCCTGTAGGTCCAGAATCGAATGTTCAGGAATAATTGCAAACACTCCATTGGCCTCAACATTCTGAGTGATTTTTACCTCTTCCATTTTTGAAACTTCCTCTGAAAGAATTCTCGCCATTTTATTCGCATGTCTGGCGTTTTTGATCCAAAGGTCATTAGAAAGTAGTGCCTCAAATTGTGCAGAAATAAATCGCATTTTTGATGCTAATTGCATTCCTTGCTTTCGAATGTAATCAAAGTTTGTTGTTAGGGATTTGTCTCTAAACACAATGGCTTCGCCAAACATTAATCCATTTTTTGTTCCTCCAAAAGACAAAACATCTACACCCAGATCAAATGTTATTTCTTTGAAATTTTTATTGAAAGATGCTGCAGCATTCGAAAGTCGTGCACCATCAAGATGCAGGTACATGTTATTTTCGTGCGCATAATTCGAGAGAGTCTTTATTTCATCCTCTGTATACAATGTTCCCAACTCGGTAGGCTGGGTAATTGAAATCACTCTGGGTTGAGAATGATGCGGATCTCCAAACCCGTAAATATGTGGTTTAATAGTGTCAATCGTTATTTTTCCATTCGGCGAATGAACTGTAATCAGTTTGCATCCAGTGAAGCGTTCAGGAGCTCCACACTCATCTACATTTATATGGGCAGTTTCAGCGCAGATAATCGAATCAAATGAGTTGGTTATTGACTGAAGCCCTAGAACATTTGCGGCAGTCCCATTATACACGAAATATGCCTCTGTATTGGCTCCAAAATGATGCTTGAATAACTCCTTGGCTGACTGTGTGTTTTGGTCATTTCCATAGGCTCCATCATGAGCATGGTTCACGTTCTGAATTGCTTCAATTATTTCCGAATGGGCACCAGCATAATTGTCACTGGCAAAACCTCTGTTTTTTTCTATTGCAGTATTCATTCCTTTTAATAAATTGGTCGATACAAAGATGGTTGATTACTTACTTTGGACGAAATTAAATTAACGGTGTAACCCATCAGTTACAATCAAATTGATGGTTATTTCACGTAAAAAAGAAGAATCTATGGTGGACGCTATTGATCTTAGAATTATAGACGTTTTGGAGGCTGATGCTCGACTTTCATTTGCTGAAATTGGCAGAAGGGTTAACCTGTCTACATCTGCTGCTCGTGAACGATTGATTAAACTTGAAGATGCTGGTGTAATTGAGTCTTACACTGCAAAGTTAAATCATTCATTGTTGGGCTTTGCTCTGGAGGCTATAGTGTTGTTGAAATCGCATGATGGTAAACTGCCTATTCTTTCAAAAATCATCTCGAGTTTTCCAGAAGTTAAAGAGGCACGAAGCATAACTGGCGATTATAACATTCATGTCAGAGCTGTATTTCGCGATATGGACCATCTGAAAGATTTCTTAGATGGACTGCTTCCGTATGGTGATACTGTAACCTACTTGTCGTCTAAAATTAAGGCAGACCGTATGCTTGAATAAGGTTGTGGATTTCTGATGCTCTTAATTGGGCTTTCCAGCGAAGGGATCTCACCTCATCCAATTCGGTTTCGTATTTTTGATCCATGAAAATAACCCCGTTGTTTAAGCAGAAAGGCCCAGTAATTACTTCAATTGGTTCCCCTATCATGCGAAGTGTGAGTAAGCTATTCATCCTTTTCGCTTTTTTAGGATTGAGTACTTCCCTTTTCGGCCAAGATTTAACCACTGACGATTATGAGAAAGAGGAATTGTATATCGAAATGCGGGATGGTGTAAAATTGTTTACCACTATTTATTCACCCAAAGAACCCAAAGGAGATTACCCCGTTTTAATGATACGAACCTGCTATAGCGTCGCGCCATACGGGAAAGATACGATCCCTGAAAAAATCATGCACAACCCAGATTTGGTAGCATCTGGGTATATTTTTGTGAAGCAAGATGTACGCGGTCGTTGGATGAGTGAGGGCAACTTTGAAAATACCAAACCACCTTACTCGTGGAGCGATAAAAAGCGCACAGACGAAGTCACAGATTCATACGACACGTACGATTGGCTAACAAAAAACCTTAAGAATTTCAACGGGAATATCGGTCAATATGGTAACTCCTACCTTGGTTTTACTTCTTTAGTGGCGTCCGTAACGGATCACCCGAATTTGAAAGCTGTTTTGGCCATGGCGCCAGTAACCAACTTCTATTTTGAAGATTTTAATCGTTATGGGTTGTACGGGATGAATTACATGCCCGTGATGGATGTATTTGGAGTACAGAAAACAGAACCTACGACGAAAAGCTGGTACAATGTGACGGACAAACCCTTTATGGTGGACACCGCAAATGGGCTCACGGAAGATTATTACGACTATTTCCTTAAGCACCGTGCATTGAGCGATGTCTCACATTTGATTGATTCAGCTAATTTTTTCTGGAAGAACATCATTGCCCATTCGAATTATGATGATTACCGCCAAGAGCGAAATTGGATTCAATACTTGAACAAGAGTAAATGTCAAACCATGGTTGTGGGAGGCTGGAACGATGAGCAGAATCTGCATGGCATCCTGAATTCATTTAAGAAAATGGCTGCGGATGCACCCGAGTCGAATGCTCAATTGGTATTAGGTCCTTGGTCTCATGGACACCCGAAACGAAGAGATACGTCCTACTATTTAGGGGATATCTTCTACGGTAATGATCTTTCAAAGAAATATCAAGAGGAAATTGAATACCGGTATTTCGAATTCCATCTAAAGGAAAAAGGAGCAGCTCTGGATTTTAGAGCGCGCGTATTTGATACAGGGAGTAAAGAATGGGTGAATTATCAAGACGATCCTTTTGATGATGACCTCGAGGAAATAACGCTCTACTTGAACCCGAATGGAAGTCTCTCTGAGGAGAGTACCAGCAAAAGTAGCACCTATGTATCTGACCCGGACCATCCCGTTCCATTTTTGAAAGGGGACGACTTTCACATGCTGGCACCAAAACACTACATGACGGACGATCAGCGCTTTGTTTCAAGACGCGCAGACGTGCTCACCTTTGTTTCTGAACCACTGAAGGATTCCATTACCGTGCAGGGAGAGATAGAGGCCTTGATTCAGTTCGCTTCAGATCATGAAGATGCCGATTTGTATGTTAAAGTCATTGATGTGTTCCCAATGGATCGATCTCCTCAGGTTACAGACAAACCTGGCGTTAAAATGAATGGATTCCAACACTTGGTACGCTGTGGGTATATCCGCGGGCGTTATTATGAATCGTTTGAAACACCAACACCATTGATTCCTGGAGAAAAAACAGCCATTCAAGTTCCACTACTCGAAGTGTTGCACACGTTTAAGCCAGGACACCGAATCATGATCCAAATTCAAAGTTCGATGTTTCCGCTATTCGATCTAAATCCGCAGAAGTACGTCGAAAACATTTACGAGGCTGTCGATTCCGATTTCGAATCAGCTCGACACGAAATTTTTGGAGATAGCAAGGTGATACTGCCAATCGCGAAAGATTAACAACTTGGCTAAACCGCATTAAAAATGCAATCTCGGTTTTGCTCGGTGATTTTTAATTTTTAATAAAACGTATCGTTGTCATTTCATTAGCGCCTTGTATCCCTAGGAAGTATACTCCTGGATCTAAGGAACTGAAATCAATGTCACTTTAATGCACATCAACAGCAATTAATTGTCCTGATAAATTAATTATTCTGAAGGTTTCATTTCCTTCCAATCCTTCAATGGTTAAGTGATCATTTACCGGGTTCGGATACGCTTTAAAGCTTGGTTTTTCTTCCTCAAAACCAGTTGACATGGACAATAAGCACTGAGATAAAATTCGAACCAAAAATTCGTCGCCATTCTCACCACCAGTATTGTCGAGTCCTTGATTTGTGTTTTTCACCAGTAGTTAAATTGGCTAATAATGTAAAACCCTTGATTAACAATTGATTTGGGCATCTCGGACATTAAGTACTCAAATCTTCTTTGTAGATACCGTTTAGTATAGAAGCAGTAGCGGATTAAATACTTCTGCTTTCAGACAACAAAATATTGAATTAAACTCAAAAACGGTTCAAGTTTTCACCCGAACCGTTTTTGCTTTTATACATCCTAAGTTAGCAATCAAGTATCTTATCTATTAAACAAGAAAGAACTAAAGAGTGGAATAAGGTTCTCTTAGGTGCAGTGTCCAAGAACACGTCAACATAGCAAGTCCCCACTCTTTT
>JAQXBM010000054.1 GCA_029252405.1 Crocinitomicaceae bacterium
TCCATTTGAACGCAGAACATCCTCATCTTCTAACTTGTATTTTATTACTCGGTTTTGTGCAAACAAGGTCAATTCTTGATCTACCGACTGGATGGAATCGCATGCATAAAGCTCCGACCACAAGTTCGATCGAAAAGCGAACCATTCGTTCAACTCTTGATTGATATCTCCAGTCATTTTTAGTTGTTCATTGAATCGATTTACAGAAGTCGCAATTAGTCCAATTAGTACCCCCATAATTGCGAGAACTACAGTCACTTCGAAAATCGTGAATGCGTCGATATGTTCTTCCTTTTTATTCAACCCACCAATCTTGTTTGAGTATTATTTTTTCATCTTCTCCGATAAAAACCAAGCGTTCGATAGAATCATTTTCTGTTGACTCCTTCTCAATTTTTATGTTGTCGATGTCTTCCATTTCATTCTCCAGTTTGAATAAATTCTCCCAGAGTTTTGATTGAATTTCCGTTTGAGTTCGAACTTCCTGAAAATTGACCGTTGCTTTCGTCGCACGAACAAAAACCAAGGACGCAATACCAATGCACAAAGCAATTACAGAGATCGCAATTACAACCTCAGCAATACTTGACGCTTCTATTTTTCGCTTCAAAAACATGCGATTAGTTTAGGTTTTGTGACTTTACTGTTCGTCAGCCAATTCGGCACAATCATTTCTTTCGGAAGAAGATCTGAAGATATTTTTGCGTTCAATAAATGGTTGGTATACTGCCCACCTCCAGCTCGAAGCGTGAATTGATTGGTGTACAAATATCCAATTACTTCTCCGTTTAATTCTGTTTCTCCGAGATTGTAAACCAACCCTCCAATTCGAGCATTTTCCAACTTGAGATGCAAGGCTTTTCTTGGATTTGGTTTTTGCGAAAACAGTAGAACTCCGCCAAGCACTTGAGCATTTTCTCCGAGGAAGATTCCATGTTGATCCAGAGATTCATTTTTATGTTCTTCGTTAAGAATTAAGGCAGACGGGTAATTCAATTTGACATCTTCTCCGAGTCTAATGGTTTCATGAGCGATGACTTGAACCGACCCCTTGAATCCGCTTTCAAAACGAACGTTTGGAGCAATCAAAATCACATTTTCTAATTGACAATTGCTCATTACGACGATGGTATCGAAACTGTGAAGAATGACATTCCCAGAAATCGAATTTTGAAGGAATAGTTGATCGGTTAAAGTGACTAACCTTGTTGGTTCACTGAAAGCAAAAGTTGTGTCCTTTTGAACCGGATCAATCTTTATACAGTTCTCGCGATACTTTTGAATGTTTTCATTTTTCAAGTTCGATTTGAGTCCTGGAATAGATCGTTCACTCCGTTTCAGCTTTCCGTAAATCAATTTATCTCCTTTGTAGGATTGACCAGCGATGTGACCACGTTCGGCTCCTCGTTCACCAATGAATGCGGTTCCTTCGATTCGTGTTTCTCCACAGAGTTTAATAGTTTGCTTCCGCTCTGGCACATACAATGCGGGGTGAGTTTCGTCAGTTTCATATCCGACAATTGCCGATTTGTTGACCGATCCTACTTTGTGATGCGTTTCAGCAACGATTACACGAAATGCTCCCCAATCTCGTCGCGTGATTTCCGAAGTATCGCCTGAAGCATGAATGATTTGTTGTTTTCCTTCGGATTGAGATCTCGCTCCGTGAATTAAGGCAAAGTAGTTATTCATGAGGAGATTTTCCTTCATGTTATGGTGTCGCTCCAAGCGTTTGTTCGCGCTAGAAATAAATAGAACTCCACTCGCCACCAATCCAATCAAAAGCATGAAGGATATCGCATAACCAAGCGCTGAACTTGGTACTTTTTTGAATAGCGGGAGTTTGAACATTTAGTGTTT
>JAQXBM010000056.1 GCA_029252405.1 Crocinitomicaceae bacterium
AGAACATTCCCTCCTGTTTGATTAATGATATAATCGTATTTCTTCGTTTTGGCTATTTCATCAATCTCCGACTGAATTCTTGTCATTAGTGGTTCTAGCTGTTCTCCGCGATATTTCTGAAAATCTTCCTCCGCCATTTCCCACGACTTTTCTTGATCTTCTGGGGAAAGCCGTTCCGATGCAATTTTTTGTTCCGATAGAAGTGATTCTTCGAAAGTCTGAATATTGCTTTGTATCGTTTTAAATTCAGGCATCTCAATCATTATTGCCTCCACATTTACAAATCCGACTTTCAAATTGCCCTGAGAAACGAGTTTCTTTTTTTCAAGTGTTTCGACATTGGCCTCTATTTCTTCTAGCAAAGCAAATGTAATATCAGCATTATCTGGTCCATAAACGATTGTGGAAACTCCAGAACTTGTCGCTTGATTTAGAATAAATGTAAATCCATTGTTCAGTGCCACTTTATCAAGTGCGGTTTGAAGTTTGGCGAGAACGGCTTCCATTTGTTCGGCTCTCATTGTTTCGATCTCCTTACTGCCCTCTTCCGTGAATTCCCCGAGTTCATTGTTTAAGACAGTCAATCGACTCAAATATTCATTTTCCTCTTGCTCTGATAAGGATTTGCTCTCTTCCTTTTTTAGGTATTCTTCATACAGAGAATATAGCACGTTACTTTTTTTATCGTATTCCTCTGCAAGCTTGTTCGTATACGTTTCCAACCTCTGCTCCATGAGTTTATATTCGGGCATGTACATGAGCACTAATTCTATGTTGGTGTAACCGATGGTAACCGAACTTGGATCAGATTTATATTCAGTCGCAAAGATGCGTGCCTTTCCGGAATTCGTTTCACGCAGCAAATACTCTGTCACTTCGGTTTCATCAGGAGCGCAGAGAACAAATGATACTCCTTCAATATTCGTAGATTGAAGAATAGCATTCAATTTCAATTCTTTGGTCACTGATTTCAGAGCTCCATTGACATCCTCAAGAATTGGATCCATAATAGCCTCCTTTTTCATTCCCAAATGCAGTTCTAAATCTTTGGCGCTTTTCTGTAACTCTTCATCCAATTTTATCAATTCTTCCTGCTTTGCGGCGATAGCCTCCTCACTTGATTTGTTTTGAATCATCGCGCTGTACTCCTTAATGTTTTGCTCAAGAACCTGTTCCTTCTTTTCATATTCAGCCGAAACTGCCTTTTTCTCAGCTTCAAAATCCTTGAGTGCCTTTTCATACAATGGATGAGAAGTTAGAACATATTCAGAATTGGCCTAACCAAGGGAGACTTGCCCAAAACTGGCACAAGAAAACGCTAGGAATAATGCAGATAATATAACTTTCGAAAAGATCATGTTTGAGGGTATATGGGAGTTAATCACTAGTATTATACTAAAGTATAGAATTATATTTTTAATGAAAAGGTATCCATTTGTGTGCCAAGAACGTAACTAGCAAGTACGAAAAACGTCCGTCCCCTCAGCAGTTATGAGAAGAACGGACGTTGTAACTAATTTAACTACCAACTGCGCTTATTTTGAAATCTCCCACATTCCTCTTCCAAAGGTTGAAGCACGCACAACATTTTTGTCATGTCGGAAATCAATGTCTGTGACATAAGTCATCGGGAGTTTGTTCCCATACATCATCCAATTACCATTTGTAAGAGCACTCTTCCGGTAAACGCCGTGATCAGTTCCAATGTATAACATATCTGCCGTGCTGTCATAAGCAATGCAATTGACTTGATCGGCTACTGTAAGACCATCACTCCAGTTTGTCCATTTTTCATTTGGTTGTCCAAGGTTTGTGATTTTATACACTTTTTGCAATGAATTGTCAGTTGTCGAGTTTGTAATAAATCCTGAAATTGCAACAAACAGTGTTCTCGAATTTCCTGGATCATAAGCGAATTGAATCTGTCCCCAAGTATGTAATCTTTTTGATGCATCTGGTTCAGGATCTGTCAATACATTCCATGTCACACCTCCATCGTTGGTGTAGATACTACTGTTCCATTTTCTAGAAATAACCATATCGTTTATGTTGGCCACTTTGAAAGCTCTCACAGTAATTCCATTTGGAAACCATTGACTTTGTTGACTTGGTGTCATTACAGCTTGCCATGTTCCAGAGACACTTCCTGTTTTTCTCCATAAGTTCTGCTTTCCGATGTAGACCTCATTTGAATTAGCCATGTTCAACTCAATTGGAAAAACCCAATCTCCACCTCCCATGCTCATGGTATTTTTGGATATTGAAGGACTCGTTGACGTTGGAGAATTGTACTGATATACAGGCTGACCATTTGCTCCTTGTCCGTCTGTTGAGAAGAAACGATTCGCATTATGTGGGTCGTACTGACAATCCATACCGTCTCCTCGCACAATCATTCTCCAATCTGGCGAACCGGTTAAGTAGTTGCTAGAGAACGAACCATTATCTTGAAGGCCTGCAACTAATGCATCTGTCCCTGCTACTTGAGTATTGCTAAACTTATAGATTTCGGAAATATGAAGTCCCTTTCCCGTGATATTCGTCCAAGACATCGTCGATGCAGTTGAATTCCCTGTTATGTTCATTCCTCCATCAGTTCCAGCCAAAATGTTCATACCTTGATTGGCTCCGTTTGGAATATATTTAAGCTCTAGGTCTCTCACATCTGCGTGCATCCCTGAATTCTGATATGGTTGAATAAAACGAGAAGCGACATTGTTTGCTGGGTTAATTGTCAAACGGTAGTAAACTGCTGTATGAATATACCCTCCTGCATCCGCATAGTGAATTACATCATCGTTGAAAGGGTCAATCTCAAAATCTACTGAGCGACTAAAATAGTTGGTTCCCTTGAGGACAGTTGTCCAAGTTACTCCACGATCTTCAGTTTTCAACAACCACTGTTTCGATCTATTACTAGTATTGTATGAAACACCATTGGCGCTATAACTTGAAGCACCCATGTAATAAGTCCAAACAAGTGCATACATTTTATCTTTTGATTGTTCAGAAGGAATAAGTTTAATTTGACTAATCCTTGCGTCAGGAAGGTTACCTGCTGGAAGACCCAAGTTGAATCCACCATTCGTTCCACTTTCAAAACCACATGTTTTCCATTTTGACCAGTTTAAACCCTCATCAGCAGAACGATAAATGTCATTCGCATTTTTCCCTTGTGACATATCTTGCCAATTCACAGATCCAAATGTGTATAATTCATTGATCTGTTTCGGGTTAACAACAACTTCATTGGGGCCTTGTGAGTAATTCAGTATACTTTGATCTAACACCTTTGTCCAGTTCAAACAGTTATCATCAGAATAGTGAACTCCTAAAGAGGATGCCACGAATAGCCTTGACATATTACAAGTAGGAGCGCGCGTTCCGCCATTTGCATTATTTTCATTAGAACGACTGGCAACGTACCAGCATCTAGGGTGAACGGTTAAATCATTGATTCGAATAGACCCAGATGTGAGTCCTCCTACTGCACCCGAATAATCAAACGGAGCACCACTTATGAACCATGTCTCCCCAGCATCTTCAGATCGCTGAATTGTTGGCAAACCATGATTCCCATAGTTAAACCCATGAACTGTTGAAACTGTATATATTCTATCAGCTCCGAAAAGCTCTAGATCCTGGATTCCTTGAGGTAAAAGGTAGGTTGAAGGATGGAACCAATTTGCACCTCCATCAGTCGATTTCCACAGTCCACCCATTCGTGTTCCTGCGTATAAAGTGTTATGACCTTTTGCTGTAGTTGGTTCTTGCGTTCCAATCGGATATGTTCCATCATAGTTATTGTGGAATTTGACTTTTGTAACGCGTCCTACTCCTTTGTAATTCAAAGAGTAGCTTGAATTGTTCGCTGGAATTTCATCAGGACCAATTGGAACCCAGTTATTGGATGAACGATTGCCACTAGAAGGGACATTCTGGGGAGGGTTCTGCATGTAATAATTCCCCAGAATATAGCTTAACGAATCAAATGACCCATTTAGCCCTGCAATTCGAGGTGCCCAGAAATAATCCCAACGATCAAATAACTTTTTATCGCGTTCATGATCCTCTTTCTCTCGAGGATTTAGCTCATTCCAATACCCGTTGAATGAATCGCGAACATCAAAGTAACTTAATTTCGAATCACTCGCCAATTGATCAAAAAAGGTTGCATCCCTATTTGTGGGTCCTGTTTCATTAAAGATGGCGTCAGGGAGCACCACAGTATCTTTGGTCTCGGCAACGACTGGATCTGGGTCGCAGTTATTAAAAATTTTACAGACTATTCCGCATCCAGATGTCCCTAAAAAAATAAGGCCAACTGAAACAGTAAATAGTAAGGTTCTGACTAAAGTAGATTTCTCATCTTCTTCTGTAGAAAGGTTGTTTTTGATTGCTGTTTTCATAAATATTCATTTTAAGTAATCCCATTTCATTTTTTTAAGGATCACGTTATTTGAATATTAGTGCAGTGGCAGATTAAAAACCTAACCAATGTA
>JAQXBM010000058.1 GCA_029252405.1 Crocinitomicaceae bacterium
CGAAGTAGTAATTCAACGGATAGGACTTCTTCAACAATTTTCGACCCTTCTGCAAGGTTTCGAAGGCTAAATCAGGCTTGTTCTGTGCTTTGAATGCGTTGTATAATTTCACTACCTCCGATGATCGAGGTTCAAGATTATCGACCAAGTCTCGATAGATCGATGTGGCCTTGTCTGGCTCCCCTTGATTCTCATAAAACTTCGCAAACAAGATTTGATATTCTTGCTTTTGCTGTTGACGAGAAATAAATTTCTTAAAGGTCTTCTCGGCTTTTTTAACTTCTCCGGTCTGCGTCAAACACTCAACGTAGCGCGTGAAGTTTATTTTGTTCGGGTTTTGATCGAAGAGCTTCTCGTAATACACGAGCGCCTTGTCGTATTCGCCATTATCGTAATAATATTGCGCCAATTGCTGGTCGCTTCCACCATCTTGAGCAAAAGAAACAAGTGCGCACTGAAGGGCAAAAAAGAAGAGAATGTATTTTTTCATTATTGATTTCACGTGCAAAAATTGTTCCTGTTTTATTTCTTTAAAAGACTCATAGAGAAATCATTCAGTTCCGTGTAGAGTTCATTGTATGTCTTCATAGAAGTATTCTTGATTTCCACATATTCCGAAACGAGCGTTTTCAACTGGTCCACTTTATCTTGTTCGAAGGTGATGAACTCGTCGTATTTCTCGCGTTCGTTGTTCCCGTTTTCAATATCGGTTTTCAATTCCTTGAGCTTCGCGCGTTCTTCGTCTATCGTTGCTGGGATAGTCGTAAGTGCTTTTCCCATTGGCTTGAAATTTCTACGCATCACTTTAAATGCATCCATTTTACGACCCAATTCCATGTTGATTGTATCCGAATTGTAATTGTTTTTGATGCGATTTTCAACTCCGTATGCGCTCAATGATACTTTCGCAACCGAATCCAGTTTGTTTTCATTGAAAACAATTTCAAGACTGTCAATCGTCTGATTCATCGATTCAATTGTTTCCAGTTGTTCCGAAGTTTTAAGATCCATGCATGAACTCAAAAAAAGTACACAAATTCCGATCGTTCCAATCAGCAAACCTTTCATATAAAATCCTTTTTAGTAAAAATAAGAAAGTTAAGGCGTAAAACTCGTTTTTAAGGATAATTGGGAGTGTCATTGATTCAACTGCTCCCTTGATTAATTCATTGGGCGTTACCCTCCAGCCCTCACCCTCGAACTTTCACTCACCCTGCTCAGCTCGGGTCGCGCTTCCCACTATAGTCCATCCGTCAGCTGACGGATGAAGCTACCGTTAAAATCGCTAACGCAACAGCCGCTCACTTATTTACATGTTTCGCAAATACCATGGCTCGCTAACTTTCCACAATCATCGTCCTTGAATCTTGACTTGTCAAGCCCGTGCCCTTGTGGTAAAATCAATCTAACAAAACAAATAAAACGCCCTTCCATCCCTACAGTTATCGGGATAGAAGAGCGTTCAATTATTATTATCTCGGTCTAAGAAATCTTCTCAAATCCAGTATAAGCATGCAATACCTCAGGTATTTCAATTCCATCCTCAGTCTGGAAATTCTCCAATAACGCCGCCATGATTCTTGGCAACGCCAAAGCAGAACCATTCAAGGTATGACACAACTGTGTTTTCTTGTCGGCATTTTTGAAACGCAATTTCAAACGATTCGCTTGAAAGGTGTCAAAACGCGATACAGAACTTACCTCTAGCCATTTGTCTTGAGCTGCAGAATACACCTCGAAGTCGTAGGTCATTGCAGAAGTGAATCCACAATCGCCTCCGCACAAACGCAAAATTCTATACTGAAGACCTAATTTCTCCAATAAATTCTTCACGTGATCCACCATTTCGTTGAGTGCTTGCTCTGTATTGTCTGGGTGTTCAAGACGAACGATTTCCACCTTGTCAAATTGGTGAAGACGATTCAATCCGCGAACATCTGACCCATAAGATCCTGCCTCACGTCTGAAACATGGAGTGTATCCCGTCAATTTCACAGAGAAATTCTCGTCAGGTAAGATCACATTGCGGTACATATTCGTAATCGGAACCTCCGCTGTTGGAATAAGGTATAAATCATCGCGAGAATCATGATACATTTGACCCTCTTTGTCCGGAAGTTGTCCCGTTGCAATTGCTGACGCCTCATTCACCATGTGCGGAGGAATCACTTCTTCGTAACCGGCGTCATCCGCTTCAGCTAAGAAGAAATTGATCAATGCGCGTTGTAATTTTGCGCCTTTTCCACGGTAAACGGGGAAACCAGCTCCAGTGATTTTCACACCCAATTCAAAATCAATCAAATTGTATTGTGTTGTCAATTCCCAGTGCGGTTTTGCAACAAAATTAAAAGCAGGAGGTGCACCATGTGTTTCAACGATTTCATTGTCTTCTTCGCTTTTTCCAGCTTTAACTAAGTCATTAGGCACGTTCGGAAGTTGATACATCAAATCTTGGATTTTCGTATCAATGCCGTCAACAGTTACCTTAAGTGCTGCTTCCGCACTTTTTAATTCACCTGTTTTGGCTTTCGCAGCGTTTGCTTCCTCTTGTTTACCTTCTCTAAAAAGTAGTCCAATTTGCTTCGAGATTTGGTTCATCTCCGCAGCGATGGATTCCAATTCAGTTTTCTTCGTTCTCCATTCCTGATCCAATTCTAAGATATTTTCTACAATAGGAGCCGCATCAAAGTGACGTTTCTTCAGTCCTTCAATGATTCCTTCTTTGTCTGTACGAATGCGTTGTATCTCTAACATTGTGTATAATTTATTACGACTGAACACCAAGCGCGTTGCACTGAGATTGTCGAAGTGCGAATTTAATTAATGTCTATTAATTCCGATCGCAGACGGAAGAAATAGTAAATAAAAAATCCCATCCCGATGGCTATCGGAACGGGATATTTACCAATAAGGTATGCGTTCAATTAAGCCTCTGCAGTTTCGAATGGAACTACGGAAACAAATGAACGGTTATTTCTTTTCTTACGGAATTCAACTACACCATCAGTCAAAGCGAACAATGTGTGGTCTTTTCCAATACCAACATTATCACCTGGGTGATGCTGCGTTCCTCTTTGGCGTACAATAATGTTTCCTGCAATTGCAGCTTGTCCTCCAAAGATCTTAACTCCTAATCTTTTACTTTCTGACTCACGACCGTTCTTCGAACTTCCGACTCCTTTTTTATGTGCCATCGTTTTACGTTTTATGCCTGATCTCTACAGTTATCGAGAGCTCAGGTGTCAATTATGCTTTAATATCGTTAATCGTTAGAGCAGTGAACTGCTGACGATGTCCGTTTCTCTTCTTGTAACCTTTTCTTCGTTTCTTTTTGAAAACGATTACTTTGTCACCTTTAACGTGCGAATCTACCGTTGCGGTAACTTTTGCACCTTTTATAGCCGGGGCGCCAAGCGAAACTTTTCCATCGTTGTCTACTAAAAGAACTTTATCGAAGTTTACCTTCTTTCCTTCTTCTGCATCCAAACGGTGAACAAAAATCTTTTGGTCTTTTTGCACCTTAAACTGCTGCCCTGCTATCTCTACAATTGCGTACATAATAGCTAATTTATTGTTTTGTTTTCCCGAAAAATCGGACGACAAAGATAGGAGTTTTTATTAACAATGCAACGTTGAAGAAGAAAACTTTGATAGAAGTAGTGATTATTGATGAGTTCCTTCAGATCTAGGTGTATATAAATGATAATTACGATGGCTGTAGGTTGATCTGGAGCAGGTAGGTTTATCCTTTACTTTCCATTATCTTAACGGAATGAATTGGATGATATGGTCTGTTGTTTTAGTGATTACTTCATTTTTTGGATGTGAAAGAGATAAGATCCATGAGGAGTTTGAAACAGAGAACGTCGTGATAATTGTTGTCGACGGAGCTCGGTACTCTGAGTCTTGGGGTGATCCAACTCACGCGAATGTTCCCAATCTCGATTCTTTAAAATCACAAGGAGTATTCTTTCCTAATTTCTTCAATTTTGGTGATACGAGAACTGTTCCTGGGCACACGGCTTTGATCACTGGGGTGTATGAAAACCTCGATAACAATGGGTACGATACTCCAACGAACCCTTCGATTTTTCAATGTTGGGCCAAAAAGTTCAATGCTTCCTCGAACGAATCTTGGGTGATCACGAGTAAGGATAAGTTGGAGGTTCTTGGAAATTGTACGCGAAGTGCATGGAGGGACCAGTACCTGCCTGAAACGCATTGCGGAGTGAATGGCGATGGTTTAATGAGTGGTTATCAGGATGACAGTGCAACGGTTGCGCAAGGTTTGGCGATTTTAGAGGAGTATCATCCGAAATTGGTGCTGTTCAATTTGCGGGAGCCGGATTATTCTGGACACGGAGGGGTTTGGAATCAATATCTAAATGCTATTCAAAACTCTGATGAATATGTAAAACAAATTATAGAATTCATTCAGAACGATCCAGCCTATCAAGGAAAAACGACAATATTCATAACGTGTGATCATGGGCGTCACACCGATGGAGTTGCGGAAGGTTTTTCTGGTCATGGTGATGATTGCGAAGGGTGTCAACGAATTGGGATGTTAGCAATTGGGCCAGATTTCAAGCAAGGAAAAACTGTTAAAACCGAGTACGGTCAAATTGATATCGCCAGAACCATTGCACGAATGCTCGATTTTGAAATGCCTCATGGGAAAGGAAGAAGTATTAAAGAGTTGTTCAGGTAGCCTTTTTTCTTTTGGCTGCATTCGCAATAAATACTCCCGAAATAACAACGCACATCGAGGCGATTTGCCAAGCGTTAATTTCTTCTCCGAAAGATAAGCCGATAACGACTGCGACAATAGGGATCAGGTAAGTAACGCTACTAGCAAAAATTACAGAGGAAAGGGCAATCAATCGATTGAAAATAACTAGCGCGAACGCTGTTCCAATGACACTTAGGACGATGATGGCAATCAAGCCTTCACTCGCTCCTGCTGTAGTTTGAAAAGTTCCAATGACATCCTGTTGTATCGAAATGATTAAGCTTGGGATAATGGTCGTAAAGAACGCTAGCGAGGCTATCTGGAAACTTTTCAAATGTGTGAGCGTGTGTTTAATGGTGTTCAGGCTGATGGCGTAACAAATCGTAGCACAGACGATCGATGCAATGTGTGTCCAGTTACCGCTTATGGATAGATTTTGTCCGGCAAGCATCAGTGATACAACTCCTATTGTTCCAATGAAAATTCCGACGCCTTGAATTAGTGTCAATTTATCTCTGAAAACCAACACGCCAATCAGAATTGCAAATATTGGTACGCAGCTGTTGAGCATGCCAGCGTAACCCGATGAAATACCCGTTTCGGCATAAGTGAATAAGAATGCGGGAAAGAAGTTTCCGCAGAACCCAACGATCATCAGTTTTCCTAAGGTTTTCCAGTCTTTTAGAATAGAGATGTGTCTTAAAGCAAAGGGGAGAAGCGCAATTGCAGCAATTAGCATGCGCAATGAGCCAACTTGGGTGTCATTAAATATAGGAGTCTCGTCCGAAGTGAACATTGCCTTCTTCATCAAGATGAATGAACTCCCCCAAATGAGGGCAAGAAAGACAAGTACAATCCATCTGAGAAATCGCTTCGACATGCGGCAAATGTACAGGAAATATAATTGTGAATAACTCACTAGTTTTCAACAGTTGGAAAATTTATACCACTTTCTACCACTTTTGCTAAAACCCCGTAATTATTGATAATTAGTACTGTTACTTGTAACCTTTTCCTTATTTTAGCGTTCAGAGTTATGAACAATGTAAATCTCAGTGGTAAAAAGTGGTAAATAGTGATTATTTTTACCTAATTATTATACCGTTATGGCAGGCTTAGTAGGAGAATTTGAAGTGAAATTGGACGCCAAAGGGCGTTTCATGTTTCCTTCCGGTTTACGGAAGCAGCTTCCTCCTGCAGCTCAGCGAGATTTTATGTTGAACAAAGGGTTTGAGGATTGCCTCACCCTCTTTCCGCTCACAGAGTGGGAAAAGCTCAGCGAAAAACTATCAAAGCTTAACTTATTCAAACCAAAAAATCGAATGTTTTACCGTTTGTTCCATCAAGGGGCAAAATCAATCAGTCTTGACAAAGCAGGACGTGTATTGATTCCGGTAGCACATGCCGAACGTGTTGGGTTGTCGCAAGAAGCGATGTTGATAGCATACAATGATCGTGTTGAGATTTGGGACAAGTCGAAGTACTTCGAAATGATCGAAGGCTCCATGGCGGACTTTGCCGATTTGGCAGATGAAGTAATGGGAGACTTGGATAATGACGAATAATTTAGACTATCATATTCCAGTAATGCTACAGGAGTGTATTGATGCTTTGAGTATCAATCCTGATGGCGTCTACGTCGATGTTACGTTTGGTGGTGGAGGTCATTCCCGCGCCATTTTCGAAAAGTTAAGTCCGAAAGGAAGGTTAATTGCTTTTGATCAAGATCCTGATGCCCGCAAGAATGCGTGGGATGCTCCGAATTTCGATTTGATCCCTGCGAATTTCGCGTTTCTGTCAAATCATTTGCGTTTGCTTGGAATCAAAGAGGTTGACGGTTTGTTAGCTGATTTAGGTGTTTCCTCTCATCAGTTTGATGAAGATACGCGCGGCTTTTCGATTCGTACTGATGCGAAGTTGGATATGCGAATGAACCAGCAGAGCCATTTGACAGCTGAAGGCGTGGTCAATAATTACGAAGAGAAAGATTTGCTGAGGATTTTCCGTGCTTACGGAGAGATCAAAAATGCATATCGCTTAGCTCAGGCCATCATTACTGAAAGAAGAAACGGTAAAATCAAAACGACGCACGACTTAATTCAAATCGGAACGAAATGCGCACCAAAGCACAAAGAGAACAGGTACCTCGCTCAGGTGTTTCAAGCAATTCGAATTGAAGTAAACGACGAAATGCATGCACTTGAAAAGTTATTGGAACAAAGTGCTGATGTGTTGAAACCGAAAGGGCGATTGGTAGTCATGTCGTACCATTCGTTGGAAGATCGATTGGTGAAAAATTACACGAAACGAGGCTCGCTGACAGGTGAAATTGAAAAAGATTTTTACGGGAATGTGCTGAAGCCATTTACGGAGATTGTTCGTCATCCGAGAGTGCCATCTGATGAGGAAATAGAAAGAAATAGTCGCGCAAGAAGCGCAAAACTCAGAATAGCAGAGCGAAATGGATAACGAATTCATCGACAAAGAAAAAGTGGATGCTCGTGAAGCATTGAAGGCTGCTAAAACGAAGAAGAAGCAGAAAACACGAACGCGTCAAGAGGTTGAGAAAAAGCCGAGTGCGTTTGTGCAGATTTTGAATGGTGATTTCCTAACGAAAGAATTTATGCTGGGAAATCTTTCATTCATCTTTTTCGTGATGCTTTTGTTGTTGCTGACGGTTTCAAAAGGGTATTACGGTAAGCGATTATCGGACGATGTAAATAAAACGCAAGAAGAATTGAATGAATTGACTTCAGATCATTTTGAAGCCAAAACAAGATTAGAAGAAGAAACACAACGTGTGAAGTTGGTCGACGAACTAGCTCCGCAAGGATTAAAAGAAACAGTGAATCCAACAAAGGTGATTCGAGTTAAGAAAAAATAGTGAGCGATAAAAAAGACATATACTGGAGAGCATACCTCGTTTATTTTGGCGTGGCGACCTTGATGTTGGTCGTGCTTATTCGTACGGTCATGATTCAGTTCGATGGCGGACACCCTGTGTTTATGTCGTCTGCTTCGGGCAGCGAGAAAATGCCTACGCGAACAGTCGATCGCACACCTCGTCGTGGTCAGATTGTGGACGCAAATTACACGCCGCTCGTAACATCTGTCTCTTTTTATGATATCCACATGGACCCAACTGTAGTGCCGCCGGCATTAGTGGATTCGAGTCTTTCCGATCTGGCTGTTGCGTTGAATGATCTTTATCCTGAAAAAACAGCTCGCGAATATGAACGAATCATATTAAGCGGACGTGAAAATGGAAATCGCTACGTGCTCATTCACAGACGAGCAACAAATGAAGATCGTAAGAAGCTCCGTGAGATGCCGATTTTTAAGGAGGGTCAATTCACAGGTGGTTTATTGGATAACCAAGAAACAATTGAGCGCCGTCGTCCTCATGGTGAATTGATGAAACGAACGCTAGGTTATGTTCGCGTTCAAGCTGATAGTACAGTAAAGAAAGTTGGACTTGAAGGAGCATATGATGAATATTTAACGGGGGTTCCTGGGAAAGAAGTTCTTCAGAAAATTTCAACAGGGTGGAAAAGAATCGGGCCTGTTGTAAAAGATCCTGTTGAAGGTGCGACAATAGTGACAACAATTGATAAGGAAATTCAAGAAGTGGCGCACGCCGAGTTGATGCGTCAATTGCAGAAGCAAAAAGCGATCAATGGAAGCGCGATTGTAATGGATGTCCGAACAGGATATGTCAAGGCGATCGTCAACCTTGTGCGCAACAGTGATGGAAATTACTACGAATCTTACAATCACGCAATTGGAACCAAAGAAGTGCCTGGTTCTACGTTTAAGTTGGCTTCGTTGATGGCGTTGCTAGAAGATGATAAGATCAGATTGACCGATAAAGTCAATGCGAAGGGTGAGTACAAATTTTTCAAGGATCGCTTGACAGATTCCAACCATGGTGTTGGTTATGGGGTGATCACAGTTCAGCAGGCATTTGAGAAATCATCCAATGTATTCTCGCAAATAGTGAACGATGCCTACAAAAATGAACCGCAAGCATATGTGGATCGTTTGAAATCCTTCGGAATTGGCTCAAAATTGAATTTAGATTTGAAAGGTGAGCCTAGTCCAACATTGTACGAACCGGGAACAGGTGGCTGGTCAGGAATTTCACTTCCGTGGATGGCTGTAGGGTACGAGGTGCAGCAAACACCGCTTCAAACTTTGGCTTTCTACAATGCTGTGGCGAACAATGGAACGTACGTTAAGCCTCAATTTGTAAAGGAGATCAGAAGAGGAAATGAAGTTGAAGAAACATTTCCGCCAGTTATTATTAAGGATAAGATTTGTTCAGAACAGACTATCTCAGACCTGAAGAAATGTCTGAAAGGAGTAGTTCAACGAGGTACGGGAAAATCGTTGAATTCGACGTATTTCGATATCGCTGGAAAAACGGGAACGGCTCGAATTCTAGGTCAAAACAACAACTACGACGATAACCGTTACTTGGCTTCGTTTGCGGGTTATTTCCCGGCAGACAATCCGATTTACTCGTGTATTGTAGTCGTTTCTGGTCCTACGGAAGATATCTACGGAGCGGTCGTTTCAGGGACTGTTTTTACATCCATTGCGAACAAAGTTTACGCTTCAAGTTTGGCTTACCACCAACCCGTGAACGTGGATGCAAAGCGCAAAAAAGACATTCCTCAAGCGAAGGTTGGAAATCGTAAGGATTTAATGGAGCTGTTTAAGAGATTCCGAATTCCTTACAAATCACTCACGGATAAAGAGTACATGATCGTCCGTGAAGATGAGGGAAAAGCAATTATGGAGCAACGCTTCGTTGGGAAAGAAACAGTGCCGAATGTAGTCGGAATGACGGCAAAAGATGCTGTTTATCTAATCGAATCAACAGGAATGAGTGTACGAATCGAAGGGTTCGGGCGCGTAGCAAGTCAATCAATTAAAGCAGGAACACAAGCAGCTCCAGGAGTTGTGATTCAAATCGTATTGAAGTAATGAAAACAGTGAAAGACATATTATATGGTGTACACATTCTTGGGGTGAATGGAACAACATTGGTGGATGTAGATCACTTGACCTTCGATTCAAGAACGGCCAAAGAAGGTTCGATGTTCTTCGCAATCAAGGGGTCTGTTGCTGATGGTCACGATTTCATCCCTCAAGTGATTGAGAACGAATGTAAAGTCATTGTCATGGAAAACGATGCCTTCGACTCCGCTCAGTCACCGCTTGCGATTTCAAAAGATATCAATATCATCTCTGTCGATTCTACTTCAAACGCACTATCAATTGTTGCGCATAACTTCTACGGTGAGCCTTCGCGTTACTTAAAACTGATTGGAATTACAGGGACAAATGGCAAAACGACCATTGCAACCTTATTGTACAATCTGTATACGTCACTTGGTTTTCAAACAGGATTGATTTCAACAGTGGTCAATAAAATTTGCGATCGAGATATTCCTGCAACGCACACTACACCAAATCCAATTGCGCTCAATGAGCTTTTGGCTGAAATGGTTGAAGAAGGTGTTTCTCATTGTTTCATGGAGGTGAGTTCACATGCGATTCATCAACAACGGATTGGTGGATTAATGTTCTCTGGCGGTGCTTTTACAAATATCACACACGATCACTTGGATTACCACAATACATTCAAGGAGTACATCAATGTGAAGAAGGCATTCTTCGATGGTCTTCCAAAAGAGGCGTTTGCTTTGACGAATGAGGATGATAAAAACGGGATGGTGATGCTTCAAAATACGAAGGCTGCCAAGCGTACTTATTCGATGAAGTCAATGTCCGATTATAAAGTTCGAGTGTTAGAAAATCAATTCTCAGGATTGGTTGTCACGATCGATGGAGTTGAGTTGTGGACACAATTAATTGG
>JAQXBM010000065.1 GCA_029252405.1 Crocinitomicaceae bacterium
GACATTCCAGTAAACACTAATGAATTAGAATCTGGTGCTGGAAATACAGAATTAAATCTAACATCTGAAGGCGTTATTCAAAGTATTACAGACTATGGAGCCAATGGTTATGGTGGACCATGTCCTCCAGAAGGTCACGGATTACATCAATATATAATCACAGTTTATGCTCTGAAAACAGACAAACTTGGTTTAAAAGAAACTACTAACCCTGCTGTGGTTGGATATTACTTATGGAATAACACATTGGCTAAAGCTAGTATTGTGACTTATTATCAGAGAAGTAAGAAATAAAAACTGTCTCTAACAATGTATAAAAGTAATAGCGGTTTGGGAGCAATCTTGAACCGCTTTTTATTTAAATTAAGTCTCTTGCTTTGCCGAAATTAGTGTGTATTAATCCGCTACTTCTTTTATACTAAACGTTATGCACAACTAACTGCTATGCCAAAAAGTCCAATTGGTCAAATCGTAATTTCCGATCTATCGGGCTATTTTTTGCAAAAAATAACTGAAAGAATTTCCATTATTTGAAACATTAATCTTCTCTTCTTTGGAAATATTAAAATCGTGCTTACCACCATAATATCCTGTTGAATAGATTACGCCATTTTTGTCAACTGTAAGGTCCATACAATCAATGCCGAATGAAGCTTTACCGTCAATCTTGTAAGAGTTCATTTCAGTCTGCCATACTACGTCACCCTCCGAGTCAATTTGAACAATAAAATGCTTACTGTCACCACCAGACCAATCGAATTCATTATACGCAATGTTAGGATCCCCAATACTCATCATTCCTTTAAAAAAACCTGTCATCGTTATATACCCTGAAGCATCAACATAAAAGCGATTCGCCCCAATTCCTGCAGAACCCTCTAGCTTCTTAACCCAAACTGTACTTCCTTCTAAATTCATTTTCTGAATGAAAATTGCTCCCATACAGTTCTCCTCCAAATTAATTTCTGCACCATCTTTCTTAAAAGAGCAGAACTTTGTAAAACTACCGAGTATATATATGTCATTATCTGTGCCTAGACCAATTCCTAGGGCTTTATCCCCCTTTCTACCACCTATATTTTTTGACCATATAACTAGTCCATCTGAATTCATCTTTAAGATAAAAGCATCAGTTCTTCCATTTGATGATAAATTGAAAAGTGTGTCCTCTCCGTGAAAAGACAAATCTTCTTTAAAGAAACCTGCAACGTAAACATTTCCGCTTGAGTCACAGTCCACTCCAGCACCAAAATCATGGTGACTACCTCCAAATCTCTTCTCCCAAAGTATGTCTCCTGAGAAGGAAAATTTAACAAGCCCAATATAGGAGCTTCTTCCTGCTCCCATACCAATAACAATAATATTGTTTTCATTGTCTATTGTTAAATTAGCAGGTCTACCCAATATTGCCCCATCAACTCGCGTAGCCATTATAAGCTCTCCATTATTTGAATATTTTGCCAAAAAACCATCCTGCCCGTGAGGTTCTGATGCTAAAAACTCTTTATGTTCTGAAAATTTAATTGTCTCGTTAAAACATCCAACCAAGACTATGTTCCCATCTCTATCAAGTCTCATCTTATACACTTTCTCATGGTTTTTACCTCCAAGAACAATAGCCCAGATTGCCATACCCTTTGGATTTAACTTCACCAAAAAAATATCTTTTTCCCAAAGTTCACCTTCAGAATAAAGAATAACTTTGCCATCCTCTCCTTCAAAACTAAGAGAATCTGTAAAGGTTCCCGTAGTATAAATATTTCCGAAATCATCGACGCAACTCGACCGACCAATGGCTCTATCCATACTTGTATTCACCCACCCAATGTTAGAATTCTGGGACAAAGAGTTATGAGTTACAATCAGAAAAACAAATAATATTAATGTTGAGATCTTCATAAAAGATTGTAGTTTAGACCCTCTAAGATAAGAATGTGCATAACATCGCCTCATGCTTCATGCCTTTTATTCCCTATATTCAAGAGGCGGCACGAAAGCATAGCCGAGAACCGTTATGTTTAATTCAAGAGGAAGTTCTTAATTGGAGATTCCGAGAACTGTTAAAGATAAAAAGATCATGAAATGAATTGATGACAAACCGTAATCAACATTATCATCACGACAACAATAGTTGGGAAAACAAAAAGTGGCACTCATTTTGCTTCATATAACACGAGTAGCGCAGTACATCGAAGTTGATTATTTATGGAATAACTCATCTCTTCCCATCTTATAATTAAACTAAAGCAGATTGTCTATGATTTATGTCAAGCATTTACTTTTCCTTGGAATGAGTATTCTCCCGTTAATTTCGGGAGCTCAAAAAATTCATAAGAAGAACCCAACATATATGCAGGTTAGCTCAAAAAATATAGCTCGAATGATTAATTATCCATTGGGACTAGATTCGGATATTTATTTTTGCGACGATTCAATCCCGAGCAATGCACAGTTGATATCATTGGATTTTTTTGATAAGGTGGCACTTAAAGAGTATGAGCAGTTCAATAAAATAGGAGCCTTTGTTATCGATACCTGCAGTGCGAACAGGAAAGGATATTCACGATTTTATGGAAGTCCTGATGTATTCGATACGCTAGTCTTTCACAATGCATCGCAAAAACCGAAAGGAAGTTACTGTGTTGCAGATATTAATGACTCGGTTGTCGCGGAAATCAAGGATTGGAATTCATTTTTGAAAGGAATGATCCAAATTGGAATAGTGGGAACCTATTCACATTTGTTTTCTGAGATGGTAACATCTAAAATTGAAGAGACATCAGATAGTTACAGGATTCAATTTAAGGTTGTTTGGCATTATTGCACGAATGATTGTTACGATCCAAAGTATAAATTTGCCTTGTACGTTAACAAAAAGGACGGCTCGATTATGTTGATCAAATGATTATACTCGCCCGAAGAGAATCGGTTTCTTACCTTAGTTACAATCGTTGACATCAATTGAACTGTTTACGCGTCCTAGTTGTACCAAATAAAAAAACATAACACCAGTAACCGTTGCACAACTGCTATTTCCATCAAAAAACGAGCGGAAAAGAACCGATCTAAGCACTCTTTAATATCAAGTCATGCTATTTTCACTTGAAATTTAGTCGACTACTAATGGC
>JAQXBM010000067.1 GCA_029252405.1 Crocinitomicaceae bacterium
ACATCAATGTTGTCCATTCCAACACCACCACGTCCAATCAATTGAAGGCCTTGGCAAGCATCAATCATATCTTTCCTGACAGTTGTTGCACTCCTTACTAGGAGAACACCAATGTCCTCGTTATTGATCGTTTCAATTAGATCATTTTGTTCTACTTTTTCAGTAAGAACCGTATATCCTGCAGATTCCAAAGCATCAATTCCAGCTTGAGAAATTCCGTCATTTGCAAGTACTTTCATTTATCCGTTTTTTCGGGTGAATTCTTTCATTACGTCCACAAGAACCTGAACGCTATCAATTGTCAATGCGTTGTACATTGAAGCTCTATAACCACCAACAGAGCGGTGCCCCTTCAATCCAACAATATTTGCTTCGTTCCACATCTTGTCGAAGATCTCAGATGGAGCTCCGTCATTCAAGAGGAATGTTACGTTCATATTTGATCGGTCTTCTTTAGCAACAGGTCCAAAGAATAGTGGGTTGCTATCAATTTCAGAGTAGAGTAGGTCACCCTTTGCTGTATTTCTAGTATTGGCGGCGTCAACACCTCCATTCGCGATCAGGTGTCTTAGATTCAACATTGAAGCATACACAGAAAATACTGGAGGAGTGTTCATCATCGAGTCCTTATCGGCATGACCTTTAAGGTCTAGATATCCCGGCATAAACTGTGAAGTTGATTTACCGAGTACATCGTCTTTAACAATATAAAGAGTTGCTCCAGCTGGACCTAAGTTCTTTTGTGCTCCAGCATAAATCAAATCAAATTTGGAAACATCAATAGGCTTTGAGAAAATGTCCGATGACATATCACAAACTAGAGGAGCTGTTGTCTCAATGATATCTTTGAACTGCGTTCCGTAAATTGTGTTGTTAGAAGTGTAGTGCATGTAGTCAAGGTCAGAAGGAATATCAAACCCTTTAGGCACGTAGGTAAAACCTTTATCCTCCGACGACGCAACTACATTCATATCAATGCCTATTGACTTCGCTTCTTTAATTGCTTTAGTCGACCATGTACCAGTATTGATATAACCAGCTTTCTTGCTATCTCGCATCATATTCAACGCTGAGATTGTAAATCCAAGTGAAGCTCCACCTTGCAGGAAGAGCACTGAATATCCCGAAGGTACATTTAGGGCTTTTTTTACAAGTTCTTGAGCTTCATCCATCACCTTAACGAAATCTGCGCTTCGGTGAGAAACCTCTAAAATTGATAATCCGTTAAAATCCTTTACTGCTTCTGCGGCTTGTCCAAAAACTTCTTGAGGAAGAATGCAAGGACCCGCACCAAAATTATGTTTCATATAAATATGTTGTAAAAAAAAAGCTGCCGTCGGCAGCTTACAAAATTATTTTTCTTTTGCTTCTGTTGATTTAGAAGCGGCTTTTTTTGTTGTAGTTTTTTTCGCTGCTGGTTTTTTCGCTGCAGCCTTTTTTGCAGTTGTTTTCTTAGCAGGAGTTTCTTTCGCCGTTTCAGCCTTCGCTTTTGCTGGCTTAGATTTCTTTTTTGTTACCTCGACAGGCTTCGGAGCTTTCTTTTTACGTGAATTTCCGTAAGTCCCCATTACTCTTTTACCTTTTGCGGTTCTTTTATCTCCTTTTCCCATTTATAACAAATTAGATTTTAACGATTAATTAGGTACAAATATATTATTCTTTTTCGAGAATTCGTCGTCTAATTTCGGCTTCTACTTCTTTACCATTTCGGATAATTCCTGTGCACCACTGAATTTTGAGTTTTGTCTGTTCTTCGTCAGTCAATTTCCATTCTAAGTCTGATGATTCTAGTCTATTTCTTAGCTGATTTAGAATCAGGGCTGCGGAAACACTAATATTGAAACTTTCGGTAAAGCCATACATTGGTATTTTGACAAGCTCATCTGCCTGCGAGGCTATATTTTCGGATATACCGTCTCTTTCAGTGCCGAAAACTAGGGCAATAGGTTGATTGATTTCTATCTCGTCGATTGTTTTTACAGCATGTGGACTAGTGGCAACAATTTTGTATCCTTTTCCTTTGAGGTTTGTGAGGCATTTAGTTCCAGGTGAGTTGTTACCTGAGTAGCTTTGGACATCCACCCAATTACTCGATCCTTTAGCTATTTCCCGTTGGACCTCAAATTCTTGATTTTCGGCAATAATATTGAGTTCTTGTATACCAAAGCAATCACAAGAACGAAGAACGGCTGAAGAGTTGAATTCTTTGACGATGTCTTCTAGTACAACCGTTAAGTACTTTGTTCTTTCGCTGGACACGCGATCCAATAACTCCCTTTTACTTGGTGAGATAAATTCAAATAGCTGAGAGAGAACAGAATCATTCATTGTTTTTAGAACAAAAAAAAGGGAATCAACTCAAATGTGAGGATTCCCTTTTTGAAAAGTAAATTTCAGATTAGTTAACTTTACTAGAAAGCTCAGATCCAGCTTTAAAACGTACAACGTTTTTAGCTGCAATTTTAATTTCTTTACCTGTTTGTGGGTTACGTCCAGTTCTAGCTGCTCGGTTGGATACAGAAAATGATCCAAATCCTACTAATGAACAACGATCTCCTTTTTTAAGGCATCCTGTGATTGCTGTTTGAAATGCTTCTAATGCTCTTTTCGCATCAGCTTTTGAAAGACCAGCGTCTGAAGCCATTGCTTCAATTAACTCTGCTTTATTCATAGTCTCTGTTTTTAGTTTGTGTTAATAATTTTACCGTGACAAATATATTCTAATATCCATGCTACACAAGGGTTGCGGTACAGAAATGGGTAGAAATGTGGAAAACTATGGACATTTGTTGATAAAGAAGGGTACTTATTGCCCTGTTTCACGCTAAAGTCGCCGAATAACGCTACGAATCAAAGGTTTTTATAGACTAAATGAGTTAATTTTATTACCCGCGATAAACTCTTTGAAGGACATTCTTCTTTTTCCTTCTAATTGAATTTCTACAACCCTGAGATAGAAATCGGAACATGGTACTAGGATTCCCGAATCATCTGATTTTAATTCTGTACTATCTAATGACCGAATCTCTGTTTTGCTCGTTGCAAAGAATTTAACCGTCTTGACAGTATCATTACCAATGTTAACCGTTGACCAGGCGCCAGGATACGGATCCAAACCTCTACAAAAATTGTGGACATTTTCAACGTCTGTAGAGAAGTCTATCTTACAATCCTGTTTGAATATTTTTGGTGCAGGCTTCAATTCTTCATGTTGAATCAATTCGCTTTGATCCAATCCTTGAGCATTTCCGTTCATTATTTTCTTGACGGTTGATAACGTTGTCTCTGCGCCGAGTTCCATAAGTTCCGTATACAACTCACCAACCGTTGTATTCTCTGAAATGGCAGTTTTGTTCTGTTCAATAATATCTCCTGTGTCAATTTCTCGCTCGATAAAAAACGTAGTAACTCCAGTTTCAGTCTCTCCGTTTATTATTGCCCAGTTGATTGGGGCAGCTCCGCGATATTGCGGAAGTAAGGATGCGTGAAGATTAATAGTTCCAAGTCGTGGCATTCCCCAAACAACTTCTGGCAGCATTCGGAACGCTACAACAACAAAAAGATCAGCCTTCAAAGCAGCTAGTTCAGAAACAAAGTCTTCTTCCTTGAGTTTGGTTGGTTGAAGGATATTCAATTCGCTGTCAAGTGCAAATTGTTTAACAGCACTCGCATGCATCTTACGGCCTCTTCCTGCTGGTTTGTCAGGCGCAGTAATTACACCTATGATATTGATGCTTTCATCAGTCAAAAGTTTAGCCAATA
This sequence comes from Crocinitomicaceae bacterium, assembly GCA_029252405.1. GTDB lineage: Bacteria > Bacteroidota > Bacteroidia > Flavobacteriales_D > Crocinitomicaceae > UBA4466. The sequence continues at coordinate 3,763 of JAQXBM010000067.1, forward strand.
TGGATACGGCAAATTCGGGAGTCCCCATAAAAACGATATCTATTTTCTTCATATTAGATTTGTTTCTTTTTCCAATTAAAAAATTTAAGATAGGTAATTGATAATATTCCAATCACACCGAAGTATATATATTCTACTGTCCAAACGTAATAAATATCCCATTTCAATACTTTAATAAATAAGTATGCACTCACCAAGTAGGTAGAAACAGCAATTAGTTCTATGTAAAATGTGAATCTCGTGTTTCCGCTGCCAGAGATCGTATAGAAGTATATACTGCAAAATCCATAAAGAAGCATAGATCCAAATACGAACCTCAATGTCTCTGCGCTAGTCTCAATGAACTCTTGTCGTGGATTTATAAGTTCTATCAATTTCTCTGGGTAGAGTAGTGCGCCATGAAAAATAACAACTAGAAAAATAATAGTTAGAATTTGTATTCTCCGCATGGCAATTAACACTGAGTCAAAATCCTTTTTTCCCATGTATTGACTAACATACGTCTTGGCCGTGGCACCCAATCCCCATATTGGAACGAAGGCAAGAAAGTATAGCGAACGAATGTTTTGAGATACGGTCAATTCGAATACTCCAATTTGCTCAATCCAGAAAAAGAAAATTGTCCAAGTGAGAAGTGCCACTATTCCTTGCAGCATTATTGGACTTCCTAGAACCAGCAGTTTTTTGATTGAGGACCACTTAACTCTAATACTTGTGAGGATTTCATGTTTCTTAACTGATGGATTAAAGGTGATCGCTATCAAAAGGAAAATCAATCCAGCAAAATCGGAGAGAGTGGATGCCAAGGCAGCTCCTTCCAGTCCCATTTCTGGTAATCCGAAATGCCCAAAGATCAAGCTGTAATCTAAAGCAATGTTTGTTGATGCGATTACAATAGAATTAATAAGTATTAATAAGGTACGTCCTGTAGCCGTTAGATAGGCAAGTACAACCAAGGAGATTGTCGATGGAATAAACCCATAACTTCTTATTTGAATGTAGTCTATCTCAAGCTGAGCTAACTCTGCATTTCTAGCACTGGCTGTTATAATGTCTGGTATGAATAGCCATGACAGTATAAATAGAACAGCAGCGATGATGAAATTGATGGCAATTGAACTTCCGAAGATTCTTGGTAAAAGAGAATCCCTTTCTTCACCAATTCTTCGTGCCATCAATATTTGAGTTCCCTCATTCAGTCCGACAAGTGTCATGAACATGGTGATGTAAACCAATCCACCATTTCCAGCAGCGTCAAAAGCTAAAGTGTCGTATCTGCTTAGGAATGACGAGTCAGTTAATAAAACAATAGACTGTATAAATGACGAACCCATTAATGGAATCGCAATGGACAGTATTGTTCTATAGCTTAAACTCAGCATTACTCAACGTGAATCACCAGCCCTTTCAGGTATTCACCTTCAGGGTGAAATGCATTAATGGGATGATCAGAAGGTTGGTGAAGTTGTTCTAAAATTCGAACATTTCTGCCTGATTCGATGGCCGCAGCTATTACTGTGTTCGTAAACAGTTTCTTATCCACAACTTGAGAACAAGAGAAAGTAAAAATGATTCCTCCCGGTTTAATCTGGCGAATAGCATGAGCATTCAATCTTTTGTAGCCTTGGATGGCCTTATGACGTTTATCCCTATGCTTGGCGAAAGCTGGAGGGTCCAATACAATAATGTCGTATTCATCACCCAAATCTTTGATATGTGCCATCGCATCAGCGACTATTGAAGTATGCTTGTCTTCGAAATTATTCAATCGAATATTTTCTTCCGTCAACTGAATTGCCTTTTTCGAACTGTCCAATGAATCAACTTTGATTGCACCGTGTTGCAGCGCGAGAAGACTAAATCCACCTGAGTAACAGAAAGTGTTCAAGACAGTTTTCCCTTTTGAATACTTGGCTAACAAAAGTCGGTTTTCTCTTTGATCAATAAAGAATCCTGTTTTCTGACCCGTCACCCAATCGATGTTGAATTTAACCCCATTTTCCAACGCAACATGTGGAGTAGAGCATTCACCGTGAAGATATCCGTCTTCGTTATCAACTCTTTCTGGCAGAGTATCCGATGATTTTGAATAAACGGCGATTAATTCATCTCCAAGCGCGCTAACCAAAGCTGCAGTAATATGTTCTAATGATTCGAACATTCCAATACTATGACATTGAATAACGGCCACTCCTGCATAATAATCAATGATTAATCCAGGAAGGCTATCTCCCTCGCCATGCACCAATCGACATATATTATTGTTTTCATTGATTAAATTCTGCTGCAATCGAACATCCACGGCATCCTTAATTCGGTATCGAAAGAAATCGGCATCAATGGGTTCATCATGAAAACTGAGAACTCGAACAGCGATTGTCGCATGTTGAAAATGACCTCTAGCGATGAAATAATTCTCATGATCCGTCACCGTAACTAAATCTCCATCTTTCAGGTGAGAAGTGTCCGTAGAAATCGCACCTGAAAAGATCCAAGGATGTCGGCGATCAATAGAGTGACTTTTATTCTTGTGTATGGCTATTATATTCATCGTTTTCGTTATTCGAAGGCAAAAATACGTCTACTTGTACATCCACCAACAGGAAAGTTGATATTTTTACCACCAAATGAAGGATTATGAACTGTAAAGTGCACTTTTATCTGTTGAATGACGATTTTTCTGTCGAGCATGCCGAGGCAAATCATGATGGGAAGGAGTCTGAAAATAACCGTTTACATGAGTGGGAAGATGAGTTGGAGATTACAACTGAAGTGACAGGCATGGAAATGCACGAAGACGTTTCATTCCCTCTTCAAGGTCAATTTCCAGATGGTAAAGATTTCAATTTTGATATTACAAAAATGCGTCTGTTCGAGTTATCTGGGGAACAAAAAACCATTGTGGGTTGCTCAGAAACACTATTCGACTCATTTGAATGGTCTCAGGATGAAAATCACACCTTGAAGGTTTACCTTAAAGATTATGAGCCACTTACGAATCCCATTCCAGGGATTTACATCGCTGCTCAAGAGTTCCCAAAAGAATTGATGTTCTAATGCTAGAACTTCAAAATGTATCACTGAAGTTTAATGAGAAAGTAATTCTTGAAGATATTTCATGTTCCATTGGCGCTGGCGAGATTGTTGGCATTATTGGAAAGAGTGGAATGGGGAAGACCTCACTACTTAAAGTGATGTCTGCACATCTAGAAGTAAACTCAGGAAAAGTTATTTACGCTGGAAAAGCGTTGATTGGACCAAATGAAAAGCTAATTACCGGATACGAAGATTTGCAAATTGTCAATCAGGATTTCGCGCTTGACTTGTATCATACGGTAGAGGAAAATGTGCGAGAGAAGGTTTTGCATCTTCCCAAAAAAGAACAGCTCATACTTATTGATGAGGTTTTGTCTTTGGTGGAGTTGGATCATTTGCGATTACAAAAAGCACATTTACTTTCAGGAGGGGAGCAGCAGAGGTTGGCATTGGCCAGAGCTCTAGCTTGCGAGCCAACGTTCATTTTTCTTGATGAACCATTCGTCCATTTGGATCAGGCCTTGCGCTTTCGTATCATGAATTATTTGAAGCGTTTGAACGAAGTTAGAAACATTGCGATTGTGCTCGTTTCGCACGACGGATCAGAATTGATGGGACTTGTGAATCGATTATTGCATCTTCAAAATGGAAAGATTGTTCGTGATGATCATCCACATAATTTGTTCTATCAACCCGTTAGTGTTGAGCAAGCTGAGTTATTAGGGACAATCAATCAACTGGAGATAAAAGGAGATGAGATTCTTTTTCGTCCGAATGAATATTCATTGGATTCTGGAAGCATCAAAATTGAAGTCGGATTTAAACGATCGTTAAATACAGGGCTACTGGTGCTGAATTACTTTGTAACTCCAAATGGGACAAATATTGTACTTTCGAGCAAACATGAATTGAAATCAGTGGACCACTTTTATATTCAGAAAAGAGATGAGCATCAGTCGTAAGAACCTTATCGCAAGTACTATCAAGGAGTTTATATCCGAACGTTCTTTCATGCACGGAGCGGCGTTGGCTTATTACGCGGTATTTGCGTTGGTACCAATTCTATATTTGAGTGTTGCCGTATTCGGAAGGGTTGTTGGGCACAATACCATGGTCGATATCATTACCAATTTTCTAACGGAACAAATTGGGCTTGGTGATGTAACAGGAATTCTAGATTTTTTGAATCAGGTTGACTTGGGCGGCGGTAACATATTTATGGAGATTATCGGGATGATAGCATTGATGTTTTCATCGACGGCTTTGATCAATTCTCTGCGCCGCAGCATGAATGATTTCTACGATTTGGATAAACTCACTGGTTCACGAAAGAAACTGATCGTAAGAGGTGCATTGTTCCGATTGGTATCCATGTTGTTCATTACTGGAACCACGGTCTTGTTGGTGATATTTTACTTCGCAGAGACGATTTTTCTATCCGTAGGAAACGACTTACTTGAGAATTACAGTTTCCTTAATACGGTATTTACGTATCTCGCGCAACACGGAATCCCACTTTTGGCCAATGGAATAATTTTCACATTCGTATTCAAATATTTGCACGATGGTAAAGTCGTCTGGAGGAGGGCAATACAAGGTGCTATCGTGACCAGCATCCTCTTGTATTTAGGGCAATTGGTGATTCAATATTACCTTAAGAATTATTTCTTTGCAGCAAATGGAGGAGTTATCGGAACTGTATTAATCATCCTAGTTTGGGTGTATTATTCCTCGCAAATCATCTTTTTAGGCGCGAAATATGTCGCAGTGAAATCCAGATTGAATGGTGAGCCTATCACTTTAAGAGATTAATAAATCGTCAATTAATTGTTTATATTTTAAGAAATGATTACATTTCCAACGAATTATTGATTAAAATATCGACATGGCAATTGGAATTAATCTTAAACTCTTAAGAAAACGCTTGGGTAAATCTCAGGAAGAAGTGGCAAATGACCTAAGTTTAACGCGAAGTTCATACTCTGGATATGAGAACAATGTGGCTCAACCGAATCTGGATAGTCTGATTCTTTTTAGTGATTATTACAGAGTTTCAATCGATGATTTAGTGCGAAAAGATTTTCAAGAGCTAAAGGAATCGGAATGGGAAAAGATCGACAAGGGACTTTCTGCCGATGTTAAAGGACAGAAATTACGTGTTCTTACTGCAATGGTAGATGAAAACAACGAAGATATCATTGAAATGATCCCAATGAAAGCGAGTGCTGGTTATACTGCTGGTTACGCGGACCCCGATTATATCAAAGTGCTTCCAACCTTTCACCTTCCTTTCTTATCTAAGGACAGAAAATACCGTTCGTTCCCAATAAAGGGTGATTCTATGCCGCCTGTTGTTGAAGGTTCATTCGTGGTGGCTGAGTTTATTCAAAATTGGATGTCGATTCGAAGTGGAACGCCCTGTATTGTTGTTACTAAGGATGAAGGGATTGTGTTCAAAGTGGTCCACAATTTATTGAGTTCAGAACAATCATTTCAGCTCTGTTCGACAAATACTTTCTATGAACCTTACATGGTGCACGCGAATGACGTTTTGGAAATTTGGAAGTTTGTGAATTACATTTCACCAGAATTACCTGAGGTTCGATTGGATGACAAAGAACTTTCGAAAACCCTTCAAGGATTGCAACAGGAAGTTCACGCATTGAAAGCGATTGTCAAAAATTAATTCCGGTATTCTCCTTCTTCAAAGTGAATCATTTCCTCCAGCATTAACTGGCGGATAGCACGTTCGATCATGTCTCGTTTTATCGAGAGTCGATTGACCAATGTGTCCAGAGTTGCAGGAAGCAGGGTAGGGATTAGTTCAATTAATTCTTCATACGAATGATTGCTATTCGCTTCTTCACGACAGCGATCACAGTTTCCGCATTTGTCGACCTCACTTCCAAAATATTTGGAAATTAGTTGTGTTCTGCAACCTGAAGATTGGATGTAATCAACCATTGATGCTAGTTTGGAGTTTTCCAAATCTCTGCGCTGTTCGTAAATCGAGAAATCGAGTTTCAAGTAATTATCGGGAAGTCGCTCATGAAGCAAACTGATTTTAGGCAATGATGTTCTAAAATTGATATCGATTACGCCATATTGTTCTAAATGCTCCAGTTGCCTCGTTAACTCAGTAGTGTTAATTGACAAACGTTTCGCCATTTCAGATTCATGAATGGATACGAAATGATCGAATATTCCAGAATGTGATCTGGATAACAACGTGATAAGCTTTGCGACCGAATCGTGCCCGACTTGAAACTTGTAAAGGGCCGAGCTTCCAATCGAATACTTTAATCGTGTAGGTTGAAAATTACTTTCAGAAAAGAATAGATCCCCGTTCGTTTGGAGGATTTTCAGTGCATGATAAACTTCGGTTATTGAAAAACTGAACGATTTTGTGAATGCGCGCAAGTCAAATGGGTAGGTTTCATTCTCTCCCGAGCCAATGGCAATTTTTAAGAAATTGCACACACTTGAGTATATCTGTTTAATCCGTTCTTTTGACGGGTACTTCGCATCCAATTGCTGTTGCATGGTTGTTAAATCCTTTTCTTCCCAAAAGGCAATCGCTTCGGCGTAAGCACCATCACGTCCGGCTCTTCCAGCCTCTTGATAGTAGGCTTCCAAAGTATTCGGAATTTCAAAATGAAGCACAAATCGCACATTTGATTTATCGATTCCCATTCCGAAAGCATTGGTGGCGACCATAATTTTGATTTTGTCTTTCATCCAATTGGTGAGCATGTAAGCTCGATCTTCTGCGCTCAATCCACCATGGTAAAATCCAGCGTTAATGTTCTTAGCACGAAGCTGGCGAACAACTTCTTTTACACTTTTTCTCGTCTGACAGTATACAATTCCCGTTTCCTGACCACGATTTTGGCAATAATCAATGATCGATCCAAGCTTATTTTGACTTGCTCGGACGTGATAACTCAAATTATCCCGATTGAGTGGAGCACTGTATTCTTTGGGTGATTTCAATGCTAAATATTCCGCAATATCCTCTTTCGTTTTTGCCGTTGCAGATGCCGTAAAGGCGGCTACAGGGACTTCAGGGTGAAGTTCTCGAATAGTCGAGATCTCTCTATATGCTGGTCGAAAATCATGTCCCCACTCTGAAATACAGTGGGCTTCATCAACCACAATCAAACTGACGGGCATTTCTTTGAATCGTTCAAGGAACAGCTCAGATTTTAATCTTTCAGGACTTGTGTACAAAAATTTCACTCCTCCAAAACGACAATTGTCCAACGCAATATCGATTTCGCGATAACTCAATGTGCTCGTAATTAATTGAGCTTTAATTCCTTTTGCCGTTAATTGATCAACTTGATCTTGCATCAGTGCTATCAGTGGAGAAACAACCAAGGTGATTCCGTCCAAAGCCATCGCTGGCACTTGAAAACAAACCGATTTACCACCACCGGTGGGGAGAATTGCCAGCGTATCGTGACCATAGATTATTCCATCCACAATTTCTTCTTGCAACGGGCGAAAGGACTCGTGTCCCCAATGCTTCAGCAGTATTTCTCGACTTCTCTCCAATCAATTCTTCTATCAACTCAAAATTACTGATTTATTCTGCGCAATATGAGGTCGACTTTGATTATTGCTAGATTCTACGTACTTTTGCGGCACAGAAATGCTCCTATGTTACACGACGAACTTACCATAAAAACAACACCAATCGAAGCAACGCGTATTAATGCGGTTGATTGGGATAATCTTCCTTTCGGAAAAGTGTTTTCAGATCACATGTTAGTGATGGATTACAAAGATGGGGAGTGGCAGCAGCCAGAGATTTTGCCGTTTGGAGCATTGGACTTGCATCCTGCGACTTCAGCAATTCATTACGGGCAGTCGATCTTTGAAGGCATGAAAGCTACCAAAGATGACGACGGAAATGTGTTGATCTTTCGACCAGATTTGAATGCAAAACGTTTTCACGAATCATGTGAGAGAATGTGCATGCCGACTTTAGATGAATCAACCTTTGTTGAGTTAATCAAGAAGACCGTGGACATGGATCGTGCATGGGTTCCGTCGAAAGATGGGTACGCATTGTACATTCGTCCGTTCATGTTCGCAACGGATGATTTTATCGGAATCAAACCTTCAGATACATACAAGTTCATCATTTTCACATGCCCTGTAGGAGCTTACTACTCGCAACCTGTGAATGTGAAGATTGAAGAATACTATACTCGAGCTGTTGAAGGTGGAGTTGGACGAGCGAAGACTGCAGGGAATTACGCAGCATCTCTTTACCCAGCGAAACTAGCAAAGGAACAAGGTTTCGATCAATTAATCTGGACGGACGCGAAAGAGCACAAATACATCGAAGAATCGGGAACAATGAATATTGTTTTTGAAATTGATGGAAAAATTGTCACTCCTGCAGAAGATACAGATACAATCCTTCGTGGTGTTACGAAGAGATCTGTTGTCGATGTCGCTAAAAGCTGGGGACTTCCTGTTGAAGAAAGACAAGTATCGGTTGAAGAAATCGTTAAAGCGCTTCGTGAAGGAAGAGTGACAGATGCTTTTGGAGCGGGAACAGCAGCAACTATTGCACAGATTGCGAAAATCGGTTACCGCGATGAGTTGTTTGAACTTCCTGATCCAAAAACGAGAGAAACTTCAAATAAGATCAGTTCTTACCTCAAGGATTTGAAAGCTGGGAAGGCGGCCGATGAATTCGGTTGGTTGCTAAAATTCTAGTAAATCACAAACTTCTTAATAGAGGATCTCGATTCATTTTGAATTGAAATCAAATACGTTCCTGGCTTGAAATAATCAAGTGGAATCGCATTATTGTTCCCAATTTCACCGGACTGAATCTTTGTTCCATCTATGGAAGAGATCTGATATTGAAGATTCCCAACGGAACTTGCGAAGTGGATTTTCAGAAAATCTTTGGCGGGATTGGGATATATCGAGAAGTCATCGAATTCTTCATCAGGAGTGTTCAGAAACAAGTCATACTTCCATGTCTCCGTCAACCGAACATCGTTTAAGTTGATTCCAGCACTGTAGTAAATTGCTGTATTCGATGAAAAGCAAAATGCTCCTCGTCGCTGATCTGAAGGCAAGTTTTCTGAAAGTGTCCAGCTATCGGAAGCGACAGAATACCTCCACATATCATTGTATGAATTACCAATTGAATCTCGGCCTGCGACAATCACAAGTTGATCTTCAAGAATGCACATCCCAGAATACGTTCTTCCAACGCCTGGGAAATTGTTGAGTAACACCCATGTATCAGTGGAAGGCGAGTATTCGTAAAGTGCATTTTGATAATTTCCGTTGTTGTTTACTCCAAGCGTCAAATACCCCTTGCCTTGATAAGAAATTGCTGATGCGCGCCAAAGTGATTCAGGAAGAGAATTCTTTTGAGTCCAAGAATCTCCTGACATCGAGTACGCCCAAACTTCTGAAATCGCTCCGCTAGTTTGAGTTTGTCCGCCTAAGATGTAGGCTGTGTCTCCAATTACAAAACACGAGGCTCCACTTCTTCCATCAGAAGGCAAGGAGGAAACTTCTATCCATGAATCTGAGATAGGATCATATTTCCATATATCATTCAGGTAACCCGCTCCATTCAATCCACCGAAAAGGTATCCGTGCGTGTCAGAAGCAAACCCATTCGAGTATTGACGGGCCTCGGCCGAAGGTAATCCTGAAATAGGTGACCAAGAATCTGTGTTGAGATCGATGGCGTAGAAATCATTTGTTGGTGTCCAAGTTGAGTTCAGTCCAGTTCCGCAATAGGTAGTAGAACCAATTGAAAATGAAGTGCCATCGTCGCGTGCGGTAGAAGGGAAGTCGTCTATTTGAGTCCACCCTTGCGCGTGTATCCGAGTGCCATTGAGGAGCGTAATCCCGAAAAATAGTACTGCGATAAGAACCGTTTTCATAAGTTCGATTTGAAGTATAAACTGCTGATTTATTAGTTTATTGCTTGAACATAACGGTATCATTGAGTTATCCATTTTTGGATGTGGAAAAGCTTTTCAGTTTCCTTGCCTCGTTCTTGATCGAATATACCTATATTTGCTATCTAAAATGATTCTAAATAATGAAAATTGTCCTCGCTGATAGCAATGAACTGGTCCGATTAGGGATTCGCTCTGCGTTGAAGAATGACCTTAAGGTCGAGTTGGTGGGGGAAGCAACTTCAAGTGAATCATTATTGGATCTCGTAAAAAGTTTCGAAACAGATGTCGTTGTTGTCGATTATACATCAAAAGGTTTTTCAATTGATGTAATCGTTAAATTGAGATCACTTCGCAAGCACATCCACATTTTGGCTATTACACCTGAGCAATCGGCGCAAACAGTTGTTGATGCGCTGCGATCTGGAGTAATGAGTTATGTGAAGAAGGATTGTTCAATCACTGAAATCGTAGATGCCGTGCGCGAGACGGGCAAGGGAAACAAGTTTTTCTGTGGACAAATCCTCGAGACAATCCAGGTGGCGAATTTGGATGTCGATGATATTGATCTTGATGCCTTTTCATGTGAGCCAGTCGTTTTATCGGAGCGTGAATCGGAAATAATTGTTCTCATTGCGGAGGGAAATACGAATGCTCAAATTGCAGACATGTTATTTTTGAGCAATCACACCGTTGGAACTCACCGAAAAAATATAATGTCAAAATTGGGCGTTCGAAACACAGCAGGAATTGTTATGTATGCAGTGAAAACCAATTTGATCTCACCGAATAAGTTTCTCTTTGCTGGAGAAACGAGCGTTTCGTAGTGAGCACATCTCTCTAGTTTTCAGTCTTCAAAAAAAATAGTGTATTTTCAATGAACCTTTCTATTTGTTAGGTGTATAAGAATACAAATCCGTGAAATTATGCGCGTATTAATTTATACAATGTTTATTCTATCATCTGGAACTCTCCTTGCTCAGCAGGGTAATGAGACGCTAAATAGTACAAATAAGGCTCCAGTAACGAATAATAATACCAATGTTGTTTCTCCAAACATGGAATTGGAAACTATAGAGGAAGAATCGATTCAAGCTGATTCTACCCTTGTGGTTCCTGCATCTATTTCGACCAAGTCTCTTGAGCGAAAGGAAATTCAAAGAAAACCGGCAAGAGGGAAAAAATACAAATCTTCGACACGAATTCAAGAATCACCTGCCATCCAATCTGAACCAGTGATGGACGAAAAAGTGATGGAGGATGCTGAAATGATCAATACTCAAGATGGTTCCTACGGAAATTCACAATCCGTAAAGGCTGTCGAAATGAAAACCGTTTCAACCAATTTTTCATCGACATACTCAACTTCAGATACACAGCGAACAAGTCGTTCACCGTCAATCCAACAACAAGTTCAAATGAACCAAGCCGTTGATTATTTTGAAGTCAATGCACCTGGGTCTTTCGAATCACATTACTTCAAGTACGTTGCAGGAAACTACAATACTGAACTTATTTCAGACTTAAAAGCTGCCGAGAATATTCGACCGAATAATGCAGATGTCCATGTTCAATTGGCAGGTTACTATATGATCGAGGAAGACGTGGACTCTGCATTGATTTATACCGAAAAATTGCGTGAGTCGAATCGCCTAGCAGATAACGTTGTTTCGTATTCGGAAGATATTCTGAGATCAGTTCCTGAATCTGGAACCTTGATTACACATGGATTTGATGATGGTTACGGAAGTTACTACGCTCAGAATAGTGTGGGTGTTCGACAAGATGTTACACTCGTTTCATTGGACTTCCTTCAAAGTGATACGTACAAAGAAGAATTGAAGGAGAAAGGATTCGAATTACCGGAATCGGATGTTGTTGATGTTGATTATCTCGCTGAATTCTGTTCGATGAATGTCGAAAAGAATCTGAGTATTTCCTTGACAATGCCAAAGGAGTATTTTCAAGCCATTCAAGACAAGTTATATGTAGTTGGATTGGTGTTTGAGTATCATCCAGAAAGCTTCGATAATTTCTCGCGAAATGACTTTTTATGGAATAATTCTATGGAAAAGGACGTGATTGCGAATCCTATTGATGAGAAAGGAAGGCAATTATCAGCGAACTACTTGCCGATGTTGTTGCATCTCAGGAAAGTCTATCAAGTGACTGGAGAAGAAAAGAAATTAAAGGAAGTCGACGAAGTCAGTGACCAAGTTGGCGTCCAATGTCGGAAATATGAACAAGTTCAAAAGGTGAAATCGAGCTATTAAATGCGGTTGATTCGACCACAATATAAAACGCTGTCTGATGAAGATTTGATGATTGCTGTTGGTAAAGGCGACCAACGCGCATTCGATGAAATCTATAATCGGTACTCAGGTCCATTATTGGGCTACTTCATTCGTATGCTCTGGAAAGACCGCGAAAAAGCGGAAGATTTTGTACACGATATCTTCGCGAAGATTGTTCGAAAGCCTGAATTGTTCGATCCGAAAAGAAAGTTTAAAACATGGGTTTATTCCGTTGCGAATAACATGTGTAAGAACGAATACAAGAAACAAGAAGTTCGAAAAAATACGTCGAATGGATTGGATGAACACTATGCAATCGGCGATACAAACACCGATGTTTTTGGAGAAGTGCAAGACCGCTTTTTCAGAGAAGAGTTTGAACAAAGCTTAGACGCCTTGGACACGAAACACAGTGAGGCGTTCAAATTAAGACACATTGAAGGATTCTCGATTAAGGAAATCGCGGAAGTCCTCGAAATTAGTGATGGTACCGTTAAGTCACGTTTGTTTTACGCAACGAAGTACCTCGCGGAGAGTTTAAAAGAATTTAACCCTGTAATGAATAGATGATATGGAAAGGGATGTAATGGATATCGTAAGAGAAAAGGAATTTATCGAGTTGTCGGCTGCCGAGCGCGCTGAGTTGGGTGAATTGTGCTCTTCTGAGGATGAGTATAACCAAGTGAAGGCAATGTTCGCAGGAATTAGCGCGATGGATTGGTCAAATCCAACACCAAAAGCCGAAACGAAAGAAAGTTTGGATCATCTGTTTGCTCAGAAGCATCCGAAAGCTGCGCCGATTTGGTACAACGCACCATTGGCAGTACTTGCACCAAAAGGTAAGCCGTTTTATCGTCAGCCCTTGGTGCAAGCGGCAGCGGTTGGTTTGTTGATTTTCTTAGCGTACCCATTCATGAATTCGGATGTGATGACTTCTGATACAGCACAAGTTGCTGTGTTGGAAAAAGAGAGCACATCATCTGAGTTGAAAGAGGTTGATGGGAAAGTAAGTGACGATATGGATACATCTTCTAAAGAGGATGTAAACGGACAAGATGATACTTCGATTGAAACGAGATCTGAAGTTTTTACTCCAAGCGAATTTACTTCAGAACCGGCAAAACCTGTTTCGACAGCTTCTTTAACTCCAAGAGATTTAGTTTCAGCGGTTACTGAGGAGACAACCTTCCGTAAGGAATCAGAAATTCTGTTGAGTTCTGCAGGAAGTGCTTCTGAACCAGGATCGACGCATCCAGACGGTATTTTTGTTGGTGATAAAGCGGAAATCTTTTCTGTTCCTGCGAGCAGAGAGCCTGCAGTATTTGATTTGTTGACTTCGACGTTTTAAGATCGATTAAATCAACTTATTTCTAATTGGACACTTGTTCTTCTTCTTGATTTGATCTTGGAGAATACAGTACAATCACCAATAAAAGAAGCGCCAAGAAAACCAAGGCGTACATCTCAATTTTAGAGAACATATTTACGCTTTCCACGGCTTCTGTAGCCAGGCGCTTTTGGTATTTCCCCTCATTCATTTGCTCCGTTGCCAAGTCATTAATGTTTGACTTGATATCAGAAAAAATTAGCGCACATTGATTGTTGTAAAGCGAATCTTCGAATTGCGACGAATTCTCCAGCGCAATTAATTTCGAATGATTGTTGATGAGCTCATCCAATAGATACTTTTCGTCTTTTGTCGCTCCCGATCGTGGAAATTGTTCGAGTGATTCCCCAATGTTTTCGTTGACAGCAATGCATTTGGTCGTAAAGTAATTCGAATCCTGCAATGCATGCGCTATTTCTTTCTCGTGAAATTTGATGCTCAAGTTCAGAAGGGCTTCCTTCGCAACAAGTCGCTCGTTGTAGATGCTGTCTACGGATTCTTCAACACGCACGAAGTTATTTTGATCGAGAAGATTAGTCGCAAGAATAACCAAAAACACACATACGATCGCTACCGCCCATTTTATCTTTGTAAGTATGTCCATTGTTCTTGATTTTGTAAAATGATTTGCAACTTAATTCTGACCACAAAATAAAGAAAGATTTTCCATAAGTTTTTATATATAATCCAAATGGGAAGGATTAGAATTATTTATGATTCACAGTTAGCTTGTTACTGGAGCTAAATCCTCATAATTTTTTGATAGAACACTTGGTGATCCGTTCGAATTTGCACGACTAAAAAACGTGATTGAAGTTCACGAATGTCGACCTTTTCGGATTTCGATAAATTCTCAGCTTTAATGATTAATTCACCAATGGAATTAAAAAGAAACCCTAGAACCCGATTTTTTTCGTTTTAGATTTTTGGGTGAATTTCTTAGTTTGAATATTGAAAATCTCGGCAATTGTCAATTCTTTATCGACTGGATCTTCTCCCAAAGAGATTAAAAGGGCATTTGTTTTCTCTTTTGACAGGGCTTGAAAATTGTAATATGCGATCATTCTTCCTTTTCTGAGAAGAGCCTTGTCAATTTTTTCGATACTCGTATTGAAGGTACAAATGATTTTCACGTTCAAATAATCGCTAAATAGGCCATCTGTTAGCTGCAGAATAGTTGAAACGACTGAGTTTTCATTGAGATGTTCACGCGTGGAAATTACCTTTTCAGCATCTTCTATAATCAGAACGGCATCTTTGTGTTTCAATAGGAAAGTGATGAATCCAGGATCAAGAAGTTCACTCACAAATTCGTTCTGAATAAAGATGAAGGTTTTCTTCAGATGGGAGCTTATCAGATGTTTAATGTACGATGTTTTACCGGTACCAGGCTCTCCGTGAAGCAGAATCAACCCAGCTCTTTTTTCATTTAAGGAGTTCTCAACAATCGCAGCAATTTCTGAAAAATCATCGTTGTAGGTTGCGTCCGCGTCAAATTCGAACTCTTCCAAATTGACTTCCTTCGTCTTGAAGTTACTCTTATCCTTTGAAAGGATATTGAATGTAGGTGTCTTCTTCTCACCTAGGGTAATTCTCAATTTGTGATTTGTATTGAGCACCCATTCTTCCGTTGTTGAATCGTTCGCATCATAAAGAAAATCGACATCAAGAAAATTGTTTTCAAGACAAAACCATACGAGAAGGCGATTGGTCTTGCTTTTCAGTAGATACTTGTATGCGTAGTCGTTTTCCAGCTCTGCATCCTTGTTGTCTTCAGTTATCCAAGTCTTAAAAACAACTTCAAAATCCATAGAATCTTCGTTGATCATTGTAATGATCTTTTCCATGTTTTCTTTGCTTACCTCAACGGCAATTTCGGCATACAAATCGGATGCGATCGTATCGAAACAAACAGTGAAATACGCGTTTCTGTCAAAGTCGAGATAGGAATCGAAGGATTTAATTAAGTCTGTCATATGAATGCTGTTCTGGCTGAATGAGTGTTTTAATTTGATTTTGATTAGTGAAATTACGAAATGCTTAGCTAAGATACGTTCTCAAAGGAAAAGCTTGATTACTTCAAGAGCTTCGTTCGATAGATTTTTCCGTCTGATTCTGCAGTAATAAAAAGTAGGCTTCTTCCAAACGAGCTCGCATCGATGCTGTCCAAGCCGACAATATTTTCTTGTTCAAAGAGTAGTTTCCCTAAGGCGTTGTACACTTTAAGATCAAAAGAACCTTCGATTCCTTGAATTGAGAAGAAACCCTCTACTGGATTTGGATAAACAGCTATGTCATCATCATCATTTATTTCTGAAAGACCAACGTTGCTATTATCAATTTGTATACATGCGAAATCGTCAAAAGTGAATCCTTCGAAATCGGCATTATAGTAAGCATCTTGTGAATTGGAACCATCCGTTTCAAACACAAAGCGGAAATAAACGGAACTCGCACCAGCAAGGGATGAGTTGTTCTGGTCATCAATCACTATTTCCTCCAAAATCCATTTGTTCTGAGTATCCCCATCGTATAATTGGATTCCATCCGGTTGAAAGTCGTTGTTGGCCGATGATTTCCCAGAATAAGTGTTGTTCCCATCCGGAGCTCCTGGCTTTGTGAACTTCCCGCACAACGGAAACCAAGAGGCTCCATTTGGTGAAGCTTCTAGTTGAACGTAATCAAAACTGCGTTCAAGATCCCATTTCGCGTAATACTGAATCTGAACATGATCGGCATTCGAAAAATCAAGGGGATTGTTCAATTCCAGTGATTTTGATTCATCATTGGAATAGGGTGGAGCTACTGTTGAAGTAATGGCAGCGTTGCCGGAATAGGAATCGGCAGTAGTCGACCATGAACCTCCAGCACTTGTCCAATTGCTCAAAGCATCCGTATCTGGATCATCTCGAAAAATAACGTTGGGTTGATATATCTTTTGAATCGTCTTGGTATAGAGCACATTGTCCGAGGCATAATCATTCGATAAACTCACTTCAAAGGTGATCGTGTCGAAAGCTTGAATACCTGCATCCAGAAGGTAATTGATGGCAACTTCGTTTTGCTGAAGTACAGACATTCCAGAAACTGTCACCGGAGGATCAACCGAAACGATGTTAGCAGAAATGGGCGTAATTGAAACTTCAAAATCACTTGCAGTTTGCCCCAGATTTTCAACGGCAAAGTTGAGTGTTCCAGTTGTAGAATTGATCTCTGACTGATTGAGATCATGCAGTTTTGCGTATTTCCCACTAAAGTATGCGGCTAAGAAATTCGCGCGCATTGCTCGTTTGGCGATGATCACAAAATTTGAAGGATTTGGCCAAAAACCGCCTTCATCGAAATCTCCGTTCTCAGGGGTCCAAGCCATGGTGTTCTTACCCGAACCTGTTCCAGTTGGTGTTCCGTTAGCGCTCACTCCCGCAGGACCTCCAAGCATCCAATCATTCATGTTTCCGCTGTTGAGCGAGCTGATTGATGTACTTGGACCGTAGGCATAACGATTGTGATATGTCATGTCGTGGTTGTACTTCGAATATTCATCCGGGCGTGGATTGGTGATGTTTGTTCCTGCATATGCGTGCAGCATGGCGTTCTTGTATGAATGATGATTGAGCGCTAACTTGAAATCGTGTTCAAGGAAAAAGTCACGCATAATCTGTGTTTCATTTTCCGAAAATGGAGCTGAACCTAAATACGTGTTCGAGCAGTCGTTTGTCGAAGCACCTCCATTTCCCCAGTAATAAGCAGAGTTTCGATTCAAATCAATTCCTTCTAAGAAAGTAGAACACCCGCTGCCGCCAATATTTCTGTTCTTGCGTTGCATGCCTCCTCCGTTCGGATTCACCAATTCGTTGTACACAAATCCATCTGGGTTGAATACAGGAATAAAGTACATTGCTTGGTTATTGACCAAATTCTGAATGTCTTGATCCGTATCATAGTTTTCCAAAACATACCACATGAAATAGAGTAATTGCATCAAAGAACCTGCTTCTCGGGAATGCACCAAAGATTGATAAAGCGTTTCGGGTTCGTTGGACTCGTCTATGTCAGGATTATCAGAGATTCGAACGTAAAAAATTGTTCTTCCTTCTAAAGTCATCTGATTCGTTGGAGAAGCATCCAAACGTGTTGAAATCAGGTTGGGGTAGAGTGCGCGCATGCTATCGAGCTCGTCCAGCACTTGGTCATATGTCAAACAACCACCGAAGGAAATAGGCGATGAATTCGGATTAAGATGAAAGTTATTTGGAACGGCCCAGTCGATTTCGTCGCAGTCGTCGTGCTGCCCGACGTTTTTTAATACGGTCTTGCCTTTTTTTTTTCGTGATTGCGCTTTCATGGCGTTCAACTCAGCGCGTGCTTGAGGTAATTCCTCAGATTGCTTCTCATAGCGTGCAGACATGTCTTCGATCAAAACCGTGTAGTCAATGCCTTCGTTTTCCAGTTGACTCAAGGTGTATTCGCTTAATTCAAGAAGTAAGCTGTCATTTCGTTGGATGACGCCACACGTCAAATCGACACCAACTTCATTCAGAATATTGAGTTCTGATTTATTCGGTTTGGGAATGGCAACGCGCTTATAGATTGGTGTTTCTGGCAATGAGTCGTTTTCAGCTTGAGCTGCTGATCCAAAACCCAGCAAGAGAATACATGTGAAGAGCGTAAAGTTGTTCAAGGACATAGTGCTAAGTTAGGCATTTCCTGCTGATTGCACACGAGCGGGAGAGGCGACTCTTAGTATGACTAAATCGAAAATATGTAGAGTTTACCTGAATTATCGAATAGTTATTCCAAACGAACTTTCAGGTAAAAAATGAGTTCCATGTTTCCATAATCTGTCGAAACGGTGCGCATGGAAAGGACTTTTTGTTTGATTTTGTCCTCTGCGTTGCGAAAGCATTTATCCACGCCTCTGACAACTTCGATGGTTTCAAAACCGCCGAATTTGTTCGTTTTCGCTGAGAAGTAGGTGTTTCCTTCGATCGCCAGTTCAATGCACATTTGACTCACTTCCACGTCATTCAAAGCTTCCGTGAAGAGCAATGAATCGACACATTCCAGTTCAGCTATTTCAAGGGTGTCTGGTCCAATTACTCCGTAGGCAATAACCACATCGGTAATAGGTATGTACTCCCGAACTGTTTTCACCGATGGGAGTTCTGAATGTTCGTATTTCTCGTAGCTTCCGCTGCATCCAGATCCACTTGTCACGACTTCTACCTCAACTTCTCGCTGAGTGCCACAAGAAATGGCAAAAAAAGCACTGATGATAAAAAAGTAAACTCTCATAGGTCGATGTGTTAATGATGTATACAAATTAGATGTTTCAGCAGTCCAATTTCCATAAATTGCTAATGAGTTTAGTTGGGTATTAATGCACTCTAATTAATACCGAATCACAAAGTGCTCCTTCTCCTGATGCTCTCTTTTCAAAACGATACCTACGCGAAATAAATCCAAGCTCATATGAAATCTGGGATCCTTAACGATGCTCTCCCAAGCTGATTTCATCGAGTCGCTCCAGCGGATATCATCCAAAATGAAGATTGTTTCGTCATGAGAATGCGCCTGAAGTCGATCCAAATAGTTGATTAATGCTTCACCGTCGTGATGACCATCAATGAAGATCATATCAAATACTTTTTCTTTTGGAAGTTGATCGAGAAAATTAGAAAACGTCCCCAGTTTACTATCAACATTGAGCAGGGTTTTCAGATTCTCCAAAGCCACTGATCGCGTATTCGTGCAGGCTTCAACTGTGGTAATCTTCGATTCATTGGATCCGAGTGAAAAATAACTCGATCCAACGCCTAAGGAAGTTCCAAATTCAAGAATTTTCTCTGGTCTATAATGTTTCGACAAGCGATAAAGTAATTCACCGTACTTTCCTTTTGACGAACTCATTTTGAAAATAGCGGAAACTTTTCGTTTCGATCCAAGCTTTTTCGATCCTGCGCCGAAGTCCTGAATTTCAATCTCCTGCGAGCTGTTTCGCAATTTATCGAATAGATTCTCCAAATACTTCGAATCTTGCGACCCAACTTTCGTCCTAATGCAGTCGTCTACAAAGTCATACACAAAAGGAGAATGTATTCCATGCCTCCCTTTAGCATTCCAACGATATTTTATATATTCGAGCGGCAAAAACATTGACCGAAAATTAAAGAAACTTTTACAATAAATAGGTATGGTTGAAACAACCAGTAGTTTGATTCAAAAAGCACAGGTTTTCGACCAACAACCGACCATGAATTTGAGTGAAGCTTGTTCCATTGAAAATGGAATTTTACGAATTCATGATGAAGAGAAACCAGCGATTCTTTCTGCCTTTGAAGAGTTGAATTCTACCGTCGCTTTCTTTATTCCAGCTTCGGGGTCAGGATCGCGGATGTTTGATGAATTGTACCGATTCATGGAATCTTCCATTCATACTGATGGTTCGAAGAAGTTTTTTGATGCTTTCAAATCTTTGGCTATTTACAAATCATTGAGTGACGAGAAAAAATCTGAAATTGATCAGATGAGTGAGGTTGAAATTACTCGTTTTTTGCTCAGCCCAACCGGTTTGAATTTATTGAGACGCCCAAAAGGATTGATTCCATTTCACAGCAAAGGAGAAGAGATCCTTAACGCTTTTCAAGAGCACGTGCTGCAAATTGCTGAGATCTTTCCGAATCGTCCAATTGCACACTTTACATTGCAAGATGGATTCCAGCACCATGTGCGACAATCAATTTCCGAGATAACGGAGAAAACAGGAATGGACGTCAGTTTCTCTATTCAGAATCGAAATACTGATGCGTTTTGTTTTGATGAGAACCGAAATATGGTTGCAGATGATGGAATTCCACTTCGCCGACCAGCAGGACACGGTTCACTTTTAGTAAATCTGAATGACATCGACGCCGATGTTGTGCTCATTAAAAACATCGATAACATCCAACACATTTCGAAAAGCGATGCTTCAAACGAAACATGGAAATTGTTGATGGGTACTTTAGAGAAGTTTCAAAGTGAACTAACAAACCTTCAAAAGAACTATTCTCAAGAGGAATTCTCTAAGCTGAATGATACATACAAGTTCATTGCGCCAAGTGAAGAACTCAACGAGGAGCTATTGGAAAAGATAGTTTCTCGTCCTACCCGTATTTGCGGGATGGTCTTGAATGAAGGCGCTCCAGGTGGAGGACCATTCTGGATTGAAAAATCAGGGGAGCTGACGAAGCAGATTGTGGAGAAAGTACAAATTTCTGATGCTGCAGATCAACAGGTGATTCTAACGGGAAGCAGTCACTTCAATCCAGTAATGATTGTTGCTTCAAAAAATGATTTAGCTGGAAATCGACTCAATCTACATGATTTCTCTCACGATGAGCAATATTTGGTGGTAAAAAAACCATACGATGGAAAGACCATTTACTACCGCGAGCTGCCAGGTCTTTGGAACGGAGGAATGTATTACTGGAATTCGATCTTCGTGGAAATCCCTTCGCGTGTGTTTAGTCCTGTAAAAACAGTTCTCGATTTGACAGCAGATCAACACCTTGAGTGGTAAAAAGTTCCAATTTTTTCCTACTTTGTAAGACTACAAGAATTAACCCTTAATATCATACTATGAAACGCATCATTTTTGGCAGCGCACTTTTAATTCTATTAATCGGCGTAACTTCCCTCGCACCGTCGCAAAAGCACAAGTACAAATCGAAAGAAGCGAAGCTTTCAGTGACTTTTCCTGCAGAGTTTGAAACATCAACTGAAACAAAGTCAAATTATACTTCTGTAAAAACGCAAGCAATTGTTGATGAGATGATCTTTTTGCTGATCCACAGCGAGCACGAATCAGATGTTTCGGATCATGAAGGATTGGCGGAAATTTCCCTAAATGCTTTCATGGATGGAATAGGAACTACGCCAACTGAAAAGTCTAAGTGGCTCGTTAAAAAGAACAGTGGATTGAAGGCTACTTTCGATGTAGAGGACAAGGATTTAGTGGGTGACTATAGAGTGATACTTGTTGGGCAAATTCAATATCAAATTACGGCTGTTGCACCAAAGAGTGCTTGGGATGAGGAAAAAGCAATGAAGTTCTTCAAATCATTCAAAGTTAAAAAGTAAGAAAGCATGGATTACAGAGAGAAAATCGGAACAAAAGAGAATCCGTTGAAGTTAAAAACGCCACCACTTTCATCAGAATATACGATGCATGTGGATGAAAAAGACGGCGAAGATATTTTGGTGTGTACGGTTGGAAAAACCATTTTACACTATCAACTGCGCTGTTTGGAAGATGCCAAGAAAATGTTGGAGGATCACGGAGATTGGATGGAAATGGGCAGCAAAGACGAAAAAGTCGATACGAAAGAAGGAACATTTGAACATTGGGGAAGATCTGAATCGAATCCAGTTGGAGGATGGTACGGATTAAAGAAAAACTTCCGTGGTCGATTTGGAATGTACATTCCACCGTTGATGGAAGCCTTGGGAATGGCAGAAATCACGCACGAAAAGCGAGGGAATAAGATTCGCGCCAATCAGTAAAATTGAAAAGAATGAATTCAAGCGCGGGTAAGAAATTGCTCGCGTTTTTTTGTGGATTATAATTCCGAAGTTTAAGTATGAATTCAGAGGAAATTGTGATAGTCCAGCGAAGGACGAGACTAAAGCCTACCAACCTTCAAAAACTCACCATCGCTCCAAACTTCTATTCTCAGAAGAATCATGTCTAAATCGTAGAAGTACATTTTTCCTCCCCAAACTTTTCCTTCCTTGAACGTTCCATGAAAAATGATTTCACGCTGATCGTTATACTTTTTATCGTTGACAAGGTTGGATTGCAGTGAACTATCAGAGTAGTCGATTAAATATTCCTCGCTATCTCTCCAAGTTCCTTCTTTATTAAGACTTGAGTCCACTTTGTAAACAAAACTGGTAGTATCATTTTTCCATTTCGGTCCGTGCGTTACAGTTTCATTTCTCACATAACCGTGCTTGACAACTTCCAAGATTTGATCGCAGCTGTCCTCTCGGTATAGTGCTGTGCTAATCGGAACTCCACTCGAGTCCATGACTTCAATTGCCTTTAAGCAACCAGATGTAAAATACGCGAATGCCGTATCAATTTTTTTCCCTTCATCATTGTAGGTACAATAGAAAAATAATCTGCCTTCCTCGTCATACTTGGTATGAGTCCCGGCATATCTGTTTCTTCTAAATTCACCTTGTTCTTTTAAGTTCCCGTTTCTATGGTACTTCCAATAAGCCCCATTTGGACGATTTTGAACGTAGGTTCCTTTTAGCTTAGGTGTGATTCCATCCTCCCAATATTTAATCCAAAGTCCCTCCTTGCGATCACTATCGTAAACTCCTTCCTCAATTTTCCCGTTTGTCGGATAACCAGCAGGTGGACGATCTTTTCCGTAGAAAATCCAGCGTCCTTGCTTTTGACCGTGTCGATCTTTATGGTTGAGCGTGTCGCTTTGAGCATGCATTCCATGAACGCAGAAAAGAGTAAAGAAGATGGTTAGAAAGCGAAACATGAGCGTAGTTTAATGAAGCTTCTGGCGCTTCAACAAATACTTCAGCAAGACTTCGTTAAATCCTTCTCCAATATTTGCAGGCATGAAATCAATGCGATAATCGGCGCAACGCATCTCAATATCCTTGAAATAAGCATTCACAGCTTTCGTGTAATTCTCTCTAAATTGACTCGGTTGAAGCTTAATTTTTTCTCCGGTTTCCATGTCCACAAACTGATACGGACGGTTTTCAAAGGCAAAATCAATCTCAGCGCTTTTGTCAACGGTATGGAAAAGAATGACTTCGTGCTTGTTGTGCCTTAAGTGTTGAAGCGCTTGAAACAACTCATCCAATTGGGTTGGATCATCCAATAAATCAGAAAAAATAACAATCAAACTACGTTGGTGACATTGCTCCGCGATTTGATGCAAACACTCAACAGTAGAAGCTGTTTTACTCGCGCCACCTTTGTCATATTGAGTCAATAACTTCTCCATTTCGCTGTACAAATAACGATGGTGGCGTTGCGATGACTTCGCTGGAGTATGAACATTCAATTTATCTGTAAACAGTGAAATTCCAACAGCATCGCGTTGTTTACGAAGTAATTCAATAATTGAGGCAGCGGCGTAAACCGAAAATTCCAGTTTGTTCTCTTCTTTGTCGGCAGGGTAGAGCATGGACGTGGAACAATCAATCACCAATTGACATCTCAAGTTGGTTTCTTCTTCGTATTTCTTTGTGAAGAGCTTTTCCGTACGTCCGTACAATTTCCAATCGATGTGACGAGTAGATTCTCCTTTGTTATACAAACGATGTTCAGCAAATTCAACAGAGAAGCCATGAAAAGGACTTTTGTGGAGTCCAGTAATGAAACCTTCTACCACTTGCTTAGCAAGAATCTCAAGGTTACCGAATTGGGCAAGCTTACCTCTGTGAATCGTTTTACTCATAGGAACGAAAGATAAGTAAAATTAGACAATTACAATCGTGTTCGGATGAGTGTATTGGACAAAACACCGATCAGTACGATTGCTATTCCCAAATCAACTTGCCAAGTGAATTGCTCACTGAAAAAGAAATACCCAACGACGAAGGCATAAATGATAGTCAAATACTTGAAAGGAGTAATCGTTGCTGCCGCTCCTTCGTGAAGCGCCTTGGTCATGTAGATTTGAGCAAATTGAGTGAAAATTCCAATGGTCAATAAAATCAGCCACTCAATACCTCGAGGCATGGTGAATTCAAACAAGCAAAGGATTACCATTAATGGTATAGCGACCATTGGGAAATACATTACGATAACAATAGGAGAATCAGTTGTTCGCAATTTCATAATTGCAGTATAAGCTATTCCAGAGATGAAAGCGGAAACCAATCCCATTCCCATCCAGAAGAATGAAATTTCTTCAAAACGTACGTCAGTCTCTCCCAATTGTGAAATCGCAATCAGGGCAACCCCAGCAAATGACATGATGATAAAAAACCATTGAAGCACTCGAACGCGTTCTTTGAGTAAAATCATGGCGAGCATCACCGTGAAAATAGGAGACATGTTTTGAACAACGATCGCAATAGCGAGAGGGATGTGGTGAATGGTGTAGAAGAAAATCGTTAGGGCAAGAGTTCCAGCCAATCCACGAATTATGAGCCACTTTTTATTCACTCCCCACATGGAAAGTCCGCGGTACCGGATAATCGACCAACTAATCACAAAAGTGATGATGGAACGCGCCAACACAAGCTCGTGACCAGGGTACACTTGAACATTATCGATCAAATGTTGTTCGGGTCCCATTCCAAGAATCTTCACAAAGAAGTTCACCACGAGGAAACAGAGTCCAGAGATAAGAATGTATACAATGCCCTTATTCACGCCGCAAAAGTACACCGATTTCTCGTCAACCTTACAAACAATAAAATTAAATATGTAGATTAGCGTTAATAACAACGGAGTGAAGAAAATCTACAGCATATTAATCATCTTTTTGAGCCTTTCGAGCTACTCAAATGCTCAGTCAATTACACCGAAATATTCCTACAATGTGGAGTTGTGTTTGCCCGTTGCAATGAGCAATCAACCGTTCAATGATTTTATGCAAGGCCTAGTTGGTGTGTCCACTTATGGTCAATATTCCTTTCCATTTCACTTGAATGTGGGAGCAGGAATTCGTTATTCGTACTTCACCATTAATGAATTTAGCGTTCCAAGTCCCGTTTTTGGTGGGGTTCATTCTGGAACAGCATTTATCAAAGTTGGGTACGACGAGTTTCACAACGATCGTTTCGGAACTGATTTTGGATTGAAGGCAGGATATTCTCATACTTTTTTCGATACGGATTTGAACAAAGATGAAGGTGTTAACCCGGTTGATATCGGAAGTACTTATGCTGAATTCACAACAGCATTCATTCTTACCGCGAATGAAAAGTCATCCTACCGCTGGATCATTGGTTACGGAATGCAAGGATTCGGATTTTCTCCCCAGCAAATAGGTCTTGAGACCAACGGTGGCTATGATCCTGCGAATTTCAAACGAATTACGACCTATCTCGTCGTAGGATTCGGTTACACCTATTATTTCGACAATAATAACGGCGGATAATCATGTTTTTACAGCAAAATACGATTAACGGACTGCGCATCTATTTCTTCAGTTCCCTTATCGATCAATTTTCCGAAACTGAGATCAAATTGATGTTTAAAACATTTGTGATGGATCGCATGTCTATGTCCGATACTGATTTCATGCTTAGCGGGAGGGGGAGCGGAGCCGAAGTCAGGTTTTCGGAGTCAGAATTATTGCATTTCAGATCAATTGTCAAACGACTTAAAGACAATGAACCCTTTCAATACATTTTGGGGCGTACGGAGTTTTATGGATTGGAATTGATGTGTGATTATCGAGCGCTCATTCCTCGTCCAGAGACTGAGGAATTGGTTTACTGGATTGTCAGTTCAATGGAAAAAGGCCGAAACGAGGAATACAACATGGTAGATGTTTGCTCTGGCTCTGGATGCATCGCTCTTGCCTTGAAATCTGCTCTACCCAATGCGAAAGTAGAGGCCTGGGAACTTTCAGAAGAAGCCATCGAATTACTGCATGAAAATCGTGATTTGACAGAATTGGGGATCTCCATTATAACGATGGACGCACTTTCAGACTCATACCCAGAATCAACTGAGCGTTACGATGTCATTGTTTCGAACCCACCATATATTCCTAATTCAGAGCGTTCAATGATGGAAGCGAATGTGTTAGAATTTGAACCAGACTTGGCTCTTTTTGTGGATGATGATGATCCCTTCATTTTTTACAACAAGATTGCGTCCGAATCAAAGGGGCTTCTAGCTGAACACGGCTGGCTCTATTTCGAAATTCATGAAGATTTTGAAGAAGAAATGGAAGAGCTACTTCGAGATCATGGTTTTGTTAACATCGAATTGAGGAAAGATTTGCAGGAGAGAAGCCGAATGATCAGAGGACAACGCGTACCTTCACAGCATGAATAAAAGTGAGGCGAAGGCTGAAATTGAAAGATTGTCCAACGATCTCAATCGTCACAATCATCTCTATTATGTTGAAAGTAATCCCGAAATCTCGGATTACGATTTTGATATGTTGCTGAAACAACTTCAGGAGCTCGAAGAGAAATTTCCCGAATTTGCATCCGATCATTCCCCAACAAAACGTATTGGTGGTGATATCACAAAGAAGTTTGAGGCCGTAGTGCATAAATATGCAATGCTTTCTCTTTCAAATAGTTATTCTAAAGATGAAATTGAAGAATGGACAGCTCGCGCCAAGAAATTGGTGGAGGATGAACTGGAATATGTCTGCGAATTAAAGTACGACGGAGTGGCCATTGGAATTCAATACGTCGATGGAAAACTGGTTCAAGCTGTTACTCGTGGAGATGGAACGCAGGGTGAAAACGTGACAAGCAATGTGAAAACGATTCGCTCAATTCCACTAACACTGACCAACGATTTTCCTCAAGATTTCGAAATCCGCGGAGAGATCTTCTTTCCACTAAAGAATTTCCTTGCTTTGAACGAAAAGCGAAGAGAAGAGGGTGATCCAGAATTCGCAAATCCTCGAAATACGGCCTCGGGAACACTCAAAATGCAGGATTCAAAAGTTGTCGCGGAACGCGGACTGGATTGTTTCCTTTACGGAATTTATGGGGCAGAGAATCGAGCTGAAGGACATTTTGAATTGGTGAACAAAGCAGCAGATTGGGGATTCAAGGTTCCTCCAGCAAAGAAACGATACATTGAAAAAACGAACTCCGTCGAAGGAGTGATGGATTTCATCAATTACTGGGATGAGAAGCGAAAAGACCTTCCGTTCGAGATTGATGGCGTCGTTATCAAAGTAAATAATTACGATCAGCAAGAGATATTAGGATTCACCGCAAAATCGCCTAGATGGGCAATCGCTTATAAATTCAAGGCGGAGCGCGTTGAGACGATTTTAGAAGAAGTGACCTACCAAGTTGGACGAACTGGATCGATCACGCCAGTAGCGAATTTAACACCTGTGCAATTGGGCGGTACAACTGTTAAGCGAGCTTCATTGCACAATGCAGATCAAATAGAGAAATTGGATTTACACCTCGGAGACACTGTTTTCGTTGAGAAAGGGGGAGAAATCATTCCAAAAATTGTTGGGGTGAATTTGGATGCACGAACCAGCGCAAATCCTGGGGTTAATTTCATTCATGAATGCCCAGAATGCTCAACACAGTTAGTTAGGCGAGAGGGAGAAGCAAATCATTACTGTCCAAACGAATTAGGGTGTCCACCGCAAGTGAAAGGAAGAATCGATCACTTCATTAGTCGCAAGGCAATGAACATCGACGGACTTGGAACAGAAACCGTTGATGCCTTATTCGAAGCGGGATACGTCAAGAATTTTGCTGATTTATATGACTTAACATTCGATCAAGTAGTTGACTTAGAGAGAATGGCGGATAAATCGGCGAACAACCTCATTGATGGAGTGAAAGCTTCAAAAGAGATTCCATTTGAACGCGTTTTATTTGGTTTGGGGATTCGATTTGTAGGTGAAACAGTCGCGAAGAAACTCGCAAAAGCCTTCAAAAACATTGATGAGCTGGCGAAAGCTGATTTCGATACCTTAATCGCAGTAGATGAAATTGGAGATAAAATCGCCATGTCCATTCAAGCTTTCTTCTTGGAAGAACGAAACCTGACAATTGTTTCACGACTGATGGAACACGGACTCAAAATGGAAATTGTTGAAAAAGAGGGAAGCTCGAATAAGTTCGAAGGAAGCTCATTTGTGGTCTCAGGGGTGTTTGAAACATTCTCTCGGAATGACCTCAAAGCTCTGATCGAGTCGAACGGAGGTAAAAATGTAGGTTCCATTTCTTCAAAAACTTCATACGTGGTGGCAGGTGACAAAATGGGACCGTCAAAACTGAAGAAAGCAACGGATTTAGGGGTGGCCATCCTTTCAGAACAAGATTTCATTCAACTTTTAAACGAATAATGAGCGCAGCACCAAATAATATCTGGTCTTCCATCAAGCGATTGTTGGTTGTGGTTGATTTCAAAGAAATCGATAACATGAATCAGTGGCGTGAATCAATCAAGTTTAGCGGACTCAATATTCACGACAGTAAAATCATGGGTATTGTTGAGTCGAAGAAAGAGCGCTTAATTTTAGGAGAAATGAGCTCGGTAGTTTTCATCTCGGAAAAAGACTACGGATTCATTGGTCGATTAAAAAATGAGGACGCGCAACAAACATTTAATGACCGATACGATGCACTGATAATTGTAGGTGAAATTCCAAAGAAAATTGAGAAATCGATTTCAAAAATGGCTTTCAAAATTGACATCAGCCTGAACTCGGAAAATAGCGCTCAAACAATTAACCTCCAAACGGAAGAGACAGCGCCGAAGTATATGCTTAAATTTGTAAAACAAACATTAGAAAGAATATCATGACAAATCCATTTGAGGGTACAGGTGTAGCATTGGTAACACCATTTAATGATGATCGAACCATTGATTTTAATGCTCTAGCTAGGCTTGTTGATTATCAGGTAGATAGCGGAGTAAATTTCTTGGTTGTTCAAGGGACGACAGGGGAGTCTCCAACTCTAAGTTTTAATGAGAAATTGGTCGTGCTAAAATGTGTTCAAGACATCAACAAAGGTCGATTAAAGATTGTATTTGGTGTTGGTGGGAATAACACTTTCGAGACTGGTGAAATCTTGAAGAATTTGCCTTCAGGAATTGATGGTATTCTTTCTGTTTCGCCATATTACAATAAGCCTACTCAAAAGGGAATCATTGAACATTTCAAGTACCTTGCAAGTTGCACTGAACTGCCAATCATTTTGTACAATGTTCCGGGAAGAACAGGATCAAACATGCTGCCTGAAACAACTTTAGAGTTGGCCAAAATTGACAATATTGTCGCAGTGAAGGAAGCATCAGGTGACATGGAACAAATCATGGAGATCGTTCACAAGAGACCTGATGGATTTGGTGTTCTCTCTGGAGATGATGCTATCGTGATGCCGTTAATTTCTGTCGGAGTAGACGGTGTTATTTCGGTAGTTGCAAATGCACTTCCGAAGAAATTCTCTTCCATGATCGATCATGCGTTGAATGGAGATTTCGCTACCGCGCGTAAACTACATTACGATCTTTTACCATCTACGAATCAGTTTTTCGCAGAAGGAAATCCAGGAGGTGTGAAGATTTCACTTTCGGAACAAAATTTAATGAAACCAATCATGCGACCACCTTTATATCCAGTATCGGAAGCGTTGGAGCAACAAATACGAATAGAAACGCAGCGCGTTCTGAAGTCATGAAATTAGCCAAAGAAATAGTACAGTCGATTCAAGAGGCAAAGAACATTGTGATTACGAGTCACAAGTCACCTGATGGAGATTCCATCGGAAGTTCACTCGGAATGTTGCGTTTTATCCGAGCATTGGGACAAGATGCAACGATTTGTCACCCAGACGCATGCCCATCTTTTCTCGAATGGTTGAAAGACGGTGATGAAATTGTGGATTTCGATGCAGATCAAGATCGCGTCATCTCCTTAATGGATAATGCAGATTTGATTTTCTGCCTCGATTACAACGGTTCTGGACGCATGGGCAAAGATATGGGAGGTGTTCTCCTTGCCGCTGATGGAAAGAAGATCATGATTGATCATCATCCTTATCCTGAGGATATTTTTGAGCTGTCGGCTTCACATCCTGAAGTGTGTTCAACTTCGCAATTAATCATTGAGTTAATGGTTCAATCGGGTAACGAAAAATTGCTGAGTCAATCTATCGGAACGCCACTTTATCTCGGAATTGTAACCGATACAGGTTCTTTCCGTTTTTCATCTGTAACGGCGCGAACACACGTACTGATTGGAAAGCTCATTGAAAATGGAGTAGAACAAGCGAATGTTCATGAAAACACCTTCAATCATAACCGATTGGATCAAATGAAACTACGTGGATACGCAATTGCTGAAAAGCTTGAAGTATTGGCCGATGAAGAATTGGCGATTCTTTCCTTATCTGAAATGGATTTGGAGCGATTCAATTACATCAAAGGAGATACTGAAGGTTTGGTGAATGTTGCTTTATCAATTGAAGGCGTTTCTGTGGCTATTTTGATGACAGAAAAGGATGGGAAAGTGAAAATGTCTTTCCGTTCAATGGGATCAATCGTTGTGAACAAATTCGCTGCTGATAATTTCGACGGTGGAGGGCACATGAACGCTGCAGGCGGAATTAGCTTCCTTTCGCTCGAAGAAACAATTGAAAAAGTGAAGAAGTTGGCGCCAACTTACTTTGGAAAAACACATGCATAGATTACGCTACATATTACCGTTTTTGGTTCTGTTCATTTCGTGTGAAGAGGAAGTCCCTGAGCAACCTATAGAAGTCAATTGGACAAAAGATGATTCATACAAACTGGGCAGAGATGTTGCAGCGAATGAAGAAATCAAAATCCGTTTGTTTTTGGAGATGCACAAAGATTGGGAGTTGACTCAAACGGGAACAGGGTTACGTTATTATGTGTACGAAAAAGGTGAAGGGCCTAAGCCAGCGCGAAAGCAAACGGCCGAAATCGAATACGTCGTAAGTTTATTAGATGGCACCGAATGCTATAAAACGGAAGACGACGAGTATGAAGAATTGTTGATTGATCAAAGTGATGTCGAAACTGGCGTACAAGAAGCAATCAAGTTGTTGAACGTTGGAGACCGAGCAAAATTGATTATTCCAAGTCACATTGGACACGGTCTCTTGGGAGATCAAGACAAAATACCACCACTGACCACTTTAGTTGTTGATATCCACTTAATGGGAATTAAATGAAAAGATTAAATCTACTTTTTGGATTGTGTTGTGCAGTCGCATTAGCCTCTTGTGACCCGACTGTGGTCGATACAGATAAAGACGGGGAAGAGAAGTCTGATCCAATCGCGGAGGTCAAAATTGCAGAAATCGATCAAAAGAAAGAGGTAGCAGATACGTTGAAAATGGACAACGGCATTGTGCTTCGTTGGTTCGAACACGGTGATGGCGAAGAGTTGAAGCGTGGTTCAGTTTTCTACATTGATTACAAAGTAATGCTCGACAATGGAGAGGTAGTAGATGGCAATCATCTATTGCTGAAAGATTCAATTCCTTTCCCTATTGGCTTCCAAATGCAGGGCGAAGGCTGGGATATTGCTCTTTCAAAAATGAAAGTTGGAGATTTTGTGGAGGTTTATCTTCCAAGTAAATACGCTCGTGGAGAAAGAGAAATCAAGGGTGTTATTCCGGCAAATTCAAACAATACCTTGAAGATCCGCGTGCTGAGCAAAATGAAACCGACGCGCTCAGTTGATGGGAACAAAGTATGGGTATTTGAGGAGAATAAAGAGAACAAATTACTCTTTGATGACGAAGAAATGATCACTTTCCACACAATGACGAGCACACCATCGAATAGAAATTACGCAAATACCTACAGTACAAATCGTCCGTTTGACCTGAAACTAGAGGACTACGGGACAGTTCCAGGACTGAAGAAAGCGTTAATTAATGCTAAATCATCTGATCGCATGTTTATCTACGTTCCGAGCCGAGAAGCCTATGGTAGCAAGGGATACCTAGATGTTGTGAAGCCAAATGAAGATCTTCTCTACAATGTGATGGTCATGGACGTCGTCAAGAAGTAATTTAAAATCCTATTTTTGTGCTTTAGTAATTGATGCCAGCATGCGTTTTCTCCAAATAATCTTCTTTTTAGCTTGTTCATTGCCTGTTTTTGGACAGACAATTCTCGACACCATTCCAACCGAAAAAGGAACGATGATCGTGTACGCAGATCGTACATGGATTTATCTTGAAGATCTGAATTTCACGGGGATTATGAATGAGCGCATTCAATCTGAAATAGAAGAAGATTCACTCAACTATGTTCAACCTTGGAACAATGAGGTGTGCTATACATCACAATTAAAGAATGATCTCTCAAGATTGAAAGACACTGTTTGGTTATGTGTTGAAGATGATGTGAATGGAGGATTTGTGATGCCAGTTGATGGTATCGTTACTTCCAATTACGGGTATCGCCGTGGTCGCCGTCACAATGGTACCGACATTGATTTGAATACAGGAGATACCGTTCGCGCTGCATGGTCAGGAAAAGTGCGCTACGCGAAGTACAACGAAAGCGGATTTGGAAACTTGGTCGTTATTCGACACCACAACGGATTAGAAACGTTTTATGCGCACAATAGCAAGCTGCTCGTCGCACCGAATCAAGAAGTGGTAGCAGGTGAGCCGATTAGTTTAGGCGGGAACACTGGGCACTCTTACGGATCGCATTTGCATTTTGAGGTACGCTTCTACGATGCTCCAATGGATCCAGCGCACATCATCGACTTCAAAAAGCAAGAAATCAAGGATGAAAACTTGATGGTTCACAAAGGATTGTTCAGACCAGGAGCGAGAGCAGGAACTAAAACTCCGGCACATACGGCTAGCAGCACTGCAGCTGGAGCACGCAAGTACTACAAAATTAGATCAGGAGATACATTGGGAGGAATAGCCCAACGAAATAGAACGACTGTTTCGAAATTGTGTCGATTAAATGGAATAAAGCCAACGACGGTTTTAAGAATTGGACGCAATCTTCGGATCAGATAATCGTTATTACCTAAAAAGTTCGCTTTTTGAACTCAACATTGAAAATGAAGAAATTCACATACATATTTGCAGGATTGACCGCGATCATTCTCGCTTCAAGTTGCTCGGATTACAACCGCGTGTTGAAATCAGACGACTACGGCGATAAATTCGACATGGCCAATTACCTGTACGATTCAGTTGCAACATCGAGCTCAAAGGTTCGTTCAATTGCACTTTACGAACAGATTTATCAACGAACGCCAAAACAAGGAGAAGGCGAATTGGCTTATTTCAGAATTGGAAAAGCGTACTACGAAGGTGGAGATTACTACATGGCAGGATACTACCTTAGTCAGTTTCCACAGCGATTCCCATTCAGTCCAAAGGCGGAAGAGTCAACATTTTTGAGTGCAATGTGTTCGGTGAACAACTCACCAGATTGGTCATTGGATCAGTTGGAAACGGAGGTCGCGATCAACAACTTACAGCAATTCGTAAACAGGTACCCGAATTCAACCCTGATTGATTCATGCAACAATATCATTGATGGATTGCGATTCAAGCTCGAAACAAAGGCGTTCGAATCAGTTCGATTGTATTCGAAAACGGAAAGATTCATGGCGGCTGAGAGTTCAGCAATGACGTTCATGGAGGATTATCCAATGTCAGAATTCAAAGAGGAAGTACATTATTTGCTCGTACTGAATTCTTACTACCTCGCGAAAAACAGCATCGAAAAGAAAAAAAAGGCGAGAATTGAGCAGACTATCGAAAGATATAGTACTTTTGTAGCTGCGTTTCCTGACTCAAAATACGTGCGTACGCTAGCTTCGTACGACGATGTGATGAGAAAGGATTTGAAAGAATACTAGTAAATTAAGAAGAAGATGAGTTTTAAAAATAGCACAGCAGAGAAAACAACGATCACTCGTGACACAGTAACTTTTGAACAAGAAACTGAAAATCTCTACGAAGCAATCGTAATGATGTCAAAACGTTCGAATCAAATGAGTGTTGATTTGAAAGAAGAGTTGACTCAAAAACTTCAAGAATTTGCATCAACAACGGATAACTTAGAGGAGATCTTTGAAAACCGTGAGCAAATCGAAATTTCTCGTTTTTACGAACGCCTTCCAAAACCAGTTGCAATGGCAATTGAAGAGTTCCTAGAAGAAAAAATGTACTTCAGAAGAACAGAGGAAGCACCGAAGACTATATAATTAAATTCCCGTTTAGAACATGCAAGGTAAACGCATCCTTCTCGGAATAACTGGGGGAATCGCGGCTTACAAAATTGCGTTCCTTATACGCTTATTAAAAAAATCAGGGGCAGAAGTCAAATGTATTATGACTCCTGCCTCTTCTGATTTTATATCACCGCTCGTCGTATCCACACTTTCCGAAAATCCTGTTGGAATTGAGTTTTGGAACAAAGACGATGGTACCTGGAACAATCACGTTGATTACGGACTTTGGGCTGATATTTTCGTCATTGCTCCGCTTACGGCTAATACCTTAAGTAAAATGGCCTCAGGAAGCTGCGATAATCTGTTGTTGGCCACATACCTTTCCATGAAATCGAATACCGTTATCGCTCCGGCGATGGATCTCGACATGTATGCACATCCAACGACCGCTCGAAACTTGACGCAATTAGAATCTGACGGAGTGGAAATCATTCCAGCAGAAGATGGACAATTAGCTAGCGGACTCGAAGGAACAGGACGAATGGCAGAGCCCGAAACTATCTTCAGCAAAATTGAAGATTACTTCGAATCGAGGAAAGATCCGAAAATCAAGGGAAAGAAAGTGGTGATTACTGCTGGTCCAACCTATGAAAATATTGACCCCGTTCGTTTTATTGGAAATCATTCCAGTGGAAAAATGGGATTTGCAATCGCTGAAAAGTTCTTGGCTGATGGAGCGGAGGTTGTGTTAGTCGCTGGTCCAACGAAGTTGAATTTAGAAGCCCCAGGATTGAAACTCCTTCGGGTTCGATCGGCTGAGGAAATGCTTGCGGCTGTGCAGGCTGAATGGGAATCATGCGATTATGGCGTGTTCTCAGCAGCAGTAGCGGATTACCGTCCTGCGGATGTTGCGGAGCAAAAGATCAAGAAATCTGACGAAGAAATGTCAATTCGATTGATCAAAAACCCAGACATTTTGAAATGGGCAGGCGACAACAAAAAGGATCAAATATTGGTCGGCTTCGCCTTGGAAACGAATGATTTAGAGTTAAATGCTCAGAAAAAACTGAACAAGAAAAACCTAAATTTCATCGTCATGAACACGCTCATGGATCCTGGCGCGGGATTTGGACACGATACAAACAAAATTAGTATCTTAGATGATCACAATAATTTTAAGTCTTTTGAGAAAAAGTCTAAGAAAGAAGTGGCAAAAGATATTATCGATTATTTGAAAAATTATAATTCATGAACAGAATAGGTGCAATCCTTTCAGTATTAATGTTAACGTTTGGCGCATCTGCGCAAGAGTTGAACTGTCAAGTAACTATTATCAACGATCCTAGCCTTGAGGTGACGAGTGTTGAACAAGAAATCTTCAAACAATTGGAAGAGACGGTTTACGACATCATGAATACACGTAAATGGACGAATGACAATTTTGAAGTGGAAGAACGCATCAATTGTCAATTGCAATTTCAAATTAACAGCATACCTGCTCCAAATAGCTTCAGCGGATTCCTACAAGTGCAATCTTCGCGACCAGGGTTCAATTCAAGCTACAACACGGTACTTTTCAATTACCAGGATGATGACCTAGCATTTACGTATTCGCGTGGTGCTGTTTTGAATTTCTCAGAGAATCAATTTAGAGATAATTTGACGTCGATTTTGGCATTCTACGCGTACTACATCATTGGGATGGATTACGATTCATTCAGTAAAGATGGAGGGACGAAGTATTTCCAGAAAGCACAGGAGGTTGTAACATTAGCGCAGACTTCAAGTGCTCCGGGGTGGAAGTCGAATCAATCAGGAAAACGAAACCGTTACTGGTTGGTGGATAATGTTCTGCACGAGTTGTTCTCTCCACTTCGCACGTGTAATTTCGAGTACCACCGAAAAGGAATAGATAAACTCTACGAAAGCAAAGAAGAGGGACGTGCTAACATTTACAGTGCGCTAAACAGATTGGTGAAAGTAGTTTCTACTCGACCAAACTCGCTTAATCTATTGAATTTTATTCAGGCGAAAACGAATGAGTTAAAGAGTTTATATGAAGATGCGGAAGTAAAGGACAAAACGAAGATTGTTAATCTTCTCAAGCGACTTGATCCTGCCAATTCCTCCAAGTACCAAGAAATACTCGGATGATAGCCTCATTGCGCATAGAGAACTTTGCCTTAATTGACGAAGTTCATATTCAGTTTACCAAAGGATTTACCGTCATTACAGGAGAAACAGGATCAGGAAAATCGATTCTGCTCAATGCTTTGAACCTAATCTTGGGCGAGCGAGCAAATTTCTCAGTTATTGGTGATCGAAAAGATAAATCCATTGTTGAGGCGCAAATTCAAATTGCAGACTTTGATTTAAACACCTTCTTCGAACAAGAAGAATTGGATTATTTCGACAACTGTATCATTCGTCGCGAGATCTCAAAGCAAGGTCGTTCTAGAGCATTCATCAACGATACACCGGTTCAACTGGCCACCTTGAAGGAGCTTTCTTCTCGATTGATTCACATTCATTCTCAGTACAACACGCTTGAACTCAAAGACGTCAATTATCAATTGAACATTTTGGATTCCTTGGCAGGAAATAGTAACGTTGCGAAGCAATTCAAAGCTGATTTCAGAGCATTCTCACAAGAGAAAAAAGAACTGAAGGCCTTACAAGCACAGTTAGCGGAATTAGCATCCACAGCGGATTACAATCAATTTCAACTGAACGAATTACTTGAGTTGAACTTGGATTCAGTGGATTTCGAAAAGATTCAATCAGATTTAAAAGCGGCCGAAAACTCAGGAGACTTAAAAGCATGCTATGCTGAATTGTCCGAAGGTTTGAACAGTGATGACGGCGCCATTGATCGATTAGAAAGAATGAAGAATTTCGTAGCGAAGTACACTTCAATGGATGAAACACTTTCTTCTTTGAATCAGCGAATTGAAAGCAGCTTGATTGAACTCAAAGATATCGCGTTAGAGGCGGAAGGCCGTTTGGAAGACATGGATATCGATCCAGAGAAGATTGATGAGTTGTCTGAGCGCATGAATAGCTTCAATCGCGTTTTGTACAAGCACAACGTTCAAACACAAGAGGAGCTAGTTGCTCTCAGAAATGAATTGGATTCAAGTGCTGTCAATTCTGGAGAGTTGGAAGTGGAAGTTGAAAAACGAAAAGAAAACTTGTCAAAAACGGAGTCCGAATTGACGAAGCGAGCGGCCGATCTTCATGAAAAACGTATTAAAGCGGCTCCGCAGATTGAAAAACAATTGAAAGAAGCACTGAACGAACTCAAATTGGTCGACACAGCACTCAACTTCAACGTAACTAAAAGCGCTGATGTGAATGAGACTGGAGCTTCCAAAATTGAGATGTTGTTCAGTCCAAATAAAGGAATTGAGCCCGTTCCAATTCACCGCGCAGCCAGTGGTGGAGAGTTATCCCGTGTGATGCTCGCCTTGCAAAGTTTGATGGCAGCCAAAACGAAATTGCAAACGGTTTTGTTTGATGAAATCGATACAGGTGTTTCTGGTGATGTGGCACAGAAAGTAGGAAATACCCTCGAAAAGATGGGGAAAGGAATGCAAGTCATTGCCATTACTCACCTTCCTCAAGTCGCAGCGAAAGGTGAACAACATTTCCGTGTTTCAAAGGCCGTTGTTGATGGCAAAACTAAGTCGAGCGTTATCGAATTAAGCGCTGAGGAGCGAGTAGAGGAGACAGCGCGATTAATGAGTGGAGATGTGATCAATGAAGCGGCATTGGAAAATGCACGAGCCTTGATGTCTTAAACTTAACTCGGGCAAAGCATGAACTTTCAACTCAATTTCCCGATTCCAAAATCAGAAATAGATATTAAGCACGGAGACAAAATTGCACTCATTGGAAGTTGCTTTTCTGATTCTGTGTCAACGCATTTCACAAAGTCTGGATTTCAGGTACTCTCAAATCCATTTGGAACAATTTTTCATCCAACGGCGATTGCGAGTTGTTTACAGGATGTTTTGAATGATAAAGATCATGTGGATGTTGTCCAACGAAACGATTTGTTCTTTTCGTGGGATAGTGCTGAAAGCCTTGTAGGCTCTAACGAAGAGGAGTTGATTGAAACTGTCATCGCAAAACGCCAGGAATTCAAAGGATACCTCAAATCTGCAAAATTACTGGTGATTACTTTCGGCACATCTTGGGGATATCATCAGACTGAGCTTGATAAAATCGTTGGGAACAATCACAAAATGCCTGCTGCACTTTTCACTAAACGATTGATGGAGGTCGAGCCAGAAACCAATAAGTGGGAATACATTGTCAAGCGGTTAAAAGGTTTAAACCCCAATTTGAGTGTGGTGTTCACTGTCAGTCCCGTTCGTCACGCCAAGGATGGTTTGGTCAACAATAGCCGCAGTAAAGCCCGATTGATCGAATTGGTTCATTCAACATTGGAAGAAGCAGACGCTGCATATTTCCCTTCGTATGAAATTGTTATAGACGAGCTCCGCGATTACCGTTTTTTCAAGGAATGCCGGATTCATCCCAACGAAGAAGCCGTGAAATATGTTTGGAATCGATTTGAAGAGACTTATTTCAGTAAGGAAACTCAAGATTTGAGTCAGAAGGTTCGAAATTTGCACAGAACCTTTGATCATCGAACGCTGCATCCGAATTCAGAGGAAACGAGGCGTCATTTGGATCTTTCAGAGGGAAAATTGAGCAAGCTTCGTGAGGAATTTCCTGATGTTTGGTGGGAGTAGCACCGTCATTTAGCTTTTACTTTAGAGAATGGAAAATCATTCAAGATGATACTCAATTAGCGTCAGTTTTCGACCAGCCACTGAATTGTTCTCAAAGCCAGCTGTCCATTCAATAATTCCAATTCCATGTTTGAGCGTCGTTGCATCATACCCGAATTTATCGTAGTGGAAGCAATCAATAAAAGTTCCCGCCGGAGTCGAAATTGAACTCACTTTATGCGCTGCGACAATGGTTGAGTTATCTCCCCAGATGCTTGTTGTTAGTGTGATGGAGTCCAGATTAAAAAGCACGTAAGTCAAATTTTTCTCTGGGCAAGGTCCTATATTGGCCTGTAAATCGAACAAGCATTCATCCTGAACGCTGATTACTTGAATCGGATAGAAATTGGTTTCCCACCAAACTTCATTTCCATAAGTGCCAACTGCACTCGGCTGAATTACAAACTCTCCACTTTCGATTAAATTGCCACCAGCATCCCAGGTGCTATCTGCATAACGCCAATAATTTTCGAGATGCATAGGAATAAGTCCCGATTCTGAGAAAGAAGGATCCGTTATAGCCGAGTAATTTTCAGCATCGTATAGGCATGAATCATCGGCGTCTCCATTATTTTCAATTGTATCTTTTCCACACGAAATCATAAAGAAAAGAGACGTTAACAGGGTCAGGTTTAAGGTGTTTGTGATGATTGATCACATGGTTATTTTCTATTGATGAATGTGTTAGTTACCATGTGAACGCAGAAAAGAAGGATTTAGTCGATTACGTAGAAAGTTAATCTCAAAAAAAGACCCTCATCAAATGATGAAGGTCTAATCCGTTATTCTAGTAGTAGTTGATAACGTCTTAATTCATTGTAATTGTTCCTCGGTACTCATTTGGTTCATTTGCCGCAGGATTTGAAATCACTGCTTTCCAAACATATACTTGAGGAGTTTCACTTCTTCGTCCTGAGCGGATATCTGTTCCGTCCCATGGAAGTGAAGCATCATTCGTTTGATACACAACCCCGCCATCGCGACCATCGATAATAGTCAAGACAAAGTTTACATCTGCACGTTGCGTTAAAGCAAACGGCATGAATGTTTGATTACGAGGATCGACACTAGTTGGAGTGAAGGCATTCACCGCCATCAAGTTGTAATCTTCTTCAACATAAATTGTTTTTTCTACTGAAGCCTCACATTGTCCGTTATTCACAGTCAAGGTAATTGTTTTATCTCCTTTGTTGTAGAAGTGAAGGTCCGTTTCAACACCATTAGACGATTGCTTTTCAGCAGTCCAGGTGTAGGTTCCTTCTCCGTTGATCGCTGCAACATACGTTACAGGCAATCCATTTTCGTATTTATTTGCTAAATCTACTGTGAAAGCAGCATCTGGTATACGATTCACAATGAAGTTTGAAGATGATTCAATTGTTCCATCATTTTTGTATCCGAGAGAATAATTTCCAACTGTCGATGGTTTGAAAACAACTGCTTTGTTAGCAGGAATCGTTTTCATGATATTACCAACAGCATCTATAATGTAGATTTCCTTGTTATTTGGATTCGAAATTGTCGCTTCCTCATTTAAACAAAGATCTTCAACAGCAGGGATTGTCATTTTCGCAGGAACATCCGCTGGAACGTGGTTTACATTGTTCTGAGTTCCTGAATTCCCATTAGCACCGTTTGATTGAGTACTAGTAGTTGTGGTATTGCTTTGATTAGTCGTTTCATTTGGAACATTTGTAGACGTCCCTTGATTGGTGTTCGTCTGCGTATTTCCTTGATCAACGCTAGAACCCTGTGATCCCTCGTCCTGTGAAATGGGAGTTTCGCTTGGATTCGAGATCACAGAAGTGTTGCCCTTTTGGGCGTCACTATTACCAATAGAAGGTTTAGTTGTATCGGCAGTAGTTTGTTCTAGTGTAGTTTCTTTTGCAACAGGTACTTTCGTTTCTTCTGGAGTTCCACCAGCAAAAATGAAATAGGATGCAACAGCAACAGCGCCAATTCCTGCGGCACCGAGATAATATCTTAAATAGGAAGTAGGCTTAGCGACTGGGCTTGCGACATCTAGTCGAGCGCTCATCGCTTTCCAAGCTTCAGGATTGTATGGCATTTCGTGACCTTGCAAGCTTTGCTTAAATAATTCCTCAATAGGTTCTTTCATATCAATCAATGTTCATGAACTTTTCTTTTAAGACCTTCTGCAAGTTCATTTTTGCTTTTGATAAATTAGATTTCGACGTTCCTTCGCTAATACCT
The DNA here is from genome assembly GCA_029252405.1 of Crocinitomicaceae bacterium. Lineage (GTDB taxonomy): Bacteria > Bacteroidota > Bacteroidia > Flavobacteriales_D > Crocinitomicaceae > UBA4466. The sequence goes on from JAQXBM010000067.1 coordinate 45,328, forward strand.
AAGATTTCAGCAATCTCTTTATGGGTATAATCTTCTAGAACGTACAGATTGAAAACTGCTTTGTAGGCTGGTGACAACTGGTTAATTGCTTCCATCGCTATTTCAGCTTTCATTCCGAGGGCTTCAAATTCTTCACTTATGACTATTGGGTCTTCGGCTCCGAGTTTAAAATCCTCATCATTATCCGTTAACATTGGATTCTTTTTTGACTTTCTGATGCTATCAATCGCCGTATTCGACATGATTCTTCGCATCCATCCTTCAAATGAACCCTTATAATTAAACGCTTCTAATTTGTCAAAGATCTTAATAAAACCTTCCTGAAGAACTTCTTCTGCTGAATCCCGGTCTGTCGTGTAACGCATACAAACACTCAACATCATACCATAATAAAGCTTAAACAACTCTTCCTGAGAGCGACGGTTGTTTTTGAGGCAACCGCTTATTATTTGCTTTAAATGCTCTTTGTTCTCCACTCTTGTTTCGTTAATTAGACGCACGTTGATTTACGACGTTGCCTTGATTCTCAGTTTTTTGTTATTTCCATGAAAACTTGTCGCAAAATAAGGGTTTTTGGAACAAATGTGTTAAATTTGCTCGCCTAGAATTAGATAAATAATTTAGATCAAATAATAACACATGAAAGTAACGGTCGTAGGAGCAGGAAACGTAGGTGCAACATGCGCAAACGTATTAGCTCACAAAGAAATTGCGAATGAAATCGTATTACTAGATATCAAAGAAGGATTTGCAGAAGGTAAAGCATTAGATATTTGGGAAACATCACCAATCAACTTGTATGATTCTCGTACGGTAGGTTCAACTAATGATTACTCAAAGACAGCAAACTCTGAAGTTGTTGTTATTACATCTGGGTTGCCAAGAAAACCAGGCATGTCTCGGGATGACTTAATCGCGACGAATGCAGGAATCGTGAAAATGGTAACTGAGAACATCGTTAAGTACTCGCCAGACGCGAAAATCATTATCGTTTCAAATCCATTGGACGTAATGACTTACTGTTCTTACTTGACAGCGAAAATCGATTCAAGCAAAGTATTTGGAATGGCTGGAGTATTGGATACTGCCCGTTACCGTTCTTTCCTTGCATTGGAATTGAACGTTTCTCCAAAAGATATCCAAGCGGTATTGATGGGAGGTCACGGAGATACAATGGTTCCACTTCCACGTTACACAACTGTGGGTGGTATTCCAGTTACTGAGTTGATCGAAGAAGATAAATTGAACGAAATCATCGAGCGTACGAAGTTCGGAGGTGGAGAAATCGTTAAGTTACTTGGAACATCTGCATGGTACGCTCCTGGAGCTGCTGCAGCGCAAATGGTTGAAGCAATTGTGCGTGATCAAAAACGTGTTTTCCCAGTTTGTACTTGGTTGCAAGGTGAATACGGATATAAAGATATCTATCTCGGAGTACCTGTAGTACTTGGTAAAAACGGAATCGAGAAAATCATCCAACTACAATTGAACGAAGACGAGAAAGCTTTATTGGCTGAATCAGTTGAAGCTGTTCGTAACGTAATGGGTGTTTTAGATAATATGAACGTAGGAGCGTAATCCGCGAATACGATTTTTTTTACTCCTCTATCCATTCTATTTTGGGTAGAGGAGTTTTTTTTTTGATAGGATAAGCTAGTAATCACGAACAAATGAATAAGTATAAAGAGGTGATTCTGCCAATTGTAGAAGAAGCAAATAGCAAAATCTTCAACTTTGCGGCAGTTCTAAGCGTAATGGGTATTGCCGTGCTTGCGAGTTCCGTTGGTTTTTTAGAAGTCAGCACCTTAAGAACAATTGGGGTAATTACAGGCTTGGGTTTAATGGTGTTGCCCTTTGCTTTGAGATTCGTGATCGATAAGCACAAGAAGATAGGAGTAATCAGGTTTTCGGATCAAGAAATTTTAACGAAACTAAACGGTGACGAACCAAGAATTTTTGATGTTACTAAATTTGAAAAGTTTGAATTCACCATTGTAGATTTTGAAGGTGAGACGAAAGCAATCGATCTTGTAAGGTCTTCTAGAACCATGAATGTAAGAAGTGGAGCTGAGAATCAGATTTTTTGGATCTTTGACAATGAGGAACATCTTCATCAGTTTAAATTGAGCAGCGAGTTGCATAAAAGACAAGTTGTGCAATTCTTAAAGAGCATTCAAAATCAAATGAAGAAATAGTAACTTCGTTCACTATGCCATGATATTCAAACGGCTGCTGAAGGTATCTCAAATCGAGGCTTTTCGAAAATTTCACTTCTGAGTTAACCGCTAGTTAATGATTAAGTTAAATTTTCGATATAACGATGAGTTGAGAATTCTACAGCATCGATTTATGGAAATGGAACAGTTTTAGCATCTACTATATATATGATGAAATACTTATTTATAGCTTTTGGAATAATTTTCGCGTCGAATCTCGTTCAGGCGCAAGATTCCGTGGTGGTGGTAATGGAATTAACTGACTCGAAAGATGATGGTAAAATCAATAATGCGCAAGCAACGCTAACCTATAATGGACAAAGTAAATTACGACCATCCTCAAATGGGTTAATTATTTTTGAAACAACCGTTGGAACGAACATCAATGCGAATATTACGCATAACGCTTACGAGTCTATTTACAAGACCTTAAAGATTTCTAAGAACTATAAATCCGATTCCATTTTCTTCAGCTACGAAATGGATTTTAGGCTAAAAATTCAAAACATTGCAGGCGTTGATATCGTAGCTCCTGGAGTTCCAAAGATTATTTACAAATCAAAACGCTTGCATGTTCAGGATTTTGAAGTCTTGGAAGATGGACGTTTGGTGCTTTTAACTTATCCTAAGCGATTGAAAAAGGGGAGTGAGCTCTTATTGTATGACGGATCAAACGTGGTGAATACCTTCAGCGTTCCTGGTGTAGCAACTGATTTAGTGCGCGATTATCGCGGAAACCCACACGTGGTGTGTAAGGAGAATGTATTTGGAATTCATGTCGATAAAAACAAGATCTCCATTTCCAACCTTGATAAGGGTTACTTCACTAAATACGTTGCACCTATCGTAGATACGAATACGTCAAAAATGTACTTCTCAACATTCAATCCTGATTACCCAGCGTTCGAGTATTATGCTTACGATCAACTCGATTCAACGTATTTGAAATTGATTGGGATCGAGGACGAACTCATGATGGAACTCTACCGAGCGGAATACAAATGGGTAGATGTTCGAACGAAACTGTGGGCGAAGAACCGAGAGATTCAAACCGGAGTTGATGCAGAGATTTGGGTAGGAGCGAATTATTTTACGCAAAGCATTTATTACAAAGAGTTGTACGCGCCTTTGTTTCATAGAAATGACTCATTGTTCGTTTTCGATTATTACAAAGACAAGCAATACATCTACAGCGCAGAAGGAGAGAAGTTGGACAGTACGTCTTTGCTTCATCACTATCTCCCCAAAAAGACAGGCTGGCAAAAGCAGTTGATCCAAGATCGAACGACAGGTGAAATTTATGCGCTGTACGATCGTGCGGGATACAGCTACCTCGGATGGATTGATACGAAAACAGGAAATGTCACGGAACAAGTGAAACTTAACAAGCGCTACGCTGAACACATCAAAATTGATGGAAACTTCGTGTATTATGTCTACCGTGAATTCGAATCGATTGATAAGAAGCATCTCTGGAAGGAACGCTTGCCGTATGATTTTGGAGCGGGAACGGTTTCTTTGCCGAATGAAAATATTGAATCAGAGAATTGATTCTTTAATGCTATTCTCCTAATTATTTGGGCGTTCCCCTTCCGCTGTCAGGGCGGGCTATCTTTCCAAATCCCTGCGGGCGTTTTCCATTCTATCCCTAACGCTTAAAGCTGCAAATAGCTTCAGATCAACGCCTACTTTCAAGAAAATGAGCTCAGATCATTTCATCTTCACCTCAATCATAATTGGCATGTGATCGGAATAACCACCCAAGTATTTTCGTCCTCCGTACATTCTCTTTGGAACAATATTTCCCTTGTATGTCGTCAATAAAAACTCTGGTGTGTAGATTTCAGCGGTTTTCTTTTTGACCTTTGTTTTCTTCTTCAAAAAGGATTTCGAAACCAGCATGTGATCCAAAATGTGCCATTCACCTCTGTAATTGTGAGAACCTCCATACTTCCCAGATTTTTCCGTAATCAGTGGTTTTAACGATTCTGAGATCAGTTGTACGGATCTATTGTCAGGATAATCGTTCAAATCGCCCATAAATACAAGGTTCATTTTCTTATTCTCAGCGAGCACGGAATCAATGAATGCACTAGCGGAAATAGCGGCTACTAAACGCTTTGGTTCAGATTCTACTTGTCCGCCATAACGACTTGGCCAGTGATTGACCATGGTGAGTATGGTGTCTTTTTTATTTCCAGTTATCGACGTGAATTTCGCCCAAACAATATCTCGAGATGGAGAACTAGGTGCTGGCATGTCAAATCGGATGATTCCTGAATCTTCTAATTTCAAGACCGTTTTATCGTAGATGATTGCATTGTCAATTCCGCGTTGGTCCAAAGATTCGAAGTGAACAATGTCGTGTGTTCCTTTCATAGAACCACCATCAACAACATCTTGAACAACTTGTTTGTTTTCAATTTCGCACAGTCCCAAGATCATCGGAACCTGCAAAGAATCAACCACTTGGTTGATACGAGCGATTTTCGTTTTGTAGCGATCAGATGTCCACTCATACGATCCTTCGGGTAAAAATTCGTTGTCATTTTTCACTGGATGATCCAAGGTATCGAACAAATTCTCAACATTATAGAAGGCAATCGTGCGTGTTTTGGTTTGTGCATGAACATTCGAGATTAGAATGATCGAAAAGAGAAATATAAATCGCTGTAGCATGTAAGTTCTGTTTGTTGTAAAGTTACTATTAAAAATAAGCACAAATCGTCAAGATATTTTTTTTAACCACAAGGATCACAAGTCGAGCAGAGCTCTCTCACAAAGTTGCATTTGTATTGTTTTGACTATCATTTATTTTTTTGTGTCAACCAAAGGTTGATCCGTGTCTTTGTGGTGAAGAAAGTTTTATTACGGTCGTGGAATCAGCATATTTCTCGTCAACGGACCGATGCACATAATTGGATCAAGAATCGAGACTGTTTGCTTAAACCCTTCATCCGATGGAAACACCTGAATATACGGCGCTGGTTCAAATGGAGTAGTGGTGCCTTTTCTTCCCAGAAGATCGCGTGGATCATTTTCAATGGGCGGATGAAATTCAGAAGAATGTTCAATCGTCGTTTCTAAATCCAACCAAGAAATAATCCGCTCGATGATCTGCGTGTTGTATTTCAGCAAATTGTTTTCAGGATTCATAATCAATTCCTCAACCTCCATTCCGTAGTAATCGAAAAAGGGTGCAGATTGGTACGCACTTTTGACCGAACGCCAATGTCGTGCCCGCCAATTCTCCGTATTTGGAATAGAAACAAGATCCATGGACGTTTTCGAACCGTTTGGGCGAATGACAGGAATAGACAAGGACAACATCCCATTTGCTCCCAAAATATCACATCGATTTCGATACGATTGCTTTGGGAAATGTTCCTTCGCCTCCAGAATTACGCGTTCATGCTGAGCAAACTCCCTGAAATAGGCAATGCTCCCAAAATACGTGGCAGGAAAAACGGCCATTACTCAATTCCAGTAAACAATCGATCCCAACGAACTCCGCCAGCTGGATTTTTGGAGAACCAAACCATGGATGCTTTTCCAACGATATGATCTTCAGGAACAAATCCCCAAACACGCGAATCCACTGAATTGTAGCGATTATCTCCCATCATCCAGTAGTAGTTCATTTCGAACGTATAGGATGTCGTTTTCTTACCGTCAATGAGCACAGTTCCATCGCTTTTGACAGAAAGACTATGGTTTTCGTAGGCAGTAATTACTCGGCGATACCATGCGAGATTATTTTTATCCAGCTTAATTGTCATTCCTTTCTTCGGAATTTGAACTCTGTTGAAATTCGTATAGCTGTTGGCGATGAACAAATCTTTCGGGTAGAACTTCGTATTCGCAATTAAATCAGAATAATTTAAGGTATAATCGTCATTCCAAGAAGCAGGTTTGTTCAGACTTAAGTAATAAGTCGCGTTTAAATCTTTGTGCTTCTTTTTGATCTTTTTCAACTGATCCGCCGTTGCATAAATGATGTAATGGTACTTAATGCTGTCCATCCCTTTATCAAGATTGATATAAGATGAATCCATGTAGTAATCCTTTCGCGCCCAATTGTTCTCCATCCCTATTTCTTCCATAAACGTACCATACATATTGCTCTCGAGGTAAACGTCGTATTTCAGATTTGATTCAGGGAAAATTGGAGCTTTTTTATCGTTTACGTAGAGCTCAGAATTCTTGATCTCAATAAAATCACCAGGCAGTCCAACACAACGCTTAATGTAGTTTTCACGCTTATCGACCGGTCTTGGAATAATACCGTAGTGTTCAACTACGTTGAATTGTTGTTCGTAAGAAGTTGCTCTCGGGTTGTTAACCTCGACATGTGTTTGTCCGTCGGCGATGTACTTTCGAGCTTTGCTCTTCCACGATTCGATATCTTCTACGTAGAACTTATCCAATCTCGACGATGTCAAGCGTCCAATTTCAGCGTTCAGATTCCATCCTGTATTCAAGCTGTCTGGTATTCTCGATAAGCTATCCTCGTAGAATTTTTGGATTTTGACTGCTTTACTCTTGATTTCTGGATCAGTTCTGAACAAGTAATAAGACTCAGTCAAAACGTAACCGTGATAATCGTGTCCCATTAAACCTGTTGGCATGCGTGGATCGTAAATCGCAGTATCTCCAGAAGGGTAGTTAAATACGACAACATCATATCGATCTACGTCTGTGTATCCGGGCAAACGAGTATACTCAGATGTCTCCCATCCAACATAGGATTTCACATTTATCCATGGAACAGTATTGTGCACCAATGGATAAGAAACAGGAGTAACTGGAACTTTCGCACCATATGCTAGTTTGTTTACGAATAAGAAATCTCCAACCAATAGCGTTTTTTCCATCGATCCTGTTGGGATTTGGAAAGGCTCAAACACGTACGTTCGAATGATACTCGCAGCGACTAAGGCGAACAATAAAGCATCTCCCCAATCTTTTACTTTTGTTTTCTTTCCAGGTTCAGCGCGTGTTACAGCAGCGATTCCAAGTGCAATTGCATGACCAATCACTGGCAAGCACAGGAATAAGATCAAATGATCTCCCCATTCTCGTTTACCAATATCTGCGCTGTTTGCCCAATTGGTATCGGGAAGAACCTTGTCCTGAGATTGTGCAATCTTGAACATGATGATGTACGGGAAGAAAATTCCTTGAAGTGTATCAACTAAGCTGAAATACCCAAATTTACGGATGTATGATACGTTGGCTACGGCCCACATCACCAAGTGAACTCCAGGGAAGATCAACAGGAGACTCCAAAATGGTTTTTTTGCGCCAATCTTGAACGCTACGTAGTAATTGTACACTGGAATCAGTGCTTCCCACGATTTTCTATCTGCTTGCTCGAAGCTTTTCCACCACATTGCGATGTAAGGATGAGCGAGAATAAATAGGTAAAAATAAAGTATGTTCATTTTTTAAAATTTTATCACATCTTGCATGGTGAAAGTTCCGTTCTTTCCTTGAAGAAACTCAGCCGCAATGACTGCCCCCAAAGCAAATCCTTCTCTGCTGTGAGCGGTATGTGAAAGTTGTATAGTGTCTATTGGTGATTCGTAAGAAACAATGTGTGTTCCTGGTACATCAGGTTTTCTGAAAGATGTAACAGGGAGTTGCCAAGGTTTTACCTCTGGCGCTGACTCTTCGCCTAATTTCCACGATTCCAATCTGTCGTTTTCCAACATGATGTCATTTGCAATGGTAACCGCGGTTCCACTTGGAGCATCTAATTTGTGAACGTGGTGCGTTTCTTCAAGACTAGCAACATAGTCGGTGTGATTAGCCATCAATTTCGCTAATCGTTTATTGATGTCGAAGAATACATTTACGCCAATGCTGAAATTTGAAGCGTGGAGCAGCGCACCTTCTTTTTGTGCGACCAAAGTCTTCACGTATGGAAGTTGCTCATTCCAAGCGGTAGTACCTACTACTATAGGCGTGTTCTTGTCTAAGCAATGCTCAATGTGATGCACAGCAAACGACGGAGTTGTGAATTCGATAGCCACATCAATCTGAGAAAAATCCAGCTCTTCTATCGGGTTGTGGCTCGAGGCTTTCCCTTCAATTGTATGTCCACGAGAAATGGCGATCTCTTCGATGATCTTTCCCATTTTTCCATAACCAATTAGTGCTAACTTCATAGAGTACCAAAAATAACTGTTTAACGAGAGTCTACAAGAAAATTAGTGAAAATTAAGAGCTAGAGTTAATCCTGGAGTTCGGCGAGCGAGAATAACAGGATCAACAGTCAAAGATAAATCCTCTGAAACGTCAAAATTGACAAAGTGTGCCTCGACACCTGCATCCGCTAATTGAAAGAGGTAAGCTGCGCCCACTGCCAAGATTGATAAATCCCTCCAGTTCAAATATTGATTATAAAGTGTAAGAATTCCTGCGTCATCATAAACAACTGATTCAGTAAAGTTTGTTCCATCAACATAGGAAAGGTATTGTCGATTGGAGTACTCTTTGCGGTATTTTTTCTGTTCACGCTGGTTGCTCACGAGAAAATAAGTTGTCGTTCCCAAGGCAGCGTAAATCAAAGGGACTTTCCAAAATGCTTTCTTTTTTCCCTTCGGCATTGCCAGATGATTGTAGACTTGTCCTGCTCCAGGCACAACAGCAGAATATAAAATTGCTCTGCGAATAGAATGGGGCTTAACGGTATCACCAACGTATAAAGTGTCTTCTGCAAATGCAGAGGAAGAAATCAATAAAAAGAAGAAAACGAGTCGTTTCATTTACGATTCATCAATTCCATGATGCGATTCAAATCGACATCGGAACTAAAGTTAACAATGATTTTTCCGCTTCCGTTTGGCGTTTTCTTGATGTCAACTTTCGTTGCAAGTTGATCTCCAAGGTGCTCCTTGAACGTATATTCGTTCTCGCTTATTTGCGGCTTTGCGATTTTCGGAGTTGGTTCCTTCTTTGCAATGGCTTCTCCACGAATAATTGCTTCAATGTCTCTTACTGAAAGATTCTCTGCTACAACGCGTTCGAACAATTCAATTTGTGTCGCTTCATCTCCCGCAGAAACAATTGCACGGGCATGACCCATTGTGATTTGTTTTTGCTTAACACCCGCTTGAACAGGGGCTGGCAGTTTCAACAAACGCAAGTGGTTCGTAATGCTTGAGCGACTCTTTGATATCTTCTGACTCAATTGATCTTGCGTCAAATCACATTCTTCGATTAAACGTTCGTAAGAGAGTGCAACCTCGATTGGATTCAAATCCTCACGCTGAATATTCTCAACCAATGCCATTTCCAACATCGCTTGATCATTGGCAATTCGCACGTAAGCTGGAACTTCAGTCAATCCTGCGAGCTGAGCAGCGCGGAAACGACGTTCACCTGAAATCAATTGGTATTTATCTCTACCGAGCTTTCTTACCGTTAACGGTTGGATGATTCCATGCAAAGCAATAGAGGTACTCAATTCTTCGAGCGCTTCTTTTTCAAAATTTGAACGAGGGTTAAACGGATTCGCTTCAATGTTTTTCACTGGAAGCGTAGAAATTGAACCTACAATTCCTGTCCCACTTGATTTTGAAGTGATATCAGTTTCTGCATTTTCAAGTAATGCACTTAATCCTTTTCCTAGAGCAGATCGTTTCTTAGAACTAGCGGCCATTGTCAATCGTTATTTTTTTATCCTCGTTGGATATTTTCGTTAAATCATTTTTCTGCAGAATCTCACGCGTGAAATTCAAGTAGTTGATCGCACCTTTGCTCGAAGCATCGTGCATCACAATCGTTTCTCCATAACTCGGAGCTTCGCCCAATTTCGTGTTTCTATGGATCACAGTATCAAATACAATTTCTTGGAAGTGCATTTTTACTTCTTCCACCACTTGATTCGCTAAACGCAGACGTGTATCGTACATCGTGAGCAGAATTCCTTCAATTTCCAAATCTTGGTTCAATCGACCTTGAACAATTTTAATCGTGTTCAACAATTTCCCCAATCCTTCCAAAGCAAAGTATTCACATTGAACAGGAATCATTACAGAGTCGGCTGCTGTGAGTGAGTTTACCGTAATCAATCCAAGAGAAGGTGAACAATCAATCACAATGAAATCGTACAAATTACGAACCTTGTCCAATGCCAATTTCAGCATGTGTTCACGGTTTGGCAGGTTGATCATTTCCAATTCAGCTCCAACCAAATCAATGTGCGAAGGAAGGATGTCCAAATTCGGATTATTCGTTGAAACAATTAAATCTTTTGGGTCGACATCATTGATCAAACAATCGTAAATGTTCCGCGAATTTTGAGGATCCAATCCAAGACCAGACGTCGCGTTCGCTTGAGGATCAGCATCTACAACCAATGTCTTGTATTCCAAAACACCTAGGCAGCCGCCTAAATTGATTGCAGTTGTTGTCTTTCCAACACCACCTTTTTGATTTGCAATTGCAATTATTTTTGCCATGTACGTTTTCTCTTATTAGGAATTGCACGGTAACGCGCAGATGTGTAAAGATACGCTAAACTTCCGTAAAAATTGCTCGGATACTATGCATAGTTATCAACGAAAAAAATGTGGATAGCGTGTGGATAAGAAGGACTAAATTTTTATCCTTGAAATTATTTCAGATAAGATCAACTCAAAACTTTCAAATCGAGGCGTTTTGGGAATTTTACGCCTGAGTTAACAACAGTTAATGGGGAAGGACAAATTTTCGAAAGGACGAAGAGTTGGATGTTTGGATTGGTCTTATAAATCGTCGAAGGATACTTCGGGAAACTCATCAACTGACTCTTCTTCTTTTTCAATGAATCTCGAATGATTGGAATCGTAAGACTCGCCATTTTTGATCGATTGAATCATGTCTAAGGCATCAGCAAGCCCATTTTGGAACTTCTCAAAATCCTCTTTGTAAAGGAATAATTTGTGCTTTTGATACGATTCTCGACCGTCGACCGTCGTTTTCTTACTTTCCGTTAGGGTAAGATATAGATCGTTGCTTTTTGTGGACTTTACATCGAAGAAATACGTTCGTTTTCCTGCTCTCACCACCTTTGAATAAACCTCGCTGTTTCTATCGTATTCCATAACTTAGATGTAATATTTGTCTAAACAAATATGTGGCTTTTTTTTTAAATAAGTGAATTAAAGCGCGTAGAGAATTCAGAAAG
>JAQXBM010000083.1 GCA_029252405.1 Crocinitomicaceae bacterium
TGACCACGTTTTCTTGTGAATATCTATTCCAATGAATAGCTTTGGGGTATTGGCATCATGTAATTGCATAATTGAAAGGTTTTAGTCAACTTATAAGTTATGCTTTTACATCGGTGCTACAATCCATGCGTGATTTTGCTTCGGAAAATCACGCATGGTTTTAAAATCTATTCTTAACTTCGAAAGAACAACTTGGGTAGCGAGCCGCACGTTTCGTAGCCCGATCCCGTTATATGCAATAAAACAACAGAAACATCTAAAATTTGCAAAAGTAGCTTAACACTGAAAAAAACGGAACAACGATAAGGAATTACTAATACATAGTCGCAAAACGCAAGAAACAATACTGCTCTAATGATTTACACATTCAAAGGAAATTTTGGAACATTGTTGCTAACCGTGGATACTGATGGAAAAGCACGCGGAACTTACCAGAAAAATGGGGTCTTGGAAGGCGATTGGTCAGAGAATAGCTTCTCTGGAGAATGGACGAATCAAGGTATGGAAGGACTCGTAAGGTTTACTGTTTCTGATGGCAAACTAGAAGGGAACTGGAAGAAAGGGAAAGATGTCGGTGCCATGAAAGGCAGATGGAAAGGTGATCTTTTGTCTAAAGAAGATGATTCCGAGACCACGAAAGTTGTGGAAGAGACTACTTCAGTTGCAAATACACCTGCTGAGCATCCGCTAAAAGCGAAGATTGAAGAATTGTATGATGCGGAAGATTATGCCTCAGTGATCACTCTTTTCTCGGAAAACGAAACAGAGCTTAGTGAGAATGAAGACATCGTCCACAAATACCTCTTTTCTATGTGGTTTCATGGAGATTTAGAAGAGGAAACTTTTGAAAAAATCAGGGGATTCGAAGATAAATTTGAAACGAACCGATGGTTAAAATTGAAAGGGTTTTACTACAGTCGTAAAAAATGGTATGATTCAGCCTTAGAAGCATTCAAAGATACAAGTGAGCGGCATTACCTACTAACCAAGAAAAAGTTTGATGATTACTACACCTTGCATGAAGAAGAAAAATACTCGGAAGTAGTAAAGTATTTTGAATCAGAATTACGATCATCGATCTCGAGTAAAACCTTCAAAGTCGCGGAAATTTATTGCCAGGCTTTGTACATGGATTCAGATACAGAAAGAAAGGCATTGGAAAAAATTAGGACTTTCAGAGAGAGGTACCCTGAGCATCAGCCTTTCACGAAGCTAAATGGTCGATTCGCAAACTATATCGGAGGTAAGGATCTTAATCTCGAATTAATCGAAGAAGGTCTCGCTTGCTTCAAAGAAATAAAGGACGAGAGGAATATTGCGAAAACTAAGGAGCTGATTGGCGAAACGAAAAGTAAAATTAAGGCACAGACGCAGGACGAAAAAGCTGCGGCACGAGAACGAGCTGCTGCTGAAAAGAAGGCGGCCCGTGAGGCTGAAGCTGCCAGAAAGCGAGCAGACAAGAAAGCGGTAGCGGCAGCCAAATTACTTCAGCATCGATTTAAAAACTCTAGAGGACTCAGGTTTTGCCAGTTTTGCGGAAGAGAACAGCAATGGGCAACGGAAACGTGTGAAATTCGGGGAGCGGGTCACAATTTTGTTTTGCTTAAAGAAAGATACAGCGGAGAGCTCACTCCTACTTGCAACAAGTGTGGACAAGAATACAATTGGGCTGGGGATACATGTGAGTAATCTCGGAGAGAACCCCATCCTATTTATTCACCAAAAACAAAAACCTTGACACTTTCGTTCGTTTCGATTGCATCAATATTTTCTTCGTTTAAGTTGCAGTAAAAATCCAGACCTTTAATCTCTTCAATCTTATCAATTGAAGTGGCGAAACTATATAAGGATTCAGAACTGGCACTATGAGGTATGAGAAACGCAATCCCTGTAACTTGATCACCTTTAAACGCAACAATAGTTTTAAAAAATGCACTGGGCACTGCTACTTTGTTTGGACCAATAACAGCGAGTGGATTATCTAATATCGGACCAGAAATAACGAACAACGAATCGCACCTTTCCGCCCAAAATCTGATCTTTTCTTCCAAACGTTTCCAAACGCCTCTGTTGAATGATGCTAGCTGTGGGCTTATATTACTTAACAGAAAGCTCTCACTCATACTTCCTTTTGATCTTTTCATGCTCCCAGCTGGCGCGAGATGCCCTCTATCATAACCTGAACCCCAGTAGTCTTCCAGCGCGGCTGACCCCGAAACTATCATTGTGTCCTCTCGAAAATCATTTGTCCGATCTATTCCTGAATTAAAATGATCACTTGTCAATCTATATGCAACCCATTCAGCTTGTTCAGCAGAATCGTTATACACTAGAGAAAAATACGAATAATGTACAATCGTTTCCTCTTCGTTGCATGCGTTAAAATGCTTTGCTGTGGAATCTAGCAAGGATTGTCCATGTACCGGAAAAGAAGAAACCAACAGGATGTAAAAAAGACAACGTAAAGGATGAATCATTGAACATTATTCTCGGTTGACATTAAAAGTAATGATTCTTTCAAATGCTTGCCCTAAATCATCAATTCCTTATAGAATGAATACTGTCGGAATTTCGCCTCAAGTATATGTCCTAATTTGAAAAATAAGTAATTTAGTGCCGCACGAAACGATCAAGCTATTATGAAAACTATTACTCTACTAATAACGCTCCTTACATTGAGCTCTTCTCTTTTCGCACAGAAACTTTCCAAGGAAGAGAAACAAGCATACAGACAGCTTTACCCAAGGTTATGGAGACCAACACTTAAGGTCTTAAACGGAATGGATGATCGGGGTTATGAAACGTACTACACAAATAAAGTAACATCTATTGAGTATGCTGGTATTTCAGAAGAGTATACTGCGAAGAAAGCTGAGTTAGAAAAGTACTTCATCAGTGGTTTATTACCCCTAAGGTATGTTGGGAAAACTTCTGAAGAAGGGATTCACTATTTTCAAGATGGATGGGCATATGCAGATAGTTACTATAACATGCATTTGAAGCGGTATCAGACACTCTCTAAGGATGTTACCTTGAACAGGATTTATGACTTTCAAACGGAGAATGGGCCAGCCTTAGTTGTCGAAACAAAGAAAAAAGATGCTGACAAGTACTTCTACGGTCTAATATTATTAGATGATATGACCAAGTTGATGGATAAAGTTGAAAAGAACGAGATTGGCGTTTTTGAAGATGAAAGAGATGGGGCTTATTACAAATGGTCTAAGATTGGTGAACAGATTTGGATGGCAGAAAACCTAAAGTATAAACTGGAAGAGCACACTGCCATGGAAAGTGAACTCGGATGGTCTGTTTATAAAGGTAAATTCTACAATTATTCACAAGCGATGACATCTTGTCCAAAGGGGTGGCACTTACCTTCTGATGCAGAATGGAAAGAACTTGAATTGATTGCAGGTGTGTGGCCTAGAGACATAAATGTTGAGGGAGCCATTTCAAGAGAAGGAATAGATACCCTACCTGGGAATGAATTAATTGGATCAGAAAGATTAATGTTCTTCGCGCATCTGGCTGGATCTGTTTCTAAATCCTTTAGTAGTTACTCTGATGCATCAGCAGGGCAAAACGGATACTTCTGGACTAGCACGAAATCAGACGAAGTAAACGCTATGATCAGAATGGTGGGTAAAGACTTTACTGGAATTGTGCGTGATAAATTGGGAGCGCAAAATTATTTTAGTTGCCGTTGCATGCAAGATCAAGATATATCAGTAATCGTTGAGAAATATCCTAGTTTAAAAGAGGCTACAGATAAGATTAACGCTGATCCAACTAACGCAAGTAATTACTTCGATCGTTCAGTTGAATTCCTATTATTGGGCGAAGGAAAACGTGCTATGGATGATATCAACAAAGCCACTGAGCTGGACCCCAATGATCCGGAGTTAAAGCTATTCAAGGCACAAATTCTTTATCAGTACAGTTTTGATCTTAGTGCAGATGAAACACGCAAATTGGTAGACGATTACACGGCATCTATCAAAGACAATCCGTATGCATATTACTTTCAATCAAAACTCTGGCTTTATGAGGCTGAAGGTGGGGCGTTAACTGCTACCTATGACCAAGACAAAAGAGATAAGTCTTTGGAGGGGATCAAAAAAGCGTTGGAGTTGGACCCTAAAAACCCTCAGTTCCTGGATTACCATGCCAAGCTATTGGTTGTGTTTAGAGAATACAGCAATGCTGTTAAAGCACTAAAAAAGGCTGTACTCTCAGACCCAAATAATGGAGATTTACGGATTCTATTGGGGAAAATGATGCTTAAGAATTATGATGAGTACAATAAAAATAATGGATCTACCTCTCAAAAGTGGTGTACGGCAATGACCGGAAGGTGTTTTAAGATTAACACTAAGCAATTGGGTGAAGTGTGCAGGGTCTTTGTAAAAGGCGTTGAATTGGGTGCAAATCTAGACCCTGATTATCGGACTCTTTGTAATGAATTGGAACAAGCTAAGACGCTTAAAAAACATGCGCCGATAGTATATATCGGACCACGTGGCGGACGCTATACCATTAATTCAAATGGTAATAAGTGCTATATTCCTAGAAGGTAGATCAAAGCATATAACAACAGTAACCGTTGCACAACTGCTATTTCCATCAAAAAACGAGCGGAAAAGAACCGATCTAAGCACTCTTTAATATCAAGTCATGCTATTTTCACTTGAAATTTAGTCGACTACTAATGGC
>JAQXBM010000004.1 GCA_029252405.1 Crocinitomicaceae bacterium
ATCCTTTGAAGAGATGTATGTGCGGTATACGGGATGGTTCATCGCATTCTTCACGAAAAATTCGAGTAGTTATGATAAATCCCTTGAAGGTACAAATGAAAACGAAGTTATCCAACAACTTCTCAAAAGTGGGCTTTCTGAGATTAGTGTAATTCAAAGAGCATTTATAGGTGGTAATAACTACTACGAATTTTCCGCAATTGAGGGAGGAAAAAAAATTAAAGTTGTCGGAATAGAAAGTGATATGCACGAACACTCTTTTGATGCGGTGTTGCCATATTACGAATATATAGGTATAGGTTGGGATCCCCTAGACATATAAGGTTTAGTCATAATTACTTCAATAGATAAAACACAAAAGTTAAATATGTATCATGGGAATATTTGATAAATTTAAGAGAACAAAGCAGGAAACGAAACCATCTGAATATAAGGCTGATGCTTCCTTTGTGGCGAAAGATAATGAATGGAAAATGATCTTAGTAGATGGACTTTATCTACTCGATGTGCCGTCTGATTGGGAAGTATTTCCAAGTGATCGCTTTAGGATGAAAAACCAATCTGACTCAATCCAGTTTTCTGCGACCAATTTCGGTAAGTCCCGATCTGAATCAGACAAATTTTCAATAAACGATTTAATAAATGAGTCTAAGCCAATGTTTGAAAAATTTGTAACCGAAGGAGGCTATGAACCCATTAATGAAATGGTGATAGGGGACAATTTTGTCTTTCAGGCGTTTAAAGTTGATCATGAAACCCAGTATTACTTTTATACTTACGGCGAAGTGCCTAGTAATTTGATACGCATGAATTTCATTCTTCGAGAAGCTTCAAGCTACCAAACATCAACAAGAGATAAGTTCCTGAAGATCGGTCAGAGTGTAAAATGGAAAGTTGCATAGCAAGAAGTAGTAAAGCTAAATAGAAAATCATGGACATCGACGAATTCAACAATTTTTTTAATGCAGTCTACAGTGATGTACCTGACTGTGTTTGTGCTGGTGTGACTGCATACGAAGGCGTCATTAAAAACATCTTCGAACTTACAAACGGGCTTCTTAACCTAAAAAGCTTTACTGGAGTGAATAAAGAAGGTAGAAATTTCAAACTGATTTTAGGAATTAATGAACGAGACCATACAGTTGAGTTTGAAGGAACTGGTTATTTCCATCAGGATTTATTGGAATACTTCAATCAAATTATCAAAACAGACTTTCCAAATGAATCCAGAAAACTTTTTGAAGTTGAAGGGAACTTTTACGATTTCGCAGTTGTTTTCGAAGAGCCAAGCCTAGAGTTGCAACTAGCTAAAGAAGGGATACTCTGGAGGAGCGCGGAATGGATGAATAAACAAGGATTAACAAACTCTTAAATCAAAAGAAAATGTCAACTTATATAGAAATTGTACCGATTCAAGACGGTCAAGAAAACAACTCCAAATTTACAAGTTCCGTTAGATGTTATGACTTCGCAATGATGTTGGTCGATTGGGAACAGAATCACTACCTAGACTATGCGGATAGGGTAATTCCTGAGGATATTGATATTCTCAGATCAACCTATGGTAAGGAAAGTATTTCGGTGCAAGAAGGAGGAGAAGAATTCAAACCAAATGTTGTTTCCATTTTTAAGCTAATTGGAGCGTTAGAGAGGTTAAGAAATAACGTATTGTATCCAATATTAAAAGATAGTGTTGCGAATGGAAAAGAGAATCAATTACCG
The DNA here is from genome assembly GCA_029252405.1 of Crocinitomicaceae bacterium. Taxonomy (GTDB): domain Bacteria; phylum Bacteroidota; class Bacteroidia; order Flavobacteriales_D; family Crocinitomicaceae; genus UBA4466. The sequence continues at coordinate 1,723 of JAQXBM010000004.1, forward strand.
CGCTTAACACAAGATTTATTGGTTATTTCTGAATGTATTGGAGTACTAAACTATATCAAGAATGAATTTAGGGAAGTCTATTTAGCGGTTGAAGATTGCTAAGATAATACCAAAAAACAAAGAATTGGAGTCCAGAAACCATAAACGGGGAGTAACCGAAAATCCATAAGAGTAGGAAAACCAAATAATATCAAAAACAAATGAAAATTAAATCATTAGTAACCATGGCTCTTTTTTTAGGAGCAGTAGCATTAACAAGTTGCAGTAAAGAAAAGAAAATTGAGAGAAACCTTCACAAAGGTGGCGGAGAGTGGAACATTGCACAATTGGACAATACAACGACAACATCTTCCAGTAACATTTCGTTGAATTTAGAGGATGCAGGAACGTTTACATTCGAAAAGGATGGAACGGGAGAGTTGGAATTAAACATTTTCGGCACTACAACGGATCCGTTTACGTACTCGCATACGTTGGATCAATTTACACTGACTGTTGATGGTGGTACTCCTACCGTTTTCGATATGGTATGGGAAAAGGATAAGGTTAACCTAAACCGATCCGAAACGACTGTTGATAATGGAGACACGACTACGGTTGTTGAAGCTTATGTTCTTGTGAAGAAATAGAAGTCAAACTGATAAAGTGACTAACTCGTCGATTTCATATAAACGAAATCGGCGGGTTTTGGGTCACGTATCTGGACAGTTCAAAATAAATTCTTTCTAAATGATTTGTACCTTTTATTCCCACAACACGGGTTTCGATAAAATCATCGAACTAATCAAAACCTTTTACTCCAAGTCAGAAATCACTTTCTCTAAAGTTGATAATCTGGACGTTGCAGAAATCCATATCACTGGCGGATTTCTTAAAGGAGCGAGTAAACTGAAGGTTTCATACAGACAAAGGCTATTGCCATCCCATCTATTAGTTGCAAATGACGAATGCCCATTAACACCAAATCTCTTGGGCTTATCTGGATTTGTGTCTAATTTACCCGCGCTCAATCAAAAAGTAAAGTCGCAACTCTTAAATAAAATTCAGACTTTGAACTCGGAATTTTCGATAATTCAGGAAAATGGTTCAAGCAAGAACTTAGACAAGCTCCTAAAACTAATTGCTTCAGAGTTCAAGGCAATTCTATTTGTTCAGCCCAGAACCATCATTTCGAAATCGGAAAGCCAGCACTTTCTTGACGAACGATTGAACTTAGTGTTGGATGTTCACGGTAATTCAGAAGTAAAAGAACTTCTCTTTGAGATTGACTCAAAATATGGATATAATATTGCTGACGAAGAGTCCGAAGAGACTCATGATCTTCCAGAATTTCGCAAAGAAAACCTCGTGATTTGTACGAATGCAGGTTTCAAAGTTGCTAACTCTCTTCCAACAGGATGGGACCGAAACATACGCCCCTCTATTGAAATAGCTTCAAGACTAAATGTAATTAAGGCTCTAGTTCTTTGGTTAATGGTTCCAAAGGAGAACTTACCCGATTCCAAAATTATTGAGTTCGTGGATAAAAATATGTTGAGAGATTTCATGACTGAGGATGAAACAAAAATTCTTAGTGCTGATCGTAATGATGAAGGATTGAGGAATTCTATCGGATGGAAGTTTGAGAATGCTTGGTCACTTGCTTGGTTCTTTGGATTTACTGAGCCTGAAATTACTGGAACGATGATGTCAGGAGAATTGATGCAGCAAATTCTAATGAAATATAGTTGTCCTTTGGACGAGTTGGTCAGTGATTGGTCAGCGAAACATAAAGCTAGATCAGAATCAGAAGTTATCGCTAAAGAGGATTTATTCTACTGTTTGCACAATGCTTCTCGCAGCGCGCAAATGGGAGGTAAGACAGTCCCCGAAGGTTTTGATCCAATGAGAAGTGGTGGAGTTATTCATGAGCGACGGCATTCACTAACATGGATGTTATCTAATGGTGTTGATTGGGAAGAGACGGATTTAAGT
>JAQXBM010000007.1 GCA_029252405.1 Crocinitomicaceae bacterium
TATTAGGCTTGATCGGATCATAGTTCTTCGTTTGTGTAAACAGAAATTAGTGTATGTGAAGCAGCTGCGTCCGTAGCGATTGTGCGATCGGCGGGTGCGACAGTTATTTCATTTGTTCCTCTATTCGGTGTTCGAACCGCAGCCAATGTGAAAAGGATGGCCAATAAGACGATGTACGGGTATGATGGCTTTTGAAATTTCATGATGCTTGTTTTATAGTGTTATCAATTGCTTTTAAGATTGGAGACAGGCCTTTTCGGTTAACCATTTGAATGCCTAATCCCGGTCGAACATTCACTTCCATTATGAGCGGTCCTTTGTTTTGATCGATGACGATGTCTACTCCGAGGTATTTTAGCGGAAAGACCTCTGCCGTTTTCAAAGAGAGTTCAATAATCTCATCCCAATACGGGAGTTGAATTCCTTTGATCTGTTTAAGGGTGTCAGGATGAACGTCGTAATATGAGTTTCCGTCAAAGGCATCTGTCATTTGCCCTGTTGATAAATCAACGCCAATTCCCAGTCCACCTTGATGCAAATTTGCTTTTCCGTCAGAAGCATCTGTTGGAACACGGAGCATTCCCAATGCGATTTGGTGCTTGTAAACAATCACCCTGAAATCCGGCACACCATCATCGTAGATCGATTGAAAAAATGAGTGAGGAATTATACATTCCTCGATAAGTACTCGATCATTCGACCCGAGTGAGTAAACACCCATGATGATATTGGCGAGGTACAAGTGAATCTGTTCATTTGTGAAGGATTCTTTGCCTTTCATCCAGGTTCCATCTTCGCTCTTACTCAAAATGAGGATCCCGCCGCCACCGCTGCCGTTTGCTGGTTTGACGGCAAGAGACCTATATTGATTCATGTCATTCCAAACGGCTGGAATTTCACCGATGTTTTCGATCACGGCGTAGGTCTTCGCACACGCAATGTTGTGTTCCTCCATGATTTGTTTCGCGAGGACTTTATCGTCTGCTAACTTATAGTCCTTGCGTTTGTTCGATGGGTAAATGTATTTCACATTACGCTCGTTCAATCCGAGAAATTCCTTCTGTATTGATTTGAGTTTTTTAAACATAGTTTTTAAGTTTTAGTTAGCTAATCATCCATCCAAATCGACGGTATTCTGAAATTCGTAATCCAATCCATTTCCCAAGTAGTATGGAGATTGCTGCAAAGAGCAACAACAATTCTGGATAGTTCATCAAGTAAATGTGCACCGATGGTGACGCAAGAATGAAATAGGAAAACAAAGTCACAAAGAGCGTTTGAGTCATAACTCGTGAGGCCGTTTTGAATCCTTCTTCAACAACATATCTGGCGTATTTCTCCGCAGTAATCGTCATGATTACCACTGGAAAGAATGTGAGTGTTCCAACCGTTTCAACATTCAACTCAACTCCGAGGTAAAGAATCACGATCATTGCAAAAATCATCGCTATCAGCATCACTACTAATTTCGGGACATGCAGTATTCCCCATTTAGCGAGCGGAATATGTAGAAGACTGATCAATCCAACCATCAGAAGGAAAGAAATGATTCCCAGTGTTACACCTGTTGTCATGAATGAAATGGCAATCAACACAGGCAGGAATACACCGAAGGTTTTCAAACCGATCACATTTCTAAATATGGCCACAATTAGCGCTCCAATTGGAAGTAAAAGCATGATCAATAGCAAACGTTCTGAGAGGCCAGTTTGCTTGGAAATATGCCACATGTTGAAGCTCTCCAAAAAACTTTGATTGGTTCCATTCTCCGCGATCGTATAGAAGTAATCAAATGCCATGTCTGATGAATGAGTTACCAAGTATTCGTCTCCCTTGTAAATCGTGAGATAGTTCGATGGAATAAACGCGAAGTAATTGTTGAGTGCATCAAATGGAATCCATACATTATTGATCTGAACTTCTGCCCACAAATGAGAGGTCTTTTTACGATCCGGATTCAAAATCAACCCGCCAACAACACGAGCAGGAATATTTGAACTTCTGCAGAGTGCAACGAACAATCGGCTTTTTCCATTGCATGATGCTGCATTTCGAACCAAGGCTTCTTTGGCAGTCATCAACTCCTTGATTTCTTCTGCAGGAATTCCTTGAACATACTCGAAAAAAGAAGTAATTATGGGTAAAACCTGTGCCTGTTCATTTTTGAGTTTTGTCATTAATTCCAAAATCTCAGAATCATTCGACTCGATGAATTCTGTTTCTTGGGTGAATTCTGAGTACGAGTTTTCCACTGCCGACAGCTTAATCTCAGGATCGATAGTATAACGCTGTGATCGCCCAGTAACGTCAAATTCGTAGTTGATGTTCTGTTTACCAGTCGCTGTGTCAACATCCCAAGTTGCTCTTTGATTCGTTTGATTGTGTTGAGAAATTTTCGCTTTTGAAAACTGGATCGGTTTGATCGTTTGTCGTGAATCTGAAACCGGAATAAATGCTTTTACAGTTTGTTCCTTATCCGAATTTGCCAGTAGTTCAAAATCATACTGAACGGAATAATGAACTTCACGTTCCGATTGATCTTGATTGAAAAAACCAAACTTCATTTTTAAAGCAATCGCGGTGATGCTTCCAATGATCAATGTGGCTATTAATGAGTGTACTCCAAATTGAATTTTCATAGTATTGGGGATTTAGTTCGTTATGTTTCTAAAACAGCCCACGATTAAATGACCCTACCCCCTCGTTGAAAAAAAATTAAGTTTCCTACATTTACACAAATTCTCTGATGATCGAAAATGAAAAGGATGTATGTGCAGAGCCTGTTTTTCAACGGGTGTTTACCCAATACGGGGAGCAATTGCGCAATTTCTTGATTTATCGAGGCAGTGAAGCAGGGCAAGCTGAAGACATTGTTCAAGAATCCTTCATCAAATTGTGGGAGAACTGCGCCAAAGTAATTCCATCCAAAGCGAAAAGCTATTTGTATACACTTGCATCAAATGCGTTCAAGAACGACATTGCGCATATGAAGGTGAGAATGAAGTATGCTGAATCTGGTGTAGCAGAAAAAACCAACATCGAAACTCCCGAATTCAAAATGGAGGAAGATGAATTCAAGGAACGCTTGCAAAATGCGATTGCTGAATTGGTGCCAACACAGAGAGAAGTATTCTTAATGAATCGAATTGATAAGAAGAAATACGCCGAAATTGCAGAAGAGCTTGGAATCAGTGTGAAGGCTGTTGAAAAAAGAATGGGTAAGGCATTAAAGATTTTGAGAAGTAAAATAAAAGAATTGAAATAGGGGTAGGGTATTTTGAAACTCACCTGTTTAAGAGGTAGAAAACAGTAAATGAAAGAAGAAGGACATATTGACGATGAATTATTGGGCCGCTGGCTTTCGGGTGAGATGACTCCCGAAGAATTGGCTTCATTTGAATCTTCGGATTCATTTGAAACGTATCGCCATATTGCCGAATTCAGTTCGAAATTGTCCACCCCTTCATTTGATGATCAAGCGCTATTCGACAAAATTCAAGTGAACAAACGACGTGCTCAAGCTCCTGTTGTTAAGATGCGGAACTATCGTTGGGTGGGAATCGCTGCGACCTTCATTGTGTTAATAGGAATTGGTTCACTCTTCTTTGTGGATTGGGGCATTCCTGCACAAGATGCTGTTTTGAGAGTTTCGACGGATGCAGAAACGAAAGAAATCGTCCTTCCGAGCAAATCCAAAGTCAATTTAAATGTCGCTTCTACCATTGAGTATGATAGGTCTACTAATTGGGAAGATGAGCGAGTCGTAGAATTGAAAGGTGAAGCATATTTCGATGTTACAAAAGGGAGACCATTCAGCGTAAAAACGAGCTCAGGGACTATTTCAGTGCTTGGAACAGAATTCAATATCCGCGAGCGAAATGGCACGATGGAAATTTCCTGCTATGAAGGGAAAGTCAAAGTGACGGATACAAAATCACAATCGGTTATCCTCACGGTGGGTGAAAGCGCAAAAATTGTCAACGGTAAACTCGTCACTAGTTGGACCCCTGAATTGGAAGATGAACCAACTTGGTTTACAGGGGAAAGTAGCTTCTACGAGGCCTCGCTTGAAAACGTATTCATTGAATTGGAAAATCAGTACGGAATTGATGTTCAACGTAACCAAGATTATTCAAATCGATTGTATTCTGGTGCTTTTGTGCACGAAAATTTGGAAGATGCGTCAAAAATGGTCTTCTTGCCAATGCAAATTTCCTATGAAATCATTGGAGATTCATTGATCGTTATCAAGTAATATGTTGAAGGGAATTACCTTATTAATGCTTCTTGTAGTTGGAATGTCTTTTGGATTTTGTCAGACACAAATTTCCGAAGAGATGTCCAATGTACGTCTCGTAAAGGCCTTTCGCATCCTTGAGAAGAAATACGGACTCCGAATTGGTTATGACGTTAAACTCATTGGAAAGCGCAGAGTGACAGCCAAAATCAAGAATGCTTCGCCAAAAGAAGCCCTCAACCTTTTGTTAGATGGAACAGGTCTGGACTTCACAATTTCAAGTGATACCTACGTGGCGGTATTCCCAGGGAAAGCTCCTGTAGCAAAGAAACCTGCCAAAAAGAAAGAATATACCTATCAAGGGTGGATTTACGACGAAGAAAACGAATCAGCAATTCCATTCGCTAAGATCAAAATAGCAGGGACCAATCTTGGGGCGTATTCCGACGAGGATGGAAAGTTTTTGTTCACGACGACATCAAAAAAAGGACAATTTGAGATTTCCGCTTTGGGTTACTCCAAGGTGATCGTTGATTCAGATGAATTTCGCAGGAACAAGGGACTGAAAGTCGCATTGAAAGTAGATGTGAAAGACTTTCCTGAAGTGGTGGTGGAGTACCTAGCAGAGGGAATGACGGTTTCCAAAGATATTTCAAGATTGGATATTCGCCCCAGTCGATTAGGAGTAACGTCGGGAACTGTCGATCCAGATGTGTTCATCAACCTTCAAAATGTCCCAGGGATAAACTCGGCAAATGGAACCGTTTCAGAAATGCAAATTCGCGGTGGAACTTCCGATCAAAATTTGTTGCTTTGGGAGGGAATAACCCTGTATCACTCGGGTCATTTTAACGGAATGCTTTCATCGATCAATCCATATATTGTGGACGAATCTCGAGTATACCGTGGGGTGTATGATCCGTATTACGGTGGAAGAGCTTCTGGATTGATTGAAATGTTCTCTCTGCCTAAAATTCCTTCGAGCATCGAAGCAGGAGGCGGAGTCAATTTGATTTCAGCAGACGCCTACATCAAAATGCCCATTGGAAAGAAATTGGGAATCATGGTTTCTGGGAGACGTTCATTTGTCGCTACTATTCAAACTCCAACTTACAAAAAGTACGCGAATCGAATTTATCAAGAAACGCAGTTTCGCCAAAGCGGAGAAGTGTACGATGAGTCGTTTGAGGATTCTCTGGTGCTCGAAGAAGAAACGCAGAATTCGTTTTATTTCACTGATGTCAATGCAAAGGTGAGATTTGAACCAACAAAAAAGTCGTCGATTTCAACAAGCCTGATGTACACCAACAATGAGTTGTTCTATGAAACGATGCAGCCTCTAGATTCAAGTTCTTCGAGAAACTTCTTTCAAACGAGAAATTTTGGAGCGTCGGTAGACTGGACTCAAAAATGGAATACACGATGGACGTCTAAGCTGAATATCACAATTAGTGATTACACCTATGTGTATCAGGATCAGTTCGAAGAGAAAGATGAAGGTGAGACTTTTCAAAGTGGAGTGTCTAAATCGAATCGAATCAATACAATCGGCTGGCGTTGGAGTAACCGTGTGTTGTTGAACGAGAAAAATTCCTTGCACATCGGTTATCAAGGAGATGTTTACGAGGTGGATTACGGAATTGTTGAATCTGAAGATTCCGTCGATTTATTTGCAGAATCTGATACGACACAACTTTTGGTGAATGTTCTTCACGGAATGTACGAATGGAAAAACAATAAATGGATGGCTAGAGCTGGGGCTCGATTGTCACATCTTTCAAGAGTAAACGAGGTCTATGTTGATCCGCGCATCTATTTTCAGTACATCTTAAACAGAAAGGTTACGTTCAAAGCAGGAGGAGCGATTCAGCATCAGTTCATCAGTCAGGTGGAAGATCTCGAACAAGCGCAACTCGGTTTGTCCAATCGAATTTGGGTACTCTCTGATTTCGATGGTGTCCCGGTAGTTAGAAGTTCCAGTGTCAATGCAGGTTTCTTACTTCGTCTGAAAGGGTGGCATGTCGAGGTTGACGGATACCTCAAGGATATTCAGGGAATCTCGAATTTCGCAGATGATAAATCCATGTCTTCCGGTTTTGATCGAGGTGTGGCGGGCGTAAAAGGAATCGATTTCTTGGTCAAGAAAAGATGGAAAGGATGGAGAGCATGGGTTTCCTACACGCTGAGTGATGTGCTCTATTCCTTTGAAGAAGATAGCTTAGGTACTTTTGCTGCGCCGTTCAATCAGCCGCATGTAGTGAAGGCAATTACCTCTCTGAATTGGAGAAATTGGGAGGGAGCCCTGACGTTTAAAATCGCTTCTGGAAAACCATATACTCGCCTTTTAGGACTGAAGGAAAATCCAGAGGGTGTTATTGGAGGAGACCTCGAGGACGATTTCATTTTTGACTATGGTCCGCGAAACGGAGCGAAACTTCCAATTTATCACCGTTTGGATTTATCCATCTTTTACACGCTGAAGAAGAGTGAAAGTCGTAACCCTTGGAAATTGAAATTCGGAATTTCCTTGCTGAACGTGTATGATCAGTCGAACTACTTGAGTCGCACATATCGTTTGGAAGTAACCGAAGACGACTTGGGAAATCAGGATGTGGAAACCCTAACTATTGATCGTTACTACCTCCGGTTCACACCCAACGCCACCATTCGCTTCGAGTTCGGAGAGTAACGAATGATGCGTTTTCCGTTTTGTTCCTGAAAGCATTCAGAAAATCTAAAGCGAAACGATTGGGATAATCGAATTTAACTATCTTCACAACTCATGAATACGATTCTCGAAATACGAAACATCAGTAAGTCATTTTTTAAGAAAACGGCGCTGGATAATGTCTCCCTGTCGGTTCAAAAAGGAGAGATTCTTGGAATAATGGGGCCGAACGGTGCGGGTAAAACTACCTTGATTCGAATTATTAATCGGATTGTAGCGCCTGATTCTGGTTCCGTTCGCTTTGACGGGGACCTAATGGTCGATCGAGATCTATTTCACATCGGATATTTACCCGAAGAGAGAGGTTTGTACCGCAATATGACGGTCGAGAAACACGCAATGTTTCTAGCTCGACTCCGAGGAATGTCTAAACTTGATGCACAGACGAAAATTGCTTATTGGTTCGATCGTTTTGATATTGACCCTTGGAGAAAGAAACGAATCGAGGAACTATCAAAAGGGATGGCGCAGAAAGTACAGTTCATATGCACGGTGCTTCATGAGCCTAAGTTGCTTATTCTCGATGAACCTTTCAGCGGATTTGATCCTGTGAACGTTGAATTGATCAAGAAAGAATTGATCATCATGAAATCGAAGGGGAAGACGATCATGCTTTCGACGCACAACATGAAAAGTGTGGAAGAGATTTGTGATCGCGCCGTTCTCATCAACGATGCTCAAAAAGTGGCCGAAGGTTCTATTTCTGAATTGCGCGAAGAGCGTAAGTCTGGTCATTATTCGGTTCGATTCAGAGGAAACATGATCAGCTTTGTGAATGCACTTTGGACTGGTTTTGAATTGGTTGATAAGAAAGAACTTGGCGACGATCGCTATGAAGTTCTATTGGCCATGCGGGGAGAAAGTACTTTCGATGATTTGTTATCCGTATTGATCGGACAAGTGAAAATTGAAGCGGCTTGGGAAACACTCCCATCAATGCAAGATGTATTCATTGATTTAGTTCAACCTGAAAAAACGAGCGAAGCATGAAAAATACACTGTTGATAGCCATGCGTGAGTTCAAAGAACGAATTGGGGCGCGCTCATTTATCTTGTTTTCTGTCCTTGGACCTTTGCTAGTACTCGGTTTAGTTTACGCGCTTTTCGCGCTGGGAGGACAAACGAAGCAGCATTGGAATGTGCTAATTGCTGATCACGGAGGACTTTTCGAAAACAAGATCATGGCTGGTGAGGATAAATCAGTCACTTATTTCTTTGCCGATGGCGTAATCGAATTGGATGAATTTAAAGATGCCAAGAAATACCAGAAGTTTGATGCGATGCTCGAAGTTAACGAGAAAGTATTGACGAATAAAACAGGCTTCTTATTCTATCGAAACAAACCATCAACGAGGATGCAGACGCGTGTGCAGTATCATTACGAGCGCCGTTTGGAAGAAGTCTTGGTTGAACGTTTCACGGATATGACATTGACGAAATTCAGGTCGATTAAGCAGCCCATTGGTGTTACCTTCAGCGACATAAATGACCCTGATGGCGAAGCGAACGACATGACTGGCTGGGCTGGATTCTTCTTTGGAGCACTCATTTTCCTCTTTATTTTCCTGTTTGGAATGACCATTTTGCGAAGCGTTTCGAGAGAAAAGAGCAACCGAATTGTGGAAGTACTGCTGGCCTCCGTTTCTCCGAATCAATTGATGATGGGGAAGATTTTCGGAATTGGTTTTGCGGCATTCGTTCAGTTTTTCATTTGGATTTTGATTATCGGCACAGGATTATACCTCATGCGTGAGCACCTATTCCCTGATGTTTTAGATGCTGCCAATATGAATGTCAAGCAAATGATTCTCGATGCAAACGATACATCCTATCAAGAGCAGTTCTATGCGGCACGCGAGTACAATGAATTTGTAAATCTCGTCTATGATAGAATTCAATTTACCAATACACTCATCTTCTTTTTCCTCTTTTTCGTTGCAGGTTATTTCTTCTACGGAGCGATTTTCGCCGCAATTGGTGCTACAATGGGATCAGAAAGTGACGGACAACAGTTTGTAATCCCGATTGTGATTGTGCTCTGTCTTTCACTTTACGCTGGATACTACACCATGAATTATCCCGATACTGGAATGGCAACGCTGTTGCATTATATTCCGTTCACGTCCCCCGTTGTGGTGATGGTGAAATTATATCAAGGATACGAACCTGGCCACATGTACGAGATATATTTAGCACTGATTATCCTGATCATTTCAGCCTTTGTTGTCTTGGCAATCGCATCTCGACTCTATCGAAATGGAATCCTTCAATTTGGACATCGTGTGCGATTAAAGCATATCTTTAAGTGGATGAAGAGTAGTTAATCAGAGATGAAAATGCTGTAAAATGAGAAAAGCGATTATCGACATGGGTACGAATACCTTCAATCTGCTAGTGGCAGATGTCGACGAGCGTTCATTCAAGAGCATTTATTCTACCAAAGAACCCGTTCTTCTCGGAATGGGAGGAATCAATGATAATCGGATTGCAGACGATGCTATGGCTAGGGCAATGCTCGCATTGCAGAAATTCACGAAAACCTGTGACGCCTTCGAAATAGATCGCGAGAATATTAGAGCGTTTGGAACGTCTGCCCTGCGTGGAGCGGAAAATGCGTGCGCGTTTACAGCCAAGGTGAAAGATGTATTCGATGTTGATGTGAGCATCATTTCAGGACAAGAAGAGGCGAATTTCATTTATCAAGGCGTGAAATTGAATCACGATTTTGCCTCTCCTGCTGTTATCATGGATATTGGTGGAGGAAGTTCTGAGTTCATTCATGCAAACGCAAACGGGATTATGCAGATGCACAGTTTGGATATCGGCGTATCTCGTGTTTATCAGCAATTCGATTTCCCAGAAACCTATTCAACCGAACTTCAGAATGCCATCTTTTCTTATTTCGATCAATGCGAGGACAAAGCAATGGATTGTATTGAAGCAGAAACATTAATTGGTGCTTCGGGCAGTTTTGAGACCTTTTACGAAATGATTTTCGAAAAGAAATGGGAAGTGAACCGCGAAGTGACCGAATTGCCTATGAGCGAGTTAAGGCGGATTTTAAACTGGTCCGTCCAATCGAACCAAACCGAACGAAACAAACATGTTTGGATCACGCAGATTCGAAAAACGATGCTCCCAATTGCCGCTCTGCAAGTACTTTGGGCGCTAAATAGAATCAAGGCGTCGCGTGTTATTTTGTCTCCATATTCGTTAAAAGAAGGCGTTTTGTACGAGTGATTTCCGATTTCAGCAAAGTCTTTTAACAGTTTCTACTCGCTCATTTAGAGTGTTTTCCGCACGCAAAATGCTGAAAATATACACACTTCTGTATTTATATTTGTATCAAGTCAATTACGAAAAACACGACATCATTTCTACTACGTCGTTAGCTCTCAAACGAGAAGACTGATTCTAGAAATGATCCGAGATATAAAATATTAAACGCGCTATAAGTAGAGTAGTAGTAAGTAGAAAGACAAACCCCTCGCAATATTTTGCTAGGGGTTTGTCGCGTTTAAAAGTTTGTTTTGTTCTGATTTCGAACTGAAATGCAGCGCTAATTTCAGTTTATTGTCTGGCATACGATGGTTTTTACTCCTTGATTTAGAGTGATTTCCGAAAGCTAAATGCTGAAAATGCACAGCGGTCGGTCAGTATATTTGTCTCATAATTAATCACTAACCAAAATTATTCACAATGAAAAAAGCACTTATTTTTTCTGTCTCGTGTTGTCTGCTATTGGCATCATGTGAAAACACAACAGATAATGCAACGAACGAAGAAGACGCGAAGCTATTTGCGACTATCGACGTTCGAAAGGAGTTCCAGCAGAAATCACCCCTTGCTGAAGAGATTAATATTGAATTATTAGAAAAGCCATTAGCGAATGGAGAGAACATTAAACTGACCGCTTCCTTCAATGATGACGATGTCAAAAGAATTGAAGAGGAGTTTTTGGCCCTTGAATTTGGAAAGGAAAAAGTTGTCCTGCGAGATGATGGAAAAGGAGCGGATGCCAAAAAAGGAGATGGCGTGTTCTCGGTTCATTTAAAAGAAGATATTGACGAACTCATAAAGGAGTTAGACATAGCGAAAGAGCAAAAGCTATCCGGACGCGGTCCAAGTTTCAATGCACGAAGTATAGTTGAAGCAGACCAAAAGGGATTGAAGAATTTTAGTCCTAAAGATTTAAAGACACGAAAAAAGTTGAGAATTCCGGCTTTCATTTTTCCATTTCCAAAAGGAGGAGGTTCTTCATCTGCGATAAGCTTCCCGATCTTAGCAGATAAGTCTTTAATGATTACGGATGTCGGAGTTGTTGAAGATCCTACAAGAACATTCAGACCATGTGATATGAATGCAGCGACGGCTGGAAATCCAAATGGTGTTTGGACTTTCGGAGAGTTGATGCGACAAATGGCTTCACCAAGTCCAGGTGCAATCGCGAATGATGCCAACACAATTAACTTCATTCTGGATTGGCTCCAAACATGGAGCGTTCTGAATACGGTCAACGGTGACAATGTGCCACCGAGAGGTGTAAATGGCATTATTGCCGATTGGCAAGCACTAAGTGACCAAGCTAATTCGGCCGCAGGAAACCCAATTGGTCCGCTATTATTGGAGCGCATTCCATTTAAGTTAACGGCAATTGTAAATCGATTGGATCTTCGCGGAAACTCGGGATATGGATTTAGCGACGCCGGTGAGGGACGTCTAGTTTACTGTCTCTTGACTACGAATTGCGACCCATTGGAGTTCAATGTTATTTTCGAATACGGAATCAACAAGAAAACATGTCCATCGGTAAAAGCTTTCGGATTAGAATGGGCGAACTTGAGTGATCCAGCCTTGGCACTCGGAAGTCCAGCATTTAATGGACAGTTGGAAGCGATTACGAATCAATTCACCTTATCAGGAACGAATACATCGAAGCCAAACCAAAATTCGATCAACCAGGTTCGAACAAATGAGTTTGAAATTGGTACGCCTTGGGAATTGCGTGAGTTCAACTTAACTGGATCTGGAAAATTGGAGATAGTTGATGTGAAAATGGAACCAGCTCGAAAATACAATACCAAAAATGCAAACCCTCAAACGCAGTTGTTGGCGAATTATGCCAATGCAAATGAACCAGACATCCTTGCGAACAATTACGAAATTCCGTTAACATTCTCTGGTGCGGACTTCAGAGGAGGAACTTCGCATACCCAATTTCCACCAACAGGACCGGTAAACGTGCCAGGAAACACGCCACATCATTGGGATGGACGAACAGCAGCGCCATTCTTAATCAATAGTGATGATGCCCGACACATTTTGTCATTAAATACCTGTAGTGGTTGTCACGGAGGAGAAACACAAACCTTTTTCACCCACATCGACCCAGCGCCATTTGGAACAGCAGCAGGTTTATCTGGATTCTTGACAGGTACTCCAGGACGAGGAGGCGCAGTTGATGCAGATGGTTTAGCAAACAACATCATGACAGTTATTGATCCAGCGGGACGTCCGGCAGGTGCGCCAACCCAAAGAGGATTCAACGATTTAGAGCGACGAGTTATCGATTTGGATGTGTTGATCAACCAAAATTGTTTTAGCATCAGTGCACTTGGAATTATGCATAAATTGACATTTAAACCTTTAGTAATGACCCATTAAACGCGCTATAAGTAGAGTAATAGTAAGTAGTTAGATAAGTCGAACCTCTGGCAGTTATGTCAGGGGTTTGTCTTTTTCATTGGTCGATGAATCATGTGGAATTAGCGGGTTGTTTGGTATAAATCAAAAGCTTTGCTGTAAGCAATTCGGCTTATTTTAAATTCATTGTTATCTTCGTAAAAACACAATTAGCATGAGTAAAATCTTAATTATCGATGACGAGCGCGCAATCCGAAGAGCGTTGAGAGAAATTCTTGAATTTGAAGAGTTTGAAGTGGACGAAGCGGAAAACGGAAGAGAAGGATTAGACAAAGCGAAAGCCGATAATTACGACATCATTTTTTGTGATATTAAAATGCCAGAGTTAGACGGAATGGAAGTTCTTGATGGCCTGTTAAAAGCGAAAGTTGACTCTCCGGTAATCATGATCAGTGGTCATGGAAACATTGAAACAGCTGTTCAAGCGATCAAAAAAGGAGCTTTTGATTTTATTGAGAAACCCTTGGATTTGAACCGTATTTTGGTGACTATCCGAAACGCGAAGGACAAAACTGTTTTAATTGAGGAAAAGAAAGTCTTGAAAAAGACGGTGAAGCGTTTCAAAGGATCATCCATTATTGGTGAAACACCTGAGATCATCCAAATCAAAGAGATGATTGAGAAAGTGGCACCTTCGGATGCTCGTGTACTCGTTACGGGTGAGAATGGAACAGGTAAAGAATTGGTCGCTCGCTCATTGCACGATCAAAGTTCTCGCAGTTCTATGCCATTTGTCGAAGTGAACTGTGCTGCCATTCCAGCTGAGCTGATTGAAAGTGAATTGTTCGGACACGAGAAAGGTGCATTTACATCAGCCGTTAAGCAGAAGAAGGGAAAATTCGAATTGGCATCAGGAGGAACACTCTTCTTGGATGAGATTGGAGACATGTCTGCAAGTGCGCAAGCAAAAGTTCTGCGTGCTTTGCAAGAAAACGTGATTCAACGTGTTGGTGGAGAAAAAGATATCAAGGTGAACGCGCGAGTGGTTGCTGCGACAAATAAAAACCTTCGTGAAGAAATCGAAGAAGGGAATTTCCGTGAGGATTTATACCACCGTTTGGCCGTAATTTTAATGCACGTTCCAGCGTTGAATGATCGTCGTGATGATATTCCAATGTTAGCCGAGCACTTTATGACAATGGTTTGTGCCGAACACGGAATCGCTAGAAAAACACTAGACGAAAGCGCATTGATGGCTCTATCCAAAACTGATTGGTCAGGAAATATCCGTGAATTGCGCAACATCATCGAGCGTCTCGTGATTTTATGTGATGAGGTTGTATCAGGTGATGATGTGAAGTTGTTCGCGAATCCACGAACGGCTAAAAAATAATTCAGTACTAGCTTCAAAAAGTAACTTCTTAAGTTGGTTTCGATATTTTAATTATATTTACCATGGTAAATAATTAAACTAACTATGAAAGCAGCACGCATCACACATTGGATTTTTACAGGTTTACTTTCAGCTCTATTGCTCATGTCAGCCAGTATGTATGTTTTTAATCACGACGAGGTATCACTTCAAGTAGCAGCACTTGGTTTCCCTGTATGGATCATTTATCCGCTGGCAGTGATGAAGGTTCTTGGTGTATTAATGATTTTGACGAAATTCAAAACGTGGTTGACCGAGTGGGCCTACGCAGGAATGGTTTTCAATATGTTGCTCGCATTTGGAGCGCACATGGCGGCAGGAGACGGTGAGCAATTCGGTGCAGTAATCGCATTTGTTTTGGTGATCGGTTCTTTCGCAACTTGGAAGTCGGGTTGGAAGGCGAGTTAATCGCTTGTAACAAATCCCAATTCTACAATCTGCTGAACCGTTGAGGTTTTGTAAATACATCCTGAAAACCAATCTACGGATGTAGTATCCTCATACAGGAAATTTTCGTAGCTCGCATTAACTTCCATTTCGTTAGCGATCAAGGCGCGATAGGCGTAAACACGAACAACTGGCGAGTAATGTTTCATCAAGTTGTTGAGTTCGTATTCAGAAGCAGTAGATTTCAATTTTTCGAATAAGATATACTCATTCGGTGTCAATCCAGAAAAGCCAACGTACTGTTCTTTAATGGTATTTGATCGACCCAACTTATTGATGAGACTATCCAAACTGGCAGATTCAGAATAATGGTATTCCTCAGCATCTAAAAAAGCCAAAGCAGGGTGGTAAGCTTCCGATCGATTTGCCTGAATTTCCTCACGTGCGGATGTCTCGTATGCCTTCAATGAAAGCACAAGGACAACAGAAAGGAGAGAAAGCAGGTGTACCTTCATATAGTTTAACTTTGGCAAGCAGGCTAGCTATGCGCAGAGTAAATTTAATGAAAATTCATAAAACTTAGATGCATTCGAAAGACAAGATAATCGAGCGATTATTTCGTTGATTCAACCAAACTGATATTCGAGGAAGGAGAAATTTCCAATCCACCCCATTCTACAACAGTAAATCCGTCACGACTAGGCTTGATTATATTAAAATTTGAGGTGGAAGTCGCATTGCTTGAGTCTGTTTTATTCCAAACAATGTAAAAGCGAAGGAGATTATTCGGTTGAGGGGAAATATCCAACTCGGCGAATTGATTGCATTCCTCATTTAGAATAAATCGAATTTCGGTTGCTTCGTGTTTGATCATTTGAGGTGCCCAAAACGTAATGAAATCCATTTTTTCTTTTGAGTTGAATCCGAACTTATCTAAGGCCCCTTCTAAAAATCCGACTAGATCATCTTTCAATACAACTATACTAGATGTTTCACGCAATTTCTCTTTGTCCACGAACTGATCAGCTTCCCAAAACAAGTAATTGTAGGTGTCATCTCCGATTGCAATCTCACCAGAAGGTGTTGCAGTACATTCCCACTTTCCGTTGTATTCTGGATGCGTAAAACTCAACTCTCCAACTGGATTGATCGAAATTGAAACATCCGTTTTTTCCTCAGGATAAAGGTAAATGACAGGTTTCTTTACAACAGATGGTTCATTGATGGCATACTTGAAGTTAATGGTGATATACGTTGTTGTCTGCGATTGAATATCGATTGCTTGCGTTGTGATTTCTTTATATCCAACTAGCTCTGAAGGCAAAAATTGAACGGCATATTCATTCGACTTTAAGACGAAACTGAACGTGTTTTTGCTGTTCAATTTAGTCTCAAAAGATGCGCCTTTGTGTCCATAAAGAATCTTCGTTCCCTCCGAAAAATTGGTGTTTTGAACTCTGACCACCACTTTCGATTTCCCTTGAGAAAGGCGCGTGTTTGATTTCACAGAGTTTATGCTATACTCAGCATATATTGCGCGCTCCGATTCTGCACAAGACTGAAATCCAATGAAAAGAAATAATAATATACTCAGACTACGCATGTTGATTTAGTTTAAGATCAGTGAGTTTTGAGGAATTTGATTGACTTCTGAGCCTCCCCACTCAAGGACGCAGAACCCTTCGCGATTCATGGTTTCTATAGTTTGAGGAATGACGTTCAATTCAGATTCAATGGGTATCCATGTCATGTAAATTCGGTAAACATGATCTGGTTTCGGGGTAATGTCAAGTTCCGCGTATCGATTGCACACTTCGTTAAATTCGAACCGAATAAAGTTGAGTTCGTTGGCTGCAAGTCGAGGCCCCCAGTAGGTGATAAAATCTGCTTGCTCTTTACTGTTCAATCCAGCTAAAGTCAATTTCTCCTCTAAAAAAGCTACGGCGTTTTCCTTTTTGACGTTGAATCCAGTTTTTAGTTCTTCTTCCGAGAAGGTGCCACTTTGTGTGGCTTCCCAAAACAAATAATTGTAGGTTTTGTCTCCAAAAGTTAAATCTCCAGAAGGAGATGCTGCGAACTGCCATTGACCATCATATTCAGGATAGAGAAGAAGCGGACTTCCTATAATATTTAAGGACAACTCAACTTCAGTTTCTTTTTCTGGATAAAGGTAAATCACGGGTTTGTCCACCGTAATTTGCATGTCCAAGGTTCTGAACATGTAGACTTCATACGTAGAATGATGTCTGTTTTCTATCTGCAAGGAATCCGTATACACTTCGATGAAATCTCGTGAGTAGTAGAATTGAAAAATGTGCTTGCCAGGTGAGGTTACGATTTCAAAGGAATTGTTCACCAATTTGGCCTTGTCTTCAATGCCATCGATACTGTAAAGCATTCTGCTTTTTGAACCATCAATACTTGTGAATTTGAAGGTGTATTTCGCTTGATTCTCTTCGAGTTGGGCATCCACAGAATCAGAAGCAAGTGCGCAACCGATTACCAGTTCTTCGATCTCACTTGCATGGACATTGCCAAGTAGACTCGCGAAAGCGATAAATAATAATGTTCTCATGCGCTTAAATTATTGATTTCGGTTGATAAAACTTTGGCGAATGTGTGACTCTTTACCTCCCCATTCTAAAACGGAAAAACCATCACGATCGAATTGTTCAATTTCTTGTTCGTTCACCCTGAATTCTTCAGTAACAGCTCCCCAAATCATGTAAATGCGATAAATATTGTCAGGCTTCGGCGTAATGTTGATATCAGCGTACTCATTGCAACTTTCATTGAACTCAAAATGGATAAAGTTGAGTTGGTTTTGAGCGAGGCGTGGTCCCCAATACGTTATGAAATCTGCTTGTTCTTTGCTGTTCAACCCTGCTAAGGTCAATTTCTCCTCGAGGAAAGACACAACGTTTTCGCCGTCAATGAAAAATCCAGAAGCGGTTTGTTTCGGGCTGAGAATTGTGCGATTCGTAGCTTCCCAAAAGAGGTAATTGTACACATCATCGCCAAACGTTAAATCGCCATTTGGTGCAGCAGTTAAGTTCCAAGAATCGGTGTATGCGGGATAGTAAAACGCATCTTCACCGTGAATATCCATTTCAATATGTACATCGGTCGGCTTCTCTGGATACAAGTAAATCACTGGTTTTTCAGTCACTTCAATTTGCATGGAATAATCCAATCGAACTTGATATGTATCATGATGTTTCGGCTTGATTTCCAAGGAATCGCTGTATACTTCGTAATAATTGGCGCTGTAGAAAAACTGAAAAATGTGCTTTCCAGGCGTTGTTTTTATGATGATTTTTCCGTTTTTCAACTGCTGTTTTCCGTTTTCCCCATCGATGCTGTATTGTACAGAAACTGGAATTGGATGTTGATTGGAGCCGTTGAATTTGAAAGTATACTTGCTTTCATCTGCCGTCAAGGTTTTATCGATTTTCGTATCGGAACGATAGATTTGGACGATACGTTTTAACTCTTCCTCAGCATGCGTGAAAAGGGGAGTAAGAAATAGGAGTAGAATGAGTTTTTTCATGATGTTACTAATTTACAAAGTTCAGTACACATCAATCTTGGATTGGTTCAAAGCAAATCAATAAACTCTTTGGCTAAATTCTTCGAGTCGTATTGCTCGGTATTGATTGGGGTTGAGTAAAGCTTGTTTTCCAAGAATTTTTGATAGGCATCCATTAAAAAAGCCTTAGTTCCTGTAACATCTTCAAAATCGGCGAAGAATCCACATTCCGTTTTATGAACAGCTCTAGCGAGGTCACTATCTGCTGATCCAATGGCTAGAATTGGCCGTTTGGCTCCTAGGTATTCGAAGAATTTTCCTGTCAGGATTCCCTTCACATTTCCTGAGTTGTTCGCTGCGAGTAAAAGCAATTGCGTTTTTCGCTGCAGTTCAATACTCTTCGCATGCGGGACCAGGGGAGAGACATGAACAAATGCTTCCAATCCATGTTCTTTGAAAGAATTCATGACATTGTAATCAACGACTCCAATTAGATTAACAGATAAATGGTCTGCGAACCCGGGATTTTCATCCAGCATTGAACGAAGCGCCTTCCACATCACCAATGGATTTCTAGCCAAAGGCATCGTTCCGAAATGGGAAATACTGAATTTGTCGCCGAGCTCAACTTTCGTTGGATCGAAGTCAGGGAAAATGTATCCGTTGGTAATCACGTTTACGTTTCGAGAAGCAATTTCTTCCAATCCAGAGGCGCAATGCGTGCTCACTGTCACAACTTCATCAGCAGTTTGCAGACACTCTCTTTCGAGCGATTTCTGTTTTTTATCCGCACGTTTTCCAACGTTGAGGTTGTGGTAAAAATCGATTTGCGTCCATGGATCACGGAAGTCGGCCACCCAATGATGATTAGGGAACTTCTTCTTGAGTCTCAATCCAATAACATGCGCACTGTGGGGTGGACCAGAAGAAACAATCGTTTTAATTTCAGGATGATTCTTCAAGTATTTCGACAAGTATCGCACACTCGGACGGATCCAAAATACGCGTGAATCAGGGATGAATAAATTGCCGCGCACCCACGTCACAAAGCGTTTGAACAAAGAAGGTTTACTTTTTTCGGTAAATCCTGTTCCGGCCGTATTTCCAAGATACTTGTGTGGTTCAAAGACTTTTCTGCGAATGATCTTCACATCGTCAGGAACTTTCTCCAACAAAGCCGAATCAGTTTCGAGCCATGCGGCATCTTCAGGACAAAAAACGGTTAGTTTACATCCATTTTCTTTGAAATAGTTCGAAAAACGCAACCATCTGTGCACTCCAGCTCCTCCCGAAGGCGGCCAGTAGTAGGCGATGAGTAAAACGTGTTTTTCTTCTTTCAAATTGAATTCAACTTATAACTTCGACTTCACGATTGAGATCGCTTCTTGCAATCCGTCAGCGTTTCGTCCACCCGCAGTTGCATAGTTCGGCTGACCTCCACCTCCACCTTGGATGAGTTTACTTACTTCACGGATGGTATTTCCAGCATGGAAGTCCTTTTCCTTTACTATGTTATCCGCAGCGATGATACTCAAGCTGCATTTACCGCTATCTTTTCCGCCAATTACGCCAACAAAATTCTCGACTTCGCCTTTTAAATTGAACAAGATATCTTTAACGCATCCAGCGTCCATCTCCACAATCGCTTCGAGGAAATTCACTCCATTGAAATCGACTATTTTGTTCTTCAGCTCAGCTTTCAATTGCATTGAACGCGCTTTCTTCAACAAGTCAATTTCTTTCTGAAGGGCACTATTTTTCGTTCGTAAATCCGTTACGGCTTTTACGATGTCTTTTGGGTTTTTGAACGCCATTGCTACTTCATCCAAAGTTGCTGCTTTCTTTTCAAAGTACTCTTCTGCCTTTTCATTCGTGATTGCCTCAATTCTTCGGACTCCCGCAGCGACTGCAGATTCTGAAGTAATTTTGAACAATCCGATTTCTCCTGTAGATCGAACGTGTGTTCCTCCACAGAGCTCCACAGAGTCACCAAATTTGATGACGCGAACCGTATCACCGTATTTCTCTCCGAATAGAGCCATTGCGCCCATTTCTTGAGCGATTTCCATGGGTGTGTTACGCTTTTCTTCAAGCATTATGTTCTTTCGGATTTGATTCGAAACCATCGCTTGTATCTGTGCCAATTCTTCGTCCGTCACTTTCGAGAAGTGAGAGAAGTCAAAACGCAAGTAATCAGAATTAACCAACGACCCTTTTTGCTCTACGTGATCTCCAAGCACTGTTCTTAATGCATGGTGGAGGAGGTGAGTAGCAGAGTGATTGTTTGCCGAAGCATGGCGTTTTTTCTCGTTTACCACTGCCAAGAAGTTCGCTTTCAAACTTTCAGGCAATTCCTTCATCAGGTGAATGATGAGGTTGTTCTCTTTTTTCGTGTCGATGACGTAAGCTTTCTCGTCGCCGTATTCAATGTGTCCAGTATCTCCAACTTGACCTCCGCCTTCAGGGTAGAAAGGAGTAAGGTTGAAAACTACTTGGTAGAATGTCTTTTTCTTTTGAGTCACCTTTCGGTACTTCACGATTTTAACGTGTGTCGAAAGAAGATCGTATCCAACGAATTCCTCAACATTATCATCACACAATTGGATCCAATCGTCGGCTTCCATTGCTGTTGCTGCGCGAGCTCGTTCTTTTTGAAGATTGAGTTCTTTTTGGAATTCTTTTTCATCAACCGTCAAACCATTTTCACGAGCAATTAGCATTGTCAAATCAAATGGGAATCCGTACGTATCGTACAGCTCAAAAGCAATAAATCCTTCAATTTCAGATTGATTTGCCTTTTTCGTTTTGTCAATGACGAGGTCCATTCGTCGCAGGCCTTGCGCCAATGTTCTGAAGAAGCTTGTTTCCTCTTCGTGGATCACTTTGCGAATTAGTTCTTTCTGATTCACCAATTCTTCGAAAGCTTCACCCATCAATTCTGTCAGTTTTCCTGACAAGTCTGCCATAAACGGCTCTTGCATGCCAAGTGTTTGGTAACCGTATCTCACCGCTCGACGCAAAATTCTTCTGATTACGTATCCAGCTCCAGTGTTTGAAGGAAGTTGACCATCAGCAATAGAGAAAGCAATCGCACGAACGTGATCGGCGATCACACGCAAAGCAATATCAGTCGCTTCGTCTTTACCATAGGTAACTCCTGAAACTTGTTCCATATGCTTGATCAAGCCTTGGAATAAATCAGTATCGTAATTCGATTGTTTTCCTTGAAGCGCCATTGCAAGGCGTTCCAATCCCATTCCTGTATCAACATGCTTTGCTGGAAGTGGTTCCAAAGATCCATTCGCTTTGCGGTTGAACTCCATGAACACGTTGTTCCAGATTTCCACTACTTGTGGGTCGTCTTCGTTCACTAATGATTTTCCATCCACTTTCTGGCGCTCGTCCTCTGATCGGAGATCAACATGAATTTCTGAACACGGACCACATGGACCAGTATCGCCCATTTCCCAGAAGTTATCTTTTTTGTTGGCTAAAATGATGCGATCCTCAGAAATATATTTTTTCCAAATGTCGATGCTTTCTTGATCCACTGGAACACCATCTTTTTCATCACCTTCAAAAACAGTAACGTACAATCGGTCTTTATCAATTTCGTAAACATCTGTCAACAATTCCCACGACCACTTGATTGTGTCTTCCTTGAAGTAATCGCCGAATGACCAATTTCCAAGCATTTCGAACATCGTGTGGTGGTAGGTATCAACACCTACTTCTTCCAAATCGTTGTGCTTTCCAGAAACACGCAAGCATTTTTGCGTATTCGCCAAACGAGGATTTGTAGGAACAGAATTCCCCAAAAAGTAGTCTTTGAATTGATTCATTCCGGCATTGATAAACATCAACGTTGGGTCGTTTTTCACGACCATTGGGGCACTAGGAACAATTTCATGTCCCTTTGATTCAAAATATTCGAAAAATTGTTTTCTAATTTCTGCAAGTGTCATAACGAATGTATCTCTTCAATTAATGAACGCAAATTTAGTGGATTTGTAGAGTTGATTGTGATTTGAAGGTAGCAATTAACGTTTTTACACAAAATCTATGGCAGAATCGCCTCTTTTTCTACTGAACAACGATTTTTGATGTCTCTTTGAAATCCTCCGTCTGAATTTGAAGGAAGTAGGTTCCAGGTGAAACATTGTCCAAATCAATCGTGCTTGAATTGCTTCGAGAAATCATTTGCCCGTTCAGTGAAACAAGGGTTAATTGCTCAATTTTCTGAGTAGATGAGATATGAATAGTTCCGTATCGATTAACAGGATTAGGATAAATACCAAATCCTCCACTCTGCTCACTGACTCCCAGTGGCCCTTGGTGAATCACTCCAATAGCATCCAAATCAAATCCACCTTGAGGAAAAGCGGTAGCATAAGGATCATTAATTGCGTTTCCGTTCGAATCATATTGAATGTGGTTTCCGCTGATCATTCCCACAACATCAATAATTTTGACATGCGTAATTGCCATTGTGTTCAATCCGAAAATTCCGTCTAGTTCTTGCAAATCGAAAGGAGTACCAAAGTTAACGCGGTATTTTCCTGCTAGATTGTTCAACAAAGTAGCATCTCCCAAAGCATCGAAAGGACCAATTTGATTGTCAGTTGGCGTATTTGAAACAGCAGGGAACCTGTGAAAATTGATTCCGTCACTACTTACTTCAACAAAGGCCAATTCTAAAAACGCATCTGAAAAACCATTTTCGAATACTGCGAAGTCAGGTCCGGGTTCGTTAGTGATAGGCTGGGGAAAGGTAAGAATAGCAACTCCGCTATCTCCCAAACTTACGCATGATCCATCGGGAATACCGGTCGGTGAATTTGCATCACCAGTTGAGGCTGTTCCGCCAAATGGATTCGCAATATCAATCAGACCTAGCTGTAGTTGCGCATTATTTGCCCAGTTGACAAAAACCGAACTATCCTTGTGCATGGCAGTTGAACCTGATGTTCCTGCTGGTCCAGCAAATTGAGCAAGACTCAAGGTGCTCGTACTCAGAAAAAAGATAGACAGAATCGCGTTTTTCATGCTGCGAAGTTACAGAATTATCTAACTAGCGCAATTTACATTTGAATCGCAGTGATAGACAATCGGGCAACTTCGCCTTGACTTTTTTTAACAACACGTTCCACGATTTCTTTTGTATTTTTGCTCGGTGAAACAGCAATACAAGTATAATCCAGAGACGCTGACTTATGAAAAAGTTCAGGTTTCCACAGGAAGAAGAGTCTTCCGCGTGATACTGGTGAGTGCTCCAAGTATTTTGCTTGGCTTGTTGTTGGCATTGTTCTTCACTCAAAGAATCGATTCTCCGCGAGAAAAGGAATTGAATCGCGACTTTAAATTGCAAGAGGCGGAATTGCAGCGCCTTCAGAAAGGAATGTTATTGGTAAATGATGTTCTAGACGATATTGAAGAGCGCGACGAGAACCTTTATCGACAGGTGTTGTACGCGAAGGAATTTCCTCAGGAAATGCGAAGAATGGGAACGGGAGGTAGCGACAAGTATTCTTATTTAAGAGGATTAAGAAACGATAGTCTATTGATGCTAACATCTTCTGGACTTGATCAGCTGGAGCGTCGATTGAATGCGCAAAGCCTTTCTTTTCGTGAGTTGCTGAAACTTGTAAAAGACAAGGAGAACATGATTACCTGTATTCCTTCAATTCAGCCTGTTCGAAACACCGATTTGAAAAAAGCGATTTCTGGTTTTGGTTGGCGAGTTGACCCGATCTACAAAACACGTCAGATGCACACGGGAATGGATTTTACAGCGGCGAGAGGGACTGAAGTCTATGCAACTGGCGATGGTGTGGTTCAAATTGTAGAGAACAAGGCATGGGGATATGGAAAATCAATTGTGATTAACCATGGTTACGGATACCAAACACGCTATGCTCACTTGAGTGCAATTGGTGTAAGCGAAGGACAAAAAGTAAAACGTGGACACCTCATTGGTTTAGTCGGATCTACAGGAAGATCAACAGGCCCTCACTTGCATTATGAGGTTGTTAAGAACGGAGTAAAGGTGAATCCAATTGCCTATTATCACAACGATTTATCACCAGATCAGTACGAAGAATTGCTCAAAACGAGCACTAAATCGAGTAAGACACTTGATTAATCCCGATTTTTTAATTTTCCGATTTTCCCTTAAACATTGAGCTGTAGGGCGAAATAGCGCTTGCATTTTACTCGAAATCAAGAATAAACGTGATAAAAGTGCAATTCTAATTAATTTGGAATTACCTTTGGAGCATTAAATAAATATATTATGAGTAAAGGAACAGTAAAATTTTTCAATGACGCTAAAGGATTTGGATTCATCATTGAAGAAGGTTCAAACCAAGAGCATTTCGTACACATTTCAGGTTGCATCGATGAAGTTCGTGAGAACGATGTAGTTGAGTTCGACTTGGAAGAAGGACGTAAAGGATTAAACGCAGTAAATGTAAAGAAAGCTTAATATATACTTGCACCTAATTTGAATCCCGACATCAGCAATGATTGTCGGGATTTTTTTGTGCTTTAAATTTGGGCTTCGGTACTTTGATTTCGCTAAGTGACGCTATCAGCGTACAACATTCATTCTAAAAAATCGTGGACTGAGTCGAACATCTAGTAAGCCGATGCCATAGCATCAAGAAATGGAAGAGTTAGAAGCCACGGTCTTACTTCCTAATAAGATCATTGTTGAATGAGATTAGGGCTACTCGACGATAGGCAAAACATCTTATTGTTTCACGATTCGTTCTAGCTGAATGCCTTGTGAATTCTCGATTTTAAGAATGTACACTCCCGCAGGAAGTTCTGAGATATCAATTTGAGTATCATCGATTACTTCTTTTTGAATGATGCTTGCACCTTTCAAATCTGTAAGCTTGATTTCAAGTCTTTCGTTGACTTGTTGAAGATAGAATACACCATTGCTTGGATTTGGAAAGACATCAACTAACGCGGCATTTCCTTCTTCAGCGATTCCAACATCCGATTGAAATTCATATACTTTCGCTTGTCCTTTATCATCATGACCGTAAGCGCCACCTGCGACGCGATCACCTGTTCCATTCATGTCCATACCAGCTCCAAAGATATCTTGTGGATTGTCACCTGTGAGGTTTGCTCCTAGCTGCGTCCAGGAGTTGTTTGCCCATTCAAATACTTGCGCATCACCATTGGTGAAATAAGTTGAAGCGGAGGAGGCAAGTTTATCTCCAGCAGCATTTAAACGCACTCTAAATCCGAAAATTATTAAAGTCCATTTCACCTACGATGTTACTTCCCATTTGGATCCAATCGGTTCCATTCCATTCGTATACATAGGTCTTGCAATCCGTTGAAGGCCCTGCTGAATTATCTCTTGGAGCACCAACAGCAACTCTTGTTCCGGCGCTGTTCAGGCTAACGGATCTTCCGTAATCGTCTCCGTCAAAGTCTCCGTAGATCGTTGATCCCAGTTGAACCCAATCCGTTCCATTGAACTCCAACACTTTCATGTATCCTTCCTCGTTGTTGCCATATCCCAAGTTTCCTGGAGCACCAATTGCGGCTCTTGTTCCATCTGAACTTAAGCTCAAAGACATGCCGAAAGTGTCGTATTCTTCGTCTCCCAATATGGTAGTTCCTACTTGAACCCATTGCGTTCCATCCCAATTGAATACTTTGGCGAAACCAGCTCGGAATCCATTGACTATATTATTAGGACCACCAATTCCGACAGTGTTTCCATCTGCACTCAGGCTTAAACCTGCTCCAAACCACTCGAGAAGAACAGGATCCCCATCTCCCTCAATGCTATTGCCGCGTTGTGCCCAGCTCGTTCCATTCCAGTCGTAGATTCGAACCAGTCCCGGAAGATACCCTGAGCTGTTATCTCCATAAATTGAGGTTACAGCAATCGTGTTCCCCAGAGAATCGATTTCAACTTCGAATCCTGACCAATCATCCGTTGTTCCATCAATGTCGTCTCCTCTTTGTACCCAATCGGTTCCGTTCCAGTCGAAAACTCTAGCCATTCCGGGAAACAATGAATTCCCCGCAAAATTTGGATTGTCATAGGCTCCAACAATCATTACGTCACCTGCATAGTGTAGGCTCAAGGATCTGCCAAATGCGTCTCCATCGAATTCTCCTTCGAGTGAGCTTCCCATTTGGTTCCATTGTCCAAAAAGCAAGAGAGGGCTAATTGCAAAAAGTAAATTGAGTACTGCGTTTTTCATCATTCTGTAAATTTAATCATCTCCGTCATCATATCGAGAGCTAAGTAGTTGGGAACAAATTTCAGCAAAGGATGGTAAAAATGCCTCACGCGTATGCGTGAAAGTGTTTAGTTGAGGTGATTTCGTGGCCTCTACTTTTTATTACTGGATTCTGCTTGGTTGCCCTCTCGCGTTATCACGTATTAAATTATGCGGACTGAGCGCGATGCTCTAAACTTCAATATCTACCTAGGAAACTAATCAAACCTTCAAATTAAAACCTGTCATTTTGACTGTCATATCGGCATGAGTTGACAGAGAAAAACCTTCCAAAATGACAAAAATGTCAGGAAATGAGGGTGAAATTGCCATGGCACAAAGATTGACTAAAGAGAGTCGGTTACAAACTGAAAATAAAAGAAAAACAAATAAGAGATGGGAAAAATAATTGGAATAGACCTTGGAACTACCAATTCATGTGTTTCCGTAATGGAAGGAAGTGAGCCGGTAGTTATCGCGAACTCAGAAGGAAAGAGAACAACACCTTCAATCGTTGCGTTTATCGATGGTGGAGAGCGTAAAGTAGGAGATCCTGCAAAGCGCCAAGCTATCACAAACCCAACAAAAACGATTTCATCTATCAAACGTTTCATGGGAACGTCTTTCGACGACATGAAAGCTGAAGGTGATCGTGTACCTTACGAAGTAGTAAAAGGAGACAACAACACTCCACGTGTGAAAATTGACGATCGTCTTTACACACCACAAGAAATATCTGCAATGGTTCTTCAGAAAATGAAGAAAACAGCGGAAGATTATTTGGGTCAAGAAGTTTCTGAGGCTGTAGTAACAGTTCCAGCATACTTCAACGATTCACAACGTCAAGCAACAAAAGAAGCGGGTGAAATCGCTGGTTTGACTATCAAACGTATCATCAACGAGCCAACAGCAGCAGCCTTGGCTTACGGATTGGACAAAAAAGGAGTTGATCAAAAAATCGTAGTATTCGATTTCGGTGGAGGAACGCATGACGTTTCGATTTTGGAATTGGGTGACGGTGTATTTGAAGTATTGTCAACAGACGGAGATACTCACCTTGGTGGAGATGACGTTGATGAGGCAATCATTTCATGGTTGGCTAGCGAGTTCCAAAACGACGAAGGATTGGACTTGAGAAAAGATCCAATGGCACTTCAACGTTTGAAGGAAGCAGCTGAGAAAGCAAAAATCGAGTTGTCGTCAACGACTTCAACAGAGATCAACTTGCCTTACATCATGCCAGTAGATGGTGTGCCAAAGCACTTGGTTCGCACATTACAACGTTCGAAATTCGAGCAATTGATTTCGTCTATCGTTGAGCGTACAATCGCTCCATGTCGTACAGCATTGAAAAACGCTGGATTGTCAACTTCAGACATCGATGAAATTATCTTGGTAGGTGGATCAACACGTATCCCAGTTATTCAAGATGCAGTGAAAAACTTCTTCAATAAAGAAGCATCGAAAGGTGTGAATCCGGATGAGGTTGTTGCCGTAGGTGCAGCGATTCAAGGTGGAGTTTTGACGGGAGAGGTGAAAGACGTACTTCTTTTGGATGTTATTCCATTGTCATTGGGAATTGAAACAATGGGTGGAGTAATGACGAAATTGATCGACGCAAACACGACAATTCCAACGAAGAAGTCAGAGACTTTCTCTACAGCATCGGATAACCAACCATCGGTTGATATTCACGTATTGCAAGGAGAGCGCTCAATGGCAACGGATAACAAGACATTGGGACGTTTCCAATTGTCTGACATTCCACCAGCACAGCGTGGAGTTCCTCAAATTGAAGTAACATTCGATATTGATGCGAACGGAATCATGCACATTTCAGCAAAAGACAAAGGAACAGGAAAAGAGCAGTCGATTAAGATTGAATCTTCTTCAGGATTGTCTGATGAGGAAATCGAAAAAATGAAAGCAGAAGCGGAAGCAAATGCAGAAGCGGATCAAAAATTACGCGACAACGCGGATACTATCAACAAAGCTGATTCATTGATTTTCCAAACGGAGCGTCAAATGAAAGAGTACGGAGATAAACTTCCAGAAGACAAAAAACAACCAATTGAGGATGCTTTGGCAGAATTGAAGAAGGAGTTTGAAGCGAAGAACATCGAAAACTTGACACCAGCAATGGACAAGTTGAACGAATTGTTCCAAGCAGCGTCTCAGGACATGTACAACGCAGCTAACGAAGGTGGAGCTCCAGAAGGAGGTGCCCCTGAAGGTGAAGCTGGAGCGAATCCTGAAGATGAAGTTACGGATGTTGACTTTGAAGAAGTAGACGAAGAGACAAAGTAATTTCTAGTTGAAAGATTCGGATATCTTATAAATTAAAAGCACTGTTCCATTGGAGCGGTGCTTTTTTTTTCAATATAACTCAGTTTTGGATTCCATAAATTAAAGGATGACCTCGCTTCAAACCATGTTCATGAGAATGAATATATTTACACTTCTAAAAAAAACTACAATGCTAAAAACACACCTCTACATCCTCGCGCTAGTATTAGGCGCTGGTTTATTCTCATGCGCAGAAGCAACCGAAGACTCAGACTCAACTGACACAGTCGAAGAAAATCAATCCGAAGCGACAGCAGACAGTGAAACGGAGACAGAAACAACGGAGTCCGAAGATACCTCAGAACCGGAAGAAGGAGATGAAATCTCAAGTCGCTATAACTATGATCAAGATTTTGAAATCTTCAAAACTGCCGTTATCAACAAAGACATCAAAGGTGTTTCAGCCTTCGCAAGTTCAGATATGATTGATGCTGAAATGTTAGTGGATGCTTTTCAAGATCCAGATTTCCTTGCAATGTTGAAAAAAGCGACCTACGATGATTTAACGGAGGATACAACGAGTGGTGATGAAGTATTACTTGTTTTATCGTGCATGGTTGAAGGAAGCGATGACGAAGGGAATACCTTTGAAAGTGGACTTTACTTGTATTTCTCTCAAGGAGATCCAAGCTTGTTGTTAGAAAACTTTATTGCGGCTGGTTAAACAGTTCCGATTGAAAAAATTAGAAGCACTGCTCGATCCCGACAATTATCGGGAGAGTGGTGCTTTTTTTGTGGGGTATATTTCCAAAATCGGTCTAGTTTGGATGGTACTCTATGTTCTTGCAGTAGGTGTTATACTAGATGAACTTATAGGAAGAAAATGATTCTAAGTTTATAACGAAAAAATAGATTCCTTTGAACCATACTTATGAGTGAATTAGAAATCAAAATACAATCTTAGTGTGCAAGA
This sequence comes from Crocinitomicaceae bacterium, assembly GCA_029252405.1. Classification (GTDB taxonomy): domain Bacteria; phylum Bacteroidota; class Bacteroidia; order Flavobacteriales_D; family Crocinitomicaceae; genus UBA4466. The sequence goes on from JAQXBM010000007.1 coordinate 29,471, forward strand.
GAAGAATGGAACTACAATTTCGTTCACGAATAATGGGGGAGGCAGTTATGAAATAACAATGACTTTTGTCAGGAATATAAACATCAGTTATTCCTATCTTGATGTCAAATTAAATGAATGGGACACCATCACGACCATAACCAATCTGGGCAAAACTTAAAAATTGCCTTCTTCCTGAACGTCGGGTTCACGATTTTTGAGATCATTGGTGGATTGTACGTGAACAGCGTTTCTATTATTTCTGATGCTGTTCATGACCTCGGCGATAGTTTATCCTTAGGGACAGCGTGGTACCTTCAAAAGAAATCAACAAAAAAAGCAGATAAGGACTTTTCCTTTGGGTATGCGCGCTTTTCATTGCTTGGAGCGTTGATCAACAGCCTGGTTCTAATTCTTGGATCAGTCTACGTTATTTATGAGGCCGTTGGAAGATTTGTTGAGCCAGAGCATTCCGATGGTCAAGGTATGATGTTTATCGCCATTATCGGAATAGCAGTAAATGGCTATGCTGCTTGGAAGTTGAGTGGAGGGAAATCACTCAATGAAAAGGTTATTTCGTGGCACTTGCTCGAAGATGTTTTGGGCTGGGTTGCCGTATTCATTGTGGCTGTTGTATTGCAATTCAAGGACATTCAATATTTGGATCCCGCCTTATCACTCTTGATTACTGCCTATATCTTATGGGGCGTTATGAAACGTTTAAAGGAGACTTTGTATCTATTCCTTCAGGGTGTTCCGGCTGATGTTGATGTGGTTCAAATCAAAATGAAACTCTTGGCGATTGATCATGTGAAATCCTTGCACCATACCCACGTTTGGTCCTTGGAGGGCGAGCATCATGTGTTTACGACCCATTTGAAATTGGAGAACATTGCGGAATTCAATCAAATAGTGGAAGCGAAAAAAGCCGCCAAGGAAATTTTAAAGGAGTATCATTTCACGCACTATACCATCGAAACGGAATTGGATGGGGAGAGTTGTGATTTGTGCGATTGAACCTTAAATTTGAATGCATATGCCAAAAGATCTATGCCTCCAAATAGGAAATAAGCTTCCCAATGCAGTCGAAAGTCAACTTTTCGGAAAACCATGCTTTAAAATCAACGGAAAGGCATTCGTCTGTTTTTTTGAGAATGAAATGGTTTTCAAACTCACGGGAGAGATGCACAATGAAGCGATGGCGTTTGATGGTTCACAGTTATTCGATCCTTCCAAAAAAGGACGCGCAATGAAAGAATGGGTGCAAGTTCCATTCGATTACAAAGATTCTTGGGAGAGATTTGCTTTAGCGGCATTGGAATATGTAGGTGCGAAGTAACTATACTACTTCAAAGGCATCAAAGAATCCACAGGAACTGAATTAGGCATAAAATCTGAAATGCTCATCGTATGCAATAAATCCTTTGTCAGGTTCGATTCAACAGGCATTTTTGAAGGCAGCAGAATACCATTGTACTCTTTGTATTCCTGAAAACTCGCAGCGCCCGAGACAAAGCGATACATATCACGCACCGTGTATTCGACTTTCACTATTCGCTTCGTCTCCGAATTGATCCAAATAATGTATTGATCCACATCTTTTTGAGGTTCCGTCGTACCCCAAGAGGCAATAACACCTTCAACTTGTACACTGTCCATGAGCTTCTGTCCGATGTAATCAATCGAAGTCGCTTCCTGAATGCGATTAGGGAGTTCAATGAAGTATTGATACGTAGGAATCCAGAAGGTCATGTCTTTGTTCTTTTTTGAAGTCATGACGCCTGACTCATTTTTGTAGTAAGTCGTCCAGTCTTGAATTCCCCAAACTGTTCCTTTTTGCTTTCCACTGGCAATTTCCAGTTGACCGTTAGATGTTTTCGGAATGTAGTGCAGCGAAAAGGTCATTTCTTGCTCTTTGAAAGGGTGAGCCTGTTTCCCAATGAAACCGTAGAATTCATCATGGAAGGTTACCTTGTACGTTTGGATGCTGTCCCAATTGGAAATGCCATGAGCAGTTCCCATTTCCTCTAACAACTGCTTTGCTTTTTCTTGATTTGATAAAGGATTCTCTTCGTTCGGTCTTAAGTCAACCACTTTAAATACGTTCACACATCCTGTAATCAATAGGATAGCAGATAAAGCCAGCGTAAGTCTCATTTTTCCCTTCATGTTGATCAATTTCCTAGTTTGACGAAGATACTTCAATTAGCATTCATATTCTTTGACTTTTTTTGGAAGGAGCACTCTTGATTTTCTTATTTCATCTCCTACCTTAGAACAAAATACCATCTAACCATGAAGCTTTTCCTTGTTGCAATTTTGCTATTCGTTTCCATCAATACTGCGTATTCCCAAAGTCCGATTGAAGTAGGGCAGAAGTATATAGTCGATTCAGAAGTGTTGGGTGAAGAGCGCGAGGTTTGGGTCGGACTTCCACCTTATTACGATTCTACCGTGAGTTATCTTGTGGTATATGTCATGGATGCTGAATGGCAATTTGACATCACCTTGGCAACGGTGAAAGAGCTCGCGAGTAATGATAAAATTCCTGTGCATATTGTCGTTGGGATTCCTCATGTAGATCGAGAACGGCGATTTATGGATTTGACGTTTACGAGCAATATGATCCAAACAAACGGTGATGTAGATTCATCATTGATCGCCTATTTCGGAGAGGATTTAACTGGAGGAGGTCACACGTTTTATAAGCACTTGGTTGATGAAGTAATGCCGTTTGTTGCTGCCAAGCACAAGACAAATGGATTTGATGTGTACATCGGACACTCCCTGAGTGGGTACTTTGGCGCCTATTTGATTTCCATGGATAGTCCATTCAATGCCTTTCAGTTGTATGATGCGAGCATTTGGTATGATAGAGGAGAGGCGATAAAATACACGAAGGAGCACTTGAATAGTGCTTACAGAACGAACGTTTATCTTTCTTCTGCCAATGGAGGCCGCGAAAGAGAGCAGAACAATATTGATACGCACGCTGAATTCAATGAGCTCTTGAAGAGTCAGGGGATTAACTCAGAAAATGTCGTGTACAATGATGAGGGACACGGATCTGTGCGATTACCAAGTTTAATTGATGGGTTATCGAAATTATATGAAGGTTTTTCCATTGGATTCATCTTTCCAACAGATAAAATAACGGTGGCAACTGCTAAAAAGCATTATGCCGATTTTTCGAAGAAAGTGAATTATGAGTTTACTTGTCCAGTGGATGCTTTTCGATGGGTTGGGCATGCCAATCATGCGCAGGAGAATTGGACTGAAGCTATAAAAGCTTATGAGCTGTGTAAGGCTTTATTCGTTGATGACCCTCGCTTTCAACTTGAGGCAGCCGAGAGTTATTTTGAAGTGAAAGACTTCGTTAAAAGTATGGACCACTATGAGCGTTTGTTATATCTGGACGCGAACAATGAGCCTGCAAAATTGAGATTGCAAGAACTAGCTGATCTAATTGAAGGTCATTAATTTGCATCAACATGAATAAATCGAAGGTTAGAAAACGAAAAAAGCCCACGTTTCCGCAGGCTATTCTCAATATCGTTTCGGATTACTTCAAACTTGCTAAAGCTGCTTCGTAATTCGGTTCATCTCCAGTTTCTTGTACCTGCTCAGTATGAATTACTTTTCCCTCAGTATCAACGACAACAATGCATCTAGAATGCAATCCATCAAAGATTCCACCTTCAATTTCTAATCCGTAGTCCTTTCCAAATTGTCCTGTTTTGAAATCAGAAAGCATTACTACGTTCTCAATTCCTTCTGCTCCACAAAATCTGTTCTGCGCGAAAGGTAAATCTCGGGAAATGCAAAGTACTTTTGTGTTGTCTAAATCTGCTGCTGTCTTATTGAAAGTGCGCACAGATGTCGCACAAGTTCCAGTGTCAACACTCGGAAAAATGTTGAGAATGAGGTTCGACCCTTGAAAGTCACCAAGTGATTTTTCAGATAAATCAACTGCCGTAAGCGTGAAGTTAGGTGTTTGCGCCCCAACCGATGGAAGTTCGCCTGATGTCTTTGTTGGATTACCTCCTAAAGTTATGTTTGCCATTTTTTTTCGTTTTGAACAAATGTAGTGGAATCTGATCTTGCAGTTGATATCAATTCCAACAATAAAGTTGATACAGCTATCGAAAAAATCTATCGAGCATTAAATGGAATGGACCACTTGAATCGCAACGAAAGGAGGCGAATGGTAATCACCACGGAAATGGCGAGAATTTCGTTGAGTTCGTTATTCACGTTCAGGTAGTTCAATCCGAGGTATGTCAAGGCTCCGGCAAAACAGGCGAAAGCGTACACTTCTTTTCGAAAGACCATTGGAATATCGTTCGAGAGGACATCTCTCAAAACTCCTCCAAAGACGGCAGAAACGATTCCCATCATCACGGCAACCAGTGGAGAAAGTCCAACTTCCAAGGTTTTCTCGATTCCAAGAACAGTGAACAGACCGATTCCTAACGTGTCGAATAGAAGGAAGGTCTTTCTTACTCTTTGAAGCTGCTCGCTGAGAAAATAGCAGATAGGAACAGCGCTGAGAATTGCAATTACATGGACTTCACTCGTCATCCATCCAACGGGAGTAGAACCAATCATTAGATCGCGAATGGTTCCTCCGCCAATGGCAGTCACGAAAGCAAGAATGATCACGCCAAAAAAGTCAAATTTCTTTTGAATAGCGACCATAATTCCGGATACGGCAAAAACGAAGGTTCCTGCGATATCAATACTATTTATCAAGCTCCAATCCATGAGTTCCAAATAAAGCGCGACAATAATACGAAAGAATTCGTAGTGGATAAATACGCTTGAAGAAAATTAACGAACTTGAATTTTTACGAACAAAAAAAGCGTCCAGATCCCGATAACTATCAGGACGGACGCTTCTTAATACTGTGCTAAATTTTAGTCGTTATCGAACGAGTTCGTGCTGTTGTTTTGAACCCCAACATTCGGATCGCCAACAGAAATTACTTTAAACTCTGTACGTCTGTTCTTCTCATGCTCTTCCTCAGAACAATCTGATTTTACACGCCCTTCACACTCACATCCATTCAACAAAAGTGCCTCACCGTATCCTTTTCCGTAAATACGGTCAGGGTTGGTGATTTTTGTTTTGATGTACGCTGCTGATGCTTTTGCACGAAGATTGTGACAGACGAAATAATTGTAGAAATGATCAATTGATTGTTAAAGCTAATCTCCGAAATGAATGATGGTTTAAATGCCATAACGCAAACGAAAACCAAAATAGATGATACTAGTAGATCTAGTATGTTATAACTATAGTGCTGGGAAGAAGGAATTTTCTTTTCGAGTAATGAACGCACAGTTTTGGCAATTTAGCTTTAACGGCCTTAGTAATAGGCGTTAACTGCACAAACATAGCATTTTGCATTAAAGAAAAAAATTATAACAATATTTAGGAATGGGACGAGAGAATCTTGCTAAATCCAGTTCTATGCAGGGCTTCGCTATCTGAGTCGGAATAGCAATCCAATATCTGCGTTGAAATAATTCAATCGTCCAATCGGAGCTACCTTTTTATCAGCTTGATTCACATACATTCTGTAGCCGAAGTTTGCAAAACTGGAAATCCTTGGAGTAAAGTTCAAGGAGAACTGAACGAAAGGCTCGAAAGCAAACTGGCGAATATTAAGCGTATTCTTTGTCGTTGCTTCTGATTGATTCACCTCGAACATAGACGCGCCAGAGGTCGATGAAGATCCTGATTGGGCTAATTCATTGTGAGTAATCGACCCAAAATCAGATTGGAACGTCAAACCTGTACTCAGTCCAAATCGATTTTTCTGAATGAGTTTGAATTTGGTTTGTAGTGGAATAGTGAAGAATTTAAGCATTGATTCCATCGGTGGATTAGCAGTGGTCACAAATGTTGTCGTGTCATCATAAAAACTGAATTTTGTACGAGAATAACCGAATCCTATGGAAGCCGAAAAACGCATTGTGAAATCAAATTGTGAGAAGAGGCTAAACTCAAAATGACGATTGTAAGCTAATCGATCGTTAGAACTTGCATAGCTGCTATCACCTGGCGTTGCGATGGCGTCGGCGGCAACTCTATTTCTTTGGAGGTAAGTGAACTCAGCGCCAACATGAATTGGGAGTCTACTTCGAAGGCGATTTACTCCGTCAAATTTGAGTGTAGGGTTCAGCTTTTGCGTGATGATTGATCCTTTTGGAGAGCTTAAAAACTTCAATGGAAGTTCGTCAACGTCCGAATCTCGATACGACGGGGCCTCATTAGTTGGAATAACCATACTTTCTTCAAGATTCCCTTGTGGTACAACAAGGTTTGCTGGTTCGACTGTTGGTTCGATGATTTTTTCCTGAGAAGTTTGAGTCGACGGAAGAATGGAGTTTTGAAAAGTACCATCATTGATTTCTGTTGAGCTCGCTGAATTGAAATTGTCGGCATCTGATTCAGTGTTCTCCAAGTTCGAATTCGCTTGGATTTCATTCGTCTCATTCATTTCTCCAGAAGTGGTTTCTTTTTGAATGATTTCAGACAATTGAACTCCGCTTGATTCTGTCGAGACCGTGGAACGGTTCCCAGACTGAAACATCAAGCCAAATAATACCGTCGCAGCGAGTCCATTGAATATCCAAAACCAGATTCCTGCTCTGTCCGATTGACCAGCGTCCAATTCTGCTTCAATTGCACTCCAAACCGCCTCATCCGTCGAATGAGTGTGCCCTTCAAATCGAGCGCTCAGTAGTTCTTGTAGTTCGTTATTTAGCATGGCGTTCTTTTATTGGTTCAACGGCATATATTTCATTCACTTTTTTCTGAAGAAGCTTTTTTGCTCTAGAGAATTGAGATTTACTTGTTCCTGCGGCAATCCCTAATTGCTGGCCGATTTCCCGGTGCGTGAACCCTTCAATCGCATAGAGGTTGAAAACAACTCTAAATCCGTCGGGTAATTTTTGAATTTCTTGTTGAAGAATTTCTAAATCAACAGTTTCAAATAGCTCAGTTGACCCTCCTGTTTCTGCCTCTAGTGCAAGGTCATTCATATGTTGAGAATGAATCGCTCGCTTGCGGTAAAACTCAATGGCTGTATTCACCGTTATTTTTCGAATCCAAGCGCCCAATTTACCTTTGTCATTGTAGCTTTTGAGATTCCTGAAGATCTTGATAAAACTCTCTTGAAGAATATCGTCGGCCTCAATTTCCGAACTCGCGTAGCGCATACATATCCCTTTCATCATCGGTGAAAATCGGTCATACAATTCTCGCTGTGCTTTGCGATGATTCTTCATGCAAGCAACAAGCAATTCTTGATCCGATAATTGACGATATGTGGGTTTAATCACGCGAATGCGGTGTGGATTTACGATCTATGTTCTAAATTACGTCCATTCTTTCAACTTTACACTATTTGCTTCTACTCATTTCAATTATCTATTTGATTTCGGTAATCTCTATCGATCCATAATTTTTGTGATACAATTCGCAAAAGAATGTATCCGAGCTAGCGCGACATTCGGGAACTGTGTTATATTTCACTTTTAGACTTGTTCCATCAGGATATGAGTTGATCATGGATGGATTACAGACCAAATAGTCTTTGTTGTTTATTTCTAAATACGTTCCGGTGCAATCGCGATCGATTGTTGCCTTTCTTCCATACTTTCCACATGAAGCTAACATGAGTATGGCGAAGACTGCCATTAGTAAGTTCTTTGTCATTTTAGAATCGTTTTACAAGGTTAAATCCAACTGAGATGTCATTGTTTGGAGATTGATATCCAAATACATTCCAACTCAAATCACTCCGAGTTTTCTTCCCTCTGATTTGTTGAATCAGCGCATAGGTATTAAAAGCCGTTGAAAAAGTACCAAAGGCAATATTGAACATTGAAAGGTTTTGATTTCGCTTGTTTACAGAGCCGCTCCACGTCCATGGGTCAATATACTGGCGATTGTAATTGATCGCTCCCAGTGTTATTTGACTTACACCAGATGCCATTCCAATTGTAGGGGCAATCCATCCGCCCTTGCTAGGTTTTTTTAAGTTGCTCATACTAATCAACGAAGTTGAAAGTCCAATACCACTAATCGCTGAAGATGAAATCGCGTATCCTGGTGGAACGTAGTTTTCATCATAGTAAATCGGCGAGCCGTAAGTTGGTTGAATCATGGCGCACTCTTTCAGTGTCAATCCACTTTGTTCAACCCACTTGATCAATTCAGGGTTTGTCATTTCGTAAATGGTCGCGTAATTTTCGCTTGCTTCAATCGATGCTACTAGATCTTCATTTCCTGTTTGCTGAACAAGGTATCCAACTGCACAAATTTGATTGTTTTTGTCACGGAAGCACGGCTTTCTTTGGTTTGGATAATCATAGTTCGATGGAAATTCTCCATTTCTCCAATAGTTACTCAGTAAGTTGATCGCAATTTTCCGGTTTTCTTGAAGCTCTTTTGAAAGATGGCTCACATCCTGTTCAAGAAGGAGATTTTCAACGTAGGCAAGATGAATTTGGATGCGTTCTTTTTCATTCAAGTCTGAAGGGATTGCTGCGCCGAATGTGACTTCATAACTTTCATTTCCAAGAATTGGGTTGATTCCATCTTCTGACGGCTGAGTAAAATACAATCCAGCTACTCCTGCTGCGATCACGATTAAAAAAGGGATGATTTTCATATTGATTTGAATTAAATGCGTTCGTATTTTTGTTGACACCCACAGATACAAGGGAAGCTTATGATTAGCGTATTCCCGTTCAATGTGTAGTTGTATGACATTGGCATCATGCTTACGCAGTTGTCTGGCGCCAAAGTTTCATTCGAAATATCATAGGTTCCTGTATGGATTAAGCCTGCTTGACTAGTCATTTGACACATATCACCGTTCGCCTCAAATGTGCCATTTGCGTAAAATCGTATTTCTTTACTGCTAGTAATTGGATTAAACGTTCCACTTCCATCTCCAGGGTCAGCCAGCTGTTCAGTCAGTTGCCACTTTCCGACAATTTCATTACCGAATCCGCATTCTGTTTTTTGACAGCTTGCCAATAGTAGGATTAGACTGCTTAGGATAAAAAGCGTTACGTTTTTCATACTGGGTGTTTACTATCATAATGATCCAAATTCAAAAAGGGTTGCATGCGAAAGCAAATAATTATTCCTGCGTGATTTTTCGACTATATTTGCGCCATGAATTCCAAGAATGCGATGCTCTTTATTTTCATCACAATTGTGATTGATGCAACTGGACTTGGAATTATTATTCCGACGCTTCCTGATTTGATTGCTGAAACCAGTAATGTGAAGTTGGGTGAGTCAAAAATGTATGCAGGCTACATCGCCATGGTCTACGCGGCCATGCAATTCATTTTTGCGCCAATTGTTGGGGGATTAAGCGATCGATATGGACGTCGTCCAGTGCTGCTTTTGTCATTATTCGGTCTAGCTATCGACTACGTGATTATGTTCTACGCACCCTCTTTGATGTGGTTAGTCATAGGACGCTGCATTTCGGGTATGTTTGGTGCGAGCTATTCCACGGCTACCGCCTACATTGCGGATATTTCAACCAATGAAACCCGGACGAAGAATTTCGGAATGGTTGGAGCGGCATTTGGAGTTGGATTCATTATTGGTCCAGCCATTGGGGGAGTGCTCGGAGATGTCGGAATTCGCATGCCATTTCTTTTCGCAGCAGGACTTTCATTTTTAAATTTCGTGTACGGATTCTTCGTCCTAAAGGAAACGTTGGCAGTAGAAAATCGTCGTCCTTTCTCGTTGAAACGATCGAATCCAATTGGGTCATTTATTCAAATTGTGAAGTACAAGGAATTGGCCAACATGTTCATCGTGATTTTCATGTATTACCTCGCTGGAACGGCAATTCAAAATACATGGGTTTACTTGACCAAAGAACGCTTCTTGTGGACAGAGTTGGATGTGGGAATTTCCCTTGCAACGGTGGGAGTGTGCGTCGCGATTGTCCAAGGTGGATTAACAGGAATTTTCGCGAAGAAATGGGGGGATGTGAAAACAGCCTATGTCGGTTTGGTGATGTTTGTTTTAGCAACAACAGGGATCGGTTTTGCGAATAGCGGATGGATGCTCTACGCATTGATGTTACCCTACGCATTCACTGGACTTGCAGGTCCAACGATTCAAGCAATTATGTCCAAAAACACCTCGGCTTCGGAGCAGGGGGAATTGCAAGGCTCCATTACCAGTATTGTCAGTCTAGCTGAGATTGTCGGGCCTGTTTTTATGATGGCATTGATGTCATGGACAACCGTTGGGATCCCAGAAGAAGAACGGGTTTATGGTTCTCCATATTTCGCTGCAGCCGTATTCGTAATTGTCGGTTTTTTCTTCTTTTATCGAGCTGTTAAAAGACAAGCGTAAATCACATCGATTTCTCCACAATTTCATCTACTAAACTAGGGTCGAGAAGGGTAGAAGTATCACCAAAATTGGATTTTTCGCCTTCGGCAATCTTTCTCAGAATTCGTCGCATGATTTTCCCTGATCGCGTCTTTGGAAGACCAGTTACCAGTTGAATTTTATCAGGCTTCGCAATTTTTCCAATTCCTTCAGAAACCGAGTTAGTCAATGCAGCAACGATCGTGTCTCGATCTTCAATTTTACTTGGGTCCACGACAACGTAGGCATAAATTCCTTGGCCCTTGATGTCATGTGGGTACCCCACAACTGCTGATTCAATCGCATACTCATTTGTGTTGATTGCGTCTTCAATTTCCGCTGTTCCAAAACGGTGTCCGGATACATTAATTACGTCATCAACACGGCCAATAATACGGTACATTCCATCTGCATCTCGCTTCGCTCCATCTCCCGTGAAATAGTAATTTTCATAGTTTGAGAAATAGACGTTTTTGCAGCGCTCATGATCTCCATAAGTCGTTCTTAAAATCGACGGCCACGGATGTTTGATGCAGAGGTAGCCTTCTTGGTCATTCTCTTCAATTTCGTTTCCTTCTCCATCCAAAAGAACAGGTTGAATTCCGGGAAGCGGATATCCTGCATGAGTAGGATGCATAGGAGATAAATTTCCTAACCCTGAAAGCATAATTCCTCCAGTTTCCGTCTGCCACCACGTATCAACAACAGGACAATTTTTCTTTCCAATATTGTCGAAATACCATTGCCAAGCTTCTTCATTGATGGGCTCTCCAACAGATCCAATCACTTTCAAAGAAGAAAGGTCACTGCGATTCACGACATCCAATCCACAACCCATTAAAGAGCGAATTGCCGTTGGGGCGGTATAAAACTGATTCACCTTGTATTTTTCGCACACTTGCCAGAATCGGCCCGGATCAGGGTAGGTTGGAACTCCTTCAAAAATAACGGAAGTTGCCCCTGCCAAAAGTGGTCCATAAACGATGTAAGAATGTCCAGTAATCCAGCCGATATCCGCTGTACACCAAAACACATCACCTTCCTCATATTGAAAAACATTCTGGAAGGAATACGAAGTATACACCATGTATCCGCCGCAGGTATGCACAACACCTTTTGGTTTTCCTGTTGATCCTGATGTGTACAAAATGAACAACATGTCTTCCGCGTCCATTACTTCAGCTTCGCAAGTAGTTGACTGATCTTCCATGAGTTCGTGGTACCACAAATCACGATCAGCTTTCATTTCTGGGTTCGAATGCACGCAGTCAACTACGATCGAATGTTCGACACTCGGACATGTGAGCAATGATTCGTCCACCATGGATTTCAAATCAACTTTCTTCATTCCACGATTCAGTCCGTCTGCTGTAATGACCAATTTCGCTTGAGCATCATTGATTCGATCGGCCAAGGCATTTGATGAGAATCCAGCGAAAACAATCGAGTGGATGGCGCCAATTCGCGCGCAAGCTAAAATCGCTACCACAGATTCTAAAATCATCGGCATGTAAATACACACGCGATCACCTTTTCCAACGCCCAGTCCGCGCATTGCATTCGACAATTTGCACACTTCAGCGTGCAATTCTCGGTATGTGATTTGTTTCCCTTCTGCATTGATATCATTCGCTTCCCAAAAGAAAGCAACTTGATCTCCTCGCGTTGCTAAATGACGATCCAACAGGTTTTCAGTAATGTTCAATTGTCCTCCTTCAAACCACTTCACTTTGGGCTCGCTAAAATTCCAATTGAGTGTATTCGACCAGGGTTTTTTCCACTCGAAAGTATTGGCGATTTCCGACCAGAAGTCCGCTGGGTTTTCGACACTTTGTGCGTATTTATGCTGATATTCCTCGAAGGAAGTAATGCGTAGGCTCATGATTTTTGATTTGAAGACCTAAAATAACAAAAAGAAGCTATTCAAGTCGAAGCAGATACTCATATTCTAGTTCCGATTCTCTTGACCATTCCAGTAAGAAAGACAAAGTCAGCAGGGTAGCACGTTGCGAAGGGTATTTCTTTACAACGCTCGCACCTCTGCGCTCTTCAATTTCGAGGTATCCTGCTTCATTGGTGAAGACGAGTGATCCTTTCTCAGCATCCAACAATTCTCGCGTATCCCAAGTCGGAACAAAGCGCTGAGCGGAGAAATGAATCGAGTGACTTTCATAGGCGTAGAGGTTCACGTCGAGTTTCTTTTTACGAATTTCAGTACCAGCCACAGAACTCGATTGATAGCTGAGAAGGTTCGGGTAGAAGTGTGTTGACATGACCAAATTGAAACCAATTGCGACGAGAATAGCAGGAAATAAAATCCTCTCAGGTCGATTTTTGAGTCCGCGAAAGGCAATCCATGAAAGAATGAATAATCCGCTCAAAATGATGGGCAAAAGCACCGATTCAATTGGGAACACGACGGACATCAATACAATCGAGGCGATCCAAAATAACTGCATAAATCCGAAGTGATATTTCGCCAACTTTTCGCGCAGCTGATCAGAAAATCCAAAGATGAAATTAGCGGTTAGAATTGCTGCAAACGGGAAGATCACAAAGATATAATGGGGAAGCTTATAATGAGATAATGAGAGCGCGATGAAGATCAAAATGAATCCTCCAAGGGTAATAAATTCTCCTTGCAACGTGACCTTCTGGAGGAGCTTTCTGATCAAGTTTCTCACTTTAACAAAAAGCGCTGGAACAAAGAAGAAAATCCAAGGTTGAAAGTCCCATAAAATCGAATGGGTGAAGAAGAAATAACCCGAGTCGTTTGACCAGTAATTCTCTCCCGTAATTCGACCAAAACTTTGCGTCCAAAAGAAGAACTTAAGTCCAGATGGGCCTTCCAATCCATACACCGTTTTTTCAGGATGGAGATCGAATTGAGTGTACAATCCGTAGCACATAGGAAAAAGCAAAATACCGACCAAAATCAGGAGTAAAATCCACCTTGGATTGAAGATGTTTTTCCATTGTTTTTTGAGGAGGAATTCGGTCCCAAATGCTGCGGCGAGAATGACCAAAATCAGCGGTCCTTTTGACATCATTGCACCTGCAATTCCGACCGCTAAAAGAATGAAATGAATGCTCTTTTTGGTTTGAAGGTACGCCGCCATTTGCCAAACTGAAAACATAGTTAAACCGAGTAGCATCGAATCAGTTCGGACATCATTCGTAATCAAGAATAAAGCTTGAGTTGACGCTAAAATCAAGGCTGATGCGAGCGCAATTTGTTTCGAATAATACAATCGTGCAAATCGGAAAGTGCTGTAAATTCCTAGCAATGTGATTAACACCGAAGGCAGTTTGTACGAGAAGTTGGAGATCCCAAATGCCATGTAAGAAACGGCGGTTGTCCAAAAAAGGAGGGGAGGTTTGTCCAGGTAATCTTTGCCGTGCTCGTATACATGCAGAAAGGACTTTGTCCAGCTCATTTCCATAGAAATCACGGAGTATTGAGCGGCATCGACCTCCATCACGTCGATGAACAGGTTGAAAAAGTACACAATGAATATCCCTCCAAAGATTAGATGGTATCGGTATTTCCAGAGGAATTCATTCATTCAAGAGTACGTTTTGAACTTCTAAAATTAGTGATTCAAAAGTAAGGGCAGCAGATTTTGCTTCTTTTTGAGTTGATTGTTCGTTTGAATAACAAGAATTGCACGATGCATTTTTTTAAGAATTCTCGATTGATGAAGATTAAATCCATTATATTTGCAATCCCAATTTACATACCCATGTGGCGGAATTGGTAGACGTGCACGCTTGAGGGGCGTGTGTCCTAGGACGTGTGGGTTCGACTCCCATCGTGGGTACAAAAAATACAGGGTGAGTGTAAAGAGCGAGAGCGATTGACATTCACCCTTATTTTTTTCTGAGCACCCGCACTCAAACTCACACTAAATCTTGTCATTGAAAATCTGAAGTTTTACCTCAACTTTCTCACTCAAACTCACACTTTTTCTATGTAGGCTGAGCGGAGCCGAAGTCTACTTCAAATGAAACGCAGTAAATACCGCAACAAACACAATGGCAGCCTCTGCTTCTTCAGAAATGTCACCATCAATGTCAATGTCCCAACGCTCGAAGTTATTCGAAAAAATCGTTCTAACAGAACCATCTGCATCACCAGAGATATCCCAGCGTTCTAGATCATCGTTAAAAACAGTTTTTACACGAATTGTCTGATCTCCATCGCGAATTTCCCATTGATCAAAGTCGTTAGAGAAAATCGTTTTTAAAGTCACACCAGAACCAACAGTCCACGAGTCCCAATCATTTGAAAATTGAGTGCGGATAGCAATCGAGCCAAATTTCCAGCTGTCCCAATCGTCGGTGAAGGTTGTTCTGATGGTAATTCCGTCCCAACGCCATTGCGATTGATCCTTGGTGAAAGTTGTTGAAAGCGATTGCGCGCTGGTCGTAAAACTCAGTGCCGCGATGAATATTACAAGAAGCTGTTTCATATCTATTCGTTAAAGTACAACATTTGTTTCTTTGTCGAAGCGCTTGTACGAAACTATTACCGCTAAGACCGCAAGTGTGATCATTACAGCAAAACTCAAGCCAACTAATCCACCATCGAGTGTGCCTGCAATGAGTTCTTTTGTAGCGAGAACGATATTCACAATCGGAATGCACGCTGTCAAGATGTTTAGCTCGATTCCTGGGAAGAAACCGACCATCGCAGGAAGTACCACAATGATGTTCAGAGGAGTAATAATACTTTGTGCTTCCTTGAAGCTTTTCGCATACACTGCTATCGGAATCATCAGCCCAGCGAAGAATACGGTTAAAGGGAAGAGTAATCCAAATAGCATTAAAATAAATTTCGGACTGAGTACACTATGAATGACATTCAAGATTTCGGGATTGTCAACAATGTCAAACACTTCAATTGATAAGAAGAGTCCGAGCAAGGCGAAAGTCGATGCTAGGAGTCCAGAAAGTACTACTACGCCCATTTTCCCAAATAAGATTTGCCATCGAGCCACAGGAGTCGTCAGAAGTGTTTCTATCGTCCCGCGTTCCTTTTCTCCAGTAAATAAATCAATTGCAGGATACATACATCCGATAAATCCAAATGCGATGAAAATGTAGGGAAGGAATCCACCTGCTAATTTTCCAATCATTTCTTTCGAGGAAGCAACATTCGAGTAGTTAATTTCTAACGGTCGAATCTCTTCTTCGTTGATTTCTAAATCGAGGTAGCGTTCTTGCTTCGCAATGGATTCAACCGTCTCCAAATAAGCTTCCGCTCGATCCTGCATTCCTAAATCAGTCGCATTGAAGAAAACGGTCACTCCAGCTGGCTTTTTCATCTCCATCGACATGTCGAAATCTGGACTTGGGTAAATTCCAATTTGCGCTGAATCCAGTTTGATTGCAGCTTTCAATTCTGCCGTGTCTTTGTAGGTCGTAATGTTCTTTTTTCCGAGTGACTCAGGCAATAATTCCAGTTGAGAAATAACGTAGTTATCGGTTTCGCCGACCACACCAATTTCAATGGTTTTTTCAGCTGCTTCCTTAGAAAATGATTCCGAAACAGTCACAAATAAGCTGAGAATAATCGGGAAGATGAGCACTGGAATAACCAGCATCATGATGAGCGTTCTACGATCACGCAGCGTATCCTTGAGTTCTTTTTTGAATATTGTAAAAATCATGCATTCTCAAGTTTTGAAGCGTTGACAATTCGGATGAATTCCGCTGTAAGATTTGGAGCTTCCATATTCTCTCTGAAGTCTCCCATCGTTCCGTTGTAGAGTAAATTTCCTTTATGAATAATCGCAATATCATCGCAGAGCAAATCAACCTCGCTCATGATATGACTTGAGAAGATGACTGTTTTCCCTTCCGCCTTGCAATCGCGAATCAGTTTGATAATGTTCTCGGCTGTAATGACGTCCAATCCACTTGTTGGCTCATCAAAAACCACAACTTCAGGATCGTGAATCATTGTGCGGCAAATCGACACTTTTTGCTTCATTCCAGTTGAAAGTTTACCAATGCGTTTCCCTTGAAACTCATGCATGTCTAGCAAAGTGTAAAGTTTCTCTTTTCGTTGAGCACACACGTTCTTAGGAATGTCGTACAAATCAGCGAAGTACTGAATTAATTCATTCGGAGTCAATCGAGCGTACAAGCCAGTTGAACCAGTCAAAAAACCAATTTTCTTTCTTGCTTCGCGCGGATTTTTACTCACATCGATCCCACTAATCTTGATACTTCCATCAGAAGGTTTAAAAATGGTCGAAAGCATCCGCATCGTTGTTGTCTTTCCAGCTCCATTAGGGCCAAGAAGTGAAAAAATGCGACCTGGCTGACAGGTGAAGCTAATTCCGTTAACGGCGACAGCCTTTGAATCAGTGGTGTTTAGTTCTTTTCGCTGTTGTCTGGAAAGCGAAAATTCCTTTCTTAAGTTGGTAACCTCAATCATATAGTTTGATTTTCAAGCTAAAAATCGTCAATTGAGAGGAACTAGCCAACCTTTTTACAGGAACGGGTTGAATTCAATATAAAAGAAATATGGGGCACGTGCAGCGGAAAGCTACTCACAAATACGTCCTTTGTGAACGCCACTGTGAAACATTTCATCAATGCTCTTCATATCCTCCAATAACTCTTCTGAAGGCGGAGTATTTTGCAATTTACTAAGGTCAGGCTGACCAGCATCTACCCAAGCCGTGTACCAAATTGAACCAACAGCAAAGATCGCAGCGCGTAAACGACGTTCGACCATTCCGTTCATTCGTTTGTGGTATTCTTGAGAGAACTCGTAAGAGTAAACTTTCACTGTTGTGTTTCCTCTGCGTTCGAAACTGTATTTTTTATCGGAGTCCATTTCTACGGTTAATTCGCGTTCGATTTTCAAGACTGAATCTACTGCCAAGTGAGATGCTTTGACGCGATCCCAAATGTAAGAACGAACATCTTCCACGTATTCCGATTTCCCAATGAAGTAATCGTAGTTTTCATCATTGATCTCAACCAGACGGCTTTCCCATAATCCGTGAATGCCCTTTTGATTGGTCAATTGCCCGTTGTAATTTTCAGTTGTGTGCAAGGGAACGTGAGCATCACCAATGTAATGTCCAATATCCGCTGAGTACTTGAGAATTAAATCGACGTTTTTGCTTTCGAAGGCGCGTTGCAATCGGAACTTCATCACTTCGATGTGCCATGGAACAATTCCGTAGGCTTGAAGCGTATCTTCAGAAAATTTCTCGACTGCGTCGTTCCACCGTTGAGGCATGATTTCGAATGGATCTTGCCCGTCATGAACGTAATGATCAATGTCGATATAATGACGCTGAGCTTCACCATCCATAGCGTATCTGCGCTTATCTGGATCGACTGAGTGTTCCGTTAAAAATTCAATGTGTTCCTTGTAGAAACCGAACATTTCTTGAGGAAGTGTGAACGTCGCGATTCTGTTAATGCGCTGGTGTCCAAAAAATCCCCATTTCTTCTTTCGTTGATCGCTTTTGTATGTAAATGCTATCAGAAAGACTGGCAGAATCACCAGAAAAGTCCATTTATAGTTTGACCAATTTACCATCTTTCAATATTGGAATCACGTTTGTTTGGTTTGGAGTAAGACAATATTTGATGTCTTCGTTTAAGTTCAAATTCTTCAACCTACGTCGGTGAGAGCTAGCTTTTAAGAACCCCATGTATCGATCCCACGCTGAAAGGTACAAATATTTTGCCGCAATTGAAGAATCCTCGTCAGAGGTGAAATTCCCAGTGCCGAGCAGGTACTCAGAAATGGCTCCAGCGCAGATCGTATCTTCCAAATTGAACTTGTCTTGCCAACCTGAACAAAGACAAAGCGTATTCTTGTTTTGTTCAACTAGCCACTCACACAAAGCATCAAGATTGTTCAAGGAACCAACAACTACAGTTTCGGCATCTTTTGCAATATCGAGTGCTTTCGTTCCATTGGTTGTTGTTAAAACGACATCTTTTCCTTTTAACTCATCATTCATGTATGAGTAAGGTGAGTTTCCAAAATCGAATCCTTCAACGATTTGACCTTTTCTCTCGGCTCCAACCAAATACCCTTTATCTTTATATTCTTGAGCTTTTTCGATGGACGAAACGGGAATGATCGAGTTTATTCCATTGTGAAATGCTGCGCAAATAGCTGATGTAGCGCGCAATACATCGATCACTACAACTATTTCATATTCATCTTTAAAGTATTCGTATTCTCCAGGAGTGAAGCAAACTTCAATGTGTTTTCGGTTGTCCATGCGGCAAAAATAATTAAAACTGAGTTCGATTTAGAAAAGCATTCAGGTTTAAATCAATTTGTTTGGTTATATCGGATTCGTCTAACAAGTTTCAGACTTGGTTTTTCGACCAGAATGTAGAATAAATATGAACCGAAATAGGCAACTGCAAATGCTCCTAGAATTAGGGCGAATTTGAAGAGTGCCGAGTCGGCGTAGCGCAGGGTAAAGTAAAGAAACCAGCCCCCAAGTATGCCGTGCATCAGGTAAAAGCTATAGGATGTGACCCCAGCGAATTCAAGTAGTTTGCTCTTTGTTTCTACAAATAGGATTACTGGAATTGAGATTAACGGTATCACGCAGTAAAACAGTGCTTGATTCAGGAAGAAATCAGCAGATCCAATACCAATAATAGCTAACAATTGGACAGCGGAATAAGTCTTCTTGCTGAATAAAATCAAGGCGATCCCAACCGCGAAATATGAAGTGAATTCAATAAAGGTTCCTCGCAAGTCCCAGAAATAGTTGGCGCTCAGTGACGCCACCACCAAAAACATTAATGAGGCAAATGGATACTTTCTGATCAGCATAAAGGCGAACCCAAGGAATAAATAGAATTGAAACTCAACACTCAATGTCCAAAAAATAGGATTGTACCATTCTTCGCCTACAAAGTTTGCCGTAAGCGTAAGGTTGGCAATGAGCTGTTTAGCGGAGAACAGCACTGGTTCGCCCAAATACACTTGGAATAGTGCGTTTATTGCAAGAATGCATAAAACACAAATGATCATCGGAACCATGATTCTCACGATTCGCTTCAAAATGAAGGGAATGAAAAGCGAAAGCGAATAGTTGTAACGCTCAAGATGCATGTACATCACATATCCAGAGATGATAAAAAACACGCAAATTGATCCGTGAATAAATGGATCAACAAATTCCAAAATAGCATTATCAGGACTAACAAAAGAGCCGTATTGATTTTCGAAATGCAAAAAATGGTACAAAGCAACTATGAACGCGCAAACACCACGAGCACTATCAAGAATAGCTATTTTGGGAGTTGATGTCGACATTGACTAGCCTTCAGAAATTGGTTTCAAGTATTTTGCATCAACCCAAAAAGTGGCAAAGGGAAGGAGGGATGCCAGCCATGAGATTCCCATTTTCTTCCAATTCCATTTTTGATCCTTCCCCACAACGTACACCCAAAGGATATACGCGATAAATAGAATTCCGTGTGCCATGCCCACAATTTTGTTGGGCATTCCAATCTCGTACATGTATTTCAATGGCATCGTTAACGCGAAAAGGAGGTAGGAAATTCCTTCCATGATTGCGAGAATGCGAAGTTGACCTAGCGCGGTTTTTAAATTCATTTCTGAGATTGCTTTTGTTGTTTTTCCAAAGCGAATAATTCGTCGCGAAGTCTTGCAGCTTCTATGAAGTCCAAATCTTTTGCAGCGGTTTCCATTCTCTTTCGGGTATACTTGATCGTTTCTTCCATTTGCTGATCAGACATGTATCGAATCACAGGATCTGCCGCAATTGCTTCTTCGGTGTATTGGTTGTAATCAGTCGGACCATCGCCGTCCGCCACTTTGGTCGAGTTCAAAATGGTATGCGTTGATTTGTTTAGCGGAGTTGGCGTGAGTCCATGTTCTTCGTTGTACGCTTCTTGAATTTTTCTTCTTCGAGCAGTTTCGTCAATGGTGCGCTGCATCGATTTGGTCATTTTATCGGCATACATGATGACCATTCCATTCACGTTTCGTGCGGCACGTCCAGCAGTCTGAACCAGCGAGCGCTCATTTCTCAAAAATCCTTCTTTGTCAGCGTCAATAATTGCAACGAGCGACACTTCAGGTAAATCAAGTCCTTCACGAAGTAAGTTCACGCCAATCAACACGTGGAATTCACCAAGACGTAATTGACGCAAGATCTCCACACGCTCAATAGTATCTACTTCTGAGTGAATATAGCGACACAGAATCCCTAGTCTATCCAGGTATTTCTGCAGTTCTTCTGCCATTCGTTTCGTAAGTGTAGTCACTAGCGTACGTTCATCCTTTCCTATTCGAATTTGAATTTCTTCAATCAGATTATCGATTTGGTTTTTGCTTGGTCGAACTTCAATCAGAGGGTCGAGCAGTCCTGTTGGGCGGATTACTTGCTCAACAATAATTCCTTCGGATTTTTCAATTTCATAATCTGCTGGAGTGGCCGAAACATAAATCGTTTGATGCAACATTGATTCGAATTCTTCAAACTTGAGCGGACGATTGTCCATTGCAGCCTGCAGTCGGAATCCGTAATCGACCAAATTCGTTTTTCGAGCACGGTCACCTCCATACATTCCACGAACTTGAGGCAGTGTCGCGTGACTCTCGTCCACAATCATCAGGAAATCTTCGGGGAAGTAATCAATTAAGCAGAATGGTCGCTGCCCAGGATTTCGGTTGTCAAAATATCTTGAGTAATTCTCGATTCCCGAACAGTAGCCGAGTTCGCGAATCATTTCTAAATCAAATGTTGTTCGCTCCTTTAGGCGATTTGCTTCATCAATTAGTCCTTGCTTTCTGAAATTTTCAACTTGAAGCACCATGTCTTCTCCAATTTCATCAACAGCACGTTTCGTTGTTTCAGGGCTCGTTACGAAGATGTTCGCTGGATAGATTGAGATGTCTTCGTACGTCTCAATGCGGTCCGCTGTCTTCGGATCAATGGCAGAAATTCCTTCGATTTCATCTCCCCAAAATTCAATTCGCAGGGCATGATCAGCATATGCCAAATGAATATCAACCGTATCTCCTTTAACGCGGAACATTCCACGTTCGAATTCTGCATTTGCTCGAGAGTATAAGTTTTCGACCAGTTGGAAAAGAAACTTATTTCTCGAAATGACATCGCCCTTTTTGATGTGAATGATGCTATCAGCAAATTCATCAGGATTTCCAATACCGTAAATACAGGATACCGAGGCAACAACAATGACATCCGTTCGGCCGGAAAGCAGAGCAGAGGTCGTTGAAAGTCTCAGTTTTTCAATTTCATCATTGATTTGCAAGTCCTTTTCAATAAACGTCCCAGTTACGGGCAAGTAAGCTTCAGGCTGATAATAATCGTAGTAAGAGACGAAATACTCAACGGCGTTATCAGGGAAAAACTGCTTGAATTCACCGTACAATTGTGCGGCGAGTGTCTTGTTGTGCGCCAAAATCAAGGTCGGTCGTGCGATTTCTTGGATCACGTTGGCAACAGTGAAAGTTTTTCCACTTCCTGTTACTCCAAGCAAGGTTTGATCCTTCACTTCTTCCTTGATTCCATCCGCCAATTGACGAATTGCTTCGGGTTGATCACCCGTAGGCTTGAAATCTGAAACCAATTGAAAATCCATGAGACAAAAATACGAATTTAACCACCCGAAGAGAATCAAAGTGCTATCTTTGATCACCTCAGAAAATTATCGATGGATTATTTGTTGTTGATACTTGGACTGCTTGTCCTAATTGTTGGTGGAGAATTCCTTGTGAAGGGAGCTGTCGGTTGCTCTGCAGCCTTCAAAATTTCCCCTTTGGTGATTGGTATGACAGTAGTTTCCTTCGGAACTTCAGCCCCCGAATTATTGGTCAGTTTGCAAAGTGCTATGGATGGAAATCCAGGCATCGCGATCGGTAACGTCGTAGGTTCAAATATTGCCAATATTGCTCTGGTGCTGGGGATAACCGTGTTGATTTTTCCGATAATTGCGGAAAGGCAAACCAAATTCATCGATTATCCGATGATGTTGTTAGCCTGTATCTTGTTCTACGTGTTCGCACTGGACAACATTATTGAGCTCTACGAAGGAATCATACTCTTTGGAATACTGGTCACGTTTACTACTTATTTGGTTATTAATTCAAGGAAGAAAACGAAGAAGGCCCAAGCAGAATCGGATGAGGATGAATACAAGGACGCGTTAAAATACCCTATTTGGAAATCGGTTGTTTTTCTGTTGATTGGGTTAGTAGCACTTTACTTTGGTTCAGATTGGTTCGTGAAAGGAGCAGTTGGTATTGCTGAGGTGGTGTTGGAAGGAAATCCTGACAAAGACAGCATTATTGGTGTTACGGTTGTAGCACTTGGAACTTCAGCTCCAGAATTAGTTGCCTCAATTGTTGCCGCGGTTCGGAAGCAAAGTGATATTTCCGTCGGAAACTTGATTGGATCGAACATCTTCAACGTATTCGCTGTAATTGGAATTACGTCGATAGTTAAGCCTATTGAAGTTACGGATCAAGTGCTGGATTTCGACATGTATTGGATGCTCGGCATTATGTTCTTGATGATTCCGATCTTACTTTTCGGTAAGCGAATCGGTCGATTGAAAGGTGCCTTGTTATTCGGAAGCTATATCGCTTATGTCGCTGTTATTTTGATGCAGATCAAAGGAGTGATTTAGTTCTATAAATCAACCAATTTCAAATTGTTTTCGTTCCTTTAATTAGTCACTAACCTGATGCCCAATGAAGCTTTCTCTTTGTTTTTCAATCCTAGTATCACTTGTAGTAATTGTCTCTTGCAAGAAAGACGAAGCTGTTGTTGATTACAGGGAAAAGTACGTTGGAACTTATGATATTGAACAGAGAACCATTGTAACGTATTTCGCTACGCAAACTACTGACTCTATATTCACGAGCTACCCATCATCGGCGGTGACAAAATCGACTTATGATAGCACGTTGGCCATTCAACTCGGATCTGATCAGCTGAATGTTCAGATTGCTGAGGACGGAACCGTTTCATATTGTCAACGCGAGGACGCATGAGACTTTACCAATACTGGTATGATTTTCACGATTACAAACCAAGATTGTAATATAGGGCCAAATGGGTATGTTAGTGTTTACCGATTGATCGGGACTAAACAGTAGAATTATTCAATCAATAATTGGTGATGTCCAACGGTCAATCCGTTCTCTAAAAGCTCCAAAAAATAACTTCCTGTTTCTAACGCTAAGTTCATTTCCTTTTTGAAAATTCCAAAATGAACCACTTTCCCTGAAATGGAGTGAATTCGAACATGCGAGGCATTCATTTGATCCGATAGCTCAATAGTGAATTTCCCAGAAGAAGGGTTGGGATAAATCAGGCTAATCTTCTCGATTATAGTAGTTAGCGCATTGGTCTGTTCAGTTACGGTAAAGCTCGATACGGAAGTCATGGTGTCGGTGTAATTGCAAATCGTGTCTGAAGCTTGATATGCGGCGAAATCTACCGTGTAGTTTCCTGCGCTGAGAATACCAATATCCAAGGTATCGAAGAAAGTTTGAGTTGCGGTTAAAAGTCCGTTGTAGTAACAAGCTTCCGCATTAATGTTGCTTCCGTTTACAGCATGTGAGCTTTGAAGAAACATTCCTTGGTTTGGAGTTGTTACAGTCGTAACAATCTTCACATTATCTGTCGTTGTAGGCGAAGACGGGATTACTTCAACAGAATTGATATCAGGGCAACATTGACCAAACGATAGAAACGGTGAAAGTGCAAGGGCAAGCATGAAGAATAATTTCATAGCGCGTTGTTTTAATAGGTTGTACTCAATTGAATAATGGTTCTGAATTCAAAATGGTTGCATCGAGTTCAAAAAACAATTTGACATTTTGAGTTTACACTAAAATCAGCACAGTATAAATGACCAACTGAACAGCAAATAGAATAGCGCCGTAGACAAAAGCAGATTTACCCACACGAAACAGCTTCTTCAAACTCAAACGCAAACCGATAGCGAACATCGCAGCAGTCAAAAAGATCTTACCGACAATCTTTAAGTAGTATACCAGTTCTGGAGGGAAGGTCACGAAGAATGACAAAACGGTAATCCCTAAGAATAACCACAAATAAACAGGAAGTTTAAAGGATGTTGATTTGCTCGTCCCGTTTTGTCGGCTGATGAAATAGCCATAAAGAATAACCATTGGAGATAACAACGCAACTCTCAGCATTTTGATAGAAATCGAAGCGTCGCCAATTAGATCATTCATGGCGTATCCCGCACCGGCGACATTTCCAACGGCGTGCAGCGTTCCTCCAATTAGAAACCCTTTTTGTGTTTCGTCAATCTCAATGTATGACAAGGCAGCAGGCAGTAAAAACGTTCCAATTGCACCGAGTAAGTTTACAACCGCAATCGCTATTCCTGCATCTTCCTCGTTTTCTGAAATAATAGGCGAGGCTGCTGCAATTGCTGAAGATCCGCATATCGCTGTTCCAAACCCTGTGAGTAAACCCGTCGAGCCCTGAAATTTCATTATTCGATTCAAGGCGATTGCTGCAATCAATACCAAAAGAACCCCAACAACAGTTTTTACTAAAAACGGAATTCCCATTGCTCCCAAAGACGCAGCGGAGATGCCAAAGGCCAAAATAACGATCGATACCTCAAGCAACTTCGAACCAGCATATTTGAATCCGGGGTTAAGCTTTTCAGGCATTACGAAAATGTTCCCAATGATAATACCAATCAGTAGTCCCAACATTACGCTGTTGAGCAGCGGTATGTATTCCGCGACGAAATATACTCCGATCGAGGGAAGGATAACGCTTAAGACACCAATTGACTTTATGTTTTTCATTTGCGCTTGAAGGTACGAACTCTAAAAAAATGAAGCGTTACTCGAGTTACTTTACCTTGATCTTTTTAAGAAAGTTTGTGCCAGATTACCGTGTTCAAAGTCCAACAATTCCACTACCTTTGCGGAAATATTTCAACACGATGAAAATCTACAACAACATACTCGAGACAATTGGAGACACTCCATTGGTCAAGTTAAATGCTTTAACCAAAGACGTTAAGGCGACAGTTCTAGCGAAGATTGAGACAACAAATCCAGGGAATTCTGTAAAGGATAGAATGGCTCTTCAAATGATTGATGACGCGGAGGCAGATGGTAGATTGAAGCCAGGTGGGACAATCATTGAAGGAACTTCTGGGAACACTGGAATGGGATTAGCACTAGTGGCTGTGATCCGAGGATACAAATTGATTTGTGTGCTTAGCGACAAGCAGAGTAAGGAGAAAATGGATATTCTTCGAGCTGTTGGCGCAGATGTTCACGTTTGTCCAACTAACGTTGCTCCAGATGATCCTCGTTCGTACTACTCGGTATCGAAAAGATTAGCAGATGAAACGCCGAACTCTTGGTATGTAAATCAATACGATAATCCATCAAACGCGAAAGCACATTATTTGACAACTGGTCCTGAAATTTGGGAACAAACAGAAGGGAAAGTCACGCATTTCGTGGTTGGAGTTGGAACTGGTGGAACAATTTCGGGAGTTGGAAAATACTTGAAAGAGCAAAATCCAAACATTCAGACATGGGGAATCGATACGTACGGTTCTGTGTTTAAGAAATACCATGAAACTGGAGTTTTTGACGAGAACGAAATCTACCCGTACATCACTGAGGGAATTGGAGAAGACATTCTTCCTAAAAATGTTGATTTCGACGTGATTGATAAATTCGAAAAAGTAACGGACAAAGATGCAGCGGTTTGGCAGCGCAGATTGGCTAAAGAAGAAGGGATTTTTGTCGGGAACTCGGCTGGTTCGGCGATCAAGGGTGTTTTGCAATTGAAAGATGAGTTGACTGAAGATGACGTTGTTGTGGTATTGTTCCATGATCACGGAAGTCGCTACGTTGGAAAAATGTTCAACGACGATTGGATGCGCGACAGAGGGTTTTTGGATGAGAAAATTACAACTGCAGGAGATTTAGCTGCTAAGCACAAAGATACTCCGCTGGTAACGTTGTACACAGAGGAATTGGTGTCACACGCAATTGATCGCATGCGTAAATTTGGAATCTCGCAGATTCCTGTAATGCGCGACGGAAAATTCGTTGGAGCAGTTAACGACAACCGAGTGTATCAATTGTTGGTTGAACAACCAGAATTACGCGATACGCCAATTTCAACAATTATGGATGAAGCATTCCCGATTGTAAAAGAAGGAGCATCAATTGAAGAGCTATCCAAATTGATCAACAAAGACATGCACGCTGTGCTAGTTGAGTTGAACGATGGGAATTATCATATTGTAACACGTCACGATCTCATCGCAGCGATTGGATAGATGAACGAGTTCACAGATCAAATGAATCAAACAATCCGACTGGAATCACCGCCACGTCGGATTGTTTCGTTAGTACCTTCTCAAACGGAGCTTTTGCATTATTTGGGCTTGGAAGATGAGGTGGTTGGAATCACGAAATTCTGTATTCATCCTAAAGAATGGCACGAAAACAAAGCGCGAATCGGAGGGACGAAAGCGGTTAATCTGGAAAAAGTATTGCTGCTGAATCCTGATTTAATCATCGGAAACAAAGAGGAAAATACTAAGGAAGACATCGAAATGCTGAAAAGCGTTGCACCCGTTTGGATGAGCGATATTTATGATCTTTCCGATGCGATTTTGATGCTACGCGAGATTGGAAACATGCTCGGTAAATCGGAGTTAACCAACGCGCTAATCACAGAAATCCTAAGTGAATTTTCAAAACTGGATGAATTCGTTGAGACTAGTTCCTTGAAAGGAAAATCGGCACTTTATTTCATTTGGAATGATCCAGGATTCGTAGCAGGGAAAAGCACTTTCATCGATGGGATGTTGTCGCAATGTGGATTAAAAAATGCTACACGAGAAACGCGCTATCCAGAGGTGCCATTGTCTTCCGATGGTTATCGAGTACAGCCAGATTTCGTCTTCCTGAGTTCAGAACCATTCCCTTTCGAAGAAAAGCACATTGAGTCGTTTCAGAAGCGCTACCCGAACTCTAAAATTGTCTTGGTAGATGGTGAGATGTTTTCGTGGTATGGATCTCGTTTGAAAGATGCTCCAAAATATTTCCAGCAATTGCTTGAAAGCCTTGTCTGATTCTAATCTAAAGCTAATCTATCAATCTTAGATGTGGGCACTGAACAGAGTCGAAGTGCAATCCAACAATCGAAAACAATCAATCAAACACCCCCCAACCCCATCAGCAAAACCGTTGTCTCGTTCAGCGCGCTTTTTCCATCTTCAAAGGTAATCTCACCCAACAAATCAACCTTGTCGCCTTCTTTCTCTTTGATGTAAAAGTTTGACGATTGAATATTCGATAAGAAGCGTTTCGCGGCATTGTATTCTGGAGAATACTGTAAAAATCGCTCAACAATTCCTCCATTTCTGATTTCCAAAAGCTGTTTCAGATCACCGTCAACCTGGAGAAGAGCATTTTGCTCCTTCGTCGATGCTTTGTAAGGTGACTGTCCTAAGTAAATTGTTTTCTGATCAATCTGCTTGTAGTAAATTTTCTTGTCGCCGATCTTGAAGGATTGCAAATTAAGCGAGTTGATTTTTTTGGATGCCGCAAGCGCAATCAAAGGAATGCGAATTTGAAAATTCTTCTCAAAGGCGTAAATCCCATCAAAATTCGGGAGTACCTTCATATCGGATATTGGCGCAGGTTCCGAGTAATGATAGTTCCCACTTACATAGGTCAACTTTGGGAATGGTAGTCCAAGGTTTTCCATGTTACGCATCCAGAGTTCGTTCAAACGATTCGGAATAAATTGCGTTTGAATGCTCAAATCTTTTTGCTCTAGAACAGGGTAGGACCGAGTAACTGATGATACAAAACTAGCGTCACCTTTCAGGTTTAATTCATTTCCTTCGACGGTCATCGAAAGATGAACATTTCTAAACGTTTTTCGCTCGTTGAAAATGTATTGCTTCGTCCAATAATTGACTTTGGAATCTTCCAGTGTTGGTTTGAGTAAAGCAAGATCAAATTTCGTTTGCTTTTTGATCATTTTTTGAGCGTCAAAGCTTAGCTCTTTTGAACTTTTCAGGTTGCTGCCAGATTGAAAAAGCATCAAACCAACTCCATCTTGAACAGCGCATCCAAATCCAGATTCTATGCCTTGGTCCATCGCTATTTTGAATTGATTTTCATTCAAAACATTGATCAAAACACCTGTTATCACGTCATTTTCCGCCGGCAAAGTGAAAATGTAACAGTTCGATAGGAAGTCTATTCCCAAAGGCTCTACTCCTTCTTCAGATGGTTTCACATAGTTGTTGAAACTCTCGTCGAGTGCTCCTTCAGCTAGAATATCTTCAACAAAGGTACGAACGAGTGCTTCACTTTTAATCTCCAAAACACTTTCAGCATTTTCAGGGATAAATAATTCATGATGAGAAATCTTGCGTTCGAAAAGTCCTTGAATTACTAGAAAAACGACCCACAGCAAGGCGATTAACACCAAAGCTGAGAGAATGCGAACAATTTTTTTTCGTTTTAACATCGAATCAAAAGTACTCCATATAGTTTAATGAGTAACTTTGAGCGATGAGAAAATTCGCACAGTTTCTATTCAGAATGTTTGGTTGGAAGATAGATCAAACTGCGCCAACTGGTGTCAAAAAGGCGGTTATTGTGGTCGCTCCTCATACATCTAACTGGGATTTTATCATCGGTAGATTGGCATTCGCTTCTTACGGAATCAAAGTACGATTGCTAATTAAAAAGGATTTGTTCTTTCCACCATTGGGTTGGATTCTCAAAGGGATTGGAGGGATTCCAGTTGATCGAAAAAAGAACAATAACATCACTCAATTCGCTGTCGATCTGTTCGAAGAAAACGAGAAAATGTTGATGGTTTTCACACCTGAAGGAACGCGCAGCTACAACCCAAATTGGAAGAAGGGTTTCTATTACATTGCACTAAAAGCGAAAGTCCCGATCTACATGGCGTATATCGATTACGAAAAGAAAACAGGAGGTTTCCATGGTTTGTTCGAACCAACAGGAGATATTAAAAAGGACATCCATTTTATCAAAAGTGAACTCGTTCAATACAAAGGAAAAACGCCTGAAAATGGAATTCGAGAAGAGGAAATTGATCGCTAAACTTCGTATAGTCGAATGACTCACTAGCCCTGACTGTCTCTTACTTTCCCAGTCTTCGGATTGTATCCGTAAGGACAATGTTTACAGCCACTTTTGCAACAGTAACCACGCTTTAAATGATACGCTTCCGTAAACACGATAAATCCCTCAGGACTGGTGTAGTAATCCTCATCTGCGAGTTTACTTCGTTTGGAAAAACCTGACATATCATCTGACATGCGGCAAATTTAATGGATATTTGTGGAGAATTTCATTCAAATGGATCTAAAACGATCAATTCTTCAAGAAATAAACAGTGAATCTTTCGAGAAAAGAGGAATCTCATTGTACATCAAACGCGACGATTTAATTGACCCCGAAATCTCAGGGAACAAATGGCGTAAACTCAAGTACAACATTGCACTTTGTGAATCAAAAATGAAGGACGGAATTCTCACCTTCGGTGGTGCGTATTCCAATCACCTTGTGGCAACAGCGGCAGCATGCAAAAATGCCAATTTGGGGTCTGTAGGTTTTGTAAGAGGAGATGAACTGAATGCCGAAAGCAATGCTACTTTGAAACGTTGCGCTGAGTTGGGAATGGAGTTGAACTTCATTCCTCGAGAGGAGTACGCGATGCGAAATGACAAGGAGTACCATGAAACTTTAGGAGCAGATTACCCGAGTTTGCAATTGGTTCCTGAGGGCGGAGCGAACTACTACGGAATGATCGGTTGCCAGGAAATGTTATCTGAGATTGATATCGAATTTGATCACATTTTCCTTGCTCAAGGAACAACAACGACAAGTTGCGGTATCGTGTTTGGGGTCGGTGCAAATCAAAAGGTACATGCTGTCCCCGTGCTCAAAGGGTTTAGCTCAATGGAAGAAATGAAAGCGCTTTTTTCAAAAACGGGAATTGATCAGGAAACGATATCAGATCTGTTGGAGCGCATCGTCATTCATCCAGATTCACATTTCGGCGGTTATGCAAAATATACGCCCGAATTAATCGAATTTATTCGAGATTTCTATCAACAACATGAAGTCAAACTTGATCCAATTTATACAGGAAAAGCCATGTTTGAATTGATGAAACAACTGGAATCATCAGAGTTTGACAACTCGAAGATATTGTTCATTCACACGGGAGGTTTACAAGGAATTCCTGGGGTAGAGAAGAAAATGGGGGAGAAACTGTTTCAATAAAAAAGCGCATCCCTAAGAATGCGCTTTCATGAGTTTAAAAAATCACTTCTTGATCATTCGGATCGTTTGTGTTCCGCTTTCATTAGAAATTTGAATCAAATAAACGGCTGTATCCAAGAATGAAATGTCAATTGATCTATTGTCATCGATATCTTGATCAGACAGTACAAGTCTGCCATTCAGGTCAAGGATGTTCAAATTCGCTTGTCCAACGATTCCTCTGAATTGAATGTGTTGAGTGGCTGGGTTTGGATAGATGAAAATTTGCTCTATTTTTTCCTCTTCAACAGCAAGAGTGCTCGGCGAAACATAGTTGTCAAAGGTGTTTCCACAGAACGTTGCATTTTGCGTATACAAGTCACGAAGTTCTTGTCCATTCTCAAATAATCGAACCAAACTACTATCAGGAGATAAGTTAACTGTATCGACTCCGACGACATAGGCTTTTAATAAAACCATAGTATCAGTCGTTAGGAAAGTACTTGGACCCGATGCGCTCGTCATTCTGCGGTCACCAGCAGTATTCGCAAGACCACCTTCTGAGTGGTTGTTACCATGATCAATTCCATATGAAGAGTAGAAATTGGCATCCGAAGTTCCAAAGTAATCGTGTCGTACATCAACTCCATTCACGGTTTTTGGAAAGGAATTTTGATCCAGGCCTTGAGCGATAGCATACCATTGCGTTAAGCTGTTTGGCGCACCACTTTGTGCATAAACGAACGAAGTTTCCAGTGTGTAATATTCGTTGTCTGGGGTTCCATCTGCGAATCCAATTCCATTAGAAGATGGCGCTCCTGGGACAGTTGTCGTATTGTCAATTCCATCATTATCCAATTTTAATCCTTGAAGTGTGATTAGTCCAATTGCTGGTATAGTATCTTGAAAACCTAAGGATCCGTTGCTTGTTTCATCATTTTGATCGCCATTATACCCATAGATCATCCCCAATTCGATATTAGTACCGACGTAATCGTCACTTGAACCTCCGATGTCGAAGTCTACATAGTCAACTTCGTAGGTGTCGAAAAGTGCTTGGCTTCTTGCAAAATTATCTGTTCGAACGAATACGGTATTTTCAATTGCTTCTGATGAGTCGCAGTCAAATGTAAAATAGTATTGATGTGTTTCTATTGATGCACTATTGGGTGTACCAGGATTTTGATGGTACACATTCAATAAACACTGATCACCATAGATCGATGGATAATCACCGAGTTCGGGCTCGTATGTTCCATTTCCGTTTTGATCAAAGAAACTAGCTAGATTCGCAGCTTGTCCCAATGCAACGTCTCCATGCGCTGGCCATTCTTGAATGCCGAAGGGTATTACATAAGAAGGGTTTCCAGTTGTGATTTCGAATAAATGCATCTCAATCATTTCACGTGTAACATAGTAGCCACGGTTGTATTTGTCCAGTATCTTAAGGTCGTAAGACCCTGGTTCTGTGTAAGGTCCAGTCGTTGGTGTTGGCCAATACGTACTCGTCGTTCCCAGTTGTGATCCGTTTATATCAGTTCCCAGAATATTTGAAGACGAAGTGTAAATTAGCGTTCGGAATAATTCATTTTGTTCAAATGCGAATCCTGCGGAAGTTGATGTGTTGTTGGCAAAGCTTCTGCTCACATGGTTGGTGTGAAATTGAATCTTATCCGTCATTAAAAGCTGATCGAATTCAATGAAGTCGGATACGTCCGATAAGTCATCAAAAACAACAGTGATGTTGGTAGCGTCGTTCTGAAACAAAAGTCCATCTGTGTTAACAAGTGATGCATGGCTTTGCTCGTAACCAATAACATATTGTTTACCAGCAAGAATGAACTGGTCGTGTGGGAGGTTCCGTGTAAGCTTTTTGTTGATTACTGAGTAGCTTGAAGTAAGATCCATTACGCTCTGTGTATTTGAGCGATCCGTCCAAATTCGAATTTCGCCGTTTGGCAAGGCGTATAATTCAGTCAAATTGGATGGGCTTCCTTGAAGATCAGGAATACTGCCAGAGTTAAAAGTGATGAGGCTCGCGTCCAGAACAGAGTACTCTCCATTGTAATTGTTCAGTGCGAATAATTCACCAAATGAATTAATTGCCATACATGGGGAATTCAGAATTCCAGCGTAACTAGAATCAATATAATTTCCAGCGGAGCTGCGTTTCAAAATTCGATCGCTTGTTCCAATGTACTCGTTGGAACCATCAACGATCAGCTCGCATGCCACTCGATTCTGAAAAAGTGACCCGGAAAATGATCCATTCGCTATCACGAGTTCAGTAGATGTTCCAGAATTTGAGAGTGAGCGAGCAACTCGAGAAATCCCTGAGGAACTGAAGTTGGCGAAATAGGTGATTAGACTGTCACCGTTCACTCGAGAGCGACTAAATGCTCTTCGATATACTCCACTTGTTGAAGACGGATTACTGAACGCGCCAGAAGCAGGGTCAATGGTAATGTGCTTTACGTCCATGGAATTATTGACAGTGCTGTGATTCAAAATACATAATGTAAGTTCCCCAGAAGAGCTAGTGCCAACTCCACTCAGAGCAAAGACTGGTGATACGTCAAATGGGCTGTATTCATACATTCGATAATTGTCAGTTTCGCCACTCTCATCTATATCGATGAGCATCACGCGCAAGGTGTCGTTGGAACTTTCGCGCAGGCTTACGATGGTCGTTTCGCCATTAATCGAAAAAAGTGAGTTGTGACGTTTAGGTTGAGTGTCGTCTGAATAAATAGATCGTGCATATTGCCCGAACACCTGAAATGTTGAGCATACGATCGCTAGAAGTGTAAAAGTCTTTTTCATAAGTATGAGTTTAATGTTCTTATTCAATCTAATCGAATTAAGCATTCTAACTTTGAGAAAAATGAGAACTGTGCCATCCATATCGTGTACAGTATTTTTATTGAAGTGAACGGTTTTGTCGAAATCTTACTTCAGAAGCGATATCAACTGGGCAGCTTCTTTCACGTCGTGAACACGTAAAATCTTAGCGCCTTTTTGCAAGGCGATCGCGTTCAAGGCAATTGTTCCATTCAGCGATTCTTCGGGAGTAATGCCCAATTTCTTGTAGATCATAGATTTGCGCGAAAGTCCTGCTAGGATCGGTTTTTCAAACAAATGAAACGCTTCAAGATGACGTAGTAAATCATGATTCTGCTCAATCGTTTTCGCGAATCCAAATCCTGGGTCAAGAATAATATCGTTTACTCCAGCAGCTTTTAACTTTTCAATTTTTGAGGAGAAGTAGAACGAAATATCTTTGAAAAGATTGGCGTATTCAGTCAAGGATTGCATGGTCTTGGGGTTGCCTCTCATGTGCATCAAGACATACGGTACTTTGTATTTAGCGGCAATATGAATAATGTCAGGGTCAATTTCAAATCCACTCACATCGTTGATGATATTTGCTCCCGCCAAAATGGCTTCTTCCGCAACCTTCGATCTGAACGTGTCAATCGAAATCGCGATACCAGGAAACTCTCCTCGAATGGATTGAATGATCGGAACGACACGGCTCACTTCTTCGTCAATGGAAATTTCATCAGCGCCAGGTCGAGTTGAGTAGCCACCCACATCAATGACCATAGCACCTGCATTGATCATTTCTTTGGCTTTGTCAAAAGCACTGTTGGTAGATTTTTCGCGACTTTCTGCGTAAAACGAATCAGGAGTGACGTTTAGAATTCCCATCACAACAGGGATGCTCAAATCGAGCAATTTATCGCCTATGCGAATGCTGCTAATCGAACCAAAATATGTATCTTCAACGCTTGAATCTTGCATCATACCCTAGATGAATAAAACGAATACCGAATACACAAATGTAATCAATGTTTGTCGAGATCTTTTCTCGAAAAAAACAAGCGATTATGGAACGGCATGGCGTATTTTACGACCTAGCTCATTAACAGACCAATTGTTTATCAAAGCCCAGCGCATTCGAACTGTTCAAGAGACAGGCGAAAACAAAGTGGGCGAAAACATTGAAGATGAATTCGTCGCGATTGTGAACTATTGCATCATGGCGATTATTCAGGTGTGCGAAAAGGACCTTGTTGAATTGGAGTTGCCAGCGGAAGAAGCAGTGACATTGTATGAGAAGTATGCTCAAACAGCTTTTGAATTGATGGAAAAGAAAAATCATGATTACGGTGAAGCTTGGCGAGATATGCGCGTAAGTTCATTAACCGATTTAATCCTCCAAAAAATACTTCGCGTGAAACAAATCGAAGATAATAACGGAGCGACGCTGGTAAGCGAGGGAATTGATGCAAACTATTACGACATGATGAATTATGCCGTTTTCGCGCTGATTCACATGGGGATTGGTCAACAGAAGTAACGTAAAACGAGCATGAAGTACATTGCGACGATAGCAGGCAAATCGCTGGTGTTTAACATCGCGTTCATTGTAGTCAATCTCACAGGGTTGAGCTTCCTCGTATTCGCGAATGTCAAAAGTTCACCAGAATCCTACTTGCTTTTTACGCTGCTTGGAATTGGCTTGATGATCTTGTCAATTGCTGGACTGATCATTTTCAAAGGTCGCCTGATGATTTCAAGCTTCTCCCGCGTATTTGTGGGAGGATTGTTCATCGTTTCGGGACTGGTCAAAGCAAATGATCCGCTCGGTTTTTCTTATAAATTGGAGGAGTATTTTGAAGATGGTGCTTTGGCTTACAGGATCAAAGAGTTGTTCGGTGCACCTTCATTCTCACTTGAATTCCTGATGGATTATGCACTTGCTTTGAGTGTGATTATTTGCATCGCTGAGATCGTTTTGGGTGTATTGACGATCATTGGAGGTAAGATCAAACTGGTTTCCTATTTGCTTCTTTTCATGATGTTGTTCTTTACGTTTTTAACGTGGCACACAGCAAATTGCGACCCTCATTCACAATTCCTTGATCGCGATACTTACTCAATGTCCGATCCAGATGCTCAATTGAAACTCGAAGAAGCACAAGAAGGCAAAGTCAAGATTCACTCACAGACATCCAGTGAGCTCGTTGTGGATGAAATGAAGGCACCGCAATGTGTAACGGACTGTGGTTGTTTTGGAGATGCACTCAAAGGTTCTGTTGGGAGGTCACTCACACCAAATGAATCACTCTGGAAAGATTTAATCCTGCTCTATTTCGTGATTTGGATTTTTGTGGCACAATGGATCATCAAACCAAATACGATCAAAGAAAACCTGATTTATACGGCAAGTTCGCTGGTCGTGATTGCATTCTTCTCATGGGTGTTCGGTTGGTATTTCCCAATTTTATTCGGATTACTTGCGATTCTGGGCGCGCTTTGGGTACGAAGAGCAGGAGGTAGGTTCCTCGGTAATTACTGGGGCAGCGCAATTTTCGTTTCGGTCCTTTCGATGTTACTCGTCATTTTTGTCTTGCTGTATGCTCCAATCAAAGATTATCGCCCGTATGCCGTTGAATCCAACCTCGCAGAGAAAATGAACGACGGAGAAGATGGTGTTTACAAGGATGCCTTGCTTTACAAGAACAAGAAAACGGGCGAGGAGAAAAGTTTTGTCTCACCTTCGACAGAATATTCTGATTCTAAAATCTGGGAATTGGACGATTGGGAGTTTGTCGAAATGATCAATCAAGTGGTCAAGGAACCCATTTATCCGACCATTCAAGATTTCGATCCAACGATAAAAGTGAAATACCTCACGGATGCTGAGCGCAAACTTAGTTTCGTTCGTTCACAAATTGTGGAAACGAAAGTGAAACGAATTCGCTTTACTGCGTTAGAAGATCAAACTACAAATGCAATAGAATTAAGTGAGTTCAATTTAGAAACGTATCCAGCCGAGGAATATCAGATCATTGATACTGTTGATACTGTTGAATTAGGAACAGATGATATCTCAATCAAGGAGGCTATCGTCAATGAGAAACGAATCGTCATGTTGGTCTCTCGAAATATAACAGAGGCAAATTGGAACGAAATTGATCGAATCAAGGCGATTGCGGCTAAGTGCGAAGCAGAAGATGTACCTTTTGTTCTCATAGTAAACGCTACGAGAGATCAGATTAACGGATTCAGGGAAGAGCACAACTTCGAGTGTGCAATCTTTTCGATGGATCAAATTGAATTGAAAATTATCTCTCGCTCGAACCCTGCACTGCTCGTGCTGGAGAATGGAGTGGTGAGGGAGAAGTACTCACACAGAACGATTCCAACAGGAGAACGTTTTAAGGAAATTCATTTAAAAAAATAAGGCTGAAATGGCTCAAAAAATTGTAGCAGGAAACTGGAAAATGAACCTTCAATTTGAAGAAGGGGAGGCATTAGTGAATGAGATTTTAAGGGGAAGTCGTGCCTCGGATGTAGCCGTGATGGTCTTCCCAACTTCGTTGTATGTTCAATCTTTATCGGAACAAGCGAACGGTGAAATAACGGTTGGCGTTCAAAATTTTAACGCGAATGAAAAAGGTGCGTTTACTGGAGAAATGTCGATTTCTCAGGTTGAAAGCGTTGGAGCATCAATTGGATTGATTGGTCATAGCGAGCGTCGTGCGATCTTCCATGAAACAGATGCTGACTTGAAATTGAAAGTTGATACAGCAGTTGAAAAGGGATTCAAGTTCATTTTCTGTTGCGGAGAACCATTGGAACTGCGTGAGGCAGGTAAGGAATTTAACTTTGTAAAAACTCAATTAGAAGCGAGTTTGTTTCATCTTTCAGCTGATCAGTTGGAGAATGGTATCATTGCATACGAACCGGTTTGGGCAATTGGAACAGGGAAAACGGCAAGTTCGCAGCAGGCAGAAGAGATGCATGCTGAAATTCGTTCTTGGATTACGGAGAGGTATTCTGCGCAAATTGCTGATTCTGTTTCCATTCTCTACGGAGGAAGCTGTAACAACAAGAATGCTAAGGAATTGTTCGCTTGTCCAAACGTGGATGGCGGACTAATTGGAGGAGCAGCGCTCAAAGCTGAGTCCTTCCTTGAAATAATAAACGCTTTTTAATGGAATCACTCGATACACTTGAATTAACTCTGAAGCTGACTCCAAAAGATCCATGGAGTGAAGTACTCATCGCTGAATTGTCAGAAATGGGCTTCGATGGATTTATGACGACGGACGACGGAATTCAAGCGTACGCGAATGCATCGGTAGATGCGGAAAAGGTGATGAGTGAATTGTCCGTCACCAACTCCGAAGAAGTTGAGTGTGAGTGGAAATCAAAAGTAATTCCGCACCAAAACTGGAATGCGCAGTGGGAAGATGACTTTCATCCGGTGTTCGTAGAAGACTACGCCACGATTCTTGCTCCATTTCACGATGAGAACCTCGGAAAAGGAATGGTTGTTCGAATTCAACCGCAAATGTCGTTCGGAACAGGACATCACCAAACAACCTGGATGATGACCAAAGCATTATTCGAATTGAATTCAATGCCTGATAGCGTTCTCGATATGGGAACAGGAACAGGTGTTTTGGCTGTTATTGCGGAGAAGCTCGGAGCTCAACGAATCTTGGCCATCGACATCGAAGAATGGTCGGCTGAAAACGCACGGGAAAATACCGAGCGAAACGATTGTAAGAACATAGAATGTGTTTGGGGTGATCGCGATAAAATTGAAGGACACGAGTTTGGATTAATTATTGCAAACATCAATAAGAATATTTTGAAGGCGCAAATGGAAACGTATGCAACGGCACTTTCCAAGAACGGAACGCTGTTATTGAGTGGCTTTTTCTCAACCGATGTTGAGGAATTGGTAACTTTTGCTGCGCCTTATGGTCTTACCTTAGAGAAGCAATTTAGCAAAGACGAATGGGCTGGATTGCAATTGATAAAAAATTAAACTGAATCAAATGAACCCTTTTAAATGGTTGCTTTGCCTAGTAATGCTGACTTCGTATGTTTCGTGGTCTCAGTCATTTCCTAATTCACGCGAGAAATTTGTGAAAGAGTTTGAAAAACAACTCAACGAATACGGAAAAGGAGAATTTAGGGACTTCGCAAAGAAGGAATTCCCTGTCTTACTGCTCGAAACGTCTGATTTTCCAGATGAGTATTTCAATCGAATGGTGGAGACATGCAATACCTTTGAAAGCAAACGATTGAAGGTGTATCCGGAGATTTACAATTACGTTTATTCTGTCGCTCAATTCGTTCAGACCAAACAATCAAAAGAGAGTTATGAAGCTTGGCACTCGGCGGTAGATAAGCAGTTGGATTCAAGGAACATGAAGAAGATTAAGAACTTCATGGAGTTTTCCGCTGGATTCTTGTCCAAGGGAATGATTTCCGAATCGTCCAATTTTGCATGGTTCTATCTAGGAGGCGATTTCGAAGTAGAGTTCGACAAAAAGATCAATATCACATTGTCAAAAGGTAATTTGGTTTGCCGCGCGATTAGCAATTCAGGAAAAAATAAAGGCGAAGCTGTCGATAGTTTGGTCGTTTATGAGACATCAGGTGAATTCGACCCCGTATTAAAAAAATGGATCGGTACAGGAGGTAAAATCGATTGGGGAAAAGTAGGGTTGGATAGAAGTAAGAACTTTGCAGTCATCACGGATTACAATATCTCATTAAAATCTTCAACTATTCGAGTCGATACTGTGAGCATGACGACTCCTTATTTCGATCAGCCCATTCAAGGTTCACTTTCAGATAGAGCTTTCAAAATCAACAGAGAAGAAGACAAGGTATTCCCGCAATTCTTGTCTTTTGAACGTAAATTAGTGATAAATGACATTGCACCAAATGTAGACTTCGTTGGAGGTTTTTCGATGCAGGGAGCTGATTTCATTGGTTCAGGTACAGCGGCTAGCTTGGCGAAAATCACGATTAAAAAAGCAGGTGCTCCATTCATGGAAACACGCTCGCAACAGATCTTAATCTCACAGAAAAAAGTAGCGGTAGCAAGAGGACAATTCGCATTATTCTTAAGCTCTGGAGATTCTATTTATCATCCTGGTATTGCCCTCAATTATGATATCGATAAGCAAGAAGTTTTACTCGTTCGTGCCAGAAAAGGGATTGGACAAGCACCATTCCAAGATTCATATCACAAATTGGATATTTACACGCCAAAAATGAGTTGGAAGAACGAGTCAGATGTGCTCGCCTTTACATACGATTTCGGAACCAGCCGTGAGCAGCGAGCAGCAGTATTCGAGTCTCAGAACTACTTCGATGCCAAGCTTTACGATAGACTCCAGGCGCTAGAATCAATTCACCCTTTGGTTGCTTTGTCTGAATATTCGTACAAATATGACAAACAAGTTCTCACAACAGGAGAGGCAGCAACAGCTCTTGGGAAAATCATTGAACAAGCGGAATCCACCTTGCTGAAATTGTCCAGTTTAGGGTTTATCAGTTATGATTCGGATTTGAACACTGTAGTAATCAATCCTAAATTGGAGACCTTCGTTCGAGCGAAAATAGGTAAAATCGACTACGACAACATTGTTTTCACCACCGACTTACGGCCAAAGGAATTACAAGGATATTCTCCTGAACAAATTGCAAAAGATCCATACCTACAGAACTTGGATAAACTTTTCAAAGCACAAAATGAAGAGCGTAGGTTGATGAAGAACTTTGCTGAAATGAACTTGGCAACTCTTGAGCTAGATCTCGAAGCAGTGGATCGAGTGACGATTTCAGACAAAAAGAACACTGTCGTTTTCCCAGAGAACGGAAAAGTGAAAGTAAAGCAAAACCGTGATTTCGTTTATGCAGGTTGGACAAACGCTGGTAAATTAGAAGTAAACGCCGAATTGGCTTCGTTTGAATACGACGAATTCAAAATCAAACTTCAAAAAACGTCAGAAAGCCTTTTCAGAATTCGTCCGCTGGACAAAACACACGGAACCAAGGGAATCGCTATGGCAAGTTCGCTTCGTGGAATTACAGGTGAAATTTTCATTGATTCAGTTGATAACCGTTCAGGGAACAAGGACAAAGAAAATTACCCAAAACTGGTTGCTGTGAATAGCTCAAAGATTTTCTACAATTCTGAAGATATTTATCGAGGAGTCTACGATAGCACACGCTTTTACTATACTGTCGATCCTTTCGAAATGGACAGTTTGAATAATTTCAGCGAGAAAGATTTACGTTTGGAGGGTGAGCTAGTATCCGCAGGAATTTTCCCGAAGTTCAGACAGCAAGTGAAAATCATGCAAGATTACTCGTTCGGGTTTGCCACTACTGCACCAAAAGGAGGATACCAATTCTATGGAACCGAAGCGAAATATGATAGTTTGATTGTATTATCGAATAACGGTCTTCAAGGATCAGGGACGATCAACTTCGTGCACTCAACATCGAAATCGAACATATTAAGCTTCCTTCCTGATTCTACAATTGGATTCGCACAATTCGTCAATCGAAAGATGGAGAATGGAGTGAAATTCCCAGATGTGACAGGTGAGAAAACATATATATCGTACGTACCAAAGCAGAATCTCCTAAGAGCAGCCTCAACACCACAAAGTGATCTCATTTTCTTCAGTAAAGAAGCTCGATTGAGAGGTGATTTGACTATCCGTCCGGAAGGTATGCGTGGAAGAGGTCTGATGACTTTCAAAAATGCGAACTTGATTTCGGACAATTTCCAATACACGCATTCTGATGTAGATGCGGATACTTCGGCGTTTAGATTGAGGAATGAAAGTGAAGATGTGTCAGAAAACGCGCTCGCCTTCAAATCAGACAATGTAAAATCACACGTTTCCTTTAAAGATCGAATTGGAGAATTCTACTCCAACGAAGGAGAGTCAACTGTTGAATTTCCTGTAAATCAATACATGGCAAAAATGGACCAATTCAAGTGGTACATGGACGAATTGGTTATCGATATGGAGAAAAAAGAAGATGCTGATTTAAGTATCGAGGCTGGAGTTGATTTAGCAGGATCGAACTTCTTCTCAACACATCCAAGACAAGATTCATTGAATTTCCGAGCGCCAAGAGCACGTTTCGACGCGAAGAAAAAAGCAATTTACTGTAGCAAGATTGAATACATCGATATCGCCGATGCACGGATTTCTCCGGATAGCATGAAGATTGTGATTCGCAAGAAAGCGAAAATGGACCCACTGAAAAATGCGTCTATTGTGGCCAACTACGTGACGAAATACCACAAGTTTGAGCGAGCAAATGTTGAGATTACCGCGCGCAGAGCATACTCCGCAGAAGGCTATTATCCATATTACGACATTGACAGTAACGTGACCTACATCGAAATGAAAGACATCGGATTAGATACCTCGTATCAAACGCGCGCTTCTGGTAAAGTCTTGGCAGACCAAGATTTCAAACTCAGCAAGGAATTTGATTACTACGGAGATGTCGCGATTCGAGCATCAAATCCATTAATTGCCTTTGCAGGAGCAACACGAATTAACCACACATGTGATAAGTTCGATCGTAACTGGATGGCATTTAAATCTGAAATCGATCCGAAGAATATCCAAATTCCTGTAGTGAGCGAAATGAAGGATTTGGAAGGAAATCCAATTTCAGCGGGTATTCTATGGAGAGATTCACCAATACTGGATAGCATTGCACTATATCCGACCTTCCTTTCGACACTTGTGAATCCGAACGATCCGATTGTTATGACGTCAAGCGGGTACTTGCAATACGACGGAGGATCGAAAGAATTCCAAATTGCATCGAAAGATAAATTGATCAATAGAGGCGAAAAAGGAAACTATATTGCCTTGCACACTGAAAGCTGTTCGATGAATGGAGATGGTATCATCGACCTAGGAATGGATTACGGAGATGTGACGGTTGAGTCTGTAGGGATTGTGAATTACAATCAGTCTACTGGAAAAACGGACTTGAACATCACTGCAAGAATCAATATGCCTGTTGATAAAGGAGCGTTAGAAGATGTTGCGGAACGAATCAATGCACTCGAAGGAATGCAACCAATGGATTTCAGCTCAACAACAATTGAAAATGCCCTTGTTGAATGGGATGGATTGGCCGAAGCGGATAAATTCAAAGAAGAGTTCGTGCAAGAAGGAAAAGTGAAGAAAATGCCAAGTGGTTTGAAAAACACAATGACCTTCACAGGAATTCGCTTGAGTTCATACGATAGCAAACGAAATGATGAACGTGGTTTAATCACGAATGTCGAATCGGCAGTGTTGGTAAGCATGTATGGAGAACCCGTAATGAAATACGTTCCATTCAAAGCGTTCTTTATGCAGACCTATTCTGGTGCGAGAAGTGATCTATTCATGATCTCAATGAGCATCCCAGCTGGACCTGATTATTTCTTCCATTACAAAATGGACGGAAAGAAAGATGGGAAGTTGAGTATACTCACTGGCGACGGCGAATTCAGTGCTGTGATCAGTGCAATCAAGGAGGATAAACGAAAAAAGCGTAATTTCAACTACGAAATTTCAACTCAGAGCGTTCTGAAAGCACAATTCGTGCGTTTGTTCGAAGAATAACTCCTAGACTTGAATTCGACTACTAGAAAAATGAACCTTTTTGGGAGATGAGCGTACTTAAATACCATGAATTCGTCCTATGGCGAAGTAATTAGTGAGATTTATAAAACATATCCTCAATGTTCTTAGTCTCGTCCTCGTAGCCTTTTCAAGTTGGGCACAATTATCCGAGAGCGAGATCAGGAAAAATGCAGATAAACTCTTCGAGGCAGAAGAGTATGTCCAAGCAACGCCACTTTATTTGCAATTATTGAACCTGTATCCTACCGATGCAGAGCTTAATTTCAAGTACGGAACGTGCAGTCTTTTCAACGATGACAAGCAAAAAAAGGACGCCATTAAGTTTCTCAATGCAGCGACGAAAACAGCAACGGTTGATCCACGCGCATTTTATTTCAAAGGCAAAGCGCTCCATCTGAATTATCAATTTGATGAAGCAAAGAAATTCTACAAAATTTATCAAAGCAAGCGGGCCACTAGAGATGATCGTTATGACGTAGATCGAGAGATTGAGATGTGCCAGAACGGAAAG
The DNA here is from genome assembly GCA_029252405.1 of Crocinitomicaceae bacterium. Taxonomy (GTDB): domain Bacteria; phylum Bacteroidota; class Bacteroidia; order Flavobacteriales_D; family Crocinitomicaceae; genus UBA4466. The sequence goes on from JAQXBM010000007.1 coordinate 73,222, forward strand.
AAGTTGATGATTCAATTCACCGACATCATCGTTTCTGAGAAGACACAAATTGAAGATGATAAGTTCTTTCGTTTGTACAAAGACATGCAAAGCATTGGTGGCGATATCCTTGTGACTGAGCGCTTTCAAAGCAAGCTAGATAAGAAAAGAGGACACGTGCCAATCGTCCATTATCCAAAAGACGCCAAAGCGGTATATTATTCCAGCTATGGTAACAATGGTAAAACAGGACTAGATATCTACGTTCGAAAGCGATTGCCTGATGGTTCTTGGGGAGAGCCATACCGATTGCCTGGAGAGATAAACACGGAGTACGATGAAGATTTCCCGTACCTGCATCCAAATGGGCGTTATTTGTATTTTAGCTCGAAGGGGCACAATTCCATGGGTGGATTTGATGTCTTCTTAGCTCGAATGAATCCTGACAATGGTCAATTCCAAGGGATTGAGAATGTCGATTTTGCCATTTGTTCTCCAGATGATGACCTCTTCTACATAGTTGATGCTGATTACAAAAATGCTTATTTCGCCTCTTCGCGACAGAGTGAGGACGGTAAATTGCACGTCTACCGCGTAAAGGTGGTACGGATTCCTGTTCAAGAAATCATTGTAATGGGAGATTTCGTTTCTGAGATCAATCCAGACAATAAAAAGGTGTCAATTGATATCGCCTCGACATCCACAGGTTCAGATGTCGGAAAAATCGTTTCAAATAAAGCGGGGAAGTATTCTTTTGTTTTCCCGAAAGGAGGGAAGTACGATCTCACTGTTAACATTGAAGGGCTCGAACCCCTTTCAAAAACCATTGATTTGCCCTTTTTGGATGAGTTCCGACCACTCAAACAGAAGATCGTCCATTACATGGATAACGGACAGGAGAAAGTGAAAATCATCGATTTGTTTGATGAATCGGTAGATGGCGGCGAAGAATTAATCGCTCAAGTGCTAAGGGAAAAATCGAATTTGGAAGTCAACATCGATCAGTTTGATGATAATGAACTACGCCGAATCGAACTTGAAGCGAGAAGAGCAGATATCCTAGCGCAATTGGGCTTTGATGGAATGAAAGTGCGCGAAGTGCAAAATCAGTTGAGCGAATTGGCCGAAGCGGACACAAAGAAAGCGGAAGATGTCCAGAAACTGAACGCAGGAATTTCTGAAGCCTACATTGGACTTTCTGAGGAGATTGAAGAACTGACGACGCAACGAGATGCGCTTATCGCTCAAGCTGAGAATGAAACAGATCCAGCTGTGCAATACAAAACCTTACTTGAAGCTCAGCGAATCGATATAGAGAGAGAGAAGCTTCTTGATCAAGCGAATGGACTGACAGAACTGAAAGACGAAGTTCAACGCAAATTAGGGAATGATGATCCCGAGAACAGCGAAATTTCAAAAGTAGAGGAAGAATTCAATCGTTTGATTGAAGCCGGCCAGGAGGAAGAAGCACTGAGTTATTTGGCTCAGCAGAAAGATGAAATCGACAATTCGAAGAATGTATCAACACAAAGAATGGTTGACGAGCTCATTCAGAAGACAATTGATCAGCGAGCACGACAAGATGTTTTGGTTGATAGAAATCAAACCAATCGACGAGAAATCGAGCTTGCAGAGACGCGAAAAATTGAATTGGAAAGCAAGTTGCCGAATGCGAAACGAAAAGAGGCTGCGCGAATTCGAGAAGAGTTAGCGGAGTTAGATAATACGATTGAACTCTATAAAGACGAGGAGAATTACAATCAAGATCAAATTGTTGAGATTAACAAAGATATCGATGTGCTCGACGCGCAAGTTTCTGTTCTTCAAAGCTCAGGTGAATCTGTCCTCAAAGAAATTGATCAACGAAAATATGACGATGCACAAGCAGCAATAAAGGCGCAACAAGCGAAAGATCGTGCTGAAGAATTGGAGAACGATATTGCGCAAATAGAGTCGACGAATCCTGATATTATTGGAATTGATCCTTCAAATACATCAACTTCCATTGCGGATGAGTTGATTGATGAACACACGGCTTTTGTGAATCAAATTGAGTCTAACGGCGACGACAGACAAACGCAACTTGAATCAATCATCAGTCAAAATGAACAAACGATTAATTCAATTGATCAACGATTAAGAAACGTTGAAGAAGAATTGATTGATACTCCTGGAGATGAAAAGCTAATTGCTGAGCAAACCAAACTCAATGAGTTCAAGGTAGAACTGGAACTCAAACAATCTGATCTCACTGCGGAACTTCAGGAATTGCGACCAGATGTTACACAGACCTTCACAAAGGAATCGGTTCTTGAGGAGTTAGCTCCGGATTACGCTGCAACAAAAGAAGCGATTGAATCAGATTTAAGTTTAACGGAAGTTGAGCGCTTGAAACAATTACAAGCCAACGATCTGGAGTTGAAAACTTCTGGAGAGCAAAAATTGAACGAGATTCAAAACGCGCTTCAAAATGATCCTACGAATAACACCTTGCTTCAGGAGCTTCAAGTCGTAAACGATGTGTTATTTGATACGAACAAGTCAATTGAAGATCGCGCCGAAAGAATTGATCAAATCGAAAACGGGACGCCTGATGTTGCTATCACGAAGCAAGATGTGATTGCGAGTGTATCCGCTGAATACTTGAACGAATCGAAAGCAATTCAATCTGATCCACAATTGGGAGAGCAGGAGCGCTTGGAGGCATTGAACGAACTGGATCAATCCATGAAGAGTTCTGTTGAAGAGCGATTGACGCAAGTGAATAATTCACTCGGAACTTCCCCAAATGATTCTGATCTACTCGGAGAGCAACAAATTTTGGAGGAGATCATTTCAGACTTAGTTAGCGGAATCAACACTCGTGAGAGTCAAATCGCAGACCTGAATTCGACACAAACGCAACCTTTCAATTCGACAGAAGCAATTGCAGCCGTGCAGCCAAATTATGAGACGGAAATTGGGGCAATTGACGCGAATGACAATCTATCCGAAGTCGAAAGGTTAGAGCAAAAGCAGAATTTGGATTATCAGTTGGTGGATAATTTACAGAACGAGCTCGAAGAGGTGCAGAATGAATTAGCGAACGATCCGACAAATGAACAACTGAAAATTCAGGAGGAAGGATTGACTGAAGTGATCAACTCAACGCAAAATAGAATTGACGCTCAAGCGCAAACATTGAGTGACTTGAATAGTGCAACCGCTTCCGTGGATGTTGAGTCGACGAAGCAAGCTGTTTTGGATGAGGTAAAAGTGGACTACGAAAACCGTTTGGCAGAAATCAATGAATCGAGCGCACCTGAGGTGGAGCGCAACCTTGATCGATTGGAATTGGAGCAAGAGATTTTGACTTCCTTGACTGAAAGAGAAGAAGAAACGCGTTCAGAACTCGAGAGCGATCCAGAAAATCCTCAACTTAATGCGGAAGTAGAAGCAATCACCCAATTAATCGCTGAGCAAACACAAGCCGTCGAGGAGCAACGCCAAGCGAGTTTGGAAGCCGCCAAATCAGCAGAGATTTACGAGCAGACAATAGCTGATGCTGATCGAAAGTACAACATAGAAATTGGTGAACTGATGCGCGAAGAGAATCCTTCTTCGGAGAAAATTGTTGAGCGAGAATTGGAATTGCAAGAGAATCTTGAGGCTGAGTTAGCGAAGAATTTAAAGAGTTTGGATCGTAAGTATTCAGTAGATGTCGACCTCGAATCGATGATCTTGGCGAACGAAATAGCGGAAAGCAAACAACGCCAAGCGGCAGCAGAGAACGCCACGAACGTAGCCAATAATACGGCAGCCGAAGAGCAAGAGTTTGTCAAAGAACTGAGAGAAAGCTTTATTTCTGTGGGAGATTTATCGATGCAAAATGATAATCCAACGCTGGAAGAAGCTCGAAGTCATGAATCTACTTTAGAGGATTACTTGGTTGAGTTGAAAACGAAAAAAGCGGATCTTCAAAGTCAATTAGACGCCTCACCGGATGATCGAGAAATTCAACATCAAATTAGCTGGATAGAGAGCGAGGAAGAAGCGGTTGAGCAGGAATTGCGACAAATGAGCATTACCATTGGTGAGCTCGAATCAGGAAATGTAGTCGCTGAAAATACGATTGAAAATGATCCTGAGCTACGCGAGTTGGAAACGAAGCAGTCAGACATTGAAACACAATTGAAGGACCCGAATTTGTCGAATTCAGAGCGAAAAGCGCTGGATGAGGAATTGGACGATCTCAAAGATGCTACGCTCAAAAGAACCAACGATATTCAATCGGAACAAGTAGTTGCAGCGCAAGAAAAGCAAGACAATATTAACAGTGCCTTGAAACAACTTGGAGACGGTGATCCAGAAACGACAGAAGTCAAATCGGCTATCACTGCCAGCGAAGAAGAGCGCCAAGCAATTGAAAACATGTTGGAGAAATCTGATAATGCAAAAACGCAGGAGGAGCGAAACTACTGGTTGAATGAAGCGGAGATTCGTCAAGATAAACTCAACAGTCGTTTGGAGCAAGTGGTGGAGAATCGAGAGATTCAAAACATAGAAGAGCAAGAAGATATCACCATTCTTTCTAGAGAAGAACTGGAGAAACGCAAGCGAGGATTCTTGATCGAAATTGGGGAACTCGAAGTGCAACAAGGACGAGTAGAGGATGAAATAGAGACGGCTAAACGAAAAGAACTTCCTGAATTGAATGAAGAGAAAGAAGCAATTACTGCTCAACTCGATCTTCTAAAAAATCAATTGGAACACATTGAAGCGCGCATTGAAAACTTCGACGTCACAGAACCTGTTGATCGCATGGCAACAGTTGGCTTGGATCAGGAAATCACCTTCAGCGAAGAACGCGAAATTGCGGCATCGGATGCATTCAAAACCTACCGCGAGGAGGGAGTGAAAGCACTTGAAATTGAAAACGATTTACGCAACTTCCAATTGGAACTTGACCTCGAAAGAAAAGAATTGGTTGATTTACTCGCTACGCCGAAATCCGCGGAGCGTGATGAACAAATCGAATTAAAAACTTCAAGAATTAAGGAATTGGAGTCGACAATTCAAGATTTGAATGTTAAGTTTGATGAACAAATGGCGGTTGCAGATCGACTGCTACCAGATGACGAGGAAGAAGCGATGAAAATTCAAAACTTATTGGTGCGAGGTGTTCAACCGATCAAGACGGCAGTTATTGCTACGGCTATTGTGAACATGCCGAATACTGGTTTCGCCATCGACGAAAATGCCGAAAGCGTTTACACCGAAGCGAATCCAATTCCAGTTGGAGTGAAGAATCCATCTGGCTTGACTTATCGTGTTCAAATTGGAGCCTTCGCCCGTCCAATTCCTCAAGATTTGTTCAAAGAATTCAATCCAGTTTCAGGGGAAAAGATCGCCAATACCAACATTACGCGGTACATGGCAGGGTTCTTCAATAGCAGTGAATCAGTTGTTGAAGCTCGACAATCAATTCGAGCGCTAGGGTATCGAGACGCTTTTGTTGTTGCATATTGTGATGGAGAAAGAATCACGTTTGGACAAGCACGACGACTGGAGGCATCTGGACAATGTGTACCAAAAGGAACCGACGAGTTAGTGCTAGAAGTTGCAGAAAACACGGCAGATCACATGGGAATACCAACAGTGACGAAAGTAATCGAGTTGCCAGAATATTCATACAATCAGGCGCCAGGAGCCGCAGAAGCTGATCCTATCGAATTGAAACAAGGATTGTTCTTTACCGTTCAAATTGGTGTGTACAATCGACCTGTGGATGATGCAACAATTAAGAATCTTCCAGAGATATTAACTGTTCGTTTACCAAACGGTTTGATTCGCTACGCGACGGGAATGTTTGATTCTCCAGAGGAAGCTTCACCGAGAAGAAGAGAAGCCGTGAATAAGGGAATTCGCGATGCGTTTATTGTGGCGTATTACAAAGGAGAACGAATGACTGTTGCTCGAGCGAGAATCTTGTTGGATAGAGAAGGTCCATCAATTTTGCAATCGAATATCGAGAAAACAACTCCTGTAGAAGTCGTTGAAGTTCCCGATAATGTTCAGCGCACAGATTCAGTTACAACGGAAGTCGTGGAAACAACGATCGCCACAGAGGAGCCTGAACAAAAGGTGCAAATTGTAACCCAAAAGACCTTTGAGGATTATCCAAGAGACGTTTTGAATCGCTACAATACTGAAGGTAACTTCTATTTTGATGAGAGTGACGGCAAAGTGAAATCGGAAATTTACTCAAGTAAAAGAGAACTTCCTCGCTTGTATAAATTTGAAAATGACATAGATACGGTGTATCTTTCTGAAGCAGAAGTACAATCCGAGTTGGATAAACGGCATATTTTAGTGAAATTAGCGGACGATAAAGTACCGGGCGACTTGGCAGATTGGTTACTACGAATGGGTTACCAGAAGAAATTTATCCGCGTAAACGGAGAATTGGAACTGCACATTCAAGGAATTGAACCGAATGCCATTCAGGACGTACAGTACCGTATCCGTGAAGTTGGACTTGAGCCAGTTTTTGTGGAATTAACCGAAGAAGATTAAAATAAATTGAGGAGAATGAATCCAGAAGTTGATGTTTTAGAGGATGTGTTGACAGTTGAGCAGATTGTTGACAAGAAAGATTTGATCGTATTCAATGATGATGTAAACACGTTTGACCACGTAATTGACGCGTTGATCAAAGTTTGCAAGCACAAACCCATTCAGGCTGAGCAGTGTACATTCATTGTTCATTACAATGGAAAGTGTCAAGTTAAGCGCGGCGATTACGAAACGCTTGAACCAATGTGCGTTGCCCTTCACGACCGAGGGATCCAAGCAGAAATTCAATAAAAAATTAATTGCAGTTGTTTGTCATAATGAAAAAAGGCAGTATATTTGCACACGCTTTAAGGAAACAAAAGGCGAAAATGGCTTCGTAGCTCAACTGAATAGAGCACTACATTACGGCTGTAGAGGTTTCAGGTTTGAATCCTGACGAGGTCACTCTAGCGGAGAATTGGTTGAAATCAACTGGTTCTCCGCTTTTTATTTTGCCCAAATCTTTTGTCAATAAAGGGATAGCGGAGAAAATAGAATTTACTCTTTTGGTTTGAACTCTGTCGTTTTGTTTGTCGTAACCTATTCCGGACGGAAAGACTAATTTCTGTAATTGTCTCTTTTGTTCCAAATCGCCAGAAGTCCATGTCTCATGGAGTTTTGAGGACATCATTAACGCTTTGTCAATCGCTTTTTGAAGGTTTGAACTCGAAATCGCTGGATTTTGAATTTCTGCTTCCAATGAACTTACTTCACTCTTGAATCTTTCAGAGAATTTAGTGTAGATATCCTTCTCAATTTCACCAATTGCGTGGCGTTCTTCTAGTGCGTCTAACTTAATCTGAAGCTCTGTTATTTGTTTTTTGATGCGCACTTCCTTGTCTCTAATTTCATTCGTTACGGAATCATACGTATAGATCATCACATCCTTTATGATATCGTTGTATTTACCATCAACTTGAAGACGTTTTAGTTTCTGCTCAAATTTCGTGTGTAATTGCTTAGCCGACTTCGTGCAGCTGCATCCTTTCGTTCTACACTTGTAATAATAGATTCCTTTTTGCTTCACAAGAAACCCAGTGAGTGGTGATTTGCAACTATCACAATAAGCGAATTGCTTCAAAGGTAGGTTCGCATTTCCGATTGTATGCTTTTTTGGGTGAGCAGAATCAACCGTGTTTATTTTCAAGAAGTCCTCTTGTGACACGAGCTTGGGGTGTCGTCCAGCAATCACTTCACCCGGTAACATTTTACACACTAAAATTCCGCAATAGAATGGATTCTTGAAGATTTCATGCAGTCGCTTCTCATTGATTTTCATTCCAAGTTTATTGAGTTTTGCTACTATTTCAGCATTGGAGAACACTCCGCCAACTTTCCATTTAAAGGCTTTCTTCAATAGCTTTCCCTCATTCGTGATGGTTATTTCCCAATCGACTGCCTTTTGATATTTGTTCTTGTTGATATAGCCTCTCGGTGGTGTCCACAACCAATAACCCTTCCGCAATAAATCACTCATTGCAGTGATGGTTTTATCTTTTCTTAGTTCATTGTCAAATTGACTGAACATATAAAACAAGTTCTGTTGGAATTTTCCTGATGGAGATAAGGTATCAACTTCCTGTGTTACTGCTTTCACTTGAATTCCCGATTGAAGTAATTCATTCGTGATCTGAGCTGCACTCGATCCGGTCCTTGAAAAGCGGTCATAGGAATAGACGATAATATATCCGACTGAGCCACTTTGCTTGGCGAATTTCAACATTCGCTTGAACTCCTTGCGATCATCACTTTTAGCCGATTCATGCGTTCCACCGAAATATGCGGTCACATTGTAATCATTATTCTTAGCGTAAGCCTCACAGTGCTTTTTTTGTGTACCTAGACTGGTATTGGTGTCTGCTTGTTCCTTCGTAGAAACTCGTGTGTAAATAATTGCGTTTTTCCGTTCAGAAAAATTCTTCTTCTGAGGCGCAAATTGTTGAAATTGATCCAGTTTACCCATCTTCTTTTAGCATTGAGTTGATAATAACTTCACAATACGCTTCCAGAGCTTTTAAAACTAATTCTGGAGCATCTGTGTTGAGTTCTTTTAGTTTATTGAGTGCTTGTTCTCTTCTGTCATTTACATTCTTACTTGTAGTTTTCAATTTTCATATCCCATGTGCTTTGTGTCCGTTCTTCGGTGCTGAAAGCGGGCGATTAATTGTCCGGTACTTCCGGTTATTTCTTCAATTTCAATGAGACTTCATTTTTAAAGCTCACTATTTTTCCTTGTCTTGTATTTACCGTGATCTTCTGAAAACCATTTCCAATAATGTGGTTCGTGAAATCTTCTATGGCATCCACTTTGTTTTTACTCACCTGTATCACTCGGTCTGGTTTATTATCTTTTTTGAAGATTTGTAGTTCTGTTGTTCTATCCTGACGCAATAGATTCAGGATCTCCTTTTCCTCTTTACTGACAATCGATACATCTTCAAACCAGTCCTTTTCATACCAGTCTTGAATTAGTTGACTGATGGCTTGAGAAATTGAAAGAACTAAGTGTGGTGACTTCATGAAATAGTCGAAGTTCTCAATATTTTCCACAAAGTACTGGTGCTTATCAAAACAATATGGTATACACTGACCTTCCTGAAAAACGATGTAGCTTGCATCTCGTTTAAAGACAATTGCGTAGAGAACTATTGTTTCAAATATATCGAGTGTTTCGCTTTTAAGAGATTCCAGAAAACTTGGGTCTTTAAGGAGCTCTTTATATTCCTTAAGGTGACCTGCTTTTTTTGCTAACTCCTCAACAATCAATGCCACTTGTTCATTCTCCATTGCTTCACTTGCACTCAATCCTTCATTTAGTATGCAGTCCTTGTATTTCTTAATCTGATTCAGGGAAACATCAAAAGCACGAAGTTGCTGAATGAGCTTGATCCATATCGCTTGTTTCAAGGTGTACTTTCTTCTAGTAGTATTTTTAGTTTTTAATGTTGGAAGGATGTCCTTCTTGTCCCAGTAGGTGGCATCTCGATGGGTAACACCTAAATCACTAATTGTAAA
>JAQXBM010000033.1 GCA_029252405.1 Crocinitomicaceae bacterium
TTTTCGAAAAGTTCAGTACCAATTTTCAATGATTGACAATTGGAACAACTGATGGACGTTAGTATTGAAAATAGAAGTAACTTTTACAAAAAAAGAGGTTTTTGCGAAGCCTCCCGTTATTTACAATAAAGGCTTGAAATGCCTCAATCATTCGCTGGACACCAATAGTTTTCAATAAATTCTTCTTTTTGTGAGCCTTCTAAAGAACGACAGGATTTGTTAAATTTGGCGAAGGTTATTAGATAACACCCTACTCACTAACAATACAAAGCATCATGCTACTATCAAAAAAACTTATTCTCCTCGCACTTTCTCTTTTCACTCTTTCATTAGGAGCAATATCCCAAGATACGCTTGAATTGCAATCCAATGGCTACGTGAACTTCAACCTAGGAACTTCAACGCTATCAGACACTACAACTCAAACCCTGTCACTGTATGGTTGTAACACAGTATTGACCGATAAGAGTGTTCTATGGAATGGTCCATCGAATGGTTTTGTTTGGGATTCTACAAATCAGATTCTGTCTGATGTTCCATTTGGAAATAAAATAGATCCTCTAACCAATCAACCCTATTACGTTTACAAGTATTATATTGCTTCACCTCCTGTATTCCATAAGAACTCACTTGGTAAAACTGATAGCAATACCGTATATGACATAGGTATTGTAACACCCGATGAGTTTATCTTTAACGGGGAACAACCTGTTCAAAGAGCATTTTTGGATTACAATATTCTCGAACTCACGCAAATTGATTATATAAATGTAGTGTTCGATAGTTCATTCCAAAAACTAGCGGATAGTTTGAATCATACTTTAAACCTTGATTGTGTTCCTTTCAAAGTAGAGTGTACTGATTTTCGCTGGTTAGATACACTAAATATGTATGATGCTAGCGGAGCTTCAGGTATTGGATCAATTCAACGGGATTCAACGGATACTGCTCAACTTTTCCTCCCCTACCCTAAGCTTACGGCGGAAAACCCTACTAAGAACTATCTAAATTGTAAGGTGACAATACTTAATGATATTCTATTCCATTATGAAGTATACTTTGTCTGTAATGGAAATACCACTCAATTCATTAACCTAAGAGATCATCAATTACATTCCCCAAATGCTCCAATTACTCTTCATTGTGAATACCGCGATGAATTACCGTGCGGATGCTTAAAACCCAAACGCAAGCCCAAGAACCCGTATAGGAAAGATTAAATTGCTTTAGATTAAACTATATAGCAAACATTTTCAGTAAAATCAATTTAGGTTTAAAGCAACTGGAGGTCTGCGCTGTTCAAGGAAGTGCGCAACAACAAACAAGCTCAAGCACCAAAAGCGCTATATTTGTTAGACGCCTGTGCCTACTTGCAGGCCATTATAGTGCTTGACGCCCACACCAAACCAATGATCGTAATATTCTGTGATAGCGTAATTGATAATAAGGTTGTTGAACCAGACTATCTTGATGAACTAAACGCTGCTAAACGAGTTGGTTTTCATACTTCTTTAATCAGTTTTGAAGAACTGACCGATGGAAATATTAAAAGGGCTCTTCGGCTCATTAATCCATCTGAAATAAAGGAGAAAGGCATTTACAGAGGATGGATGCTAACACCGGAACACTACCAGAGTCTTTATGATGGGTTGATCAAAAAGAACATCGAACTAATCAACACTCCAACCGAATACAAGCATTGTCATTACCTCCCCGAGTCCTATGAATTAATAAAAGACAACACCCCGAAATCCAATTGGTCAAGAGCAAACGATCCAATAAATGAGCAGGTAGTCATTGAATTGACAGAAGCGTTTGCAAATAGCCCGATTATCGTCAAGGATTATGTGAAATCCGAAAAACACTACTGGAAGGAAGCTTGCTATATCCCCGATGCATCTGATACGCACAACATATTAGCCATTACTGAGAAGTTCATTGAATTAAGGGGATCCTCGCTTAATGAAGGTTTGGTGTTTAGGCAGTTTGAAGAACTTGAATTTCTAATTGATCATTCCAAAAGCGGAATGCCATTGACGAAGGAATTCAGAGTGTTCTTTGCCAATAAGAAGATTGTCAGCGTTTTCGACTATTGGGATGAGGGCGAATATGGAGAAACCAAACCCGAACTGGATCATTTCATTCAAATCGCACAAACCATCGACAGCAATTTTTTCACAATGGATATCGCTCAAAAGAAAAACGGTGAATGGATAATAATGGAGTTAGGAGACGGTCAAGTTGCCGGACTTCCTGATAATGCACACATAGAAAAGTTCTACAAATTATTACAAGAGGCACTATAACCCTAACTGCAAAACTATTCCTAACTTTAGAAAACAATCTTAGCTAAAAGCATTTCCGACTTCGTAGCCGTGAGTGCAACGCAATATATTTCAAGAAGGTCTGTTAATCTAATAAACTCTCAAAAATGAAAAAAGCGCTCTTATCTCTATTTGTTCTTTCAACTGTTTTAATCAGCTGCAATAAGGAGGATTCAAACAACGAAGCTGGATCATGTTATTCAAATTCAAATGCTCAGACAATTGCGCATGATGGTTTAGATAGAGAGTATATCCTTTATGTGCCTAGTTCATACGATGGCGGAACGGAAGTTCCCTTACTGTTCAATTTTCACGGCTTCGGTGGCAGTGCCTCTGAATACATGCTTGAGGCTGATTTGCGTTCTATAGCTGAATCTGACACGTTTATTCTGGTTTATCCACAGGGGAGTTGTTTGAGCGGGTCATCCCATTGGAATGCATGTCCAAATGGAGGAGACAATAAAAGCACCGCCGACGATTTTGGGTTTGTTGAAGCTATAATTAACGAAATATCATCTACACACAGCGTGGATCTTGAGCGTGTTTATGCCTCAGGTTATTCAAATGGTGGTATGATGGCTTACGGATTAGCAAATTACAAAAGCGAATTAATTGCAGCAGTAGCATCCGTTTCTGGCTCTATGTTAGATTGTTTAGGGCCTACAAGCCACCCTATGCCGGTTATTCATCTTCATGGGACTTCTGACGGTGTTCTACCCTATAATGGAAACAGCGACTGGAGTTCTGCACAAAGTACGCTCGATCATTGGGTCAGTTTTAATAACGCAACCGTTAACCCAACGGTAACTATTGACAATAGTGGCGCAATGACAATTGAGCATCTTGTCTATGATCAAGGAGACAACTCAGTGTCTGTTGAACATTACAAATATATTGGGGGAGATCATGTTTGGTTTAGTTCAAATTATCAAGGCCAAAATACTTCCAGATTGGTTTGGGATTTCTTGTCGAGCTATGATATTAATGGGTTGAGATAAATAATTTCCGTACATCACCACATCTAAAAAGCATGCTGAACCCAGACTGGGTTCGATCAACTTGGCTTTCACACAAGTGACTCTTCAAACGAACCCATCAAGGAGTTTTATTTTTATACAGTTTCCAATCATCCCATAGCACTTCCAAACTCTTGCCGTTGTCTTTCATGAAGTTTATAAGGTTATCAGAAGTATATAATTTCATCGGATTGAATTCTGAAAAACCATCCGGGCATTTTTCTTTTGGGTGTTGAGTGGTATTGGTAATATCGAAAAGAACAACTTTACTCCCAGAATCAGGAGTTACCGCAAGATAAAATCGACCATTCTCTTCATCCCCCTCTTTGATGTATAATTCGACTGTCATCCATTCGCTAAAATTCACCGGAAAATTGGTCGCCGTTTCCTTCCAAACTTCTTCCGTCTTTGTCAACTTATACCTGTTACTCTTGACTTGAAAATACAGGTTGTCAACAATTCCCGTCTCTAATTTTACAAGGTTCACAGAAACTTTAAACTGTTTTTTCTCTTTGTAAACAGTCGAGTTGTTCCAATATTCGAATAAGGTCAACCATGAAATTGCCTTTTCCCATTGCTTCAAATACTCCATGTCAGGATCCAAAAATATGCGAACAGTTTGATGCAATTCTTTCAAGCAATTATTCCTTGATACAAATGCATTCACCCTCCCTTTCTTAGAATCCCCTTCAGAAATATGAGGCTCAATAATCTTGAATTGTAACACCTGGTTTGTAGGGTCTAATGGGTCATTAATGATTTCGCAATACCGCTGCGTATCATCCCCGTCTTCGTAATTTATCCGAAATTTCCCAATATTGGAATGGTCATTTAAAACGTCCCAATTATTCGCCCCAGATAAATTTGGATCTGTACCCGTGATTTTATCATAAGCATCGTCGATTGGTTCTACTGAGCAATTTTCAAACCCCGATTGGAAGATTAGTTCTTCATTGTATTCGCACTCCATTCCACAATTGACACTTTTTTTCTTGCAAGCGTGACAAAAGAAAATGAGCATTAAAACCAAAGGAAGATAGATGCTTTTCATGTTGATGTCATAAGATTAGTGTGTAGCTAATAATTTGATTACTATTGGATTAACGTTGTTCCTCGATGTTTATTTTAGAACTTTCGGTAGAAGCGCACCTATACGCACGTGGGTGGGTGCACAGAAAAAATCAACTATTGATGAAATTTAGCTTGGCAATGTTTCTTAAACCACTTCCATAAAATTGTCCTAACTCACCGGTAGGGTAAACAACGATTGAGCTGTTCTGCTAATAAGAACCTCTTTAATTCCCTAGTTATGAAAAATTACATCTTATTCGGACTTCTTCTTTTGGGCTCTTTTACTGGCAATAGCCAAAACTTACTTCAGGGTAACATTACCGACTCCATTTCTGGGAAACCCATCGAATATGCTCAAGTTTATGCTAAAATTTCCAAGGAAATCGCATTGACGGATTCTGTAGGTTTCTTCAGCTTGGCCTTAGCCGACAGTTTAGATACACTAATCATTCGAGAGATATCATATATGGAAAGGGTCGTTCCTGTTCGCACCGGAGGTAGCATTAATATCAGCCTTAAGGAAAACATGGTAGACTTTGATGAAGTTGTTGTTAGGGCGGGTGAAAACCCCGCCTATGCAATCCTTGACAGAGTTCATGAAAGAAAACCACAAAACGACCCGTATCGATTCAAAGCATATGAATGCAAAGTATACAACAAAACGCAATTCAACCTTGACAACCTTTCAGAGAAATTCGAAGAGAGAAGAATGCTGCAAAAAATGGATTTCATCTTGGACTATGTTGATACATCAGATGGAAAACAAACGCTTCCAGTATTGTTTGCAGAAACAACTTCTCGCATGTATTTGAAGGCGAATCCGTCGAAGCGAAAAGAGGTTATAACAGCTTCACGCGTCGTAGGATTGGAGCAATTGGACTTAACCAAATACTTGGGCGAATTGAGTCAACGCATCAATGTGTACCAACAAAATATAATCATCTTGGGAAGAGATTTTATGAGTCCAATAGCCAAAGGAGGAAGAGGATTCTATAAATACTACTTACAGGATAAGGATACGCTAAATGGTCAGACGTGCTACCATATAAAGTTTAAACCGAGGCACAAAGGCACGGCCGTTTTCATTGGTGATCTTTGGATTGATGAAAGCTCGCATGCGGTAAGTCGAGTTATCCTCGAAAAACCGGAAAGAATCAATGTAAACTATTTACAAAAATTCGCGTTTGAACAAAACTTCGAGAAAGTTAATGATTCAACGTACTTGCCAACGAACGACCAACTGAAAGCGACCTTCAACTTGCTCGATGGATCAGATTCGAGCCGCTTAGCCGGAGTTAAGGTGATTAAAACCGTTCAAAGAAGTGACTTCGTAATCAATGCTCCCAAAGAAAGTGATTTCTACAAAGAACGATTGGTAATCGAAGAAGGTGCAAAAGAGAGAGGCAGTGAATTCTGGATGTCAGAAAGACCTACTGATTTAAGTCAGAGCGAAGAAGGGATAGCCACCATGATTGATTCCCTTAAGCAAAATCGACACTTTCAGCGTTTGGATAAACTCGCCACCTTCTCTTTCACTGGATTCTGGAAAGCCGGTCCGATAGAAATCGGAAACTTATACTCTGTTTACAATAAGAATGTGGTGGAGGGTCACCGATTGCGTTTAACCTTGAGGTCTTCGAAGGCATTAAGCAAGAACATGCGAATCACGGCATACGGTGCGTATGGACTTAAGGACAAAGAATTCAAGTACGGAACAAGTCTTCGCTGGAAGTTGAACGACACTGGTGATGAAGTGCTCGAAATTGCTTACAAAAAAGACATTGATCAATTGGCATTGGGGATTACGCAATTGGATTTCGGGAGATCGCTCGCCATGCTAATGGCCAATCGACCTGTTGACAAACTCAACATGGTGCGCAAAGCACGGGTGAACTACTCGCGCGACTGGGATGCAAATTTAAGAACCAAAGCGGGCGTAAGCTGGACTCAATTAACGCCTATGGGAAGTTTGAAATACAATTTGAGACAAGCAAACGGTACACTTGGGAAAAACCTAGCTTCGATTTCTGCTGTTGAGTGCATGTACAGCGTAATATTCACCAAGGAAGAGAAGTTTATCAATGGATCTAATAAACGCATTTCATTGGGTTCAAAATACCCCGTTGTTGGTTTAACGCATACGATTGGCGCTTACCAATTGGACAAACGAAATCATGTCTATCATAAAGCTGATGTATCGGTTCGACAAACAGTACGATTAGGAGTAGCAGGGAAAATTCGCTACCACTTGTACGCAGGGAAGGTTTTTCAAAATATTCCTTTGCCTTTCTTGGAAATACACCGTGGAAGTGAGTCATACTACCTTCAAAAGCAAGGATTCAACTTAATGCAGTACTATGAATTTGTCAGTGATGAGTGGGTCGGTCTTAACTTTGAGCATCAACTTCAGGGTTTAATCATGAATAGAATTCCTTTGATCAATCGCTTAAAAATCAGAACGGTTTATGGTGTAAAAGCAGTGCTTGGCAATTACGCAAAAATAAATCAAGGACCCGTCGTACTGCCAAGCTTCTCGCAATCACTAGGAGGCAGGCCATATGCTGAAGTCAGTGTTGGGATTGAAAACTTGTTTAAGTTCATTCGGCTGGATGCAGTGTGGAGAGTTACTCACCGAAACCAAGTTGGCTTGGGTGGTGTTCCTGCACCAAATTTTGGGATTCGTGCAATGTTTGCAACTGCCTTGTAGAGAATAAGGAATTTTGATTGATGCGTATGGGTTCCGTTTCGTTGTCCTGTTCCAGACATTTCCGAGGTAGCTAAAAAAAAGGAGGCTCGTCAAACGACGAGCCTCCTTCCATAAAGATCTATTAATACGTGTTAAACGACCTTAACGTTTACCGCGTTCATTTCTTTTCTTCCTTCTTTTAATTCAAACTCAACGGCATCACCTTCTTGAATTTCATCAATCAATCCTGATACGTGCACAAAGTGCTCCTGGTTTGTGTCTTCTGTAATGAAACCAAATCCTTTGGCGTCATTGAAGAACTTTACTGTTCCTTTATTCATTTTATTGTATTAAATCTTGCCGTGTAAATCTGTACGACACTAGCAACAATACAAGAGTTGAGCCAAAATTTGAATCTTAGGCTGATCAAGCCTTGTTAAAAATCATTCTTAATTTTAAAATAAAACCTTTGGTTAAAGAGTCCGACAACTTTCTAGCCTCAAACCAGCGTGATAAATAGAAAATTACATCCGAAATGGCACTAGAATCAAATGCTGCACCTGATGAGAAATCATCACCATTTTATGAGAAAAATGAAACGCTTTGCAAGGAATGGGAAAAGTTTGTCTTAGATAGAGGCGGCTTAATAAATGGAAGGTACAACGCGTGGTCATATAGAGTAAAAACGAAAGTGAAAGGCAACAACACTTGGCTCATTGATATTGAAAAAGCGCAGTTTTCGAGCGGATTTCTTTGGATGTCCTCAAAAAAACAAAACCTCAGGGAGGCACTTACCTTCAAGGCACTTTTTAAGAATACCAATTGTAAACCGTTCAAGATAGAAAAAGGACGATTTCGAGGACGTAAAGAGTCGAATGCATTTCAGGAAAAAGTCATGCAACTCGTACAGCCAGGAATAGACAACGGAAGCCTTTTTAAAGTAGAATTCAAAGACAACTTTTTGACCCTCGTTTTTCATCATAAAAATGATTGGACAGAAATGGCTGAACGCGCACTTGCATTTGAAATCTAAGAGATAAGGTAATTGCCTCAGCAGGCGTCACTGTAACCTTGTACGAACTAGTTGCTGTTCCGTAAGGATGGTTCCAAAAGAAAACAACAGTAAATGTGCAATCTTCTGCTTTGTACGTTACCGTACCTTTAGGACCAATTGTCCCTCCTTCTACAGTTGATGCCCCCCACGATCCGATATTCACAATTGTTTTTGGGGGATCTTGAGTTAATTTTCCATGTTCAATATCCTGTGAAACATAGTTTAAAGTTACACCTGTGTGATTTGAAACGTTTAATGTTACTGGTCTTGACATAATAATAAATTTTTTTCCTACTCTATTTAAAACGGGCTTTTCAGATTTCGCCTTTGTAATTCGTTTTGATTACACCACGAATATTGGGAAAGAAAGAGTCGAAAATGTTAGGAATGACATGAAGTCGAATATCATTGACTCGAGTCAAATAAATCATGACAAAAAAAATTACCCTTTCAGCGAAATCATGGAAAGTGTGTACACCATTACACAAGCCCAATCTTGAAATTTACGCCAGGAAATCACTTTTAGATTTGTAACTTTAACTATTCAAAATTAATCAATGATGAAGCTTCGCCCCGCACTACTTCTTCTTACCTTACTCACTTTCAGCTTTGGATATTCCCAAAACAAACCCGCCTACGTTCTCTACAACAACAAAGGGAAGAAAGTGTCCTATAAAAAACTGGTCAAGTGTGCCGAGAAAAGCAACATCGTCTTGTTCGGAGAGCAGCACAACAACACTATTTCGCATTGGCTTCAGCTGGAATTAACACAAAAGCTTGGAGAGAAGAACGAACTCATACTGGGCGCCGAAATGCTTGAACAAGACAACCAAGATGAACTGAACGACTACCTCAACGGAACAATAGACGCAGAAGCCTTCGATACGCTTGCACGACTTTGGATAAACTACTCCACAGATTACGCCCCTTTGGTTGACTGCGCCAAGGAGAACAACCTGCCATTTATCGCGACAAACATTCCCCGGCGATTTGCGAACCTGGTTTACAAAAAGGGAGTCGCAGCGCTGGATACCCTGTCGGACGAAGAACTTTCATGGATTGCACCGCTTCCATTTCCCTACGACAGCACCTTGCCAACGTATCAAAAGATCATTGAAATGATGGGCGAGCACGGTTCTCCCGCATTGGTAAAAGCACAAGCGATAAAAGACGCTACAATGGCTCATTCGATTGCACCCTACCTTTCGGATAGCACTACTTTCATTCATTACAACGGCGCTTTTCATTCAGATTACTACGAGGGAATCCTTTGGTATTTGAATCAGTATGCGGAGTCGTTTACGGCGCTAACTATTTCCACCGTGACGCAAGCAAATGTTCGCAAATTGGAAAAAGAACATGTCGGTAAGGCTGACTTCATTATTTGTGTTGATGAAGATGTGACAACAACATACTAAACGGCTAAAATTTCCCTATTAGATTGTACTTCTGGCTAAAAAATATTACTCTCACCAGCAAAAAAAAAACCGTTCACAGAATTCCAAATATTGGCTTTGACAAAATCAATATTTAACGTATTTTTAGCTGATTACGAAGAGATTAGCCTATATGAAGACCCTACTACTAGCACTGTTGATTACTCCCTCATTCTGTACATTTTCTCAGCAAACGTATGTTCCTGATGATAATTTTGAGGCCTTCCTCGAAGGAAGTGGACTTGGAAATGGAATCCCAAATGACGACTCCGTTACGACCTCAAATGTCAGCGGATTAGCCGATTTGATTGTGGGATCTTTGGGAATTGCCGTTATCACTGGAATCGAAGACTTTACGTCCGTTACTCTGGTCATTTTTGATGGAAACCCCATTACTTCAGCCGATTTCTCTCAAAACGACTCGCTAGAGTATGTTGGAATGTCGAATTGCGCGCTGACTTCGATTAATGTGTCTCAGAATGTATTGCTTAAGACGTTGCTTTGTTCAAACAATAGTTTGGCAAGTATAGATGTGAGTGCTTGTCCCTTGTTGGAAGTTCTGAATTGTGATGGAAACAGCTTGAATGCCTTGGATGTCACGCAAAACCCTGAGCTTGTGCAGCTCTCTTTGAATATCAATCAAGTTGGTTCGATCGATGTCACGCAAAATACGGCGCTTACGGAGCTCAATTGTGTTCAAGCTGGTTTAACATTGCTCGACGTGACACAAAACACACTGCTTATCTCTTTGGATTGTCGCTCTAACTCATTAACGGACTTGGATGTTTCTCAAAACGTCGCATTGGAAACATTTTTCTGTCGCGCGAATTCATTGACATCGCTCGATGTCTCAGCAAATCCAAACCTCAATAACTTTAATTGCTCGGTAAATGACTTGTATTGCTTGAACGCGGACAATTCAAACGATTTTGAAAACCCTCTGGCTCCAGGAACTTACTTGTTCGTTTCATTCGGAAATTCGAATTTAACCTGTGCCGAAGTGAGTTTCCCAACAGTAGCAAATTCGAGCTACATTGCTGATGTGGGAACGACTTTTAACGCTGATTGTCTTCCTCCAATGCCGGATAGTAGTGTTACACAAAGCGGAACGCTCTTAACGGCTGATCTTGGTTCGGCGATGTATCAGTGGGTGGATTGCGACAATAACAACGATCCAATTCCTGGTGCAACGAGTCAAAGTTTCACTCCAACAACAACTGGCAGTTATGCGGTGGAAATCACCATTGCAAATGCTTGCGGTATTACAAACACAAATACGTCCGACTGCTTCCTTGTGGATTACACGGGAATAGAAGAGCTCTTAAATACGGAGAAAGAATTGGTGAAAATCATTGATTTGACAGGGAGAGAAACTGCGTTTACCACGAATACTCCACTCATTTTCATGTACAGCGATTGAAGTACGGAACGCGTTATGGAAATTCAAAACTAGTACTCGACCATTTCGAATAAGAGCTTCACATTTGGATCATATTTAAACCCTGAAATCTTCTTCTTTGACTTCATTTTGATGCGTTGCTTCTTCTCAGAGATGGAAAAAACCTCTAATTCCGACGTCCCATCTTTGTAAAGGACTTCTACCTCCAAATTGAATTGAAACACATGTGACTTTTGCTCTTGGCTAATCTCGATGTAGTTCTTTCCGCACTTGCGATCATTGTTGATCAAAAGAATGGGATGCAGTGCTTCGCGCAACCATTGATTGAAGAATAAATTCAAGTCCTTTCCTGATACCGATTTCATTATTGATTGAAAATCTGCCGTTGTTGCATTACCGTACTTGTAGGTTTCGTAAAACCGTTTGGCTCCTGTCCAAAAAGAGGCATCTCCCACTTCATTTCGCAACATGTGAAGAAACCAAGATCCCTTTTGGTAGGAATTTGCATTCAGCAAGTGAATCAACTCTTCGTAAGTTGTGTCGACCACAGGATGATCGTAGCGTTTTGAGAAATTGATCACTCGAACACGCTCATTCATGAGACGCTCGTTCATGGCATCAGTCCCATACTTGTCTTCCCAGTACAAATCTGTAAAGTAAGTGGCAAACCCTTCGCTCAACCACAAATGCTGCCAGTCTGCCTCGCTCGCCGAATTCCCAAACCATTGGTGAACAACTTCATGCGTGATCAATGCTTCCATGGTTTCATCTCCGGTAACGGCATTCTCGTCGTAGAAAATATTACCTGCATTTTCCATGCCCCCGAACTCCGTCGTAGATTGCACATGGTCTAGTTTTTCAAACGGATAAGCCCCAATATTCTTGACAAAAAAGTTGATGACATCCTTGGCTACCGCCATGTCCTTGAACCCTTTTTTGCTATCGTCTTCATATACCCAAGCCGTCATCGGAAACAGACCGGAATTATCATGGTTGATTCGTTTTTTATCGAATTCGGCTATTCCCACCACCATGACTTTAGTCGGCAAGTCAATTTCAGACCTGTAAGATGAGATGTTCTTATCTTCAGTAAAACCTTGATTCACGAGCTTTCCCGTCGCCACAACGTCATATTTTTTAGGGTAAGTCACCAAAAAGTTCACTTTCGCCTTGTCTGAAGGGTGATCAACACAGGCAAACCAATGATGCGCTCGATTCGGCCAGTTGTCACCAAAGAAGGTGCGCTTCCCGAACTTATTTTCTCCGATGATTAGCCCTGTTTCTGGCACTCCCGAAAACGACAATTCTATCTTGAATTCGAGGTTCAAGGGGATTTGCGCATCCGATTTAATCCAAAGTTTATGATCGATATGGGAATACGAAATCGGCGTTTGATACTCAACAGGAACTCTGATGAACAAATCGTTCACGACCATTCCTCTTCCATTATCGAGTCCGTGAAGATCAATGTAAAACGAATCTACTTCTTGCAAAAGTTTGGCGGCGATGAGCTCGTGTACCTCAATGGTGTCGTGCTCTTCCCACACTTCTAGGTTGACTCGGTAGGAAAGAATGTCGATCGTTTCGAGCTGGTCTTGTGAGCTTGCGACCAAGGAGAAAAGTAGGAATGTTAGCGTGGTTAACTTCTGCATGATCTAAAAATACTACTTAAACTCATACTTTTATCTGAAGCGCTGAGTGAATAATTCAACTTATCTTCACTCCATGAATCATCTCCAACACCTCATCGAAGCGGAAAAAAAAGCCGCACAGCTCTTCCAAGAAATTGAAAATCGAGGAATTGTTTCAGCAGGGAAAACCGAAAAGGAACTCAACAAGGAAGTCATGGAGCTTGCCTTCGAACTATATGGAATTCGAAAATACTGGCACAAACGGATCGTTCGATCGGGGAAGAACACCCTTGAACCTTATCATGGAAACCCGCCAAATCTAACCATTCAAGCGGATGATATCCTCTTCTTCGATTTCGGTCCGGTATTCGATGAGTGGGAGGCAGATTTCGGCCGAACCTATGTTGTTGGAAACGATGAACGGAAGTTGAAATTGATGCGCGACGTTGAACTGGCCTGGTATGAAGGCAAAGACTATTTTATAGAAAATCGAGAAACGATCTCAGGAGCAGAGTTCTACGAATACACCAAAAAATTGGCAGAACGCTACGGTTGGGAATATGGAAACGAGCATTGTGGTCACCTAATTGGAAATTTTCCTCATGAAAAAATCGTAGGGGAAGAACGCATCAATTACATCCACCCAGAAAACAGCTTACGCATGAATTCCAAAGATCAGCATGGAAATCCACGTGAATGGATCTACGAAATTCACTTCGTGAATACGGAGTTGGAAATTGGTGGTTTTTTCGAGCAGTTGATGTTTTCATAGAAGTTTGAAGTAAGATAAAAACCTTATTTTCGAATCAAGACAAACCCACACTACGATGAAAAATTTTAAAACTTTCGCTGCTTTTCTCTTTGTTTTCGCACTTACCTTGAGCTGTGAGGAAGCTGTTTCCGAAACTACAGACGAGTTAAAAACCGAAAACACGGATGACGTGGAAAGCTCAGGCGATACTCCCGAAGAAACAATTCAAGAGGAAGAAGATGTTCCACAAACCGTTGATGAACGCATCAAGGAAATCAAGGAACTCTACGCGCAAATTCAAAGCTCTCCAAATCAGAATAAGGATTGTACTTCCAAAGCGAAAACGACCATCAATTACGATGTCATCGAAGAGGGAATTCCTTTCGAAAACACCGCAAAGGAATGCATCCTAGAGAACGACTTAAAGTTCCAACAAGTTGTATTAAATGGTTACGAATGGTCCGAAACAGTGTCGTTCTACTTCAAAGATGATCAGCGTTTTTTCTCCTATGTCTCTGGTGGTGCCGAAGCTTATGGCTATGATTACCGCGTTTACTACGACAAAGATGGTGAAGTAATTCGTGTTCTTCTTGCTGAGAACGATTACGACGGACAGGAGGTTTCTGCTCCATTTGAAATTACCGAAGAAGGTAGGAAAAAGGAAATTTTGAACGCCGTTGCTTACGCCAAAAAAGAATTGGACAAGCTGTTGAGTGAAAAATAGAACGTGTATTTAGACCCGAATTACTCGATGGTCAACTCGTACACCTCTTCATCTATCTTTAAAAAGTACACTCCTTTGTTAAGGTGAGACACTGAAATCTCATTGGCTGTAGCACTCAAAGAGCCCGTTAGAACGACTTCTCCCAAAACAGAGATCAACTCACAATCAGTTTTTTCATTCAGACCTTCAACAGAAAAGTGTGTTGAAGTTGGATTCGGAAAGACAACTAGTTCAGGTGTAGATAAGGTGTTATCGAGATCTGCACTCAAACAATCAACTCTTCCATTGATTGTATATTGAGAGAGGAAATTCCACACTTCAATAGATGCATCAATGTCGTAATTCGTTCCAGGCGAAGGAAAAACAGCTCCAGCCCAAGTATGTGATCCTCCCGTTACTTTGAAATGCACAACATCTGCGCAATTATCACCGTTTGTGTGCGTGAACTTCTCAACTGTTGAACCGTCACTTGTAGATGTATTCGGAACATTCTCAACTGTTGCCGTAGGATCGCAATTATTGAAATCTGCCCAGAAATCAATTACATCTGTCACAGGCTCTGAAAATTGTGTTCCAGTGTAAGTCACCGTTCCATCCGACGTTCCGTGGATTTGAATGACTGGAACTGGGTGCAAAGGATTACATGTTGGTAGTGATTGAAGCGTCATTGAACCAGTCACTGATCCGACTGCTGCAATGCGATCACTCAATTCACAGGCCAATAAAAAACTCATGAATCCACCATTCGACATTCCAGTAGAATAGATTCGCTCTTGATCGATGTTATAGGCACTTGAAAGGGAATCAATCATCGCCAATGTAAATCCAACATCATCAACAGTGCTCGTCAACCAACCAACGTTAAAATGCGTGGCTCCAGTGTTGTCTGCGGTCCCTTCTGGATGCGCAATGATGAAACCGGCAGTATCGGCTATTGCGCGAAAATCACCGTAAACCATTTGTTGCGAGGCATTACTCGTGTAACCGT
The DNA here is from genome assembly GCA_029252405.1 of Crocinitomicaceae bacterium. Taxonomy (GTDB): domain Bacteria; phylum Bacteroidota; class Bacteroidia; order Flavobacteriales_D; family Crocinitomicaceae; genus UBA4466. Next base: position 15,081 of record JAQXBM010000033.1, read on the forward strand.
GAAAGTTGAAAAGAAGTGGAACAGCATCCGACCCCGTGTAATTCGCTGGAACATACAAAATGTATTCTCGCTGAAGTCCACCATGCATAATCGTTGCATTAATGGTTTGTTGACCAAAAGAGCTGGCCGAAATAAAAAGTGCGAAAAAGGCGGAAAACAAGATTTTGCTATTCATGAAGTAGATTTTTATGCAGATCAAATATACTGTTTTGATCTCAGCCCTAGGTAATTCAATAATTTTTTCTACTTTTGAACAAATCAATTAAAAGTTCAAAAACATGTCGGAATTAAAAGTTGACATCCTGGATAAATCGAAAGATCTCTTTCAACGCTTTGGTTATCACAAGACCACGCTAACGGATATTGCAAAATCTGTTGGCAAGGTGAAAACGGCTGTATACTACTATTTCAGTGGGAAAGAAGAAATTTTCGCCAGACTCGTTGAAAAGGAAGCTCAATCGTTCTTTACGAAGCTTCGCAATGAGGTAATCAAGGAACAATCGCCTATTGTGCAGCTTGAAAAATACGTCGATACTCGAATCATGTTGATGCAAAAGCTTTCTTCTCGCTACAGTTTTTTAAAGCAAGAGTTTTTCGAATTGATGCCTCTAGTAGAAGAGAATCGTGCCGAAGCCCACGAAAAGGAAATCGTATTTATCGAGTCAATTATTTCCGAAGGAGCCTCACAAAAACTCATTGCAACTGAAAACTCGCGCTTCACAGCAGAGATGCTTGTTAACTCGCTCAAAGGTCTTGAGATTCAGATGTACGTCACCGATAAAATCCTTATCGATACCAAAAACATTGCCTCATTTCGCTCATTCATTTTGTATGGCGCGATCAACAAATACTAAACCTACATTATGAAAACCTTATTACTTGCCTTTACAATTTTCAGTTCTATTGCAACATTCGCACAGACGTACGAAATCGGTCATACAACTATAACCTTTAATGACCCTACCAGAACTGGTGGTTTCGGATCAGGAGGAGGTCCAGGTCGCCAGATTCAGTCTGAATTGTACTATCCTGCGGATGTTGCAGGAACTGATGTCAATGCCGCGACGGGAGATTATCCTGTCATCGTATTTGGACACGGATTCGTGATGGCCTGGGATGCTTACGAGAACATTTGGGAAGAATTGGTTACGAAAGGGTACATCATGGTTTTTCCAAGAACAGAAGGCGGGTTTTCACCAAGCCACGATGAATTCGGAATGGACTTAGCGCTATTGGTCACAAAAATGCAAGAGTTAAATACAACGACAGGATCAATTTTCGAGGGGCACGTTACGGACAAAAGTGCAATAATGGGTCACTCAATGGGTGGAGGATCATCCTTTTTGGCTGCAGCAGGAAATACAAGTATTGAAACGGTAATTGGTTTGGCTCCAGCAGAAACAAATCCATCAGCGGAGGCAGCGGCTGCACAAGTTTCTGTTCCTGCCCTGGTTTTTTCAGGAAGCGGAGACGCGGTAACACCACCGGCAGATCACCATCTTCCAATTTATACCGCTACGGCATCGACATGCAAAAACTACGTGAGCATTACTGGAGGTGCACACTGTTACTACGCCAATTCAAACTTTAATTGTGATTTTGGTGAAGGATCATCAGGCGGAAACATAACCATTTCGCGCACTGAACAACACCAAGTACTGTTTGATATTGTCACGCCTTGGCTCGATTACAAACTGAAAGGAAATTGCGCTTCCAATGGAATTTTCAACGACTTATTGCTCAACGATCCGCGCATTGTTGGAACGCAAGACTGTGCATTTACACCAATGATCACAACTGTAACGGATGGAGGATCAACTCTAACTGCCGACAATACTTCGGCAACTTACCAGTGGTTGGATTGTAACAACAACTTCTCTCCCTTAGCTGGAGAAACAAACATTTCCATCACTCCGAGTCCAGGAAGCTACGCTGTTGAATTAACTGAAAACAGCTGCACGGACACATCGGATTGCTACATAATTGCAGCAAGTAGCTTAAACACATTAACAAATGAAGTGAGCGTTTATCCGAAC
>JAQXBM010000052.1 GCA_029252405.1 Crocinitomicaceae bacterium
TATTCGAAATTGATGTTGAAGGTAAGGGTGTCGTTTACTCCATCGCAACCGTAGCCAATGAGCTGAACCGTATAGATTCCGGAGGCTGTGTATTCGTGGATGATGGCGTTGGTGTCTTCTTCCGTGGTGAGGAAGGTTCCATCTCCGAAATCCCAATAATAACTTCCTGCTTGAATGCTTTCATTGTTGAAAATGACTGTGTTGTTTTCTCCGAAGGTGTAGGAGGTTGCGGCTTCAGGGTCGCCAAGGAAGCCGAGGCAGTTCGTTTTGATGACGTAACCGTATTGGGCAGGACTTCCTGCTTGTAAAGAATCTGCTGAGATTACTGAACCACACATGATGTAGCCTCCGTCGTGGGTTTTTTCTAAATCTATTATTTCGTGGGTGTAACGACGAGCGCTGTCTTCTGGAAAGTAGCGGTAGTTGCGTACCCAAACATCTTCTCCCGTTTCGAGATTCTTGTTGAAAAATTCTACAGGAAAAAGGATATACTCAAAAGTAGAATTATCAATTAGCTTTTGATATTCGAAAGTGAATGCCCCAGCAAACGTAGAATCAGATGTTCGAATAAGTTTTTGAGCAAATTGATATGAACTACCCAAAACAAAATTATCTATTAATGTATCCTTTCATTTCGTAGTTTTCATCCAAACAGGTTAACACAGATTTATGCCACCACTTCAATTGTGTACTCGGTGGAATAATAGAGTATTCAGAAACTAAATTGGGGTAAATAACGGATGAATCAATTTTAAGCAAACCATAGCCGCCAGAATTTAACTGGCCATCTTGAAAGGTGTAATGCTCCAATTCATTACCCATTGTGTCAAGGGTATAAAAGTGGATTTTTGCCCATTTTTGAGGGCTTTGTGTAGATGCGAATTGTTTGCTCTCTCGAAGTGTTATAAACAAACTGGTGTCCGACAATTCTTTAAGACACAGAACGGAATAAAGAGGCTTGAAATTCACCTGAGTTGGATCGGCAAAACGCTTTCTCCAAATAAAATCTCCTTGCTCATTAATCTTTCCCAGTAAAACCCCTGTTTCTCCAGGGTACGAAACAGACGCTTGACTATCGTCGTCATTTAGCTCGTCGTAATATGTAAAATACAGATAATGACTTGAATCCATTGAAGGTGTTAACACGCGACCAGAAGCAAAGAATAACAAGCTATCTGTGGTCAATAAGTCTCTGTATATAGAGTCCATTACTTTTGTTCCCTGGTCATCGTATTTCAACACTCTGGGCTGATACCCCCCTGATTGTAGGCAGAAAAAGTAAACTGTCCTTCGGAATCGGTTTGCAATTGTGTTAAGCAACCATAAACAAATTGATTAGAATTTATGTCCGCATTCCTCACAAAAAAATTCATGCTTCCATCTAGATTAAGCTTACCAAACAGAGTTTCTGCCCGCAAGTTGGTATTACTAATTTCTGTTCCCAAAAAATAATACCCCGAATTTGTCGGGAAAATATCACTTATTACCGCGACAGAATCATCGAAAAAATAAATATTGTGGAAGGTCTATTGACCCTCCACAATTCCCACATGACATAAAACCCATGCGATACATATATATTTCACTATCCGTCTCAAATCATTTGTTCACCACAATGCGTGTTGTATAAACTGAACCATCGCTGCATTCTGCTTTTAGGAACAAGATACCCGTTTCTTTGTTTAGAATCAAAATTCGATTGGTATTTGAATGTTGTTACTTCCTTTCCCTTCTCGTTCCAAATTCTTCCCCTACCTTTGCCAAAACTCTTCAAAATGCTCATCGAGGTAAAGGATAAAATTATTTCTACTCAGATTTTCGAACGGAAATTTGTGTGTGATTTGAGCGCGTGCAAAGGCGCCTGCTGCATCGAGGGGGATTCTGGTGCTCCAGTTACGCTCGAAGAAATCGATATTCTTGAGGAAAACATCGAAGCGATAAAGCCGTATATGCGTGAAGAGGGTGTTCGCGCGGTTGAGGAAAAAGGTGTGTTTTACGTCGATCAGGAAAATGACGAAGTGACGACCTTGATCAACGAAAAGGAATGCGCGTTTGTGTTTTTTGATGAGCAGGGTATTACCAAATGTTCGATTGAAAAGGCGCACCAAGAAGGAAAGCTTGATTTCAAAAAACCGATTTCTTGTCACCTTTACCCAATTCGAACGAAGCAGTTTGAGGAATTTGAGGCTATCAATTATGATACTTGGGATATTTGCAAACCGGCCTGTGCCTGCGGTGATGAATTGGATGTTCCAGTGTTTCGATTTTTGAAAGAGCCTTTGATTCGTAAATATGGGGAGGAGTTTTTTGAGGAGTTGGTAGTTGTGGATCGCGAGATTCGCGAACAAAACCTCAACGGTTAGTTTTTCTTGTTTCCATCGGATAAAGTCATTCAACTTTACAACTTAATTTCACTGGTGATTCGACACTTTTTCATTCATCGAAAAAAGTGTCCAAAAACGCCGTTGCGCTGATTTTTCTCTAATCTAAAACGCTTTTGAAACGCGGTATTTTCAGTGATCGCTCTCGCGCTTCTTCAAACACTAGCCCGTTTCAATTCGGTTTTCTCACTCCAAAAAATAGGCGCGTCCTTCGAGATTATCACACACATCTTTTTGACATCAAAATTTGTGAGCCAAATCAAAAAACAGTCAACACTAATTTTCGACTTCCACCATTATTTCGAAATTCACAAAGGTAAATCCCTTGCCATGTTCCTAAGTTCAATTTGCCATTGGTGATCGGCACAGAAACCGAAGATCCCACCAAAGACGATTTGATGTGCGCAGGCATGTCGTCAGAACCCTCATAAGTGTGTTTGTAGAAAGGTTCATCTTCCTGAACGAGGTGGTTGAAAGATGCTTCAAGGTCAGATTGTACTGTTGGATCAGCGTTTTCGTTAATCGTTAGCCCTGCAGATGTGTGTTGAATGAAAATGTGCAACACCCCGATTTCTGGCAAGTCGGTGTTTGAAAGAATGTAATTTGTAATCAAGTGAAAACCTCTCGAATGTGGTGGAAGGATTAGTTGTTTTTGTGTCGCCATGAAACAAAATTACTATTAGTTATCAATTCATAACAACTTGTTAAACTTACTCTTACTCTGAATGTTTCAGTGTTTTGTTTGTTCTTTCGGGTAAAATAATTAACGCTATGAAACTAAAAACACTACTGTTTTCGGCATTTATGCTGACTACATTCTTTATGTTGGCTCAAGATTGGAGCACTGATGTTTACAAGTACGGAGAACTATACCCTGGTTACATTGTCGATACAGATGGTAACAAAACGGAAGGCTTCATCAAGTACCAGAATCGATACTCACTTCAAAACAACATCCTTTTTTACACGGATAAAAACGACAAGAAAACGAAGACAAAGTACAAGTCTCAAGACTTGGCTGAATACAAAGTGGCAGACAAATTGTACCACTGCATCCACTATTCAGGAGGAGCATTAAAAAAACCGATTCGCGGAAATCTTGTGGTTAACGAGGATTGCATCACGGAGTACGTTTGGTACGATCGCGATGAGAACTACTCGACAATGCGCAAGCAAAGCGGTGAAACGCAAGAGGAATTCTTAAATCGTCTTTACCCACCAACAACATTATTCTTGAAAGATGGTGAAGAAGAGGTAAGAACTATTGCAAGTTTCGCTTTGAAATTCTCGAAGAAAATGTCGGAATGGATTGGTGACAACCTCGATTTAGCAGGAAAAGTTGCCGCGAAGGAAAAAGGGTACAAAGTGTTGAACCTCCTTCAAATCATTGATGAGTACAACGAATCTTGTGAGAAATAAGATGAGAGTATTATCTGCAACACTAATGGTCCTCGCTTTGAGCATGGGCCATTTTCTTTTCGCTCAAGAACCAGTGTATAAATGGGGAGAGCCGTGTACCAATGAAAATTTAGATCGTCAGATTGAGAAGCTACTCAACCTTGGTGATGATGGTTTTGCCGTGCTAAAAAGTAAGACTGGAACGGGATTGGTGAAAACCTATTGGATCGAACAATACGATGCTACTTTGAAGCTCGTTGAAACTAACCGCGTAGATTTTGCTGGCGGAGTGATGGGCGATTCGTACGATATTACCGACATCTACGTCGTCAATGGAAAGATTTATGCTTTCGTTGAACACTGGCACAAAGCATACGGACACAACACCTTGTTGGTTCGAGAATTGACTGTGGATGGATCAATGACCGAAATTGCTGAATTGGACATCATCAACGCGAAGAAGATGATGAACCGCGGAAAGCACGAGGTTTCATTTTCTGAAGATGGAACAAAAATGATCGTTCTTTCTCAACTTCCAGGAGTGAAGAAGACAAACGAGAATTTCAGAATTTCATGTTTTGAAGTAGAAGGAATGAAACGTTTGTGGTCGCACGAAAAGGAAACAACATGGCCTTCAAAGTAGTACTATAATCAAGAAGTGTACGTGAACAATAAGGGCATGGCTCTTCTGTTCAAACGAACGCGTGTGAAATCGGTTTGGAACTATTCGATTTACTCCATTGGAGACAGCGGAGATCTAACGGATCATTCTGGATTGATGCTTGAAGGGCTCGAGATGGAAGATTTCCAACTGAAATTCAACTCGAAAGATGAATTGGTTGCCTACGCGACAATTACCAACAAGGGGGCTGTTTCTGAAAAACGTGTTCATGGAAGTTGGTTTGCTAAGTTCGATGCTGACATGAAGCTTCAAACGGTTCGTCAAGGCGACTGGGACGCTTCTATTCTAACGCGCGTTGGTGGTGAGCGATTGGCAAGCAAAAAAGAACCTTATCTGAAGAACTTCACCTTGAAAGATCTCTTGTTTAGAGAAGATGGAAACATTATCGTTTTATTGGAAGAGTTACGAAAAGAGAAAGAAGTGGTTCCTGGATCTTCGCCAATTGGATACAACTTTGAATGGAATTATGGAGGTGTGCTAACACTAGCACTAAACCCCGAATCTGGCGAAGAAATCTGGTCTCAGTTCTTTGATAAAAAGCAAAAAACTCAAAACGGTAGAGATTGGGATGAGTATGGTTCGTTTGTCTATCACTTGAGTGGAAATAGGCTTTTCATCCTGTGGAACGCAACAGAGTTATCAATTGCATCAATCCCTCCTGCGAACTGGACGGAGCCAGATGGAACACGTTATGTGAAACACAAAGCGTTTAATGAAAAGACTTCGCACGGTACTTTCATGCACGTTGTTGAAGCGGACGGGTCAATGGCTTACGGTAATCGCACGTTCGGTTTGCCTCTTTTCAACATGCATGACGGGGCGATATTCCCTATGAGTATGTCGGCGCGTTTCTTCTTTGAATCAAATGGTATGCTCGTGCTTCGTGCAGCAATGAACAACGGCGGAAAACGTTACCGTTATGGTTTGGTAGATTTGAAGTAAACTCATCATAAATTCACTTGAAAGGAGAGCTAAAGACTCTCCTTTTTTAGTGTATAGAAACTACCAAGCATTTTCTCCATTAAGAATGGACTTTGGGTAAGGTTCTAATTGAGAATCATTCTACTACCAAACGTTCGGCAATCATCCCTGTTTCTGTTTGAATATTGATGATGTACACTCCGCTAGCCGCGTCTTGCAATGAGACATTCCAAACCAATGACCCTTCTTTCGTGAAACCGATCTCCTTTCCTGCTAAATCAAACACCTGAATCGATTTTATTTGATCGTTTGGACTTTCAATTGTGAAGATCCCATTATTCGGATTTGGATAAATTGAGATTTCCGTGTTGCTCAATTCAGGAGTACTCGCCACTCCACCAGCTTCGCAACCATTGTCAATCTCAGTATCATAAAATGTCTTCGCCCAGCCTGCCAGGTTAATCACATTTGATGCATTCTCCAGATGATTCCCGCCTTCAGAAAAAACAATTGCATAACTCTGCAGCAGTGTGTCTCCTGAATTGAATGATTGAACTTTCGTTGTATTTAAGCCTCGTCGGTCTCCTGTGACATACCCTGCTGACGTTTCGTTCCATTGAGTTGGGTCATTTGGATCTCCATACACCAAAAATGTGGTAATGTCTCCATTTGGGTCAACAAGTGGAGCACCGTTCGGTTGAAGTCCATTGAGTAAATACCATGCTTGGGCAGCCGTCGAAGGAGCAAATCCATACGACATGATACTGGTACTCGGAAGTTCGAGCGCTGTTATACCAATTGCCGGTGGATTATCAAGATAACCTCCCCCATCTAAGTTGTCAGAATTGTAAAAAATCATGGTATTCGTCGTTGAATCTGACCCGAAATAATCATCCGAAGCATCGCCTAAATCAGCATCCGCCATAAAGCTACATGCAAACTCGGGATAGTTCTGTGTCCCTCTGTTGATTACCATTACATCCACGAAAGTCGTATTGTACAAATCGGTATTCGCACCAAATTGGTAAAACAGGTAGTGCATCTCTATTCCAATAGGATCGGACCCCGATACAGTGTGAGGGTTTCCCTGGTCATTTTGAATCATATATGTTGCACAACACCCTTTGATTAACGGATAATCTCCTCCTATCGGATCGTACACCCCATCCCCATTTCGATCAAAAAACGGTGCCAATTGAGCAGCCTGACCAATTGCTGGGTTTCCATTTCCCGGCCAATCATAAATGGAGTTTAAAACGTCACTTGACGGTTGCATCACAGTTGAGCAACCTGGATCCCCAGGCCCATTTGAACATTCCCACCATAAGACGAAATTATCAATCTCCTCCTGACAAAGTGTGATCATATACGTTCGGTCATAATCAGGGTTGGTATATGAGTTCGTGGAAGAGAAAGGCCCTTGATCAACGTCTGTTCCTTGATTATTTCCTCCGATTGAGGTGTGCAACATACCGTTGATCTCTTGTGCTCCAAACCAAAATTGACTTGCATAAATAGCATCAACTCCTCCTCCTTTGGGTATTTCATAACCCGCACTGCCGTTTGAAGGACTCGTGAAAAAGCTGCCTGAATTGCTAATTGTAGTTGCCGCATTGTTGTGATCCAGTTCTTGTTCTGTGAGCTGGCCTAGTGCGCTAATCGATAAAAGGGTGAATAGGATGATTGGTATAATTGCCTTCATAAAAAATTGTTTCCAGTCAAGCTAAACATTCGTTTCGGAGGTGCAAAGCGGAACGTGTGCTCGTTGAGTCGTTGGTAAGGTCGATTGACTAAAGTGTGAATTGAACCCACGGATTGATGGCTGGAGCTACTCCCCGTTTTATCTCAACAGGGAAATATGACCTGTATATTCGTGCGTTTCTCCGTTTTCATCTACGACAGTAGCGACGTAAACTAACACACCATCTTGAATGTAGTTCCCGTTGTACGTTCCGTCCCATGAGAAATTGGGGTCTTGAGATTCAAAAATCAACTCTCCCCAGCGATCAAAAATTTTAAAGTCAAACGATACAGCCCCAATCACTGAAATGGAATAGGCATTGTTGAACTCATTTCCATCTGGAGTGAAGGTATTGGGAGCATAGAACCAATATTCGTGTAAAATGGTCATCGGTTTCGAGATCGTGTCGACACAGCCCATTTCATTGGTTGCGATAAGCGTTACAAGATATGTTCCTGCGGTTTCATAGGTCGTTCCAGGTGAAAAAAGTGTGGAATATTCTCCATTTCCTAAATCCCAATCCCAGATAACTCCACCCACAGAATTGTTCTCAAAATAGACCGGCAATCCTTCAACTGTTGTGGTCGAAAGAAAAGAGAAATCTGCAATCGGTTGAACAATCTCAACAAAAGGATAACCTTCTACTGTGTATGTGTTGCAAGCATCAGAGACGGATACCGTGTATGTTGTCGAATAACCAGGAGCGACAGTAACCGAAGAACTTGTTTCGCCCGAATGATTCCAGTAATAGTTAAAAGGAGGTAATCCTCCTGAAACCTGACACCAAAGCTCCGTTTCCTCAAAAGGACAAACGAGACGGTCTTCGTTAACTTCGAGATCCATTAATGGGGTTGTGACGGTAATCCTCACTGTGTCAAAGTTTGAAACGCCACAATTATCAACCACCTCAACGATGTAGTCTGTTGTTGAAGGAGGAGCTGTACTTATCGTGTTCCCTATGCCAATTTCGACCCCGTTAGCATTCCATGTGTAAGAATAATCTGGGTTTCCTCCAATGGCTTCCACAACAAGGGTTGTTGGCGTATATGGACATAATACAGTTTGGTCTATTCCAGCAAAAACGAACAAAGGGTTGTCTGGTACTACAACCGTTGCTGTGGCATCAACATTTGACTGAGTACAGGCATCTGTAACGGTTACCGTATAACTTTCAGTGGAGAATGGGGCAACGGTTATACTTTCAGTCGTATCTCCAGTTGACCAGACAAATGAGTAGGGAGAAAGTCCTCCATCGACCATAGGTGTTAATGTAAGTTCTTCACCTGGACACACAACATTCGCATCGCTAAGACTCACTGAAGGTTCGCTGACGTCGAAAATCTCGAAGGTAATTTCATCTTCCAAACAGTAATTTCCTGCCACACTTAATGTGATTGTAACCGTTTCTGAACCTTCGAGAATGTTGTCGAATAGTGCGTCCACATTAAAGATTGCTTGCGTTTGTCCTGCTGCAAGTGTCACCTGATTGGGCACCGATGTGTAATCTACTCCTTCCTGAGCGGTTCCGGATGTGCTCAGGTTGATCGTGACAGGATCGTTAGCGTAAATACTCAATCTTTCTATACTGATTAATGCCGTGCCGCAGCCCTCAGCAATATCACCTGTTGATTGCACCCCATTATTGATGTAAGATGCATTCAAATTAACTTCTTTTGAAAAGCCCGAAAAGTACCCAGCTGCGCCAATATTTGTGCTTCTGTTGATTAGCGAAACGCGCACGGGAAGTGTGGAAACAATATTCACATCTCCTGCATAGCCGGAAATCGAATAGGTCACGTAATCTGATGTTCCCGGAATGGCTGATGCCCCGGTCAATTGATTTCCATTTGCAGTTATGACGGCGCCAGCATCTGCTACGATGTTGATGTATGCCTGACCGAGGAATGAAACATCGGGTAAGGTGACAGCTTTTTCTCCTGTACATTTAACAGGGGGAATGAAGTTCATTCCTGCATGACGCTCGTTATCTGCGGAGGTGCCACTTTCTCCATTGGTTGATTGTGTAACATAAACCGGAGCTGACGAAGTAAGATACAAGTTTCCATTGCCTGAAAAACTGGTTCCCTCGATCACGTGGAAATCCCCCGCTTGAAGAGTTGCAACCAAAGTTGTTCCATTGATAAAGACGTCTGTGTTATCTTGCGACGCAACCACAATTGTTCGTTCGTTATCAATACCAAAACCTTTGATGAGGACATATTCGTCACCGATTACGTCAATCGGAACAATTTGATCAATCCCAATATCTCTTCCTGTTTCTATAGGGCCGTTGGGAGATGTGCCATATATCGCGTTTCCTCCCAACCACGATCCGCAGTTCACGACAATATCTTTATTGGAAGTAATGTGTGTACCATTCAATCCATTCGTGTTATTGCTCGCTCCCGATTGATCCATATATGCTGATGCGACATAACTATCTCCTGCATTCAACTGAACGTTAAATGTTGTTGTACCTGGGGCAACACCATTCAAAACAACACCCGGTTTAATGTTGGATACCGTCACTGTCGTGTTGTCTTCTGTAGCCATGAAACTGAAACTGCTGCTTTTCACACTGCTTAAACCAGCATTGTTGTACAAGTGACCAACGCGAAAATCGGTTCCGGTCGCGGCGTCTTGTCCTTTTGATGTGAGCGAAGCTGCTTGGTTTGAAACTTTAACCCTGATGTTAGCATAAAATGGTTGTGGCGCTGTTAGTATGAGTCCTTTTCCGCTTCCATTGGTCAATGGTAAATTCAACAGACCTTGATCCACCAAGAAAGGTGAAGAATATCCACTTCCTATGTTTGTTGTGTTTGAGGCTCCATTCGAAATCGGGATTGTTGTAATTACATTACCCGAGCCATCTTGTACGGTTACGTTAAACGATGTTGTTACGGGTGTTCCCAATACCAAATAATGTGTTCCTGCAAGGTCTCTGGCGTGAAGTGGTGGGATATAGTGTTTGGTGTCCAGCTGCGCCATTGCATTTACTGAAAACAGTAGAACAAGTAGAACGATGCAATATGAACGATTTTTATATCCTGGCATACAACCAAAAAATACTTCATTATTCTTTTAGTGACAAACTACATCCACAGTGGGTAAGTTAGCTTCTTTTATTAGACCGAGCAAAGAGGAAAAGGTTTAATCAGCAATTATATGAGGATAAACCACTTCTGTTGCTTGAAGGTGCTGCGATATCATTTTGTGGCTAAAACACTGGAAAACTTGCGGTTGGTCCTTTTCGTAGGTAAACAATGTTAAAATCAAAAAAGCCCGAGTCGACACTCGGGCTTTTTTTGTTGTATTACTTCGAATGGCACTATTCTCTGTGATACAGGTTTTATTTGTTGTTGTTTGTTGCTCTTTTAGCTTCCGCACGCTTCGCAATCGTCACCATTGTCGATCGCACACGCTTCTGCCTCTGCTTCTTCCAATGATTTAGCTGTAGGTGCTGCCACAACTTCTTTCTCGATCGTGAATTTGATCGCGTCTGTCGCTGCTTTAGTACGCAAGTAGTACATTCCAGTCTTCAATCCTTTTTCCCATCCGTAGAAGTGCATCGACGTCAGTTTCCCGAAGTTTGCGTTCTCCATGAAGATGTTCAACGATTGTGATTGACAAATGTATGCTCCACGATCTGCTGCTTGCTCAATGATTGATTTCTGTGAAATCTCCCAAGCTGTTTTGTACAAATCTTTCAAGTTCTGAGGAACTTCGTTGATGTTTTGTACCGATCCGTTCGCTGCCATGATCTTCGTACGCATTTCTTTCGTCCATAATCCTTCGCGAACCAAGTCTTTCAATAAGTGCTTGTTTACTACGATGAACTCTCCAGACAATACACGACGCGTATAAACATTTGATGTATAAGGCTCGAAACACTCGTTGTTACCAAGGATTTGAGCTGTAGAAGCAGTTGGCATTGGCGCTAATAACAATGAGTTACGCACACCGTGCTCTTTCACTTCTTCTTTCAACACATCCCACTCCCAACGATCCGTTGGAGTAACATCCCACATATCGAATTGGAATCTTCCTTCTGATACAGGAGAACCTTTGAACGTTTCGTATGGTCCTTCTACTTTCGCTACATCTTTCGACGCTGTCATTGACGCGTAGTAAATTGTTTCGAAAATCTCTCTGTTCAATGCTTTCGCTTCTTCCGACTCAAATGGGAAGCCCATCATGATGAAGGTGTCTGCCAACCCTTGAACTCCAAGACCGATTGGACGGTGACGCATGTTTGAGTTACGCGCTTCCTCTACTGGATAGTAGTTTCCATCGATAATTTTGTTCAAATTCAATGTTGCTTGGTATGTTACATCGAATAAGCGTTGATGATCAAACGATTTATCGTCTTTTACATACTTCGGCAATGCCAATGAAGCCAAGTTACATACCGCTACCTCATCTGGAGCAGTGTACTCGATGATTTCTGTACACAAGTTTGAAGACTTAATTGTACCCAAGTTCTGTTGGTTCGATTTCGCATTCGCGGCATCTTTGTACAACATGTATGGTGTTCCCGTCTCAATTTGCGATTCCAAAATCTTGAACCACAAGTCTTGCGCTTTGATTGTTTTTCTTCCTTTTCCTTCCGCTTCGTACTTCGTGTACAATGCTTCGAATTCTGCACTGTGCGTATCAGAAAGTCCTGGGCACTCGTGAGGACACATCAATGTCCAATCGCCGTTTTCTTTCACACGCTTCATGAATAAATCTGGAACCCACAATGCGTAGAATAAATCTCTTGCACGTTGCTCTTCTTTACCGTGATTCTTTTTCAAATCCAAGAAATCGAATACGTCTGCGTGCCATGGCTCGATGTAAATAGCGAAAGATCCTTTTCGTTTTCCTCCACCTTGATCAACGTAACGCGCTGTATCGTTGAATACGCGAAGCATTGGCACAATTCCGTTCGATTCTCCGTTTGTTCCTTTGATGTACGATCCTTTTGCACGAATATCGTGAATAGACAATCCGATTCCACCAGCCGATTGTGAAATTTGCGCACATGATTTCAATGTGTCATAAATTCCACCGATGCTATCTTCTTTCATTGTCAACAAGAAGCAAGACGACATTTGTGGTTTTGGTGTTCCTGAGTTGAATAATGTTGGTGTCGCATGTGTGAACCAACCTTCAGACATCAAGTTGTATGTTTTGATGGCTGCGTCGATATCCGTTTTGTGGATCCCTACAGAAACACGCATCAACATGTGTTGTGGACGTTCAACGATGCTACCTTCTAATTTCATCAAGTAAGAACGCGTCAATGTTTTGAATCCGAAGTAATCGTAACGGAAATCGCGATCGTAAATAATGCTTGAATCCAAACGTTCTTTGTTCGCTTGAATAATTTCATATACATCATCCGCAATAAGAGAAGCGTTTTCTCCTGTTTTTGGATCGATGTATTCGTACATGTCTGTAACTACATCAGACCATGACTTCTTTGTTTCTTTGTGCAAGTTTGATACTGCGATGCGAGATGCAAGCAAAGCATAATCTGGGTGATCAATTGTTTTTGCTGCTGCAACCTCTGCCGCAAGGTTATCCAATTGAGTTGTTGTCACTCCGTCGAATAATCCTTCGATAACTTTCATTGCAACTGCCTCTGGAGACACCAATGGGTGCAATCCATAACACATCTTGGCGATGCGCGCCGTGATTTTATCAAATTTTACTGCTTCTTTTCTTCCGTCTCTTTTTACAACATACATGGGCGCGTGAATTTTTTAATGTTTCTAGTATTCTTTTTTTCGAAACTTCCGTTTCTCATTTCTTGATGCTTTCGCATCGGCTTGGTCTTTTGGGTGTCCGTCATCCCTATATCCCGATAGTTATCGGGATCGCGGAAACGAACGGTATTTTAAAAGTCTTCGTCGAGACTAAAGTTCTGTGCTCCGTCGTTATTCAAAACGCCTGCTTTTTGGTATTCACCAACACGTTTTTCGAAGAAGTTTGTTTTTCCTTGAATCGAAATCATCTCCATGAAGTCGAAAGGATTTGACACGTTGAACTCTTTGTCGTTTCCGAGCTCTTGAAGCAAACGGTCAGCAACGAATTCGATGTATTGTGACATTAGATCGCTATTCATACCGATCAATTTCACAGGGAGTGCGTCTAGGATAAATTCTTTTTCAATCTCAACAGCATCAAGGATGATTGTTTTGATTTCCTCTTTTGTCATTTTATTGACAACGTACTTGTTGTAAAGTAAGCATGCGAAATCACAATGCAATCCTTCATCACGAGAAATCAACTCATTTGAGAATGACAATCCAGGCATCAGTCCTCTTTTCTTCAGCCAGAAAATTGAACAGAATGAACCTGAGAAGAAAATTCCTTCAACTGCTGCGAATGCTACCAAACGCTCAGCGAATGACCCTTCCTCGATCCAGCGCAATGCCCAATCAGCTTTCTTACGAACACACTCCAATGTTTCGATTGCGTTGAATAAGTGATCTTTCTCTTTTGTGTCTTTGATGTACGTATCAATCAACAATGAATATGTTTCAGAATGAACATTTTCCATTGCAATTTGGAATCCGTAGAAGAATTTTGCCTCTGTATATTGAACCTCAGACAAGAAATTTTCGGCCAAGTTTTCGTTCACGATACCATCCGATGCCGCGAAGAACGCCAACACGTGCTTTACAAAGTGACGTTCATTGTCATTAAGCTTGTTTTCCCAATCAATAAGATCTGGTTGAAGATCAATTTCTTCAGCTGTCCAAAAGCTCGCCTCGGCTTTTTTGTAAAACGACCAGATGTCGTCGTGTTGGATTGGAAACAATACAAATCGATTGTTGTTTGGTTCCAAAATTGGTTCTACTTGTGCCATTCTTTTCAAATTTTTAGCGTAACGAATCCCTGTCAAAAAATGTCGATTTTTTGATTTTTTTACTCCGTAAAGCTCGATTTTTTCCCTGCTTTTTTAACTGAAGATTGAGGTCAGCTATGTTTCGTTAAGCGGGACTACAAAAGTTGTCAAAAATCTGCCGTTTAGCAACTAAAAAAATCCACAATTTTTCAACGTTATTAACATTGACGCACTGAAACCCTTTGAGATCAACCCATCACTCTTTTATCAACATAGAATTTAAAGATATTCACAGACGGGAATTTGAGCTTTGTCGATAAATTCAACTCATTCGTCTTAAATCCTTCTAATCCAACGGTTACAGGGGCGTTCTATAAAAATAACGGAATTCCGCCCTTTGTTAAACAGTTTTATTTCTTATTTTAAACAATGAATTGTTCATAGAAACAAACCACATTCGACTGAAAAAAAATGAGATCAACAACGCTCTTCAAACATAGCGGGATTCTTAACGATACTCGCCACTTAATTTTCCCTCAAAAATGCCTCTCTTGTGAGAGTGAATTGACGGGTGCGGAAAGTACTATTTGTTCACTTTGCACCACCAATTTTACTGAAACGAATTTTCATTTGTCGGATGAACCCACAATGATGGATAAAATCTTCTGGGGTAGGGTTCCAATTCACAAAACGTACGCGCTATTTTTCTTCGAAAAAGCGAAAACCGCCCAAAAGATCTTATTTCAACTCAAGTACAAGAATAATCAGGCGGTGGGGCATCATTTCGGGCGGGAAATCGCTAAGCGAATCAAGCTAAACGAAGAATTTAACGATGTGGATGTGTTCATTCCCGTGCCACTTCACCCGAAAAAAGCATTTATCCGCGGATACAACCAAAGTGAAGCCTTGGCGATCGGAATTACCCAAGAATTTGGTGTTAAAATGGACTTACAATCATTGAAACGAGTGCAACACGGCAAATCTCAAACAACAAAATCACGGTATGAGCGGTGGAGTTCGATTCAATCCACTTTTCGCATCAAAGAATCAATTAAAAAGTACAATCATATTGTGTTGGTTGATGACGTAATCACCACAGGGTCAACAATTGAAGTGATCGCATCTGCAATTTTGGAAAAACATCCCAAAGTGAAAGTTAGCGTGGTTACTTTAGCCATTACATAGAACGTTCTCGTCCAAAATGCCTATTTTCATTTAATAACGAACACGCAATTATTCCATCCCAACATGAAAAAACTACCCTTATTTCTTTTCATTGGAGCCGTTGGTTTCTTGATTTACGCTTTGGTGTATTTGGATGGTGGAAATGTGAAAATCAACACCGGGAAAAGCACAAAGTCTGAGTCGAGGAAGATTGAAAAAGTTCAAGTAGTTGCTAGAACCCAGAAGATTCACGCATTTAATAAAATCGAGGTGGACGGTATTTTTGAGGTTGTTGTGACTTATGGCAAAAAAGAGAAAATTGTGATTGAATATGCCGACAACACCAGTAAAGAAATCAAGTTGAAAGTGAAGTCGGGAACATTAATGGTCAAACTAGATAGAAGCACTGCCCTTCTGTTTAAGAGCGGGTCCAAAATTCACGTTTACACGGAGAAGCTGAATGATTTTATGCTCGGTGGAGCTGCCTCCGTTGAATTGAATAACACATTAAAAGACGATTCGTTTTCGATCAAATCTGGTGGTACGGCTTCTTTCAAAGGAGATGTTGAGGTCACTGAAGCGGCAATTGAATTAAATGGCGCTTCGAAGGTTGAACTGTCAGGAACGGCGACGGCGGCAAGTTTAGATCTTTCTAGCGCAGGTAAACTCACGGATTTTGATTTCCAAGTGAACAATCTATCTGTCGACATAAACGGATTAAGTAAAACGAAGATCACGTGTTTGGAAAGTTTGTCGGGTGAAATCTCAGGGATAAGCACGTTGACTTACGACGGTAACCCACGTCTAAAAACAGTTAAAACCTCCGGGTCAGCTACTCTTAAGGTGCGATAAAACTTTGAATTGGCACAACCAATTGACTCAAGTCGCTGTGATTCATACATCTCAAATTGACTGAAATTGTGTAAATTCACCCACTAAATCACCGTTATTCAAACCATCATGAAGAATTTGAAAGTCGTCTGAGACGCGTGTTTACTTTTGAGAATTACATCTGTTTTGGGATGTTCATAGGGGACCAACTCATTGGTGTTTCAAGCGGCTGGACCACGGTGCGATTGTATTCGGATAAGCAACTTGAAATAGACAATGTCATAATCAACGGAAATATTCAATCAAAGGGTTACGGGAAAAAGCTCATTTCGGAAATTCAATTTTGGGTAACAAAAAACGGCTATAAAACAGTCGAATTACACACCTACCTCCAAAACGATCGATCGCATAAGTTCTATTTCAACCAAGGGTACAAAATACTCGGATTTCACTTTCAAAGAAAGCTTTAGGTTCACACTAAAATGCAGTGTGATCCGCCAGATCTAATTGAAACAGGTGAAATCCATCCTTCTCAAATCAAACAATTTATTACCTTAATGGCAGAATTCACCATCGTGAGTAAAATCAGACGTACTCGCGAACGCTAAAAGAACTTAATCCTATTCAATCATGAGTGAAAACAACAATGATCCTAAACAGCCCACAGCTAACGACGTAAAGTGCTGGGACAGTAATGGAAGCACAGAAAAAGTAACACAGCGTCTCAAAGAGATGTTCGTAGAAATGGGTCAAAAAACCCGAATCGAGGAAGGACAAACACCCGCAGAAAGAGCAGTATTCAGAAAACAACATGGTATTGCCTACGGGGAATTTATCGTCAATGATGATATTCCTGAAGAATACAAAGTAGGGATTTTTGCCGGTTCTCGCTACAGCTCTGCCCTTCGCTTTTCAAGTGATACTGGACTAACATCACCGGACTTACACACAACAATGGGAGTTGGGCTTAAGCTCTTCGGTGTTGAGGGTCCAAAACTCTTTGGAAAAGGAACAAATGCCGATTTCATCTTCCAAAATATTGATCGCTTTTTTGCCAAGGATGCACAACAGATGTGTACGTTCACTACTGCAGGAGTTATTGATGGAGATTATGACGACTACATCGCCAAACATCCAGAGTTGGCGAGCATTTTGAATGCCATGATGAAAGAAGAAGCCAGCTGCTTAAGTGCCAGTTATTGGGCCATTCTTCCTTTCAAACTTGGAGAGTCGAACATTGTGAAATACCGATTGGTTCCAGATGAAGACGTAGATAGAGGTGCACCATTTGATGATGACAACTACCTCAAGTTAGATTTAGAAAAACGCCTTCGCAACGGAAGTTCCACTTTTAGGTTTGAAATTCAACCTCGAACAAACGAAGAAACAATGCCACTCAATGATGCACAAGTGGTTTGGAGCACAAAAGAAAGTGAATACGTTTGCATCGCCAAATTGCATTTGCCACAACAGGACGTGACGGCGATCGGCCAAGCAGATTTCGGAAGTGGTTTATCCTTCAACATTTGGAGAACGCTGGAAGCCCATCAGCCACTTGGTTCTATTTCAGAAGCGAGAAGAACAGTATACGCGGCGAGCGCTCAGGCTCGACAGCAAGCTAACGGTCAACCTCAACAGGAACCAAAAGAAATTAACCCTGCTTTTCAAGGTAATACAGACGAGGACAGCGATTGCATCGTAAAAGCCGCAATCTATCCACCGATTGGAGTGATGCGCGTTGGAAATAGTGAAGATGAATACTTCATCGGGCCGCTTGTTGATGAACCTGAAATAAAAGACGATCCCTACGCCTACCGCGATAAGACAGGTGCGATTAAACGTCAAGCCGCGCAATTCAGGATTTACGGACTGAATGCTGCTGGAAAAGCGATTAAGGAATTAACAATGGACAACGCCAATATTACCTGGCGATCTCATTTGGCGAATCAGAAAGCTTCGTGGTACCAATTTCAAATCGCATTGGATATTCCAGATGCGAATGATCCAGATATTCCACCTTCATTGTTACGAAACATCGATGTGAAGAATCGTAAGAAATTGTTGATTGACGGCGGTAAGCGAAAAATCTCTGAACCGAATGTATCAGTGGGGAAAAAGTTCAAGGGTAAATTCATGGGCGAGCGCGTATATTTGGGCGAAATGCACACAGACGAACAAGGGCGCTTAATCTTGCTAGGAGGACACGGAAAATCCAAAAACTTCAATGGAGATAGAGCCATTACTTTCGCTAATAACGAAGGCTGGCACGATGACATGTCCGACGGTCCGGTAACGGCAACTGTAGAATACGAAGGAGTTCAACTTACCGTTGATCCAGCATGGGTTATTTGCGCTCCACCAGATTACGCACCAATGCAAAAATCGGTTCGAACAATGTGGGACATGATGCGCAGCGTAGCTGTAGAAGCCGAAATGATGCCGCGACCAGCACGACCATCATTCAAAAAAGATATCCTCCCGATTTTCGAACGAATGACCAACCTTCAATGGGTGAACGCAGGTTTTGCGGCGGCATTTGGTTGGGGCGGACAGTTCAACTATACGAGCCTCGAATGGGTGAAGAAACTCAACGACCCTACTTCTGCAAATTTTGCAATGCGAAGAACTATTTCGAATAATTTCCGGCGATTTGATGAGCCAGGAGCCACTGCTCCACAATTGTGGCCGTGGTTATATGGGGATGCCGTAGCAATTCCTTCGCAGGGGTCTCCGCGTCAGCACGCAACCTTATCGACACTACAACTCGCCTTTTTGGATCAATGGGTTGAAGGCGATTTCGATGCAGACTTTGTTGATATGACTGGGTGTCCACACGTCGAACCACCGAAAAAAATCGATGATTACCCTGTATCTGAACAACCAGATATGCTGACAAAAGCAGCGATGGATTTCTGTTTGGCAGATGCTTTCCACCCGGGTTGTGAAATGACGTGGCCAATGCGAACTTCAGGTATGTACTCGGAACCGTTCCGTTTAAAACACGCTCCGAAAGAGCCTAAAACAGATTACAATTACTACGGTTCAACCATGAATAGTGATGTACTAACAATGCCGGCTGGACCTTTACTTGGAGGTCAAGTTCCTGGGGGAGTTACCCGCTGGATGGCCGTTCCATGGCAAACGGATACTGCAAGTTGCAGAGACGGATACACGACAACGTACGATCCATACTTGCCTACTTTCTGGCCTGCCCGAGTGCCTAATAACATCTTAAGTGAAGAGCGTTATCGAGAAACACTTGATCCTAAATTGTCAGAAGAAACACGTAAAGAAGCCTTCGCGTATCGCTATTTCTGGCTGGATGATTTACCGCTAGACGGAATGGCGCCAACGCAGACGAACCAGATCAATAGCATGATCAAGTATTTCGACAAATTGGCCATTGTTCAGCATCGACCGGGAGTACCTGACAATCCTCTTTTCCCAAAACACATGCAGATTGGGGTTCCTCCAACAGATGAACAAAACGCGGCTCTTCTGAAGGCAACAGAAGAACGTTTGAGAGCAATTTTGGAGGATCAGCGAATGGACGGTAAAGAGAAAGAGATGATTCATACAACCCTCGACCATCTGTCAAAAGAAGGTTTGTTGAATGAGCAATTCAACCTAGAAGGCACACGCGATCAACTGCTTGAACTCGTAAAAGACGAGTTGCTTAAGGATGAAAAAGTGACGAAGGAAGTGAGAAAACTCGTGAACTTATTGTCTTCTGAAATCCATAAAAAGGAGAATAAGAAAACCGTTCCGCATGCTCGCCAACCACGCAAAGAAGTGGGTGTACCAGAGCGCATGGTTCGTTTCCAACGTTTCAATCCGAAATAGACGAACGGTTGTCGGATAACAAAACGGATATATTAATCATTGGTGGCGGTATTGCAGGTTGCATTGCCGCCATCTCTTTGGTGGATACTCATCACGTCACCTTGGTCGACAAACTTTCGCAGCCCAAAGAACGCATTGGAGAATCCTTGGCGCCTGCAGCGAATCGCATCTTGGATGAACTCGGTTTATTGAAAGAAATAGAGAATCACTCTCCACCTATTTTTAAGCAAAACTTGGGAATGCAATCCTATTGGGGAAGTGACCAACTGCAGATTGTTGATCACATGCGAAACCCCGATGGATTTGTGAAAAGCTTGGACAGAAAAGCCTTTGAAGTGTACCTCCGCAAAGTGGTTGAAGATCGTGGCGTGAATTGTTTTTGGGGTTCGGCTTTGTATGCCAGTTCCTATGAGGATTCCTGCTGGGAGATTAAGCTGCGTTCTGTTGTTGACGAATCAACTGATCAGCAGATATCTGCTGAATTTGTCATTGATGCCAGTGGACGGCAGTCTCATTTTGCAAGAAGTATTGGTGTAAAAAGGCAAGTAGAAGATAAATTGCTCGCTTGTTGGATCACACTACCAAATGTGCAAGAAAACACAATGAGTACCATCTCGTCGAGCTCGAATGGTTGGTGGTACAGCTCCGTGGTACCAAATGGAAAACGGGTAATGGCTTTTCACACGGATTCCGATTTGATTGAAAAAAGTGCCTTGAAAACAGCACAATCTTTTATTGATTTAGCGAAGGAAAACGAGCAGATGAAAATGCTGTTGAACGAGGCTAAAAGCGCGATGGAGTTTCACGGGACTACTGCGGCAAACTCAACAAAACTAGAGCAAGTGGCAGGCAAACAATGGGTAGCAATTGGCGATGCCGCCGTCAGCTTTGATCCCCTGTCATCTCAAGGAATGTTTAATGCAATGGCCAGTGCAATGCA
Organism: Crocinitomicaceae bacterium; assembly: GCA_029252405.1. Lineage (GTDB taxonomy): Bacteria > Bacteroidota > Bacteroidia > Flavobacteriales_D > Crocinitomicaceae > UBA4466. The sequence goes on from JAQXBM010000052.1 coordinate 20,737, forward strand.
ATTGCAAAGATTAATCAACGAATTTGGTTTCGCAGACGAAGTCTCTAAACACTACACGAATCAAGTGGAACAAATTTGGGCGCATTACTTGAAGCATCGAAGTTTGTTTTATGGCGCTGAGAGAAGATGGAAAAGTGAGTTTTGGGAAAGACGTTTGTAAGGTTTATTTATTCCGAAAAAAGACAATTTATTGACTTCGGAAAACACGGTTTTGCATTTAAAAACCAAGGAAAAACTATCTTTCGTATATTGAGCGCTTTGCTATCAATAATTTCATCTTTTATCCAGCACAATCCAACATGAAAGCACTCTCTATTTTTCTGTTCTCCGCGATTCTCTCAGTTAATGCAACTCATGCGCAAACAGCTGACGGCCTCATAACATCCTTTCTTGACAAAACTCAGATGAATAAGGTCACGAGCCTAAAAGTTGAACAGGTCATTACGATGATGGGAATGAACATGGAGGTTACCGCTTACTCAAAATCTCCAAACAAAGAGTACATAGAGACCGATGTAATGGGTGACACCATAATCACGGCAAGTGATGGTGAAATAAATTGGGGTATTAACCCTTTTGATGAAAATCCTGAACCGAAAGTAGAAACGGGAGAAGACAAAGAAGATGACAGCTTTTGGTTTGATAACGACCTCTTCAATTATGAGGAAAAAGGATACGCAGTGAGCCTAGAAAGATTAGCAGAAATTGCAGGAAAGGAATATTGGGAGGTGAAAATGACGAAAAATGAGGGCGAAGAAACGCTTTATTACTTTGATCCTGAAACCCTTTTACTGTGCATAATGCGATGGACAGATGAAGAAGAAGGCGTATCAGAGGAAGAGGTTTACGAATCGCATTTTAGCGACTATCGAGAAGTAGATGGTGGTTTTTTAGTTGCCTTTAGCACACTAATTAAAAACAATGGGAAAACATCGTTTGAGATTATTTATACCTCAATAGAGTTGAATATCGACATTGACGATTCGAAGTTTACTATGCCTAAATAAGATTGAAAGAGAGTTTTAGGCAAGGGATATGTGATGGATTCCATCTAACATTTACTAGCCCATCCTTCCCCATCAATATTGTGCACCTTCTTTCGATGCTCGACTCCCCAACGATAAAGCTCACTCATCACGGATGAACAGGTCTTCCCATATTCAGTAATGCTGTAAGAAACAGTTACAGGGCGGGTATCCTCTACCTTTCTGGACACCAACAGGTTTTCCTCCAAGTGCTTTAGCTCTTTTGACAACATTTTGGGAGTAATGCCCTCCACTATTCGTTCCAACTCTTTGAAACCACAGGATTGATAAAAACTCAGTGCGGTAATAATGGGAATCTTCCATTTACCTCCAAATATATCCAAGGCATCGCGCATTGGAACCATGTAATTTCCAAAATGCTCTTTCATGGGAACCTTTGGGTCCTCTGCGTCAATTTTCTCAATGGTGCTATCCTTTTGCATAGTGCTATCTTTTATATAGTCGCTTTCAAAAATAAACTATTCCATCTATGTTTGTCAAACAAAACGCAAATAAAATCAAGATGAAAAAGACAAATTTGATAATCTACTGGATCGTAACTGGTTTGTTCTGTCTGTCTGCAGTTGCAGGTGCCATTGCATACTTCGCTATGTATGACATGACAAGTGAAATGTTCACAAGCCTCGGGGTTCCAACCGAAGTAATCTACCCATTAGCCATTGCCAAGATCCTTGGGGTGATTGCTATTTGCTTCATTAAAAGCCCTCTCTTAAAGAAGCTGGCGTACTTAGGATTTGCTTTAGATCTTATTATGGCGATCATTGCTCACATAAACGCTGGAGACGGTGAGTTCTATGGACCGATTATTCCTCTCGCTTTGTTGGCCACGTCTTACATTTTCTACAGAAAACTAAACGCCAAAACAGCGAATTGAGCCGAATTCCATCAATTACTAATCTAGACCTCACAGAAGTAGCTACAAAACGCTATTTCGTGAGGTCTTCTCATTTTCAACGCCCGATCTTTTCCAATTAAAAAATCAATCCCATTTTTTCTTGATAATAGTTCCTCTCCAATATTCCCAATTCTCTTTGAATTTCATAAAATTGAATCTATCTTGGTTACCGCTAAATATGAACTCGCCCGTAACGCTACTTTAAACCTTTTCCGGGCACACAACTATCACATTCACTATGAAAAAGCCATTTGAACGCATTATTACGGTAATGTTCGAGAATCAATACAGGAACTACGTTATTTCCAACCCTTTTCTCAAAAAGTTAGCCTCTGCGGGAGCAGATATGACCAACTACTTCGGTGCATTTCACCCTTCCCAAACGAATTACCTAGCTTCTTTCTCGGGCGAAATATGCAGCACTACCAATGACACGGCTCCAACCGCACCATTGATGCAGAAAACGCTCGTTGACCTTTTGGAAGAAAAAAATGTCAGTTGGAAAGCATACATGGAGGCTTATCCAAACGAGCCATGGAACCCTGCTTGGAAAAGCCCAAAATATCCGGCAAGTGATGCGCCAATTGCACAGTTTCCGCCTGCCGGAGCAAAGGACTTGTCACGCTATTACCGAAAGCACAACGCCTTTGCCTCGTTTCACAGCGTTCAAAAGGAAGAAGCACGATGGAAAAAGATCGTCAACGACTCAGAGTTTTGGGGTGATGTTGCCGCAAATTCTCTTCCTGAATACAGCTGGTTTACCCCTGATATTTGGAATGATGGGCACTATTTGTACAACACGCATATCGACACGAACCCAAGAACGCAGCTTGTTCCTCAATTATCGTCTTGGCTAGAACATGTATTTTTTGGGAATCTCACGCCCGACGAAATTCAAGGGGGAACGGACACTGGTGTAAGTACCATTGGACTCAATTTGGACGTTGATTTGCTCCTAACTGACCCGAAGAAAGCATGGGAACAATCGAATGTGCCGAGCGGTACGTTAATCGTTGTTACGTTTGATGAAGCTGATTATGATGCTGCGGGATACGACACAATGTATGATGGCCCCAACCAAATATACACGGTTCTTTTGGGTGATATGATTGAAGCTGGAACAGAGATTTCTACTCCATACAATCACTACAACCTTATCCGCACGGTACAGGAGAATTTTCAATTGAATTCTCTCGAGAAGAATGATCATGGAGCGAACTGGTTCCGCTTCCTGTGGAACGAACGTTTCTCATGGGATAAAACGACACCAACAAAGTTTACTGTTGGAAATCAACTTGCCATTACAAACGGTTCAAACGGAGAATATTTGGTGTATTCAAACTCGGGCGGTCAACTATTTAGCAGTATTTTAACGAACTCTGCCTGGAGTGCCCCACATGAGTTAAGCATTAACACTGCTGGACCAATCGCTATGGGAACCATTGGAAATACGACAACTTTAGTTTACACCGACAGCAATAAAGAGTTGTTTCAAGCGACCTACGACAGTGTTAAAAACCAATGGTCCAAATCGAGCTCCTTGAATGTAAAGTCCTTAGGAAGTATTGCGTTAACAGCGTACACGGATGTATTGAGTTCCTCTCAAAAAATGATGCTCTGTTGGGTTTCAGAAAATGGGTTTATTCAGTCCATGGATGGCGATGCGAATGGGTTCTCAGGAACCATTGTTCCAGTATACCAGCTGACCGACGGAAACATGACCTTAGGACAAGTTGGAGCTTCACTCTTTTTAGTTTACAAAGAAAGAAACACTCGAAAGATGCGCATAACATCGTACAATACAGCGCCATACAACGCCTTCGAAGCACATGATTTTAGCGGTGCAAAAGCACCACTTAACAACACCACAATTGGCAAGTGGTCCGTGACTGATTATTCAGTTGGTCACTTCTCTAAAAAAATGGCTGCCTTTGCCGAGGAATATCAAAATTTGGGGCACTTAACGATGGCAACTTTGTCTGGAGAAATGCACCTAGTTCATCGTGGCGGATATCAAGATACTTCCAACGCCTATACTGAGCTCTTCGGACTTACGGGGATCTATTCTGCTGCCAATCAGTACTCAAATGGCTATGGGACTTTGAACCAAGCCGGATGGACGATAGAAGAAGAATTACCGGGAATAGAAATCGGTGTTGACAGTCCTATCGCGATGTGTTCTAACGGATCTTCACTTACGCTTGTTTGGGCGGACGAGAAGAGTAAAACCCTCCTGTTTACACAAGGAAAATACGCTACCAAAAAATAAAAACTAAGATAAAGCCGCAGAAGCGTTCTATCCCTGTAGTTTTAATACGGCAGGGATTTTTTAGTTCTGGAACTCACGTTTCACTCATCAAAACTATCAATGAGCTTCTCTAAAGCTTCGTCAATCTTACTCACTGCGCAGGAAATCTCTGAGTCCAAGAGGTATGCGCAGCAGTTCAATTAAACCTTGTCGGGGATGAAGAATGGGGAATAAATTGGCCGTTTAAACGAGAACAGATGGAGATGACACCAAAGATGAATGAAATAGGACGGATTGAAGACCTCACCACGTGGAGAAGTTTAGGGTAAGTGAAAAAGAATAGTGTAAGAATGAAAGGTAGAGTTGGACTAAAAATCAGGTTTAAACACACAGAAACGCAGCTAATTATTCTCAAACACGAGATGTTTTACCTCTCGCATCACGTAAGTTGGGAATTCTCCCACTATTTTTTGAATCTTTGAACATGTCAAATCCACGAAAGATATTGGTTGTTGGCGCTGGACTTTCTGGTGTCAGTGTTTCCATTCAATTGCTCCGCAAAGGAGTTGACGTTGTTCTCGTAGATAACGGTACAAATGCAAGTTCGATTATAGCCGCAGGAATCATGAATCCACTTGTCTTTCGAAGAATGACAAAGGGTTGGCGCGTGGATGATTTCGTTCCAAGCTCAAAAGAATACTATGCTTCCATTGAAGCAGAAACGAACACCTCCTTCTTTCATACGCTACCGATGCGCCGGATGTTTTCCACTGAGCACGAGAGAGAGTTGTGGTTAAAAAAACAAGTGCGAGAAGATTTTCAGGACTACATGACACCACTTGAATCATCGGACGACACCTACAACCGTTGCATTAACCAATTTGGATCGGGAAGGATCAAAAACGCGTTTACCGTTAACCCTTCAGTTTTTCTAAGCGCAGCAAAGCAACTAATTGAGGCAAAAGGCTCCATTATCAACGAACTATTCGATTACGCTGAGTTGAGCGGAACGACCTACCGTGGAGCGCAATACGACGACATCATTTTTTGTGAAGGTTACCTTGGAATGAACAACCCGTGGTTTTCGTTTTTACCCATCAACCCAACGAAAGGGGAAGTACTAACGGTACATTCTGAAAAGCTCCCAGAAGATGAATCGCTGAACAGAAAATGCTTCAACCTTCCTCTTGGTGACAAGAAATTCAAAATTGGTTCAACCATCGATTGGAACAATACTTCCCTAGAAATTACTGAGGAGGGAAAGGCAGAAATCCTGAAAAACCTTTCGTACATTATCGAAGAAGAAGTGGATGTTTTGAGTCATCAGGCAGGAATTCGACCTGGGTCAAAAGATCGTCGTCCATTTATTGGAACACATCCCGAACATGCTAATTATCACGTTTTTAATGGCTTGGGATCGAAAGGTTATTTGCTCTGTCCGCAGCTATCAAAAGAATTGGTTGATTGGATCATTGAAGGGAAAGAACTTGATCCTGAAGTTCGAATTGAGCGCTATTACCCTAAGGCATAGGGTTCGTGCCAATTTTTCTGATGCCGTTAACAAAAACTAAATTTAAGTTACCTAGGAAGATAAATCGCTGTAGAATCGTATCTTTGTATAAATTATTAAACATAGATATATGTATCCACCAGAATTAGTTCAACCAATGAAGGAAGATTTAACGAGCGTAGGTTTTACAAACCTTACAGCTCCTTCAGACGTTGATGAAATCATAAAAAATACAGAAGGATCACTATTGGTCGTAGTAAATTCAGTGTGCGGTTGTGCAGCGGGAAATATGCGTCCAGGGGTGAAGTTGTCATTAAGCAACGATGTGAAACCAGCAGCTTTGGCAACGGTTTTCGCAGGTGTTGACGGTGAGGCGACGAACCAAGCACGTAAATATTTCCTTCCTTACCCTCCATCTTCTCCAGCAATTGCGTTGTTCAAAGATGGTAAGTTGGTTCATTTCTTAGAAAGACACCACATTGAAGGAGGTACAGCGCAAATGATTGCTGATAACTTAGCAGAAGCGTACCAAGAGTTTTGCAACTAGTATTTAGTTCAACTTAATTATTGAAGGGAAGGCAATTGAATTTGTTTTCTCTTTTTTTGTTTGATCGTTCTAAACGATTTGAATATCGTAAACGGTTTCAGCTTACCGCAAACATCTAGAAACTCCATCATTGTCTTGGCTCGCCAACCCAAATCGGTAACCGCTCGCATCGTCATCCGCTCCAAGCTCCAAACCAGCTGCTGAAGTCGTTGTCCCGTCTTCTTCGTTTGTAACAAATCGCACACAGGCATCGAAGATGATGTTCTTTGGATCGTTGAAATACGGATTTTCAGGATCCGCAGGTTGCCAAGGCACGCAATGGAAACTAAAATAGGCGTCTGAATCATCGCTTTCACCTAAAGAGCTCATTGTATCTTCAATGGTTTTTCCTATCGCCTTTATCGTATTAAGCGAAAACTTGTTTCGTTCCTGGGTGTCTGGCAGTGAATAATCAGTGCAATCTGTTGCCTGCAAGTTTCCAATCAACAAATTCCCTCCAAGCAGGTTGGTCATTGTCGCCACAATCAGCGCACAATCTACGCAGTTCACATTATCACTGGTACCGTTTCCTCCATTCAAGCGCTCAATGACCTTCTATAGGAACAAGCACATCATTTTATAATCGACATCCAGGGTGATTTTTTGCAGTTTTTCTGGGGGCGTGTCGTCGCTATAGTCTGAGTTTTCGCTGTATTCAAAAATAGATGACTCGTTTAACTTGTCAGCGATTTTTCTACCAGCTTGTCTTATGTTTTTTGCACCTCTTGCCCATTCACAAGAAATTGATAAAGCTTCGGTCCAAATGGGGCTTTTCGTAAAGTCTCCATTGTAGATATTTCTAAACGGTCTGTCCGTCCATGGAGATTTGGGAACTGAAAGAACCAAAAAGATCCGATGCTTCGAAGTTCTTATGTTCTTCCATTTATCATCGAGTGGAGCACTCTCACCTGAAGTCAATTCTTGGTATTGCCAATTCAAAATTACGTCGAACACACCCACTCCAGCTTCAGCGAACTTGGAATTTATAATCTTCATAGGAATGTTGCTGTCAATGTTATCAATGATAGATTGACCTGTAAGGCCTATGCTTAATCGTTTGTATTCGACCTCACCAAAAACATCCTTTGCATATTCACTACCAATAAATACTGGAAAGACCGTTTCCTCGCTAATTGCTTTTTCTGGAGTAATTGGAACGGCGCGAACATAAATGTCTTTTCCCTTAAACTCTTCCGACAGAAATCGCGCCCATATACTAAGCCCACGATCAGCAATTGCTGCTTTGGTATCTTCAATTGAATAAGCGGCATAAGAGAAGTTTCTCGGAATCCATGATGGTGAAAAAGGATAAAACAACAATGAACTCGTCGTATGATCCGAGTCTTGGTATGAAAAATCGATGCTCTGAAGTTGAACAACTTCAATTTCTGCTTCTGGGAGAATTGTTTCAGACATAATGCTGTGTAAAATTGCCCCTTTAAGCATCAAACCTAAAGGAGCAGTTGTAAATAAATGCTTACGGTCGTGTTAAGTCTGCGGCTTTTCTGTCAACATTTACAAATGTATATTCAGCTCCTACTTCCCATCCTCCTTCAGGATTATCTAACTCTACGGTTGAGGTTAGTCCGGTGTTAGCTGTATGTGTAACATCAAGCTTTTTAACTCCTCCTAAATCAACGATGATACCTGTACCTCTTCCATTAATGACTCTTGTTGCGGTCGTACCGTCATGATCTACTTCAACTATATCATATTGATGTAGTTCAGTTCCAGTATCGTTTTGAATATCTGTTGTTTCTGATTCTTCTATATCGGGCGATTGATACACGTAGGCCTGAACCGAGTCTCCTTGACCTGCACTTCCACCTATAATTGTTCCATTTGGCATAATAAAATGTTTTGAGTTAAATAATAATTCGTTTCGTTCAAAAAAGTTATTTAATGATAACTATCCTTGAATATGTTGTGAAACTGGGAATAAAATAACTGTCGAAACAAGACAAGTCACGAATGAACCTTTTTATGTTATTAAACCATTCATTTGTGTCACCCAGATTGCAAAGTACTTAAGTCGTCCGAGGCAAAAGTACCGTCTGACCGAATAGATTTTGATTATATTTCGTCATACTTAATGAATGGATACCACATTTAGCCATGGATAAAAATTGTTTTTCTTATCACGCGCACCTGCGATGGCTTACTGCAATAGTTCTTCTATTTTGTTTTCAGAACCAACTGAATGCTCAACAAGGACGACCTTTCATTTCTAACTATCCCCCAGTCTCTTACGCCTCGAACGATTACATTTCTAGTCCTCAAAACTGGTGTGTTGGAGAAGATAACAAGGGAAGAATAGTTGTTGCCAACACTTCTGGAATGTTGGTCTATGACGGAATGGCATGGCAAATGATCTCTGGAACGGAAAACAAATCACTCTTTAAATTCTCCACAGATAGGGAGGGACAAATCTTTACTGCCGGAGATGGTGAAATTGGCGTGATAAAAGTGGGCGACAAGGGAGAGTTGGTCTTTCACTCACTTTTGAATGAGCTGAAAGCTGAGGATCGAGAATTTGGCAAAATATTCAATGTGGTTTCGCACGATGGCGCGGTCTATTTTCGCTCTAGTAGTCATCTAATTCGTTATTTCAACGGCAGCTTCAAAACATGGACAAGCGATACTGGTAAATTTATCAAATTAGTCAGTAGTTCGGCGGGAGTCTTTGTTTCCAAAAAGCAAAATTGGTATCAAATTAAAGGAGATGATCTTCAGGAAATTGCGAACTCAATGAACGGTGATCTCCCCAATTGGAGGGCTGTGTTTCAGGGACCTGGAGACAGTCTTCTGATTGCAACCAAGAACAATGGTTTTTACCATTTGCATGACAAAAATGTCTCTGCTATCCAAAACGATTTTAGTAAGCTTACAATCAAAAATGGATGTCAGATTTCGGAAGGAGAATTTGCCTTAAGTACAGACGAAAAAGGAATTATTATTGTTGACCGTGATGGTACTGTGAATCATGTAATTTACGAAGCGAGCGGTTTAAGTTCAAACTCGGCTATTTTTCCATACTTCAACAATGGTGCTTTATGGGTGGCCATGAATTCTGGCGTGAGCAAAATTGAGTATCCGCTAAGAACGACATTGGTCGACAAAGCGAACGGATTAGACAACATTCCGTTAAGTACTCTAAAAATTCAAGACCGTTTATTTATTGGAACTTACAGTGGCGCTTACTGGATGAAAGGTCAGTCTGACCAAAATAAACTGATTAGAATAAATGACCAAGAAAAATCAATCTTTGCTGCCATCGAGTTAAATAAGCGTCTTATAGCATCAACAGCGGATGATGGTTTTATTGTTATTAATGAAGACGATGATGTTTTCGAAGTAAAGAACTCATCCAGTGGCGCTTGCTATAGCATCATCCCAAACTCAAAGTCGAAGAATTCAGTTTACGTCGGTTACGACAACCTGATCATCCCTTATGAAATTGGATAAACGAGCGCAACGAAACTTTCCGAACCTATTAATATTCCTCATTGGATTTATTCCATGGCCGAAACAAGCGACGGAAATCTGTGGGCTGCCTATGATGGTATTTCTCATGTGGATTTTTCAAAAGGATACGAAAACCAATCAGTTACTACCCTCGACAGTTTGAATGGGTTTACCTCAGAAATGCAACCTGTAGAGGTGGTCAAAGTGGGTGAAAAAGTGCTGTTTGGAACTCAAATTGGACTTTATACGTACGATCACAGCGCAAACAAACTCGTTCCAAGTTCCATTTTCGGTAAACGCTTTTGTGATGGTTCCACCCCAATTGAAAACATCGCAGAAACGCGTAATGGAGACGTTTGGATCACCATTTTTACAGGCACGGGAATTCTTCGAAAACAAGCCAACAATTCCTTTGACTACGATTCTCTTCCCATTCGACACGTACCTATTACAGGCGTTTGGGACATTTATGAAGATGAAGACGCCATCGTTTGGGTTTGCGGAACAGAAGCAATTGTTCGTTACGATCCAAATGTAGATTTTGACTACAAAACGCCTTACAAATCATTTATCCGAAGTGTCGTTGTAAACGATAAGGATGAAATCTTCAGTGGGAACTACGCAGACGAAAACGGTTTTCCTATCACTCATCAGCCTAAGGAGGATATTCCCGTCTTGGGCTACGATCAGAACTCCATTACCTTTAAATTTGGCGCCGCCAGCTATGACAAAGGTCGCGCCTTGGAATTCAGCGTCAAGCTGGAAGGCAAAGATGCGGAATGGTCAACCTGGAGGACATCTGGCGAGATGAGTTACAACAACCTTCCCGAGGGTCGCTACACCTTCAAAGTGCGCTCGAAAAACATCTACGGAAACATTAGTGAAGAAGCGTTTATACGTTTGAAATATCTCCTCCTTGGTATCGAACGACGCTGGCTTACATTGGATTCATCATTGGGGGAATTTTACTGCTCTACCTCATTGTTAAATTGAACTCTATCCGTCTGAAGCGTGAGAACTTGAAACTTGAGGGAATCATCACGGAACGCACTGCCGAGGTTCGACAACAAAAAGAGCGAGCTGAACAAAGCGAAGCCTTCAAACAGCAATTCTTGGCGAACATGAGCCACGAAATTCGCACACCAATGAACGCGGTGATGGGAATGACGAATTTGGTGTTGGACACACCACTCGAACCCAAGCAAAAAGATTACATGGAAGGCATTAAAAAGTCTTCTGACACGCTTTTGCACATCATCAACGATATTCTTGAACTCTCGAAAATTGAGGCGGGCAAAATGGAATTGGAAGAAATTGATTTTTCACTATCTGATAGTGTTGATCAAGTCAAGAAAACCTTGCAGCACCGAGCAACTGAGAAAGGACTCGAACTGATGGTTTCCATCAAGCCAGAAGTGAGCGATATTGTTCTTGGCGATCCTGTTCGTTTGAATCAGATCTTGATTAACCTCGCTGGAAATGCGATTAAGTTCACCGAAAAAGGAAGTGTGGTGATTGAAGTCACGAAAGAGTCTAAAGGAATCAAGTTTGCCATTGTCGATACAGGCGTGGGAATTCCCGAAGACAAACTAAAAACGGTATTTGAAAATTTCTCTCAGGCCAATGCTTCTGACACTCGGAAATTTGGCGGAACGGGTCTTGGATTAAGCATTTCTCGCCAATTGGTTGAAATGATGGGAGGTGGAATTTCCATTGAAAGCAAGGTTGGGTCCGGTACGACGTTCTCATTTATTGTAGATGATGATGAAATGTTGACAATGGCAATGTCGGATCATCTAACAAAGGACACTGCGCATGACATCTCTGTTTTTCATACAGGAGAAGAGGCAGTGAAAAACTTGAATGAAAATCCTGACGTTGTTATTCTTGATTACTTCCTAAACACCATTGACAAGGACGCTGCAAATGGACTAGAGGTCTTGAAAGCGATCAAACAACACCTTCCGAATACGCAGTTCATCATGTTGTCGAGTCAAGAAAGCTACGGAACAGCAGCACAGACAATTCAACACGGAGCAGAGCAATACGTTATTAAGGACGAAGATGCTTTTGATAAAATTGCTAAACTAATCCGTTAGGATTTTTCGCGACTACCTTACTTTTTGGATACGATTGAGGAGTAATTCCTTCGTTTCTTTCGAAAGGGGAATTTCGTATTCCTGAATCGTCAAGTATTTTGAATGGATTGAATCGATGTACTTCAAATTCACGTAATAAGATCTGTGAACGCGGAGCATTTCCTTTCTGTTCTCCAAAAAATCAAAATCTTTCAAGGTTGCTCTGAGCACAATTCGCTCTTTTTTCAACTGCACTTTTGTGTAGCTTCCTTCGCCTTTCACATACAACAAATCATCCATCACGATTTTCTGATAGGCATGTTCACTTTTCATAAAAAAGGAATCTTCACCGAGCGTATCTTCGTTCTCTGTTACTTGCGGCGCCTCTTTGCTCAGAGCCAGTTTCACACTCACGATTAAATCGTCAGGCTTGCAGGGCTTGTTGAGAATCGAGTGAGGAACCTCATCCAACACTTCCGACATCGTTTTGGGATCTATGTTAGACGAAATGAATAGAAATGGAATCTTCCATCGATCGTATATCTCTCGTGCCACATCGATACCCGTTCCTGGACCATTCAGTCGAATATCCAGTATAACAAGGTCTGGCAGGTTCTTTCTTAAGCTGAGCAAAGCCTTTTCGTATGAGTCGACAACATCCGTGATTTCAAAATCGAATTCCTTCAGAGTCGATTAAAGATCTTCTGCGATGTTTTTCCAGAATTCAAGCTCAACCTCAAAAATGACAAAATCATCAGGCCCAATGTCGAGGTTCCTGAATCAGGTTATGCCAATATGTGGATCATCTCAGAAAAGAATCTGAACACACACATGACGAAGTTAAAAGTGGGGGAAAAGTGCTTCTTCCTCAACGGAAAAAAACTGATTGCAGAATGCGAAATCGTTGAAATTAACTTGAATGGAAACCCTGCCACTAACGAACAAGAACGAGTTCATGACATCAAACCTGTGTTTCATGACATGTCTCAATTAAGCGCATAAAAACGAACTAATATTACATTATAAACTTATTAATACTCCTCATTATGAAAAATTTAAACACACTCAAAGCGATAACATTTTCACTGTTCATTTCATTCGGAACTGCAGTAACAGGTCAAACAATTTCAAACGATCATTCAGCATTTGTAAAATGTCGGACGATAATAAGCGTGACGCAAACGCAACAAGATAGATTTTGCTGTCTGCAGGCTATTCAAACGAAATGATGAACGATCTTTTTGGACATGATAATTTTTACTTTCCAACGGACGAAGAAAACCTCAATACCACTATCTATATCGTTGATTAATTGATTGAGAACGATCAATACGAAGAGTCGGACAAGGTAACGCTTATTCAACTTGCTAAAAGTGCTTACTCCATTTACGAAGGCACTTCAAATGCACAAGCCGTTCGATCAACATTGACAAACGATTTGGAAAAATAGTTTTCCAAAGTTCTAAATCTCAAAAGCCATTGTTCATAGCAGTGGCTTTTTTCTTTTTTGATCTTTCTTACAGATCAATCAGCTCGTTTACTCCTTTTGCCCAGTCGAAATCTTTCTGTGTGAGTTGATTCCCATCGTCGTGTGTTGTAATGCTCAGTTCCAATTTTCGCCATTCACTGATGCGCATGTCTGCGTGATGATTTACTGCATCTGAGTACTTGGCAACTTGCAGAACAAACTCCCCCAATTCCGTTTGATCTTTGAAGACAAACTCCCTTACCAAAGCCTCACCCGTATTTTTCCAGTTATCTATTTCCATTCATTTCTTTTTAAATATCAAAAACCACAAACAACAATATGATAATAATAAATGCAAGGAATGGTATTCCAGCAGCAAACAAGCTATAGTAGAACAACCAGGGGATAAACTTGCCCGTAAGGTGCAGTATCAAACTCACGATCAACCCAATCACGCCAGTCCAAAATAATAGGCCCACCAATATGATAATGAAAGCGGCAAAATTCAATTCAGATTGCGATGGTCTTTCTTTTAGTTGCTCTTCTGAGTTCGTTTCATCGACTTGTTGCTGATGACTAGCTGGACTCAATGGTTCTTGCGAAGATAAATCGTCTGTTGATTCAGGTTTTACTTCTTGTTCCGTTCGAATGATTGTCGGTTCCTCTCGCTCAGTTTCATGTTTTGTCTCTAGCTCAGCAACAACTGTTTCCTTTTCCTTGCTTTCAGTGTTCGAGCTTTCTTGCGAAACAGAATAGACTTCATCATCGTTTGTTGAACTTGAGTTTTTGTACTTCTTTTTTAGGTTCCAAAAGTGACCTTTCAGGTGCTTTCGCTTCGAGAAGTTCGAATTGTTCAAGTTCCCGCAAGAACTAACAAGCAACCAAATCAGCAGAAAGAAAACACTCCGAATCATTCTCTTAAATTAAGGATTATTCAGTACAGCTTATTTCCAGCGCTCTTTCAATTCGAGAATCGCTTGGTACAATTGCTCCATGCTTTCGATCACAAAGTACTTCGTTTGGATTTTATCCGTTTCAAAGTAGGTCCCCAAGATTTCGTCCAAATCAAACGGCACTCGCTCTGTGTTCGGCTCCAAACAGGCAATTGATTCACCAAAAGACGATGCGATTCCTGCTCCAAACACCTTCGGTCCATTCTCCTCAATCAAGCCAAACTCAATGGTAAACCAATACAAGCGCTGCAGTTGAATCACGCGCATCTCGTTCTCTTTGTTCCGAACGCCCAATTTCCCGAATTCGTGAATGAACTCGGAAAAAACCTTGTTCGAAAGCAAAGGAATGTGCCCGAACACATCGTGGAACATGTCTGGTTCTTCCAAGTAATCAAGTTGACTCATTGACCGAAGCCATGTCGAAGAACAAAACTGTCTTTTCGATAACAACTCAAAGAAATCGTCCACAGGAATCAACCCCGGAACACAATACATTTCCCAACCCGTTCGCGATTTAAACCAATCATTCAATTGGGCAAACTCAGCGATCCGATCTGAATAAAGTACCGCTTTCATCTCGTCCAAAGCATCTAAATACTCTGAACAAGCCTTGTCTTTCAAATTCACTACTTGCCGATCAAAAAGGGTCTTCCACACGTCGAAATCCTCTTGTGTGTACTGTTCAAATTGTTGTCTCATTTTACCAAATAAAAAAAGCCCGATTCAATAGAACCAGGCCTCGTATAAATTCATCACAATCTACGTCTAGTTCGTCTCCATTTGGAAATACGAATAAGTGCAATATGTGTTTGTCTTCATCATTGAGTCAAATATAGACAATAAGTTGATGTTTCAAAGAGAATTTTAAAAACGCGAAAAGAATGAAATATCTCGTATCTTCGTGACATGGTGTTGAATATACTGCATAAGCGTTTCAAAGTTGTCGGTGATATCTATGTTGATGTGGACAAAACAATTTTTGCTCTTCTCATCATTTTAGGCACTTGGTTGTTTATTGTTGCGCTGCGAAGGCTGATTACGCGACCGAACTTTATTGCCGATAAAATCCAAGAGAAACGTCAAATGACGATCTTCTTGCTGACCAAATACGCTGCTTGGTTCGTCGCTATTCTTTCGAGTTTATCTGTTCTCGGGATCGACTTGACCACATTGGTTCTGGGGTCAACCGCATTATTGGTTGGTTTAGGATTCGGGCTTCAACACATCTTTCGCGATTTCATTTCCGGAATTTTTCTCTTGTTTGAAGGATCGATTAAAATTGGCGATATCATTGAGGTCGACGATGTTGTTGGGGTCGTGCTCGAGGTCAATTTGCGCAGTTGCGAACTGAAGACCCGCGATGATGTAAAGATCATTGTTCCTAACTCAAAGTTTTTGGCCGAAGAAGTGGTTAACTGGTCGCACGAAAGTGATCAAGTCCGCTTTACGATTGAGCTTGGTGTCGCTTACGGCTCAGACATCGACAAAGTAAATGAATGTTTGGTGAAGGCCATGCAGGCGCACAAACACGTTTCATCGTCTCCAAAACCTTACATCCATTTCTCGAAGTTTGGGGAATCTTCTTTGGAATTTAAGATGTTTTTCTGGTCGAAGAATACCTTTTTGATCGAACAAGTGAAGTCTGATATCCGCATGGACCTGTACAAGCGCCTAAAGGAAAATGGTTTGGAAATTCCGTTCCCACAGCGCGACGTTCACATTAAAGGAATGGACAATTCTGAATTGCTGGCGAAGGGAGATTTGAAGAAGGGATTGGAAAATTAATGCTCCCTTTTTACCCGAAATTGCGCCACTTCCTAAATCCGTGATTTGAACTCATTCTGAATTCAATTGTACAGGTATTCAAACCCTACCTGTGAAACAAGAATATTCCGTTCCGAATCAATGCGACGAAAATTGGAATCAAATGACTCCAACTGATCGCGGTGCTTTTTGTCAAGTGTGTTCCAAAGAAGTACATGATTTGTCCAATTCGCCTCTAGCAGAAATACGCGCAAAGCTGTTTAAAAACCCAAATGAACGGATGTGCATCCGAATAAAGTCCTCGCAGCTGCAGGCAATCAATAGCGATGTGGATAGGTGGTATGAACAAGACAGAAACTATCCGCTCCGATTATTTCTCTTTGCGCTCTTTTTGGTTTTTGGGATGAGCATATTCACCGGTTCAGCTCAAGCGAGCAAGATTGCTCAAAAAGTACAAGAAATTCATCAGGTCGATGACGCTTTGACTCATGCAACAGCAGAAGTTGGAGATAGTGCCCGTAGAGGACTTTACGACGATGATTTCTATCATCAAGGAATACGGATAATCACCCCTTATGGATCGGGTTCTAAACCAAATAAATCGGAACCGAAAGCAGACAGTACAAGTTCCATACGTGCTACAAAAGAATTGGAAGAACCTGAAGAGCTGATTGAGTTTGATATCGTTGCCTATCCAAACCCAACACGAACGGAAACCACGTTGAAAATTAGCGTTCCAGATACACTAACGTTTGCCATTAAAATGTTCTCTATTTCAGGGCATAAGGTCCGATCCTTCGGAACAAAAACATTTCCAAAAGGCACGTCTGAATTCACCATCGATTTAAACTCTCTCCCCAGAGGAACCTATATTGTTGGTTTTCAGGGGGCGGAAATCGGGAAAACTGTGTCAGTTGTTAAGCTTTGAATTATTCATTACTGATAATTTCCCCTCCCAAAACGCCACTTCCCGGACCGAGAGTTATCACTTCATTCGCGCAATCTATTAAGGTTGAGTTATGCTCGATGAACAAAACCGTACTCCCTTGTTCCACTAACTTTTGGAATTGCTGAGCCAATTTCAAGACATCTACATTGTGCAAGCCTGTGCTCGGTTCATCAAAAAGGTAAAGTGATTTTCCGTTCGAACTCATCAGTTCTTTGGCCAACTTCAAGCGTTGAGCTTCTCCACCTGACAAGATGCTTCCTCCATGCCCCAGTTGCAGATGCCCAACTCCAACATCTTTCAAGAATTGAAGATCCTTTTTGATGCGATCACTCTCAAAAAAGGCGTGCGCTTCGTTGATTGTCAGTTGCAGCACATCCCCAATTGATTTTCCGTTTAGAAGACACAGTTGAATTTCATCATTGTAGCGCATTCCGTGGCAAACATCGCATTCTGTCCAAACATCTCCCATGAAATCTAGGCTGGTTTTCTGTTGTCCTTGACCCGCACATGAGGTACACTTTCCCTTTTTACTCTGATAACTGAAATCCGCTTTTTTGAAACCTTGTTGCTTCGCATCTTCCGTTTTTGCGAATTCTCCTCGAGTGAAATCCAGTATTCCTGTGAATGATGCGACAGTGCTCAACCTATTTCCCGTGAAGGGCTTTTGATCAATCAGCAAGACCTCATCAAACTGATCCAGCCCAAAAATAGCGTCACAACCAACAGGTCGTTTCTTTGCATATGACTCAAATAGAACATCTCGAATCAGGCTAGATTTTCCACTTCCTGAAACACCCGTTATCGCAATAATTTGCCCTGATTTGACACTGACATCAATATTTTTTAGGTTGTTCTGCGAGGCATTTGTGACTCCAAAGTTGATCTGTTCATGATCGTAAACTTGCGGTTTCAACCTTGCAGTTTCTGCAAGCAATTGGGCTGTCAAGGTTTCTGGACGCTTCTTTAAATCAACTCTTTCTCCTTGAAAAACTACTTCTCCGCCTCCTTTTCCTGCTTTTGGCCCCATTTCAATGACGTAATCCGCGGATTGAATGAATTGGCGATCATGCTCGACAGCGATAACGGTATTTCCTTTTTCGACCAATCCAGCAAGCAGTTTTGTCAACGCATTTACTTGCTCTGCGTCCATTCCAATTGTTGGCTCATCGAGAATATACGTTACTCCGTAAAGATCAGCGGAAAATTGCCCCGCCAAAGAAATGCGCTGGTGTTCGCCTCCGGACAAACTCTTTGTTGATCGATTGATGCTCAAATGCCCCAAACCAAGATCGAGAATGAGCTTCATTTTTCGTTGAATACCAGGGATAATTGCCAACGCTATTTTCGTCTCAGCGGAATTCGAATCGGCATTAAAATCACTCAACAATTTGCTGCATTCGGCAATAGTTAATTGCGTCAACTCATGAATATTCTTCCCTGAAAACTGCGTTTTGAGTAATTCCTTTTTCAATCGACTCCCCTCACAACTTGGGCATTGAACCTCATGCAGAACAGCTTCCAAAGCCTGTTTGTTCTTATTGGATAATCTGCGCTGATATTCATCGTCTAAATAATCACAGAGCCCAAGCCATTGTGCTTTCAGTTGCTGTGTCCCCGTTCGCGATTTCATTATAAACGTCCACTCCACTTCCCACTCTGTGTCGTCTCCTCCGTGCAGAATTGTCGATTGTTGTTCTTGGGTCAATTCACTCCATGGCTTCGATAAACCCCAGTTTTTGTGTTCTGCTAAAGCCTGCAAAGTTGCCATGAACTGACCGTGAATATCTCCGTAATAATGAACCGCTTTATTGGAAGAAATTGCACCTTCGAAGATTGATTTTCCTGGGTCGACAATTACGGCATCAGGATCGCACTTGAGTTGAACTCCCAATCCTCGACAGGATTCACACGCCCCGCTGTGATGATTAAACGAAAAGCTCTGCGCCGAATGATTCAAGCCGATCTGAGCTCCAATTCGAGCGTAAAGTAATCGAATGGAGTCGTAAATTCCCGACAAGGTTCCAACTGTCGATCTGTTCGAGATTGAACCTGCTTTTCTTCTCATGGCAATGCACGGCCCAAGTCCTTCCGATTCCGCAATGATGGCTTCATTGTTTTGATGAATCAACGAACGGTTGTAAGCCGAAAGTGACTCTGTGAATCGAGCATTTGCCTCAGAAAAAATCGTGTCGTAAACCAAAGATGACTTTCCACTGCCCGATAGGCCTGTAACCACTGTTATCTGATTCTTTGGAATTCGAACATCAATGTTTTTTAAGTTGTGCGTTTCAACTCCTTTCAGAATGAGTTCATTTATTTTGACTCCTCGTGCGCTCGTCTCGCCCGTTGATCGTTGGTCAAGCTGTTTCGGAACACCTTGATGCAGAATGTATCCACCTAGACTTCCACTTTCCGGACCGAGTTCGATGTGCCAATCGCTATTTTGAATGATTTGTTCATCCTGCTCGATGCACACAATCGTGTTTCCTTTGTCCGTGATTTGCTGAAACAAATCCAACAAGGTTTTTATGTCTTGGTGATGCAAACCAGTACTTGGTTCAGTTAGCACGTAGAGCGTCGACCCCGTATCTTTTTTCTGAAGTTGATTAGCAATTTTGATGCGCTGCGCCTCCCCCCCAGAAAGCGTTGTAGACGATTGTCCAAGCGTCAAATATCCCAAACCTATGGACTGCAATGTTTGAATTCCTCGAAGAATTTTGGGTTGATCTTCAAAAAAAGAAACAGCATCATTGATGCTCATCTCGTAGATGTCAGCTATAGATTTTTCGTTGAAAAGAACCTCTAAGGTTGGGTTGTTGAATCGTTTGCCATCACATTCGCCACAGCGTAAATCAACATTCCCCAAAAAGTGCATTCCTATTTGCGTTTTTCCCGCACCTTGACAGCTTTCACACCTTCCTCCTTTGTTATTGAATGAAAACCGCGATTTCGTATAAGAGCGTTCCTTTGACAAGGTTAATTTTGCGAATAAATCACGAATGTGATCAGAAATCCCCAAGTAGGTTGCTGGATTGCTTCGCGGCGTTTTTCCTATTGGAGATTGATCTACATAGATCAGTTTGTTAATGGCATCTGGGGCTGAGTCGGACATCAAGCGAAGTCCCTTTCCTGATAGTGACGATTCAACCTGTTTCATCAACGTGCCCTTGACCAAACTCGTTTTCCCTGTTCCTGACTTTCCGCTAACAACATTCAATCTCCCCAATTGAAACGCAACATCAATGTTTTTCAAGTTGTTTTTGTTGCAACCGACGAGGTCAATGGTTTGACCCTCTTGATTCGAGTTTGCTTTTCGCTCGCTTATTTTATTGTCATTTATTGCTCGATAAGTTGCGCTCGTTTCCAATAGAAGCAAGCTTTTCTCGAAATCATCATAGGTTCCATTGAATAAAATTTCGCCACCGTTGACTCCTGCCTGAGGTCCAACATCTACTACCCAATCGGCTTGGCGAATAGTCGCTAAATCATGTTCAACCACGATGACTGAATTGCCCTTTCGAACCAGTTCTTTCAAGTGATAAATCATCCGATCATTCTCATCGCGATGCAATCCAATGGAGGGTTCATCAAAAATGTAAAGAACATCGCTGAGTGAACTTGTGAGCTGATTCGCTACGCGTAATCGTTGAATTTCGCTGGAAGAAAGACTTTTCGCCTCACGGTTGAGGGATAAATGACCAAGTCCAAGATCCGCCAAAATCACTACATGTTCCTGTATTTTATCTACTATTTTCTTTGAAACCTCATCCCATTCTGGTTGATTGATCCATCTACTTAAATGGTTCAACTCAAGGTTGGTCAATTCGGAAATTGTACTCCCTTTTATTCTTACACTACGTGCATCCGCATTGATTCGTTCGCTATTGCATTCTGTGCATGTAATCGATTTTACGTACTTCAGAATATTGGCGTTTCGATCACGTCGAAGGATGTCTGACATAATGGGAATCATTCCTTTGTAATGTCCTTCCTCTCTAGGTTTTGCTTTGATCCCTGTCCATTTCAAGCGTGATTCCAAGCTGTGTTTTCCAAATGGAACTTTGATTTTGTCACTGCCGTAAAGAATCACGTTTTGTTGAACTTCCGTGAGTTCATTCCAGGGAGTTTCGACATTAAACCCTTCTGCTTCGCACACTTGGTTGAGCACGTCGATCGTCACCTGAGAATACATGATGTATCCTGTTGGCAAAGTTGGTGCAAGCGCACCTTCGCGAATGGTTTTTTCAGGGTGAACGACGAGTTTTTCTAAATCAATCTGCTCTTCCTTCCCTATGCCTGCGCAGTGCGGACATCTTCCAACTTCCGTGTTAAAAGAAAATAGCGATCGCGAAAGCTTGATGTCACGATCGGTTTCACCCTTTCGGGCAAAGAGCAATCTCAGGAAATCGTAAATATCAGAAACGGTACCAACGGTTGAGCGAGCGTGCATTCCAACTGCTTTTTGTCCAATCGCGATTACCGGAGACAAACCTGTAATCGAATCTACATCGGGCTGGCTCAATTTTCCGATATACTGCCTTGAAAACGAAGGCAATGTCTCAAAATAACGACGTTGTCCCTCCTTGGCGATGACATCAAAAATCAAACTGGATTTACCCGAACCTGAAACGCCCGTTACGACCACAAACTGGTTGTGAGGAATGCGAACATGAACGTTTTTAAGGTTGTTTGTTCGTGCTCCAGTAATGTTGATTTCTGCCGAATGCTTTCCACTCATGACGTGAAATTAGAAATTAACTTTTAGTTCCTTCGAACTATGCTCTCATATTCAGCTGATAGAAATGACATTTTCAAAAGCTCAATCCTTTTTTTAGGGTCGATAAAAGCACGACAACACAGTCGCTTCGTGATTAAGTCAAAACATTAGAACCAAAATAATTGCTTAGATATTACCATTAAACCAGTAATTTTGAAATAACATAAGGCGACTAACGTCTAATGATCAATCAAAGTTGAAAAAATGACCCAAGATAAAATTACCGTAGATATTGTTTCTGATGTTGCCTGCCCATGGTGTTACGTTGGTAAACGTCGATTTGAAGCTGCCCTCGAGAAGTGGGAAGGAACACCTGTTGAAGTGAATTGGCATCCATATCAGTTGGATCCGACAATGGGAAACGAAGGAATTGGACGAGATAACTACCTCATCAATAAATTTGGAAGCGCAGATAACGTTTCTGAGATGACAGATCGTTTGACGAGTGTTGGAAAAGAAGTTGGAATTGACTTCGATTTCGGTGAAAAGTGGATGGCATACAACACTTTGCATTTGCATCAACTTATGCATGTTGCCGGTCAAGAGGGGTTCAAAGCAGAATTAAAAGAGCGTTTTTTGAAAGCCTATTTCGTGGATTTAACTCCACTGAATGATTCCGAAGTTCTCTATGCTATTTTGGCCGATTTCGGCTGGGATCCAGCGAAAGTAGACGCAATTGTGAACAGCGAGGAGATTGCTCAAGGTGTAAAAGCTCAAATGGCTCAATTCCAACAAATGGGCGTTTCGGGAGTTCCGTTTTTTATCATCAACAGTAAGTATGGAATTAGTGGTGCTCAGCCGAGTGAAGCATTTTTGGAGGCTTTGTCTCAGGTGGACGCTATGCCGGCGGTTAGTGAGGGTGATAGCTGTGAGCCTGGGAGTGGGTGTTGTTAGATTTTGAATTGGGGTTCGGCTCCGCTCACCCCGTGTATTTTTTGCTTTGTTGATTATTAAGATTAAACCTCGAGGGGTGAATTGGACATCGAGCGGAGCCGAGATGGGAACTTAGGCCGGATTCGAACCTCAAAATTTTGAAATTATCCTTATCTTAAGTAGGATCAACCACTATTTAATCCATGAAAGGATACATGTACATTTTGCTTTGTGCCGATGCTAGCTACTACATCGGAAGCACTATAGATTTGGAAAGGCGATTATGGCAGCATCAAAATGGTATTGGTGCAAATCATACGAAAAAACGACTCCCTATTAAGCTTGTCTATTTCGAAGAATACGATAGAATTGACGGGGCATTTTACAGAGAAAAACAAGTCCAACGCTGGAGCAGAAAAAAGAAAGAAGCTTTAATCACTGCTGCACCAGAAAAGCTCAATCAACTTGCGAAGTGTCGAAATGAATCTCATCACAGGAATCAATAACAGGGTTCGGCTCCGCTCACCCCTCGAGTCGATTTTCACACCGATTACTGAGGGGTGAGCGGAGCCGAACCCCGCACTCTTATTTCGAAAAAACACTCGTCAATTGATCGAGGACTTTTCCGCCATTTGAGACAGTCACTTCACCGATTTTCTCGGCAATTTTTTCTATGTATTCCATCTCTTTCAATTTGAAAAGCATCTCGTTTTGATCCATCAACTTCGCTGTATTCATAAGGCTTCGCGTTGCCGCTGTTTCCTCTCTTCGAGCGATGATGTTGGCTTCCGCACTTTTTTGAGCGACCAACACCTTGTTCATGATGTCTTTCACTTCACCTGGAAGAACGATATCTCGAATACCTGCTGTCAATACTTCGACGCCCAATTTTGAGCTTCTTTTGCCGACGTAATTCAATACGAATTCAGACACTTTTTCTTTCGCTGAAAGCAACTCATCCAAGGTCAATGTTCCCACGAACTCGCGCAATCCCAATTGAATCAAAGTGTACAATTGCTTCTCGAAGTCTTTAGAATCAAGCAATGCTTTTTGAGCATCTATTACTTTGTAATTCGCTTGGAAATTGATTCGCAATGCTGCTTTGTCTTTGGTCAACATTTCTTGTCCTGAAAGCTCCAATTGAATCTGACGCATATCGATTTTCAACACCTCTACTGGAGTGATACCCTTCGTGAAGAAGTACAAACCTTTCGTCAACGTTCGAATGAATTTACCGTCAAAGAACAGCAAACCTTCTTCACTCGATTCAATTTTGAACTCATACAAGAACTGTTTCAAATACGTATTTCGAAGAGCTGATTTTTCAATCAAGTTGGCACTTTCTGGATCATTCATATCAATGACAACAACTTTCAACTCAACAAGACCCTTGAAATAGAAATAACGCCCTGGTCGAAGTACTTCCGAAAAGTTCTTCCCAACATAGCTCAACGCGATTTCATTGTCTCCAATTTCTATTACTTCAGTCGCATTCTTGAAGTTTTCATCCGTTAACATTGCATCAATCATCTCTGGAGCTTGGAACATTTGCGACTTATCGAACGTTGTCAAAGATTCTCTCATCATTAGCCAATGAGAACCTTCCATGATCAATCGATTGTAGTCTCCATTTTTTGAGACAATTCCTACTTTACCTACGTTAATTCTAGTTCTTTTCATTTTACTTCATTTTTACTTCAAATTTCTTGATGCTCTCGCATCAGCTTATTTTCTGAGTTTTACTTATTAATTACTGTTTTTATAGAAAGGAATGCAAAGCGATCTCCTTCCACCATCGGATATGGAATTGAGTAAGGACGTTTGCGAGTTGTTTTCGTTCGTCTTTCTACTCGTAGTTGAGCAAAAATTGGAAGTTCAAAGAACAAGCATTCATCGAAACGGTATCCTTCATTATCGGATGATTTTGGGATGAGTTTTACTGCTTTTTGCAGCTGAATCGAAAGGCGCTATTCGCCGCTCTTAAGACTCAAACTCTGATCCACTTTGCACTCCTAGCTTGACGTTTTTTACAAGGAATCACCTTTTTGTTGGGTGTGTATGTTATGAGCATACATTAAACCACGACTCTACCAACTGAGTTACTTTGTGCTTATACAAAGGGAGGATTCGAACCTCCGACCAATGGGCTGCTGTTCTTACCAAACTGAACTACCTCTTTTGAGGGAAGGAATCGAACCTTCGACCTGCAGCGTCGTGTTAAGGAATAAGGTTGGGCAGCACATCAGAAAACAGAGTTGAATGATGCTATGTGGCTTTGATGCCATCATCGTGGGCTCAAGACTTATCGGTCTTAACTTCTTTAGCGCTAGTGCGCAATATTTTTGTTTCTATTATTCAAAGAGCGTTTTTGTCTTTCGACATGTCAAAGATTTAAACCATCTACGCAATCTTTTTGCGTAGATCTCTAAACCCTTCAATTTCTTGTGGAACAGACAGGAATCGAACCTGTATCTTCGGAGCTTCAATCCGACGGATTGACCAACTTTGCTACTATTCCAATCGCCTAACATGGCTTTTGTACAGAGAGAGAGATTCGAACTCTCAATGCCGATAACTATCGGCACTGATTCTAAATCAGACGCGTATACCAGTTCCGCTATCTCCTCATGTTTAGTTGTTCTGACACGGATCGAACGTGTAGTCCAAGAGTCAAATTCTTGTGTGTTGCCATTACACTAGAGGACATTAATGTATCCCCGGTGTTCCGATAGCTATCGGAACGAACTCACAGTCCCTCCCTTAAAAGGGGAGTGTTTTAACCAACTAAGCTACGAAGGCGTTTATCTAACTGATTAGCTGCTCGGGGGAATTACGATATCCCGACCTTCTCCTTAACAGGGAGTTGCTCTGCCTCTGAGCTACCGAGCAGT
This sequence comes from Crocinitomicaceae bacterium, assembly GCA_029252405.1. GTDB lineage: Bacteria > Bacteroidota > Bacteroidia > Flavobacteriales_D > Crocinitomicaceae > UBA4466. The sequence goes on from JAQXBM010000052.1 coordinate 46,240, forward strand.
TTGCGGTTCATTGAACGCATGAACCACATCTAAAAACATTCAACAGGAGCTTTTACAAAACCACGACCCCGGATAAAGGTCGTGCGTGGTCCTCACCCACTCTCCAGTAACCACCCGGCATCCGTCCAGACAGCTGTTTTTAGTTCAGTGCGTATTGCACTTAGTCAGTATTCGTCAACTACTGACTTGTCGAATAGGCAGGATTCGAACCTGCGTGCTCCTCATCCCAAATGAGGCGAGATAAACCGCTCCTCTACTACTCGAAGTCATTTTAACTACTAAACACCGATTCAGATTTCAACAAACCTGAATGAACACCTCAAGAGACAGTTGAGGGTTCTGGCGTTAGCCACGGTGTTAGTGGAAGTGGTAGTTCCGATAGCTATTATTTTTTGTGTCGTTGAACTCATTCCTCGGTTCAAGACTGCTGCAATCACCTCCCGATAGTTATCGGAATGATTGCCCCTCCAAAAAAAATCGTTTTATTTTGCGGAAAGTGAAAGAATCTAACTTTCGTCACGGTTACGTGAACTCACTTAGCAGGTGAGTGCAACAAACCAACATTTGCCTACTTTCTATTTCGCGTGGTTCTCCGCACTTCATCATACTTTCTGTCCAATCTCAAACGAGTGTGAGGAGCAGTGTGAGTGATGAATTTACAAGAATGGAAGGTGAGGAAGTCAACCGTCGTTACCCACCCACGTACGATTTAAGATGAGTCTCGATCACTCTTCTTTTGCGCAAATCGCTCGCCCTTCCAAAAATCATGGCGCATAAAAAAAGCACCTCTTTTCGGAGATGCTCAGCGTACTTAACCATGATATTGGCTAGGTTCTGAGTATCATCTCCTTCATTTTTTCTAGTTGTCCATACGGGAATTGGAGTTTACTAAAACTCATTTCCATTGAGCCCTGCGCGGAACTCAAATAATTATAGACGTTTTCTTTAATCGGTATCATAATCGTTTCGTTTTAATGACAGTGCAAATATTGGATGAATTATTTAAACCACCAAATTATTTTTTGTTTTATTTATGTGATAATCAACAAGTTATGGTGGCTTTTAGACAGTAGGATAGCTGCGCGCTTCGTGCACGAATTTGCTCAATTCTCCAATTGACTGTCTCCCAATTGTTTTCCTTTTTTCAACTATTTATTCTATGTCAATTCAGTTCATCAAAATTTTTCAAAAAAAGATCAAAAAAAACGCCCAATTTTCATTGGACGTTGCATTTATCGTTTAAATCATGTTCTCAATTTAGAGTTTCACGTTTACTAAAATACCATCCTGGCTTTGAGTTCGGCTCAAAGTTAAATCGTCCGAGTTGCTCACTCGGCAGTTGATTTTGATATATGTTGTGCTTCATCATTTGTTTCAAGACGGTTGAAGTATCGTTTAAGTTGTTTCGTTTCAATTTTATTCTAACTAAGTTCGATTCTAATTAATTATCTTCGACCCTGCTCTCATTAAACTCCTTCCATTGTTAACAAGAGGTTTTTATCGGTACCTTTTTTCATCTTTTTCGATGTTTGTGTTGTCTGTTTGCCTAATTTCAAGCTGCTCAACAACGGAATATGTCGGTGGAATTCAAATCAATGAAGCGAGTCAGGATGATTGGGCAAAAACCATCAAGGCTTCCGGAATGAATACTGCGCAAGTTACTGCGTATGCCAAACAGGGATCTTGGAATTCCGATACTTTATGGTGGGATCAGAACGACACGACCCACATCTTGAACGAAATTCGCGCGCTCAAAGCTCAAAATGTAAAGGTGATCATGGTATTGCGGGTAGCGCTGCAACATAATCGCTCGGAAAACATGTTCAAGTGGCATGGCATGATCTACCCAACTACGAAGAAACAGAAAAATGAATGGTTCTATCGCTACGGTTACTTCATTGAAATGTGGTCGAAATTGTGCGAACGAGAAGGAGTTGATGTCTTGGCAATTGCCAGTGAAATGAATGCATTGACTGCAACCACGCACATAGACTCCCTTCCGCCATTGTTAGAGTATTTCTCCAATGAGGAAAAACAACTGTATCGTGAAATGAAGATCGTCCCATTTGCCGACCAATTGCGTGAGCAGAATTTGTGGGAATACGGGCAGCAGGTAAACACCAATATCCGAGAGTATCTTTTGGAGCGAATAGAATCGAACATTGCTTGGACTGAGGAAGCGTTTCAAACCGATCAACCGAACACCATTTCAGTAATCAATCAAGACAGAAAGTACCTCGACAGTGTTTGGCGAAGCATCATTCGAAATGCTCGGAAATACTATTCAGGCAATCTCACCATGGCAGCAAACTTTGATAATTACCATGAGGTTTCATTTTGGGACGAATTGGATTTCATCGGCATCAATGCCTATTTTTCACTTCGTCCGGTGTCCTCGTCTCCATTATCGGATGAATCAATTTATCAAGAGCTCGTGCAGGGCTGGGAAAAGGTGTTTTCTGGTATTTCTGAATTTAAAGTCGCGAATAACCTGAAGAACAAACCAATCTTTTTTACGGAAATTGGTTACACCAAAAAACAAGATTGTACACTTGCGCCATGGGGGGGTGAGGGTTTTACTTTATTGAGTAATGATGAAATGGATACGCTCATGATTTGGAAGGAAGCGAAAGAAAAACCTTCTGAGCGAATCATGGCAATTGATGCCCTGCATGAGGTAGTGAAGAGTCAAAAAATTCCGTTGATTGGGTTGAGTTATTGGAAGTTGACGAGTCATGCGTACCATGAAGGCTATGAGCCGTTCATGTTGTATATCAATAAACAGGAAGAGGATGGTTTGCAATCGGCGCTAGCTCGGTTTTTGTCTCGGAGAAAACGGCGATAGAATTCGGACTCCGGCTCCGCTCAGCCCTCGCAATTGTTTTCAGAAATTTCACCTGGGAGCTGAAACTCTCGAAGCCCGACGAGTGCGAAGTCCCGACGATTTTTTCAACTTAAAACGCTCTCCCACAAAAACCATCACTGGATTTCCTCGTTCCAATTCAAGGTGATTTGACCATTTGTCAATTACTGCATCTTTATTTTTTTCCAGATTAATTCCGCTTAGTTTTTCCTTCAACCTCAGTAAGGCCGTTTTCTTGTTTTGAAGTTGAGATCTACTGTCCATGGAAACTGCTTGAATTCCCGTTGGAAGATGAATGGCTCGCACCGCAGAACTTACTTTGTTCACGTGTTGGCCTCCAGATCCAGAGCTTCTCATTGATTGATATTTTACCTCTTTTTCGTTAAATTCAATCAATTTCTGCTTCTTTACCTCAAAAAAGCCGATAAACCAATTCTTTCGTTTGTGATTTTTTCGAAACGGAGATTGACCAATCCATTGAATTGATCCCAGCCAAGGCCCTATAATATCCCCCACATTTTCTCCCGTCAACTCAACAGTAACGGAGAGAACTTCTTGACTCGTTCTCCCCGCTTGTTGATCAACAATTCTTGTTTTTACCCCCTTCTTTTTGGATTGAACCAAGAAGAACGCGAGTGTTTTCGCAACCACCCACTCGCATTCTCTAGGGCCCCTTCCTGAGGTAATTTGTATGACTTTCTTTTCCATCATTCTTCGCTAATGTCAATAATCCATTCGGACGATTTTAGGCAAGAATGTTCCAACAACTTCAACTAGTTCACGCTGATGATCCATCACTTGTTCGATATCCTTGTAAGCCATTGGAGCTTCGTCTACTCCACCGCCGATCAATTCAACCTCTGCCTTTTTCAACTCGGACTTGATGGCGCTTTGTGTAAACTGCTGCTTACACGCTCTTCGAGAAAACTTACGTCCAGCTCCGTGAGAAGCGGATAGCAAGCTGTTTTCATTTCCGAGCCCACGCACAATGAATCCTGGAGCCGTCATCGAACCGGGAATAATACCCAATTCTCCCTTTGCTGCAGGCGTTGCTCCTTTTCTGTGAACCACGCATTCCTTTCCATTCACTTTTTGCTTCCACGCAAAGTTGTGGTGGTTTTCGATGGTGGCCACTGGCTTCGTTCCAAGGAGCTTACTGATTCTGGAATGGATGTTATCGTGACATGCTTTCGCGTAATCACCCGCGAGGCTCATCGCCATCCAGTATTCCTGTCCATCGTGCGTATTGAGGTCTAGCCATGCTAGGTGTTGTACTGGTTTTGGTAGCGGACATTGCTTGGTGGCTAGGTAGGTATAATGCTTTGCAATATTTGCTCCTAACCCTCTTGACCCGCTATGCGACAATAATCCAATATAATCACCCATTAGCAGTCCCCATTGATTATCACGATCAGTAATTCTCACTGTTCCGAACTCAACGAAGTGGTTTCCTCCTCCAGAAGTTCCGAGTTGGTTGTATGCTTTTGTTTTTAAGCTTTTCACCAGGGGAATCTCACTGAACTCGGATCGAGAAAAAATCTCGTGGTCCATCTTCCTTTTGTGCGTTTCCACCATTCCGAACTTCGTGTGTTCGGCGAGGATGTTTTTAAATTGATCCTTCTTTCCTTTCAAATACGAAACCTTGATCGGGTAAATCGAAAGTGACATTCTACAACCGATATCTACACCAACTCCGTAAGGAATTACTGCGTTTTCAGTTGCTAAAACACCTCCGATTGGTAAACCATATCCCGAATGTGCGTCTGGCATCAATGCTCCTGAAACTGAAATCGGTAGTTTGAGTGCGTTGTACATTTGGTACTTCGCTTCATCATCGATTTCATCTTCACCAAAAATGGTGAAAGGTGCTCGTTGTGATTTCAATTCGTGCATTTTCACCTCAACAGGTTTGATCAATGCTTCGGCAACTTTCCCCCAAATTGGATCTCCGCTGTATTCCTCGGGATTGACCAAGACAAGTTTTGCTGCGTCCAAGTTTCGCTGTTTCGTTTCTTTTTTTCTGTAACGGTTAATTTGCCCGAGGGCGATATTTACCGAGTTGTTCTGTGGGAAGCCTAATTTGATTAGGTCTTTCCCTTTTAACTTCTTTCCCATGATTTCTCTTTTAGGGTTTGATTCAATTTTTGACCATTACTTGGTCTAATTTTATTTAAGTTGGGGAAAGACATTTGGTCACTTCCCGTTCCCTTTCTTGATGCTGAGCATCGGCTTCCTTTAGTTTCTTTCCCATGATTTCTCTTTTAGGATTTGATTCATTCTTTGACCATTACTTGGTCTAATTTTATCCAAGTCGGGGAAAGACGCTTGGTCACTTCCCGTTCCCTCTTCTTGATGCTTTGCATCGGCTTCCTTTAATTTCTTTCCCATGATTTCTAATCTTTCATTTCGGGGTTCGGCTCCGCTCACCCCTCGGGTATTAGTTTCAACTATTTCGCTGAGGGGTGAGCGGAGCCGAACCCCGATTTAATTCTTTAATTGCGCTTCTTGCTGAAGCATTTTTATATCTTCCGAGATCTTGCACAGTTATGCAATGGGTAAATCCGTTGGTTGTCGTTGGAGATGCCGTCACAGGTGTTATTCTGTGACGACAATCTCTTTAACTATTCTCTTGCTCCTTTTAAATAAGCCTCATCTCTTTTTTCAATTTCAGAGAATGGACTTCCAAGAACTGTAGAAATATTGCTAAAGCCATTTAACTCAGTAATCATTGATTCGGACTCAGCAACTGCTCCACGGTATTTTTTACCATAATTCCCCGTTGTTTTCTTAGTCGCTGGATCCAAATCCCCCCAACTTGGAGGTCTACCTTTCTCAATCGGCTCAACATAATAAGTCTTCCCTGTTTTTAGTGATCTAACTATGAACCTTCCTGTTTCATCTCTATTCGTTAAAAAGTGTTTTACTCGTTTCATCACTATCATTTTAAATTAATATGTTGGGTCAGCTTCTTAGTCTTCGCTGCGTTTATTGTGACCCATCAATTTTTGCAACTGTTTTATACTCCGCAGGGGAACCGAACCCCTATTGCCTCATAGAAAGTGAGGAGTACTAACCATTATACTAGCGGAGCATTTTAAGCTTATTCAGTGTCAAGCACTCAACTTTGACGCATAAAAAAAGCATCTCGTTTTGGGAGATGCTCGTTATGAATGGGTGTGTATACTACATCACTCAATATGGATCTCCCATGTCTCTTCATCGAGGTTTACCCCCTCTGATGAGAAACTTTCTTTTTGCGTTAAAGCAAAAAAGAACTGTTCGTTTATGTGGATTAATTCTGTACTCATGTGTTTGTTCTTTCGACGGTGCAAATATGAAGGGCATTTTTGATAAATCCAAATGGTTTGTGAATTTATTTGATTGATTGTCAGTGTGTTATGTTGGTTTTTAGGATGTGGGAAGTCACCGCGCTAAATGCACGTTTTTGTTCAATTTGTCAACTGGCTGTCTCTCAATTGATTTCTTCTTTTCAACAACTTTCCTTTATGTTGGTTTACTCATTCATGATTTCTCAAAAAAAGTCAAAAAAAAACGCCCAAATGATTTTGGACGTCGTGATTTAAGTTCGATTATGGTATAAAAACGCTATTCCATTAGCGTATTTTTTGTCACACGACGTCTGTTATTTTGGTTTGTTTCTTCCATCTGAATACAAATATGGGATGATTTTGGGAGAAATCAAACTTTTTTAGTTTGGGGATTCGGCACTTCGACTCCGCTCTGTGACCTCCGTTAACCCATCGCGATTATTCTTCGATGTTTTCACCGAGGGGTGAGCGGAGCCGAACTCCGTGTTTCAATTTGGCCCTGAACCAAAGTGATTTCCAGAATTGATACCATCGTTTTTGAGGAACTGATTCTTCTACTCCAACTTGAATACTAGTGACCGTGTGCAAGATTAAATTGTTACGATCAAAGCCGTCAAATACCCAGTTCTTCTTTTCTTGAGGCGTTGATTTTTCAAACTTCTCCACGATTATTTCAGCGTGCAATTTCATTTCATTCACGATCTGCCCGCGAGTTGCATAACCAGAATATTGAAAATCATTGTATTGATCCTCTAAAAAATAGAGTGCATAGAAAAGATGTTTTGAATCCTCCCATCCCGAATAGGTACAGATGTTTCTAACATGATTTATGATTTCATCTCTATTATCAGTCTCAATAATCATCCCTGCATTTTTTTCGATGACATAAACGTAAAACTCCTCTCTATCGAAAGTATCAAAACAAAATTTATTCATCTCGTATTGTGCATCTCTCTTGGTAAGATCAATTGAACACAAGCGAAGTACATTGTCATCTTCAAGGATAGAACACTGTATTTCTGCATCATTATAAAACCATTCCTCAAATTCAGAAATGGCCATAAGTCCGGCGCATACATCAAAAACTTCCTTTTTCATTTTACATTATTTAAGGGGCGCGAACCCATTTTCGCACCCCTGATTCATTATTCTAAACCTTGCTTCTTTCTTCGTCGTTTCATCCAAGGTGCATTCTTTCGAACATCACCAGCCATGATGCAACCGTAAGGCATCACCTCATCGATTACTGTTCCCAAACCGTATTCATCCATTTGGTTTCTTACGGTTTCGGCCGTTTTGTAGGCGCTTGGTAATTCGGTGACATCGATTTCATTTGAGTAGAATCGAACATCCAATCCTGCGGTTTCTTCGGCGAATACTTCTTCATTCGTTCGACCTTGTTTCGATTTTCTGTGTTGTGTTCGACTCATGTTTCTACCTGCTCCGTGTGGTGCAAATCCCAAGTTTCCTTCGGTTGTAGCACCCTCAACGATTAGAACGGGCTCAGCCATATTCAAAGGAATCAATCGTGGACCTGTGATGTCAGGCATGAACTTCGCGTCCAATGGTGTTGCACCTTTCGCGTGGTAGAACAAATCTCCATCCTTGAATACGAAGTTGTGTTCATTCCAGAATCGGTTTTCCTTTTCGATTTCCAACTTCTCAAGAACTGTATCGTGCAACACTTCATGGTTCAATTTTGTCCACTTTCTGATGATCTGCAAAGCTTCCCAGTACGATTTACCCTCTTCAGTATCGAAAGGAATCCACGCGTTTTGTTTCAAAGTTTGTGGCGACAATTCTTTTCTGAATCGTTCGGCTACTTTCATTCCTTTGGAGAACAAGTTTGCCCCAAAACCTCTACTTCCATGATGCGTAATCATCATTGTGTTGCCTGTTTTCTTGGATTTACCAACGAACAAGAAGTGGTTTCCATCACCCTGCGTTCCCAAATGAGATCTTGCTGCTGAAATGCATTTTTGATCGTTCAAAAAGTAGTTCGCTTCAATCTCAGCCAACAAATCCATAGGAAATCTGAACTGTGAGGCTCTATCTCTTCCGCCAGGACCGAAATGCGTGTTTTCGTGCGCTGCATCCAATACTGCTTTCGGATCTGTTTTACCAAAATCTGTCAACATCACTGAGCAACAGATATCTGCACTGTGCATTCCCGGGTGAATCGCATTCTTTGCAACTGCAACACCTCCAACTGGAATTGTTCCTGTTGATCCAGTTGGACAAGCATCAGGCATGACCGCTCCATTCACTAGCGTTGGCGTTTTCATCAACTCGGCCATAGTATCAATTACTTTCGACACATTGTCTTCTTCCAATTCACTTTCTGGACGAATGTTGATTTGAAAATGTATTGGTTCCGCATTCAATTCAATTTCAGGAGGTGACTTGAATTGCTCCAAGTAGGCATCTAATTCAGGTCCTTCCAACTCGTTCGTGTTTATATGTTCGATGGCTTCTTTAAACCATTTCCCTGGTTTAAATCCCAATTCGATTAATGTGTTTCCGTTTGTCATAACATTTGTTTTAATTTACTCCGCCAACCGGATTGTCGGCGGAGTTGACTGCTACTAAATATTCAATAGGAATAATTGAACAAAACAAAGGTTTCAATCAAGTGCGCAATTATTTTGCGTAGTTGAAAATCAAAGTGTATTTTTTCAGAAAAAAATCATGGCGCAGAACAAAAATGCCCTCATTCGCTACCGCACAATCGATAAGTGTTTACAAAACTCATATCGAACTTGGACGCTCAATGACTTGATTGAGGCCTGTTCTGATGCACTTTACGAGTATGAGGGGCGTGATGTGAACGTCAGCAAACGAACCATACAACTAGACATTCAACTGATGCGGAGTGACAAGCTGGGATACAATGCTCCTATTGAAGTTTACGATAAAAAGTTCTATCGCTACGCAGATGAAGATTACTCCATCACGGAGATTCCTCTGAATGAAACCGACATGAACGTGCTCTCTGAAACCGTCGAGATGTTGAAGCAATTCAAGGATTTCTCGCTTTTTTCAGAATTGGGAGGCATCATCCAGCGCTTGGAAGACAAAATCTACACGGAAAAAACAGATCAGCCTTCCATCATTCATTTGGACAAAAATGAACACTTGCGCGGGCTGGAACATTTGGATATTCTCTATCAGGCGATTCTAAAAAAAATGGTGCTGAAACTCGGGTATCGGTCTTTCAAGGCGAGGTCGGCACAAGAATTCGATTTTCACCCTTTCATCTTAAAAGAATTCAACAACCGATGGTTTTTAGTTGGTAAGAAGAAAGCGTCAAGTAGTGTGATGACATTGGCGCTGGATCGAATTCTCTCCATCGATTTCAACACCAAAATAGATTACATCGACGAAGAATTTGACGGTGATTCATTCTATGAAAACACAATCGGTGTTACGGTTATGGGAGAACAGCACATTCAGAAAGTTGTGCTGAAGGTTAAACGCCCTCACTCTCCGTATGTTTTAACGAAGCCCCTTCACCATTCTCAGCTCTTGATAAAGGAATTGGGAAATGGCGCCATCATGATTGAATTAAACGTTCACCACAATTTCGAGCTAGAGCGAATTATACTTGGATTTGGCGATGGTATCCAAGTTGTTGAGCCCGCTACTCTGCGACACAGTGTGCTCGCACGTTTGCAAAACGGGGCTGACTTATACCGAACGGAAATGAGTGAGGCTGGATTGAAAAAAGCCAAACGAAACTTACGTCAGCGTGGGCACAGCATCTTGAATGACATCTACACGCAGCGTGAAGTCAAGAAAATGCTCAATATTCTCAAGAAGTACTTTGACGGTTCTGATGAGCCCACTTATGGAAAACGGCGTCTTTTAAAGGATATTCCGTCCTTGGAACCGCTTTTATTGAATGAAAACCTGCTGGGAATTGTTCGATTCATAGATCCCGAAGCATTTTTGACTAAGGCTATCTATTTTGATAAACCCCAAACTCAGAATTGGGCTGTTGCTTGGCACCAAGACGTTCCCATCAATGTTGAAGAAAAAATTCCAACGGAGGGATACACTTCTTGGACTTTGAAGAAAGGAATAAATAGTGTCTGCCCTCCTGAAGATGTGCTTCACAACGTTTTTACCTTGCGCATCCACCTTGATGATACGAACACGCTGAATGGAGCCTTAAAGGTTATTCCTGGATCACACAAACAGCGTTTCTCGGATAAAGAAATGAACACAATTACGAGCAATTCGAATCCGAGAATATGTGCAATTGAGTCGGGAGGTGTACACTTAATGAAACCTTTGATTTTACACTCTTCCCCGAGATCAACAACCCAGAAAAAACGACGTGTAATTCATTTGGAATTTAGTTCGATGGAGTTAGCAGGCGAGTTAGACTGGTTAGAGCGAATGCAACTACCAACATCTACTTGAGCAGGGTAGTACGTACTTTTTCATTTGAAAACAACATCTCAACAATGTACGTTCCACTAGGTAGAGTTGAAATATCGAACCCCTTTTCCGTGGCCTGCACATCAAATTGCGCGATCCGCCTTCCCCAAAGATCCAACAAGTTGATTTCGTTTAATTCCGACGGATGGTCATACTCGATGAAGAAAAGTCCAAGTGTAGGATTAGGGTAGACAGCAATACTCTGTTTGGGTAGTTCCTCGATTGATGTTGTGCAGTATGGGTTAAATTCAGAACCCAACAAAAGGGCACCTTCAATATAAAAGCAATCGAGTGTGAATCCAGCCTCAAATGTCACGTACCCTGCACATCCAACGCCACAGATGTAGCTAATATCGTATAAGTACTGGTTGTCAAACGGAACTCCATCAAGCGAAAATCGCTTACGATACGAGGGCCCGACCAAAATAGAATCCACGGCCAGCACAACTACTGTGTCTATTCCAGGCCAAGAAGCTCCCACGACTCCTGCTGGACTCATGTTTAGTGCTCGGAATGCTTCGGTCAGAAGAACCGTGTCTCCTAGCACAACGCTTTGATCAAAAGAAGCATCATGTTCTACTCCTTGGTTGTCAATATAGAATATCTTTTCATTCGGAATATCCTGCCGAACGCCCTGTATGTTAGCGTCTCCAATCACCTCAGTATAGGTTTGCCCATTTATCAGAATATCTTCACCCCAATCTTCTGTGACCCAATCCTGCACCAGACCAGATCCATCGAAGTATTGGGTGTGAATGGTCCATGTCGCATTCTGTAGCGGGTAGGGCTGATAGATCGTTGTTTGTGCTTGAATTGAATAGTTTGATGCGATTAAGCATAACGTGAATAGCATTGTTTTCATCGGAAAGTATTGTGTTGAAGTAACGTTATAAATCTTAAAGAGGTTGGGGTTCAACCACTCTCAGCCCTCGGGTAATCTCGTTGAAAAATAATTGAGCAAGGTGAGAGGAGTCGAATTCTCATTCACGACCCACCTCGACCATTCCGCTTCTTTTCCTCAATCCAAATGGACATATATCGAGATGCTTGATGCGATTGATTTTGAAGTATTAAACTTACAATGGACTGATTTCTGTGCGTGGCAAGATCCGTTAACTTCTCCAAGCTTTGATTCAAGGTATTCTCAAACTGAACCTTTGTAAATCGCTGCTGAATTAACCCAAATCCACGTTTTTGAGCCTTTTCCCATTCCTGCTGATCCAAGTAGAGTTGTGCTGCGCGATCGGCAAACAATTGCGGGTCGTCTTCAATAAATCCACCCCAGTTTCCGTCGGTCATTCCTTCTGCTCCGACGTTGGAAGTTATGCTTGGTGTTCCGCACATCATCGACTCCAACAACTTTCCTTTAATGCCAGCTCCAAATCGAAGCGGCGCTATGCTTACGCGCGATTTTTCCACCACTTCAAGCGCGTCATCCGCTCGACCTTTGACCAAAAACCCTTCCTTTTCATTCGCTAGCTGATAGACTTTCTCACTACAGTACGCTCCATAAATCGTAAGCTTTGCCCTTGGGACTTTCTTTCGAATTAGCGGCCAAATCGTGGATTTCAAATAGCGGACGGCATCCCAATTTGGTTCGTGCCAGAAGTTGCCGATAAACACGAAGTTTTCGCGCACTGCGTAGGGCAAAAGTTCTTGATCCTTCACCTCAACGTAAAGTGGCAAATGAACCAACTTCTCACTTGGGATTTGGTATGTTTCGCTGAGTAGTTTTACTTCAAAGTCCGAGACCATTAATGAAATGTCGCTTCGGTAAATGGAAGCTAGTTCACGTAATTGTACACCGGAACGGAAGGATCTTAAGTCGAGACTTCGAGGTTCAACTTCCATCTCTGCTCCGCTCGATGCCCGACTCAGTTCTCGAGTAGCGACTTTTTTCACCTCTACATGTCTTGCTTCTCGCAAAAAGTGGAGGTCTTCAGTGTTCAAGATTCGAATCGCGTTTGGACATGAATCCATTACTCGCCACGAGAACTGTTCCTCGGTCATGAAACGGTCGAAAATGACAATGTGTGGATTTAAATCTTCTATGAATTTATTGAACGAACTGTCGTTTAGCTGAACAAATGAGCAGGACAGTTCAAGTTTTAAGAGGTCTTCTTGGTAATACGAATCCTTGGCGGAAGACACAAAAGTTACCTCATCTCCTCGATCTATAAAATGATGAATGAGCTGCATCATTCGCGTTCCGGCGGCTGAGGACTTGGGTTCTGGCCAAACCTTTCCTATGATGAGGATTCTTTTCAATTCGCTCTGTAAACTAATCACATTATTCAACCATCAACCTAAGGACTTTCCCTTTGTTCTGCGCTTCTACGATTAACAGATACACCCCTGGAGATTCATTGATTTCCACCGTCGTGACATTTCCATTTGTGTTCTCTTCAAACTTTACAGTTCTTCCTTTTAAATCTACAATAGACAGCTTTATTCCTGAATAGTGTTTATCAAGCTCTAGCACGAACTTTCCATTAGACGGATTTGGCGAAATTTTAATTCCATTTCCAAATGCATTTTCATCGGCGCCTACGTGATCCATAGCAAAACATGCAGTAGTATCTGCACGCGCGCCAGGGTTTAGAATTACCGCATATGATCCATTTGAAGTAACCGTCAGTGACTGGTTTGTTGCCCCTGGGATACTTGCGTTCGTTTCACAATCAATCCATTGATAAGCGCTATTGTTTTGATTTGAAGTTAATGTGTTACCTGACTGCGAAATAGTTAAATCAAGTCCGCCAGTGGTTCCTTCAGTGCACAAAGCCCATACTTCGCATGGGGTTAAAGCATCGCTATCAAGTCGAATGTCATCCAGAGATCCAGAGAAAAACTCTGCAGTGGTATTATCTGCATAACGTCCAAACATCATAAATTGACCTGTTGTTTCCCATGTTCCGAAAGATTGGTCTTCCTCCGAAAGCACCTTTTGACCGTTTAAATAGATAAACACGCTGTCATTCACTTGGTCTTTGATAGCCACTAAATGATGCCATTCATTGATACTGTAGTCATCACTATTGTGAATTGCTACATGTCTTTGATCATTTCCTGACACGTAATTTCCAAAAGAATACTCAAAATCCAAATCCATGTCTCCATCAGCATTCCTAGTTCTCAACACCAACAAACTTCTTGGTATTCCCGGAGAAAGCGTCGTTCCGTCCGCATTGTCCTTTTCATCGTAACGAATTAAGTTTTGATACGCGGCAGTCGAATTACATTTAAACCGAACACTGATTGAATTGCTGCTCGTATTCGAATAATGCAATGTCGGGTTATCGCCTATATTTATCCAATCGTTTTGACCATCAAATTCATAAGCACTACTTAAGTTTCCAAATCGATCCTCCCCAAGAGTCGCTCCATTAACTATCCCGTCGTTCACATTTGTAGATTCGTCGTTGGGAATTCCGTTGAATGGATAATATGCTTCTAGGTTCCCTGTGGGAATTTGCGCAAAAACTAAATTCGAGCCTGCTAGGCACGCGATTAAAAATAGTGTTCTCATAATATTAGGTTATTCCTCGAGCTTGAACACGCGCTTCATCGTGCCATCACTGTAGATGTAAATCAACGGTGTATTTGGAACAGCTGGTGTTTCTCTCCCCAACAAATCTACGATTTTGATGAGCTCCGCAGAGTTAGGGGTCAATTCATTGAGATCCACCAAATCCACAAGGTGACATGATGAAGTATCAACTTCAATTGTTTCACACAAGTTTGAGTAGGTGATTCTAACCGCGTAATGTCCATACGCAGTCGCTGTGTACCATTGATTGGTTTCTCCAGGGATTTCAGCGTAGTTGTTGTCGCAATCGAGCCATTGGTAGGTAGCGTTGCTCATATCAGCTGTGAGTGTAGCTCCTGTTTGGGTAACATCATTATCTATCCCTGAAATACAATCAACATACACACACGAAGACGTATCCACTTGTGTTCCAAAACAATCTGTAAACGTCAATTCCACAGCATAGTAGCCCGTTGAATCGACCGATAAGCTTTGAAAAGTTGCCCCCGGAATTGGTTCGTATCCTTCGCAGTCAAGCCACTGATATGTCGCCCCGTTCAGCTGAGCAGATAAAATAACGGTCGTTTGGTCGATATCAACGTCGTTGTTAATTGGTCCGCCACAAACTACATTAAAATTCACCGTTGGATCATATAAAGCGTTCGCCACTGCGTATGGTGGATATGTCACGCTTGCACAGGTCAATTGCGGGTTGTTCAATATGTTTAAATCAAGATCTTGTCCATTATTCGCCACGAGACAAATCAACGAGTTATCGTGGGCGTAGAGCGTTATGAGATCGGAGTTTTGCGTAATGTCCACATGGGTCAACAAATTACCATTGCACTGAAGTTCTGTGAGTCCAGCGTGCTGAGAAACATCCAACGATGTTAATTGATTCTCGTGACAGTGCATGAAGGTAATTCCTGATGTCATTCCAAGGTTGAGCGTCGCGAGTTGGTTGTATTGACAGAACAAAATCACCACTTGAGCGTTCATAGATAAATCCAATGCTGTCAGTTGGTTGTTATTACAGCGCAAATCATTCATCAATGGGTTGGCAGAAATATCTAGACTTGTTAATTGATTGATTTGGCAGTGCAATTTGAATAATCCTGAAAGCCCAGAAACGTCTAAGGATGTTAATTGATTCCCGCTGCAGCGTAAATCATTCACATTGGTGTTGCCTAGGCCTACAATTGATGTTAATTGATTATTGTAGCAGAAAAACGTAGTGAGATTGGTGTTATTCGAAACGTTGAGCGTGGTAAGTTGATTGTCGTTGCAACGTAAATCCGATAGTTGTGTGTTCTGGGATAAATCCAAGGATGTCAATTGATTCTGGAAGCAGAACAACATGTTCAACGACGAGAAATCTTCGATTCCAGTGAGGTCCGCAATGTTGTATCCCCAAACGATTAGAGATCCCACACCGCTGATGTTTGCCGTTGTTACATAATCGTCATTTGGAACTCCATTTCCCATTCCATTCGCCTCAAGGTACGCTTCGAAGTTGTTATCTGGAACATATGTTTGTTGCGCAGAGATCGTTCCGACGATGAAGAAAGTCGAAATAAAGAGTAGCCGTGCCAATGAATTGATCATGGAGTAAAGGTAAATCTTTATCCGCTGGCAGCCAAGTTTGGGAGGGGAATTGACTAATTTATCACGTTTTGTTAAGATTTCGGGGTTCGAGAGCCTCACCCCTCTCAGTTTTACTTCAGCAATTGACGGGTCCTTTCTCGAACCATACCCCGCTCAGATTTGGGCCAAGAGTGGAAGGGTGAGGCTCTCGAACCCTGTTTCATTTCTAACTAATCATCCTTATCTCTGTATGCAATCGACATCTTTACCAACATGTTTCTGTCACCTTCGATCAACGCTTGTTTTTTGGCTCTGCTCCATCTCTGAATTTGTTTTTCTCGATAGAAAGCGGTGTCGATTCGTGTATGTTCTTCATAATAGACAAGCTCGACAGGACCGTGTTTTCGAGTGTGGTTAGCTCCTAAACCCATTTGATGCTGTTTTAAGCGTAGCTCTAATTTGCGCGTGCTACCCGTGTAATAAGTACCATTTGCGCATAGCAGTATGTAGGTGTAACCTTGTATTGTGGACATAGTGGTTTTTAGATGTCCTATATAAGTTAGTGAAAAAGTGGGTTTCGAGAGCCTCAACCCACAGATAAATCTTCTTCTTTGAAATGAAAAGCAACGTGGACTTCAATAATCCAGACAAAAGTGCGGTCAGTGAAAAACGCGACCTGTGTTCTGAGGCTCTCGAAGACCTTCTTTAAAACCAATCAACCTCCCCATTTTCTCATAGTTGAAATAACGAATGGTTTAATATCCGAGCGAATAGCTCGCTTTGTTTTCCCCGTTCCAAATTGATGATCATAATTCGTTTCAGCATGGCGAATGTGGGCTTCTACCGCTAAATCAATCATTTTCTTGTCAAATTCTTTGGCTTTAGCTGTTCTCCCTACGCGTCCGCTGTGCTTTTCGCAGGCATGTTGAGCAATTGCCACTTCCCTGTTTTTCGGACAGTTCGGATAAAACCTTCTAATCGCTTTTGAAAATTCAGCAATGTAAACCTTGTCCTGCTCAGCCCTTCTAATCGCTGCCTTTTCATTTTTTAATGCTCGGTCTTTCGCATCCGCCGCACATTCCAATTCCGCTTTTCTGATTGCATCAGCTTCTACATATTGCCCTCTTCGTTCGAAACGCTTTCTTCTGCGATTCCAGACGAATACGACACCACAATAACTCGAATGCTTTTTTGATCGTCGTGTTAAAGCTGCATTTCCAGGCTTTAAAAAGGTCGCGTTGACGTATTGAGAACAGGAGAAACATGTTCCTTTATGCTTTTCAGATTCAGCAACAAAAGCCTCTCCCAAGGCAATTGGCTTGTTGCATACCGAACACTTCAGTGTTTCCTTTTTAGTTAAAAAAACGTCCATTTATTCCTGATACTTGTACAAAAAAGAAAGAGCCAAAAGTCAACGTGACCTTTGGCTCTTCAAAGTTAGTATTCTCTACTGTTTATTCAACTTGATTGTTTTAATGACCCTTTGAATTCCCGTATTTCCCGCAAAAATTTAGCTTACAGCTTGTCAATAACAATAAGGCTGCGTTCGGGCATTTCCCGACACAAACTTCGAAAAGATATTCCTTGACAAATCATCCAAGAAAATCAACAACGCTTATTCAACCATCCAATCAAGTACGCATAAACCTCATCCCGATTCGTTTCATTGATGATTTCATGCCGACCTCCTTCGAATAATTTCAATTCCACATCCTTCACTCCAGCCTTTTTATACTGCTCGTGGGTCTTTTGAGGTCCCTTTCCATATTGTCCCGCTGGATCCATTCCCCCGGCAACAATGAGAACAGGTGTGTCATCGTTGATTTTATCAATGTTGGTTTGCTTACACATTTCAAGAACGCCTCCTGCCAAGTCGACAAAGAACTGATTAGTAAAGTCTTGCATGCAATAAGGGTCGTTCATATATTGATCGACCATCTCCGAATCTCGTGTGAGCCAATCTTTTTCAGTTCGTTTATTCTCAACGCGTTTGTTAAAGCCCGTAAAGCTCATATTGGTCAAAAATTTCATGCGTTTCTTCCTTCCAAAGAAAAAGCTACACGCCTTTGAAATGGGTTTTCCTACGTATCCTTTCCATCCGGGATGTTTGATCGTCGCCGAAAGAATATAGCCGTCTGCCAGATTGGGTTCACTGAAAGCAACGGTTCTAGCTATAAAGGATCCCATGCTGTGTCCTAAAATAAACACAGGTACGTTCGCGTGCTTCGATTTGATTTGTTGTGTAATTTCAATTGCTTCCTCTACAACCAAATTCCATCCATCTTTGTCAGCAAAAAAACCCACATTTTTTTGATCTCCCGCTGTTTTTCCATGACCTCGATGATCCTGGCAATACACGGAGTACCCTTCCTTGTTCAATGCTTCGGCGAAATGAGCATAGCGCAGTCCATGTTCGGACATACCATGAAAAATGTGTACGATTGCTTTTGGATGCTCGATCGTCCATTCGTGGATGTACATTTCTGGGTTTGACGCTAATTTCATGAACCTTAGTTTTGTTTAAATATAGTAATCCTTCCTTCTGATGGTTCTAGTCGGTACTAATCGCTGAATGTTCTAATTCGAATGAGTTCTTTTTCCACTTCCCCTTTTTCAACTATCACTTTTTCTTCGTTCCAGTTTAGATGTGAAGCAAATAATCCGGACACTTTATCCAAACTCGAGCTGATCTCTCCGGGGGCGTAGTACATTTTCCCTGTTCTACGAATGAAGAAGTCGTTCAAAGTACAAACACCATCATTCTCCAAGGCAAATAAGGCTTCTGCTTCAATCAATGAGGTGATTTCTTCTCGACCCAAAAGGCCAATAATATCATCCGTTTGTTTCCCGTAGTTATGCACTAAATACGCCGCTTTATGAGCTGGTATGTTTAAGTTTTCTGTCTGTTTTTCAATGCTTTTACTATAATTATTGAACTCCTCAGCTCCTGAAAAATTACCTCCACATAGCTTTATTCTGCGCGTCTTGCATTTTCGTGTGATCTGCTTTTTATCACAGATAAGTCGTATTACTTTTTTCGCCATCAGGCGATATCCAGTGAGTTTTCCACCAGCGATTGTAATCAATCCACTTTCCGATTCAAACAGTTCATCCTTTCGTGAAAGTTCAGAAGGATCCTTTCCGTCTTCATGGATCAGAGGTCGAAGTCCAACCCAATGAGAAATTACATCTTCGGAATCCAAATTGACCGATGGAAACATCTGATTTACGGCGCCAAGAATATAATTGACATCTTCAAGTGTCGCCTCTGGATTCTGAATATCCCCTTTGTAATTTGTGTCTGTCGTGCCGATATAGGTTACATCGAAGCGAGGAATTGCGAAAATCATTCGCCCATCGTTCACATCAAAATAAACTGATTGTTTAAGGGATAACTTCTCTTTCGGAACGACGACATGAACGCCTTTTGTCAAGTGCAATCGCTTTCCCTTCAGGGAATTATCTTTCTCTCTGAGCTCATCCACCCACGGGCCAGAGGCATTTACGACAAAATCTGAACTGATTTCAAATTGCTCATTCCCCATTAGGTCCGTGCACGAAACGCCACACACTTTACCATTCTCATAACGCAAAGAATCAACCGAAGCATAATTCACTACTTCTGCTCCTTTTTGAGTTGCTGTTTTGAGTACTTCGAGCGTGAGTCTTGCGTCATCCGTTCGATATTCGGCATAATATCCAGAACCTTTGACCACTTCCTCTCTAAGCAATGGTTCGATTTCCAGCGTTCTTTCTCTGCTCAACATTTTTCGCTT
>JAQXBM010000063.1 GCA_029252405.1 Crocinitomicaceae bacterium
TCCTTTGCATTCATACATTCCACGAATGAATTCGCGCCAACCCACTATCTGGCGGACGAACCCTTCCACAGAGTTAATCGGAATGTCTTCTTCTTTGGCGAATTCCAAACTGCGCTGGAGGACTTTGTCAGGTAAAATTAAGCCAGTATTGATCAAAGGAGAAACCATGCTGTGATTGAGAATGGAAAATTCTTTGACAATCGCGTCCTCGTAACTACCGAAATCAAAAAAACGATAGGTCAGGAATTGCTCCAACCATGCATCGGCTTCTTCATGATTGATTGGGTAGAGTCGATTCGGGGAGATTTCACCAGGATTCTCGCTGAAATGCTTCGAAGTATATTCAACGGCTTCGGTCCAAAAATCAGATTTTTCTGGAAAGCGAACTGGAGGAGGAGTCATATTTTTGGGGTACTTCTTTCGATTTTCAGTATCGTAGGTCCACTTGCCGCCTTCTGGCTCGTATCCGTCCATCAAAATTCCGCGTTGCTTCCGCTGGTTTTTATAAAAACTCGTCTGAAAAAAGGACTTTTTATCCGATCTAAAGAAAGGAGGAAGGTCTGCACGTCTATTCAGGAACTGCGGGTTCTCGTGCATTTCGAGCTCGATTCCTTCGGCAATTTTGAGAATTCGTTGTTCCAACCAGTCGTCTGTTGGGTCAATGACTTCGATTTTAGTGATGGATGCATCCTGAATTTCCTTAGCGAAATTTCGGATATCAGAAAGTTCATGTTGAGCATCGATGTAGTGAACCGTTTTCCCTTTTTCCCTCAGAAAAGATACATACGATTTCAAGGATGCTCTGTGAAAAGCGATTTTTTGCTTGTGGAAATTGAATTCGTTGAAAAATAAGTGCTCCTCGATGAGGTACGTTTCGTGATCGTTTTGCAGAAGTTTGCTTTCTGAAAAGAGTTGATGCGGAAAGATGATGTTAACTATTTTGCTCATTGTGTTTGTTTCTTCTGCACCGTTCGCTGCAATATTTTACTTCGGTCCAATTCTTTTCCCACTTTTTACGCCATGCGAAGGATCGCTCACACACAGGACAGACTTTTGTGGGTAAATGCGCTTTTTTCATCGTGATTTACTTTTCGCATTTCGTGCATGGGTATACACGATCCGTTTGTTTTCCTCACGTACTTTTGGATCTTTCTTGTGTCCCCAGATCTTGGTGCGTGCCGTTTTTCCACTTTCTTCAAGGTTAACAATTGGCAGAGGATAATCAGTTTCAATATTGTTGAATACTTTGTCGATTTCCGTCATTTTCCACGGCTCGTGAATGAATTCTACCGGGACTTCTCTCAACTCAGGCACCCATTTTTTGATGAATATTCCTTCTGGATCGTGATCTTGCGATTGCTTCACTGGATTGTACATTCGAATAGTATTGATGCCCGTTGTTCCCGCCTGCATCTGAAATTGCGGATAATGAATTCCAGGCTCGTAGTCGAGGAAAAGACTTGCCAAATGGTAAACGCCTAGTCGCCAATCGCAATCGAAATGATGGCACAGCATTGATACAAGCATTGCGCGCATTCGGAAATTGATCCAGCCTGTTTCTTTGAGACAGCGCATGTTCGCATCGACCATCGGAAATCCTGTGTTTCCCGCTTTCCAAGCATGGAGAACTTCCTCTCTATTTGAAAACGCCATTGACTCGTATCCACGATTTACGAATCGAGTTTCGTATTCGCATTCAACTTCAAATTTCTGGATGAAATGACAATGCCAGTGCATGCGCGTGAGAATTCCGTTAAATGCACGTTTGTACTGCTTGTAGTTGGAGTGAGTTCGGATGTATTGAAAAGCTTGGCGGATGCTCAAATTTCCCCAAGCGATGTAGGGTGAAAGTCTGCCACAAGATTTTCTGCTTTCAGTCGGTTTTGAAATGTGACGACCGTAATTTTTCCCTCGGTCTTCGCAAAAAGAGGCTAAGTATTTCCACCCGAATCGTGCTCCTGGGGTTTGAAATGAATTGGGATAATTTGATAATTGTTTTTCAAAAGACTTTTTGAGTGGGAAAGGATTTTTTGGATTAGTGATTGTAGCTTTCGAATAGCGATTTTGAATGATATTGTCACTCACATAGCCATGCCATTGGTCGTCCCATTGGTCTCGGTTTTTGATACCACGAACGATTCCATCCCGTTGATATTCGGTCCATTGTATGTTGTTTTCTTTTAGAAACTGCCCGATTTCTTTATCACGGTTCCAAGTGACTTGTGTTCCTGATTCCTGATACGAGTGTACGTTTTTCAAATCAAAAGTGTCGTTCAGAAACGAAAACACCTCTATCGCCTCGGCATAAAAAATGAGCACTTCACGATTGAAAAGCTTGAGCTGCTCATTCATTTCTACAATTGAGTGGTACACGAACTGTTGATGTCTGAGTGAACTATCGGGGTGTTTGAGAATGGATGGCTCGAAAATGAAGATCGGCAGGTAGTGGTTCGGATCTTGTTCAGCGGCGAAAAATGGAGCATGGTCTTGTAGCCTTAAATCTCGCTTTAACCAAACAACGTTCGCCTTTTTTTTCATTCAATCAATTCCTTTTTGCACTTCTTCCAAAATCCGAAGAAGGAAGGGAAATACCCAGTGATACTGCTCATCCAATCCCGGTCTTCTTGTTGACCTTGATAGTGTGCATTGAGTGGATGTTCCTTAAAAACAATCAACTTAGGGTCGATTTGTTTAACAAACACATCAAAATGCTCAACAAAAATAAGAACATTAGGAATATTCCGTGCTAAATCCAGCATAAATTTGATGCAGTGATCGGCCACGGGATATTTCTCAAAGACCGATGGCTCCAATAAAAGGACGCGCTGGACATCTTGATCAGCGTACCAATCAGGGTCTAAATTGTAATAATTGTAAATGAGTGTTTTTTTCGTTGGATCAAGTTGTAGGTTTTCCACTTTTGGCAAATTTGTTTTGAGCTCAAAGGGAATTGTTTTCTCCAGTAATTCCGGAACTGCAAGTTGCTCGAATTGCTCGTAGTCGACATCTAAAAAGGTGTTTTGTTGTGAATCGCGGAAATACTCGTTGATGTTTTCTTGATTGGCGTAGTACTTTTTATTGGAAAACGCACCAGCGACCCATTGCCAGCTGAGTTGATTACTCGCCAAATCGCCATCGAGCAAATTCGCATACATCCAGCGGGACGGAACGAGCCAGTGAGATTTCGCGACATTACATGCAATGGAAGCAAGGTACATTCGCATGTGGTTGTGCATGTATCCAGTTTGATAGAGTTCACGGATGGAATTATCTACTGCATCAATACCTGTCTTACCTTCAATAATCGCTTCGGCAACTTCATAATTGACAACATCGCTTTGTTGGTTTTTCAAATCTACGTGGATGCCATCTTCCTTAGCGATCCAGACTTGTTGCCAGTAATCGCGCCAAGCCAATTCTTGCACAAACTTCTCCGTTTCATGCCACGGCAAACCCAATGATTTGATGTGCTCGAACACCTGCTTGGTGGAAATAACTCCTCGAGAAATGTAGGGACTCAAATACGAGACTGCGCCATCAACATAGTTTCGCGTTGAAGCGTATTTTTTCGGGTCGATTACTCTAATGCGAGTAAGAATTTGTTCAATGTCCGTTGGAAATTCCATAGCTCAAGATTATCTGCTAGAAAATGGATTACTTGTCTATTCCTTCACGAGCTTCTTCGTAACTGCCGCACCAGAATCATCGGTAAACGTAAAGTAGTAAATACCGGAACTCAAATTCTTTAGGCTGATAACATCACTGATCTCATTCCCTTCAAAGGAATCGACCTTTCGAGAATATTGATCGTAAATCACAAGCGAAGCAATGGCAGCATCCGTTTCGATTGTCACAAATTCAGAAGCAGGATTTGGATAAATACTCAGTTGAATTTCAGCATTGATTTCATCAGTAGAAAGCAATTCAAAATTATCCAAGCGAGCTTCAAACATTCCACGCCCATAGGTTCCAATGAAGATTTTTCCAGAGCTGTATTGAATCTCGATATCTGAAATTTGTGTGGCAGGTAAACAACCGTATTTGTGCCATTCCGTGTTTCCTTCTGGTAGATAGTAAACCGAACCAATCGTCCCTACGAATAAACCGGATTCGGAAGTCCCTAATTGAGAATCAATCAAGCTTAAAGAATACGCGGGCAAGTTGGGCAAATCGTACGAAATATTGTCCCAAGTACTTCCACCGTCAATTGATTTGAAGACCTTGAACCCATTAATGAATCCGCTCGATGAAATGTAAACGATATCTGGATTATCTGTATCGACAACAATTTCAGTAATACTCGAAATCCCAACAGGAACAGTTACCTGTGCCCAATCGGTTACGTCCGTTTTTCGCCACAAGTTTGTATTCGTGGAGGCATAAACGAAATCAGAATTAGAAGGTGCTATGGCCAATTGTCGCAGTGAAGCACCATTTGAAAAATCGCTTCCTAGGAAAGTCCATGTATCTCCCAAATCGTTGGATTCGTATACGCGTTGAAATCCGCACACAATGCGACTGAAGTTATTCGGGTCGAGTGTATATGGTGTGTGCCAAGCTCCATTTGATGTTTGCTGAGAAGGCTCAATATTCGAGTTGTTTCCAGTTAGGGCATCGTAGCGTCGCATGCCGCCCAGCTGATATTCCCAGAAACGAATATTTGGATTGGAAAG
>JAQXBM010000102.1 GCA_029252405.1 Crocinitomicaceae bacterium
GTTTCACAGAGAGTATCTATACTCGAGATCGATACTATAGAATTAGGAAATCATTAAAAGAGGAGGCAAGATTTCCAGACATAATAGATTCTTTGGATATGGGTGACTCAACCTTTCATAACATTTGGATGGGTATAGGTCTAATCAAATCAGTTTATCTAAGTTAGATAGTGTAATTGGATGCCCTGATTGCAGTGGCACAGGTGCTTGCTGGTTCGAATTCAAACTTGGGGAAATTAACGGTGAACCGTTACGAAAGAGAATAGTATATGATTGTAAGGATCAGCCTACAGTTGTAAAGTGGTCGATTGAACGTGCCAAGAACTCTCTGAGTGAGTTGAATATTGAAAACTAAACACGCTTAGGTTAAATAAAAAGACCCCACCGATTTCTCGACAGGGTCTTTCACCGCCGCAGGCAGCAGCGAAGCTAATTTTCAATTTTTCAATGCCTTCAGGCAATGCGCGAAGCGCCTAATCCTCTTTCCAATTCTCGTCCTTCCCTTTGATGTAAGGAATCTTCGCATCGTCCAATTTCTTTTCCAATGCCTTCACTCGAAGAATCATTGCGTTAAATTTCACGCGGTAAGCATTGTACAACTCTTCAGCTGCCGCTTTGTTTTTGCGGTGTGTTGCAGTAACTCCTGTGCGACTTCCAGACAATTGGTAGCTCACCATTCCAATACGTCCTGAGATGCTTGGTTCAGTTTCAAACTCGTGTGAAGAACGAATGCGATCTCCCCAGAATTCAACTGTCAAATCGTGATAAACGTTTTTAAGGTCTTCCACTTCTGTTAACAACGACATGTCTGTTCCAGGGTATACTTTCAATGCATGCTCCATGTATTTCAATTTCTCACTCGTTTCACCCATCAAACGTCCTGTTCCGTCTACGCTGCGAGTCAATTCAGCTACTTCATTACGGAAAGCTTCCAATTCTTTAACGTTATCAAGTTTGATTGTTCTGTTGTTCAATTCCTTCACGACAAATGAAGTCTTTTCAGCAATCGTTTTCAACGCGCCATCTTTCAATTGAACGATTTCAACGGTGTAAGTTCCAGGGTTCACCAAGAATCCATCATCAGGATCAGAATAGCGACCAGGTTTGCTCACTTTCAATGATACCGGCGATGTCGACTGTCCACGTAAGTTCCAAGCCATGCGCGAAATTCCTTTCTTCGGTGAGCTCTTCAAACGCTTGATCTCTTTTCCAGAATCGTCACGAATAATCCAAATCAACTGCGCTTTGTCTTCCAACTTCTCCGCTTTCAACTGATCGAAGCTTGGGTAGTCAACAGCAATTTTGTCTTTCTCTTGCTTCTCTTGCTTTTTAACACGCTTGTTCTTAAGTGAAGTCTCTTTGTCCTTCAAGTACAAGGTAAATACAGCACCGAACATTGGATTTTCAGCATTCCACAAGTCAGCACCTTGCGATCCTGTTCCGCGCAAACCGAGCGGGGCAGAAGGAATGTACATCAATGCTTCCTTAATCGGGAACAAGTGTGCGTCTTTGTCAAGTACTTTTTTTGTCACAGATCGAAGTGGTGAGTAATTGTCCAACACATAAAATCCGCGACCGAAAGTTGCAGCGACTAGATCGTTTTCACGTTCTTGAATGTCCAAATCATATACCGCGATTGTTGGCAATCCTGACAATTTCGTCCAGTTCTGTCCTGCGTCATTTGAGAAGTAAGCACCGAACTCTGTTCCAACGAACAATAAATTCGGGTCCTTGTGATCTTGACGAATCGCAAATGCCGATCCGCGCTCTGGAAGATTCGAAGAAATAGATGTCCATGTCTTTCCTTTATTCGTACTGCGCATCACGTAAGGTTTGAAATCTCCCGCTCGGTGATTGTTGAATACCGCAAACACTTCGTTTTCGTCGTGCACGCCAGCAGTGATCATGTTCACACGCGTATTGGCTGGAATTCCTGAGAATGAACTCATTTTTGTCCATGTTCCACCATCGTCAGTAGATACTTGAATCAATCCATCATCAGTTCCAACATAAAGCAGTCCTTTTGTGATTGGAGATTCATCTAACGCGACAATGTTTCCATATATCGTAGTAGACTTGTTCTTCATGACCGCGTCGATCGACCACACTTGATCCATGACTGGCAATGTATTTCTATCCATTTGCTGCGATAAGTCAGGAGAAATTGTTTCCCAGTCGTCACCGCGATTTGTACTCTTGAACAACTTGTTCGCTGCGAAGTACACTGTTTTCGAATCGTGTTTTGAAATGATAATTGGTGAATCCCAGTTCCAACGGTAGGCCGGTTCTCCAACTGCAGGCATTGGTTGAATAGGTGTTTTCTCGCCTGAGGTTTTGTCATAACGCACCAGCCATCCATATTGAGCTTGCGCGTATACGATGTTCGGATTGTTCGGGTCAATTGCTGATTCGAAACCATCTCCACCGTTTGTGATGAACCAATCAGAATTCAAAATTCCTGCATTGTTGATCGATGCTGATGGTCCACCCATTGAATTGTTATCCTGCGTTCCTCCGTAGATGTTGTAAAATGGTTCTGCATTATCCGTCGCTACTTTGTAGAATTGAATAATTGGGAGGTTCGAGTAATATTTCCAATCTTTTGCGTGATTGAAAGTCTCGTATAGTCCACCGTCACATCCAACGATCCAGTGATTCGGGTCATTTGGATTGATCCATATACAGTGGTTATCCACGTGCTTCTTCGATTCTCCAGTACGCTTAAAATTCTTACCGCCATCTTCTGTGTGATGCAGCCATGTGTTCATCGAGAATACTTTGTCCTTGTCTGTTAAGTCGCAAATAATCTCTTGGTAATAGTTACCACTTGTTTTGTAACTTGACATTTTCGACCAATTCTCACCGCGATTGGTAGATCGGAAGAATCCTCCTTTTCCGTCGCGCGCTTCGATAATCGCATAGACGTAGTTCGGATCAACTGGAGAAACCGCAATTCCGATTCGTCCCATTTTACCCTTCGGCAATCCTTTGTTGATCTCTTTCCAAGTTACACCACCATCAATAGATTTGTGTAAACCAGATTCTGGTCCACCACCAATGTACGTCCATTCTCTTCTTCTTCGTTGATGAGCTGAAGCGTAAAGAACATCTGGATTCGAAGGATCAATTGCGATTTCTGCAATTCCTGTGTGCTCGGAAATTTCCAATGTACGCTCCCAAGTTTCACCACCATCTGTCGTTTTGTAAACTCCGCGTTCACCACCTTTGCTCCAAACTGGACCATAAGCGGCAACCCAAACGATGTTTTCATTTGTTGGGTGAACAATAATTTTCCCGATGTGTTCTGAAGTTTTCAACCCCATGTTTTTGAAGGATTTCCCTCCATCAACAGATTTGTAAACCCCGTCTCCGTAGGCAACAGAACGTTGGTTGTTGTTTTCCCCTGATCCAACCCAAACAGTATTTGAGTTTGTCGGTGCTAAAGTGATACAGCCAATCGAGTAAGAAGCTTGACCATCGAAAATTGGATTGAATGTTGTTCCGTGATTCGTTGTTTTCCAAACTCCTCCAGATGCGGCAGCTACGTACCATACATTCTGGTTATTGGGATCAACGGCAATATCAGCAATACGACCTGAGGTCAATGCGGGTCCAACTAGTCTAAATGACAAGCCAGAAACAGTGCTAGATTCAATTCCTGACGTTTCTTCCTTTGCGTCCTTTTTTCGCTGTGCGTAGAGCGAAGAAGTGGAGATGAGCAAAAGGCAAATGATAGAGAGATATTTCATAAAGTAATTTTTGGAAACCCAAAATACGGAATCTGTCTAAATAGAGATTGATTATATGATGAGAGGGAAAAAGATATTTTATATAAAACTTTCAATAATTACTGAAAGTTTTATATATTTGAAATATGAAATTTACAGAAGCACAATTAGAATTCATTCAACTCTGGGGTAATTTTGGATCTCAGTGGGGGATAAACAAAACAATGGCGCAAGTTCATGCTTTGCTTTTGACAAGTGATGAAGCGCTGAGTACAGATGAGATTATGGAAACCTTAGGGATTTCACGGGGAGGCGTCAATACCAATGTTCGAGAGTTAATCGTTTGGAACCTTGTGTACAAATCAGCTAAACCAGGAGATCGAAAAGAGTTTTTCGTGGCAGAGAAGGATATCTGGGAAGTGGCGAAACGCATTACGCGAGAACGTCAACGAAGAGAAATTGAACCTTTGATGCATCATTTGAACAGATTGAAGAATGTCGATGAAGCAGATCCGCAATCACTGAATTTTGTGAAAACGGTGGGCGATATCGAGCGACTCGTTGGTAGAATGAGTAGCGCATCGGATACATTGATGAAACTCGAAGAGAATACGTTCTTTGGAACTTTAATCCGAAAGTGGAAATAATTCTATTGCGGATTTTTCACCAATAATCGAAAACATCAAAAATGAAGGCCACAGAATTAAATACCGAATATTTGCTCTACGATGAGAACTGCCCGCTTTGCGCATGGTATACGCGAGCTTTTGTTAAATTCGGATTTATTCAGGGGCAGGCAAGATTGTCGTATCAGAAGGCAATAAAGGACGATTGGTTGATCTTTGATCGAGAGAGAGCGAAATCAGAAATCGCACTGGTCGCGGACGGGGAAAGTCCCCTTTACGGTGTCGATAGCATGCTTAAGGTGATCAGCAAGAAATGGAACATCATCAGTTATATCTGTCGATTCTTGCCGATTTACTGGTTTCTTCAGTTACTCTATAGATTCATTAGTTTCAATCGGAAAATTATAGCTCCAACAGTATGTGGTGATTCATGTTCATGCACACCGCAGTTCAGTTTGTTTTGGAGAGCGACCTTTATAGCATTCTGTGGATTAGTGACCTATTTCATGGTTGGAAGCTATTTCAATAACGAGCTTGACACGTTCCTCAAGCACGAATATTTTTCCTTTGAGTTTGTGCTGTTCATCGGTCAGTTGGTATTCCAAACGGTTGTTTTCAAGTTGTTAAAGCAGAGAGATCTCTTTACGTATTTAGGGCATGTCGCTTTTTTGAGTCTACTAGGAGCGCTAGCACTTGGTGGTGCAGAGTTAGGACTATCAGTTCTAGAATCATTCAACCTTGAATTAGGGCTCTTGCCAGCCTTTGTCTTTGGAGCGGTAGTGACCTTGATGTTTGTTGAACACAGCAGAAGAGTTAAACTACTTGGAATGAGTACTTGGCTAACGGTTTCTTTGATCGCCTTTCGAATGATCATTTATCCATTTGTATTTAACTATTAGTTATGGGCAGAATCATTATAACAGCAGCAAATGGATTTTTGGGAGATCATCTTTGCCAATACTTCTCAGCTTCTTATCAAGTAATCGCTTTAGTGCGTAAGCCACTTCCGGATAAGGGAAACATCAATTACGTTCTTTGGGATGGGAAATCACTCGGTGAGTGGAAAACTTACTTAGACGGTGCTGAAGCACTCATCAACTTAGCTGGGAAATCAGTGGATTGCCGTTATCACGACGAAAACAAGCGGCTAATTCTTCAAAGTCGATTGGAAAGTACGCGGGTTTTAGGTCAAGCAATTGAGGCTTGCAAAGTCAAGCCGAAAGTTTGGGTTAATTCAGCCAGCGCAACCATATACGATCATTCCTTAGAGAAAGCGAATTCAGAAAGTAAACATGTTATAGGATCAGGATTTTCTGTTGATGTCTGTCAACAATGGGAAAAGGCCTTCTTCGACTTCACCTTTATTGGTGTTAGAAAAGTTGCATTACGAACGAAGATAGTGCTAGGTGAGGACGGAGGGGCGTTTCCTGTGATGAAGAAAATGGTAAAATTGTTCCTAGGTGGAAAACAAGGCAAGGGAAATCAAATGATCAGTTGGATCCACATCGACGATTTTTGCAGAGCAACCGAACATGTTTTGAACGATAATCAGATCGACGGAGTGATCAACATCGGTTCGCCAAATCCGATTCGAAACGAAGACTTCATGAGGAAACTTCGAGCGGCGTGTAAGCGCCGACTTGGACTTCCAGCACCAGCTTGGTTATTGAAGTTTGGTGCTCGAATCATACAAACAGAAACAGAATTAATTCTCAAAAGTCGGTTTATTGAACCTGAGAAATTGATTCAAACAGGATTTCATTTTGACTATCCAACAATGGACAGCGCATTAAAAAATCTTGTGAATTAGATAGTTAGACAATTAAGATGAAAAAGATAGTCATAGCAGCAGCAAATGGATTTATTGGGCAACACCTGGTAAATCACTTTTCCAAAGATCATGAGGTAATCGGGCTTGTTCGAAGACCAATGAAAGGAGGGGAGAACATGCGTTATGTCCTGTGGGACGGTAAGAATTTAGATGAATGGCAGTCTGAATTGGAAGGAGCCGAAGTAGTGATCAATTTGGCTGGGAAATCCATCAATTGTCGTCATACGGATGAAAACAAGAAAGGCATTCTTCAGAGTAGAATAGAAAGCACGCAAGCAATTGGTCAAGCAATCGATTTGTGTAAAACGAAACCAAAGATTTGGATGAATGCCTCTGGAGCCTCGATATACGCATACGACGAAAACAAACCGAATTCAGAACAAGACACTGATTTTGCCGATAGTTTCATAGCGCACGTGTCAAAGGAATGGGAGGATGCATTTTATGCCTTCACCTATTCTGATTTAAGACAAGTAGCGCTGCGAACGACAGTCGTTTTAGGAAAAGAAGATGGTGCTTTCCCTGTCATGAATCGCCTTGCGAAGTTATGGCTCGGTGGAAAGCAAGGATCGGGAAAACAAATGATGAGCTGGATTCACATAGATGATTACGTCTCAGCAATAGATCACATTATTGGAACAGAAGTTAATGGAAACGTGAATCTTGGCGCGCCAAACCCACTCTCGAACGCCGATTTCATGGGAGCACTTCGAAAAGCAAATGGACGATCTTTTGGATTTCCAACACCAGAATTTGCACTAAAAATTGGAGCACGATTCTTAAACACGGAGCCATCTTTGGTTTTGGATGGAATGAATGTGGTACCGAAAGTATTGCTCGATTCCAATTTCAACTTCCAATTTCCGAGCATTGAAAAAGCATTAGAAAATCTCACAAAATAAACGATTATGGATACCAACACAGGATTAAATCGACACACGAAATTTGCCTCGATGGCAGCAATAGCAGCAGGCCTTGTCTCTTTCATTATGATGGTAACATTCCTAGATATTCTTACACCGATTTTTCTTCCTGCGGTGATGATCATGGTCTTTCTTTCGGCTAGATCTGCTTTCCGACGGAGGATGAAGAATCGGGGTGCACTAACTGGAAAAGTCATATTTTCAATCGCCTTGGAAGTAGGGACACTCAGTCATTATTATACGTTCGCGCTGTTTTTTCCATTGTACTATTTCATCATGGATTTTAACGGAATAACGCTGGAAGTATTCGGGTCATACGTAGCATTAACATTAATGATTGGCACCATTTCTCTTCTGATGTTCGTATGGATAGCGGTTCCAATGTACGTTGGAGTAGGGCATCTTCTGAAATCTATGGAGAAAGGGGCGCTCAATGAACCTTTGAAATACGATGATGCAATCCTTGATGATGGACTTTTAACATCAGATGTGGACACGGCTATGTAAATTGGAAAGAATAAGCAGGGTACATGTAACTTTTCATCCTTTTTTGCGATATATATAGTTAGGTACGGAATTTGTTTCTACGCACCTCGTTGATGTTTCTGATTGATTTTGATGCATCAGCTTGATAGAACTAAATAGCTAGATCTGAATGAAAATATTTTACATTACTTCCATTTTTCTTGGAGTCGCAATGGGTGCTTTTTCGCAGGAAGAAGCTGAAGCTTGTATGCCCCCTTCTAAAAAAGTCATGAAATTAATTAATG
Organism: Crocinitomicaceae bacterium; assembly: GCA_029252405.1. Taxonomy (GTDB): domain Bacteria; phylum Bacteroidota; class Bacteroidia; order Flavobacteriales_D; family Crocinitomicaceae; genus UBA4466. The sequence goes on from JAQXBM010000102.1 coordinate 7,879, forward strand.
CGGGCATCGAAGCAAAAGATGCGCAAACTGCAGTGGATAACTTCAACGCGGCAATTGAAATGGACGATGAGAATGCAACCGCGTACTACGAGTATGCGATGTATGCATACGCAAGCGGAGTTAAGTATTACGAAACGCAGCCAGACCCAAAATTTGGAGACCGAAGTTTTAAGAAAGCAGAACAGATGTTCAAAGCTACCTTGGACTTATGCTCTGACTTCCATGCGAATTGCACTTATTATTTGGGAGTGATTAACTATACGCAGCAGGAAACAGAGGAAGCTGTGAAGTGGTTCAAAGAGTTTACAAATTTCAAGCATTCAGATACCGATCGCTACCCAGATGATTTCACAAAGAAACTGTCAGATGTCAATCAAGTATTGGCCAAATTTGAAGAACAACAAGAAATTTTGAGTAAAGAGGTTCCATTCGAGCCGCGACTTGTGAAAAAGGTGAGTACTCCGAATGACGAGTATTTCCCAATGATCTCTCCAGATAATGAGTTAATGTTTTTCACAAGAAAGATCGACCGCAAAAATTTGGGAGATATTCAATCGAATGTTGTCGAAGAATTTACGATTGCAGAGAGAGCTGGAATGACAGGCCCCTTCACTGAAGGAGCGCCAGTAAAGTATCCATTCAACGATGGATCATTTGCGAGCTATGGTGCTGCAACGATGTCGGTTGATAACAAAGAAATGATTTTGTGTGCCTGCAATCCTATCGAAGTGAGCGGACAGAAGTATATGAACTGTGATTTATATAGTACGACGTACGAACGAAAAGGAACGGGTGGAAACGACTACCAATGGACACCGCTTAAGAATTTGGGAGATCGAATCAATGGAAAAGGGCGATGGGATGCGCAGCCTTCTCTTTCCGCGGATGGTAATACTTTGTATTATACAGTTAACGGACCAAGTACTCGAGACAACGACATTTTTGTAGTTGAAAGAAATGAGGATGGGTCATGGGGGGCAGCACGACCTTTTGATGAAATCAATACAGCAGGAAAAGACAAAAGTCCCTTCTTGCACCAGGATAGCGAGACCTTGTATTTCGTTTCGACGTGCACCAAAGATCGCAAAGGTGTTGGGGGATTAGACATCTTCTATACGCGTAAGGGAAATGGATCATGGACGGAACCAAAAAACATTGGTTATCCAATTAATACGACAGCCGACGAACTCGGTCTGTTTGTATCGATTGACGGTGAAGTAGCTTATTACTCATCAACCGTTCGCGGAGATTGGAACATTTATGCCTTCGAATTGTACGAAGAAGCACGTCCTCAACCAGTTGCCATTTTGAAGGGAGAGTTGAAGGATGAAAATGGAGAAGGGGTGAAGGATGCGACAATCGAAGTGTTATATGAAGGATCAGATGAAGTCACAAAAGTTAAAGTGAACGGAGACGATGGAAAGTATGCAGCCATCGTGAAGAAGGATACTCCTGGAGATGTCATGGTAACCGTCAAAAAGGATGGACATGCCTTCGATGCAAAAGTCATCAAGAAAGAGGAAGTGGCAGAAAACGTAGCTATCAAAGGACAGGACTTGGATGTTCGTGAGCTGAAAATGGGAGAATCCTATACGATCAACGATATTCTTTATCCAACGAGTTCATCTGTCATGAGCAGTAAGTCCAAATTCATTTTGAAAGGATTTGCTCGATTCCTGAACGAAAACAAAGGAATTACCGTTGCAATTCAAGGTCACACGGATGATGTTGGCGATGACGCTCGAAACCTAGAACTTTCTGACGAACGTGCGAACGGTGTTCGAAACTACTTGATTTCACTTGGAGTGGATAAATCCCGATTGACAGCCAAAGGATTCGGAGAAACACAGCCGAAAGTCAAAAATGATTCTGCCGCAAATCGCGCTAAAAACAGACGTACTGATTTCGTAATTGAGGGGATGTAGTATTTACCCCCTCACACTCACACTTTCCCTCACACTCACTTTTCCAGAAGTAGAGCTTGTCGAACAGTATCGCGACATCACCCGCTCTCACACTGGAACTCGCACTAACTCTTCCAAAAGCAGAGTCAGTCGAACTCATCTAAATATCAATCGTAAGTAACACATCTTTGCGGTCGCGCAGTGACTTGTGCCTTTGTGGTCAAAAGAAAACACAACGGGCAAACAACTACCAAGCGCGAACGACATACACACACCTCCCGTCACACCGAAACAACTCACTCCGCCAACTCAACCCTCGGTCCAAAATCTTCCTTCGAAAAATTCAAATCAACCAATCCACGAATCCCAGGAACTTCTCCGCGATCACTATACTGCCAATGAATCACCTCCAAATCCTCTACCCGCGACGCATTCGGATTATAACTCGCAATCCAAAATTGATATCCGTCAAACTTCCCTTTCATCTTATCCCGATACATTGAATACGAAGTATAAATTACTGGCCGAATCCCTGATTGACCTTCAACAGTCTTCAGCCACGCCTTCATGCCCTCAATCAACCTCTCATCTGTCGAGGCATTAACTTCCGCATCTAAAACTGGTGGCAATTCCGATTTTCTTGGAGTGTACTCATTCAAAAAGTGATCAGCTTGCATTTCACCAGAGACATCAGGCGTAAAAAAATGATACGCTCCATGTTTGAGTTCGCTGTTAGAAAGAATAGAATGATTCCGCTCCCATTGGGAATCGACGAAATGCGTTCCCTCGGTAACCTTGTAATAGACAAAAGAAATGGTAGTATCCATCTTCTCCAAAAAATCCTCCCAGTCAATTTCCCCTTGATGATGAGAAACATCTATTCCATGTGATGCAAATCCTTCAGGTAAAGGTTGCAGATTAATCGAATCATGAGATGTTGGACGAATAAACAAATACCAAGTGAAAAATCCCACTGCCACTAGCGCTATTGAGATCAGGGCTAGGCGTTTAATGGTGAAGCTGGTTTTCGTTGGTCTTGGCATGTACTACTAAAATAAAAAAAGTCCCGACTGAATTAACAACCGGGACTTTCAATGTATTGAGTTTTCGACTAAGCGAAAGTTCTTTTCTCTTTGATACGAGCAGATTTTCCAGTACGATCTCTGAAGTAGAAGATACGTGCACGACGAACATCACCTCTTTTCGTTACTTTGATAGCATCAATGAACGGAGAAGCCAATGGGAAGATACGCTCAACGCCAACGTTCCCTGACATCTTACGAATCGTAAATGTTTCAGTCAATCCAGTTCCTTTACGTTGCAATACAACTCCTTGGAATTGCTGAATACGCTCTTTGTTACCCTCTTTAATCTTATAAGATACAATTACAGTATCTCCACTTTTAAAATCAGGAAGGTTATTTGCCTCAATGATCTCTTTTTCAAGTTCTTTAATAAAATCCATGTCGCTCAATTTCTTGTTCATCCGTCCAAAACGGGGTGCAATATTACGGATAAATTCCGATACAACCAGTTCTTAACAGCGTTTTTTTGCAAATTTATTAAGATTTTATTGTTGATAGCTATTCGATAGACTTTTCTTGATGCGATATACGTTCTTTATTTCCGTTGGGAGCTGACTCAACCGTCCTTTGCTGCGCTCATCATGAATCCATTTTACCGGGATTTCGGCAATGCGATAATTCATTCTTTTTGCTAGAGCGAGTATTTCCAAGTCAAATGACCATTCGTTAATTTTCGATTGGCTGAATAGCGTGCTCGCAGCTTCTGCGGTAAACGCTTTAAATCCGCAATGGGGATCAACAATCCCGGGCAATAACAAACGTTGAACAATCTTATTCGCTATTCTACTCCAGATGACTCTATACAGTGGTTGCTTCTTCTGCACGTCAGAATATTCGTGATACCTTGATCCAATTGAAATTTCCGCTTTTTTGTCGAGAATCGGTTGAATTACCTTGTCCAACTCCTCGATTGGAGTGGCACCGTCGGCATCTGAAAAGAGTCGTATTTCTCCGTGAGACTTGAGCATTCCTTCTCGAACGGCCGCTCCTTTTCCTTTGTTTTGTGGTAGTTCAAGGATTCGAATGTATGGAACAGTTAGTTGCAGGGATTGAATGACGCGTACTGTTTTGTCCGACGAACCGTCATCTACAACGATTATTTCGTAGTCGAATGCTTTGTTCTAAAGATATTTAGTGAATGATACCAACGTATCTGTGATCCGCTTTTCTTCGTTAAATGCAGGAATGATTATGCTTAAATTGATCATGCGATGTTCTTTTTCTAATGTTATCTAGACGAATTTCTCCGGGTGCGTATGCATGCCTGCTAATGTACTGGGTGGCTTTCTTAAAAAACTCCAACAGATCACAATAAACGTTATTTAACCGCTTTTGCTTAGCTTTGACGAAAAGAATAAAGGATACGCTTATGTCAGTGCACAAGAATGTAAAGAAGGTAACGACGAAAGTTCTTCAAGTGATGAAGAATGAAGGTCAGAAGATTTCTATGCTTACCGGTTATGATTACTCCATGGCGAGAATTATTGATACCGCAGGAATCGATGTCATCCTCGTTGGGGATTCTGCCTCAAATGTGATGGCAGGTCACGAAACGACGCTTCCAATCACCTTGAATGAAATGATTTATCACGCTTCATCTGTTGTAAGAGCAGTCGAACGTGCGCTAGTAGTAGTTGATATGCCTTTTGGAACTTACCAAGGTAATTCACGAGAAGCGTTATCCAGTGCCATTCGAATCATGAAGGAGTCTGGAGGGCATGCCGTGAAACTCGAAGGAGGTAGAGAGGTAATTGAATCAATCACGCGAATTCTTTCAGCTGGAATTCCTGTAATGGGACATTTGGGCTTAACGCCGCAATCAATCTATAAATTTGGTACTTACGTTGTTCGTGCTAAAGAAGATGATGAGGCACAACAATTAATCGAAGATGCGAAATTGCTCGAAGAAGCTGGATGTTTCGCGATCGTTTTAGAGAAAATCCCTGCGGAATTGGCTGCTCAAGTAGCGAAAGAAGTGAGTATTCCAATCATCGGTATCGGAGCTGGAAATGGAGTCGACGGTCAAGTGCTAGTTGTACACGATATGTTGGGAATCAACAATGAATTCAATCCGCGTTTCTTGCGTAAATACCACAACTTGTATCAGGAGATGTTGGGATCTTTTCACCGATATATTGAAGATGTGAAGAGTGGTGACTTTCCGAATGAGGACGAGTCGTACTAGGTATGATAATTTGGGCTTCGGCTCCGCTCAGCCCTCGGGTTTTAGATTCAAAGTGTTAAGCGAGGGCTGAGCGGAGCCGAAGTCCGTGGTCAATTAAACTAACCCCACTCATGAGCCAATCGGAAAATCGGACAATCAGGAAATCGGATAATATTCAAATTCTCCACCTCGACAACCACACCATCGTCGTAAACAAACGCTCCGGTGATATCGTGCAAGGCGACAAAACGGGAGATAAACCCTTGCCTGAAGAAATTAAAGAGTATCTCAAGAAGAAATTCAACAAACCGGGAAATGTATTTTGCGGGGTAGTACACAGATTAGACAGACCAACTACAGGAGCTCTCGTATTTGCGCGAACGAGTAAAGGACTTTCACGATTAAACGAACAATTTCGACAAGGAGTGCCTAAGAAAACCTATTGGGCAATCGTTGAGAAAATGCCGGCTCAAAAAAATGGACGATTGGAGCATTACCTCAAGAAAAACGAGCGTCAGAATAAATCCTACGCGCATGACAAGGAAGTTAGCGGATCGAAAAAGGCGGTGTTGGAATACAAATGGCTCGCTTCTTCTGATAAGTATCATTTGCTTGAGGTTCAATTGGAAACTGGGCGACATCATCAGATTCGCTGTCAATTGGGACAAATTGGATGCATCATCAAAGGAGATTTGAAATACGGAGCCAAGCGATCAAACAAAGATGGATCCATCTGCCTTCATGCACGAAAATTGTCTTTCGAACATCCAACATCAAAAGAATTAATTGCTGTGGAAGCTCCTGTCCCAAATGACCCTCTTTGGAAATTCTTTGAAAAAGAAATGACGAAATAATGAGCGAACTTCATCCACACCAAAAGAACTTACTGAACTTTATCTCGCTCGATATGAAAGAGCAGGAAGAGCGCTACGGAGCCAAAGGAGCCGAAGGATTCAAACACTTGAAATCGCTGGGAGTGATGCTTCATCCCATCAACGTAGTTCGCAAGACTTTTGGCTACGCTGATTATCCTGAGATCTCATTCAAACTTCCATATGCAACAGATACGTCAGCTTTTCGGGACAGTAGCGCGATTGAATGCGTGATCGACGGAGAAGAATCGGTAAAAGGAATTTTGCTTTCTCTTGATGGCAAAAAAGGAATGGTGCGATTGTATGCTCCCGATTTCCCAGATTGGATCGAAGATCGCGGAGTGGGATTGAAATTGGCTCCTGATCACTTCACAAGTGAGGTCATGAAAAACGCTGTCAAGCAAATTGACGAGCGCCCTGAAATGTCAAAGTTGTTTGGAATGATTCACGGTGAATCGAAATTTGGTTCTTTGATTGAATCCGATGCACAACTTGAATTTCAAAATGATCAATTGAATGAAAGTCAACGCTCTGCCGTGAATGGAATTTTGGAGAGCGAAGGATTGACCATTCTCCATGGACCTCCGGGGACGGGGAAAACGACAACACTGATTGAAGGAATCATTCAATTGATCAAGCAAGGAAAACGGATTCTAGTCACCGCGCCCAGTAACGCAGCTGTTGATAATGTGGCAAAAGGTTTACTCAAATATGAAGTAAATATTCTGCGCGTCGGAAATACTTCTAAGGTCGATGATGCGATTTTTCCTCACACTTTGGAAGGACGAATGAAGGAATCTAAAGAGAACAAGGAGATCAAGAAATTGAAAATCCGAGCGGAGGAACTTCGGCGAATGTCGTATCAGTACAAACGCAATTTCGGGAAAGCTGAGCGAGAGCAGAGGAGGGCGCTGATGCAAGAAGTGAAGCGAATCAGAAAGGAAATCAAAGATATTCGAGAGTACTCTGCTGACAAGTGTTTTAAGGAAGCTGATGTCGTTTTGGGAACGCCGATTGGAATTCACAATGCCTTGCAAAAAGATGCGGAATTCGACGTTGTCTTTATGGACGAAGCGGGACAGGCAATCGAGCCATTGGCTTGGGTTGTATTTCCGTTCGCTGAGAATTGGGTACTTGCAGGAGATCCGTTTCAACTGCCGCCTACGGTGCTGTCAAATGATGCTGCGCGAAAAGGATTTGACGTCTCTATTTTGGAACAGTGCTTCAAGCAAAGTGAGAATATTCACTTCTTGGATACCCAATACAGAATGCGTGCGTCGATTGCTCAGTTCTCAAACGATTACTTCTACGAGGGCGAATTAAAAACACCATCAAATCAGGCGGATAACGCATCTCATGTGTTGTTCTACGATACTGCCGGGACTGGTTTTGAAGAAAAGGCAGGGGAGGACGGACGAAGTTTGACGAACGAGGGAGAATTGGAAATTATCCAAAAGATCATTGAAGCAAACAATTGGAGCGAGCATGAAGTTGGATTTATCTCTCCCTACGCGGGACAGGTTCAATTGGCAAAAGGAATGCTTCCCGAAACCATTAAGGTGAGTACCGTGGACAGTTTTCAAGGACAGGAGATGCCGGTGATTATTGTTTCTTTGGTTCGATCGAATGAAGACGGAAATATTGGTTTCTTAAAGGATTATCGACGAATGAATGTCGCTTTGACGAGAGCCAAAGAGCAACTCGTTGTGATCGGAGATAGCTCAACGATTGGACTGGATAAATTCTACGATCAGTTTTTGAAATTCGCTGAAACAATCGAAGGGTATCAGAGCGCTTGGGAATTTATCACGTAATCTTTCTCATTAGTTGATCACAAAAAAAAACGCATCAGCCTAAACCAATGCGTTCACTATTTCTTAGCAATTAATTCTATTTCATCGTATTGATAATTGAATTCTTGCGCTCTTCAAATTTCATTAATTCAGACATTTTTGCCGTGAACTGATCTTGTGTCATCTCTCCAGATTCGAGCTTCTCACTCAGTTTCAATCGGGCGGCCAACATTTTTTCGTCAATGGAAGTGATCGTTTTCTTTGTTTCGGCTCTCGATGTTTCGATCATCTCCTCAGCTTCTGCTTCAGTCTCCACTTTTTTGGCTTTCGCCTGAGCTGCAGCAGCGCTAGTTTCGTTGATTTTTTGATCAACCATCTCTTCCTTACCTTGAGTGTCGATCATGTCTTTTGCCATGTCTGTAAGTTCCTTTCCTTTCGGTACTTGCTGAATGACCTTTTCAGTGGTCTCGTCTTTCTTTTGATCAACAAACTCCCTTGCAGCTTTTTCTCCAGATTCTGCTTTCTGCTTTAACTGAGTTTTGGCTTTTTCCTGCTCAGCTTTCATTGATTCTGACATTTGCGCGAATGCTCCTGTCGAAACAATTAGCGCACCTAGTATGATAAATGTTTTCATGTCTAAATTTTATAATGTTTCAAGGTATTCGCTCAAATCGTCTTCAAGCTGCTCGGCTTCTTCCTGCAATTCAAGAGTTTCATTTAACTCAACGCTCGTTTCTTCCGAAACAGATTCTTCAGTCATTTCAACCTCGTCGAGTGCGTCGTTCAACTCGTCTTCAGCCTCAGAACAGGCAACAAATCCCATCGTTAAGACCGCAAAAGCACCAGTGTAAATCAGTTTTTTCATATTTCCTTCATTAATTTGATCCTTAAAATAATGAAAGATTCAAGATTGAGTAACCGAAGTTCTTCAATTTCGATGAAGCGCTGGTGAAATACGATGAGTTAGATGCCAAACGGGTTAATTTCTGCCGCAGCCTCTTGCTCTGAATCGATGCTGGCCGGCAATTCTTCAGGGGCCGTTATTTCCACACTTTCGCCCCCGTCATAACCATAACATGGGTAAATGGATCGCACGATGGTTTCCCTGAATTCTTCCATTTCTTGTCGGCGATCGACCTCTTTGAAATAGCTCTTTTCCGCCTTGATCCAATCCAATTCAGAAGTGAATGCCGTTGATTTCGAGTTGCGCTTGGCATTCATCTGAAGCAGACTAGCGTCCAATTTCGACTCTGAAATCTTCTTCAATTCAATGGCGCCTACACTTCCACCTTTGAGCGTTTGTTTCTGAAAATACTCGTATCCCTCATCCGTCATTCCAACGATACAGATGTCGTAAATAATATCGTCGTTCAATGAAGTGATAAAGTTGCCATTTTCCCCTTCGAGTAGCTGGTACGATTCCAATTGATGTGGAAAGGCGTATGCCATGATCTTATTGTATTTCCCAGGATTACTCACGGCAAAAGACAAGGAATTGTAGGCAATCGTTCGTGTTCTTCCGTTCGCAGTCACCGAGAATGTTTCTCTAGTCTCCGTTCCACTTTTCACATCTACTTCAACTCCCTTACGTTCAATTTTTCGCTGTTGAGCAGTCTCTTTGTCCAAACTACTTCGAAGCGCGGCTTGATAGGTAATTACTCGGTTTACGGGACGATCACAATTGTAGCCTCCAGATCGACGAGCTGTAAATCCAATTGTTTTTCTGAACTGAGGGTAGGCAGCAACAGGATTCATTCTTCGTTGATTTTTCAGTCCCAGTTTCTGAACAGTGCGTTTCTCATTGTACGCTGTTTCTTCCTTCAGACTTTTCTCCGCTTGATTTTTTGTCGCAATAGAATGAGCAGTGCGCAGTTCGGCCAAATACTGATCCCATTTATTTCTGAGTTGTTGCTCCCAATTTTTGTCTTTTGACGCTTGATTTTGCAATGCCGTTACTCCTTTGTCGTAAAACGCTTTGATGTTCTTCAAGTGCGGGTTGTTCGGATTAACCGCCCCAACTTGTTCTTTGGCGAAAGAACCGAAATCAGAGTATCCCATGTTCACTACACCACGGTCAATCTCCGAAATCGGTTTTCCAAGCTGAGAAGTATATTTTTTCAAAACGTCCTCGTTGCACGTCGCGTGAATCGCCTTCATTCTGCGCTCAAACTCGCGTGTAGCTAAGTTCGTATTGTTGAATTCGGGTTTCCAAAACGCCAATACTTTGGATGGGTTGATGCGCTCGTAACTGCATGGAGTATCGGCTACTGTTGAATCGGCATCACCTTCGGCAGCCAAGCTCTGTCTGGCATCTTCTTGTTCCGGCTCGTCCTGAGGAATTACTTCCAGTTCTTCAGGAGTTACTGCTGATTTTGGTGCTTTCTTCTTAATCTTAGGAGCAGGTCGAAGCATCATTTCAAAACCAGTTTCACCTTTTCTTTTTTCACGAACATCATCCAACTTAAAATCGATTGGGAGTCTAATGCTTGATCGCACTGCGTAGCCTCTTGTTTGGGCAGGGATCCATTGTGGCATTTCATTGATAATTCTCAAGGCTTCCGCATCGAGTATTGGATGAGCTGATCTATCAATTTTCTTATTGGAAATCAATCCGTAAATATCAATTTCCATGGAAACGTAAACTCTTCCCGAAAGTCCTTTTCCCAACGCTTCATCGGGATAGATGCAAGTCGCAGAAATGAATTCTTTCATTGCTTGAGCTCCACCAGGGAAACGTGCTTCGACATCAGGGAACCTCACAACCATAGTGTTTCTGTTGATTGGGGTTCGCACCGTTGGTTGAGAGTTGGGAACTGCTGGGTCGTTAATCAAAAGGCTTCTTGATGTACCGTGGGTATTCGTGTTATTGGTTTCAAACGAGCAGTAGTTTTCAAAACTCAAATAGAGACTATCCCGTTGTGATTTACCTCGTTTCCATTTCAATTTATCCAATTGATCTTCATATTCTTCAGGATAAAAGTCGAGATCTTTCATGTTGACAGGAACTGGGATTCTTGCCAACCCTTTTGGGTTTTGCCAATCACCATTTCCGTTGCCTAAATCCACGTATTCGTACAATTGCATTCCTTCCTTGTGTTCATCCACTGGAACTTGCACATAAACTCCTACTTTCGGATTGATTTCGAGTTTCTTTCCGTCAGGTGTATAGGCATGGATGGAGAACATTCCTTGCGTCTCCAATAAGTCGTTCCCAGATTTCGTGTTCAAACCTGCCTTCACGATTTCGTTCGCTTGCAGTGCCTCTTGAAATTGAACGATTGCCTCACCCGTATACACTTCGTTTTTCAACAGGAATGCCTTTTTCGGCACGGAAAGAAGCACACTTTGATCTGAAAGGAAAACATCGCCTTCTTTTGGAACTGAAAAGTATTGAATGGGAAGAGAGCTGAAATCGGCGTTTGGACTCAATTCCTCCATCATCGAGAGAGCAATCACTGGCGCTTCTTGTGTCTTTTCGCTTTCTTTCTTGGAAGATGAAGTTATCCAGAGGCTAGTTGCTAGAATCAGGGCAACAGCGCCTAATCCTGCGGCTCCCCACTTAATGATTCGATTCAATTTGTAACGTCGTGCTGCGTGTTGAACATCTGCTCTAAACGAGGCGCGCATTGCTGCCTCCTTAATCATTGTTTGGAGTTCGACTTCTTTTTGAAGCTCAACGTTCGTTTTCAACTGCTCCTCGAATGCTGCGTAATCCGAAGCAGACAACTCGCCAGATAAGTAACGATCTATATTTCTTGTATTGTCTAATTGCATGGCTTAAGCTTTTGGAGTAATTAAAGTTTCACCTTGAAGTTTCTGAACTTCCTCTTTGGCTTTTGTGAGGCATCGGTATTTCTGTGCTTTGGCAACTTTATCGTTTCTAAGCCCAATTTTCTTCGCGATGTCTGACATCGACCAGCCCTTTCCATAGAACAGTTGCAATAATTGTTGACATTTCTCACCCAACTTTTTGAGGGCTTTTTCTATCAAATCCAATTGTTGTTCTTTCTCAAACCATGAATCATCGATTTCCGCTGTAATATGATCACTGAGTTCGCTTGTTCTGTGCTTCGACTCTTTTCTTGATTGATTGTACCACAAAAATTTGCAAGTATTCTTCACATAGTGAAAAGGATCGACGGTCAATTCGAAATCAGGTTCAGTGCGTTTTCGAGCGAAAACTACAAGTGCCTCTTGGAAAATATCTTCGGCATCAGCAGCTTTACACCCAAGCGAACGAAGGTATCGCTTGACATCGGGCCACTTCTTATATAAAGAATGCAGCTCAGATGAATCACGCTCAATTGGCTTACGAGAAGTCTGTGTCATGGACGGCTTTTTCTACAGATGTGCAATTTATGGAAAGGTAAACAAGAAATATGAATTTTTTTCTTGTGTAACAAAAGCGACAGAATCATTTAATGGCTTACCTTAGATTTGTACAAAAAAACGAACAAGATGGATTACACAATTATAGACGTACGCACGCGAGCGGAATTTGACGGAGGAAACGTGGCTGGATCAATTAACATTCCTTTGAATGAGGTGGCAGATAGAGAAGAGGAGATTCGCGGAATGAAACAACCAATTTTATTCTGCTGTTTGAGCGGTGGGAGAAGTGGTCAGGCAACTCAATACTTTAAATCGAAGGGGATCGACTGCGAGAACGGCGGTGGATGGATGGAAGTGAACAGTCGTTTGAACGCGTAGGACTCCAAATTTTACATAATTTTTACAATGATCGTATCGAAATGATTCGGTCATTTTTTTTGCGTAAAAATCTACACGAATTTGCCCTAAATATCGACTCAAAAATAGATGAAAAAAACGCATTTACCCGATTTGTTTATTTCGAATTATGGCATTTAGAATTCTGTTTGTGAGTTGATTATAATTGAAAAAATGCGGCTAAACGGCTATTCAATGCACTTCGTCGAATGTCAAATGTTATCCAAGGTTAATTCAGGAATTAGCCATACTTTAGAAGTGACAAACATCTTTTAGCAGAGTTTAGTGAATTGTTTGTCATTA